>NZ_CP013747.1:1891408-2521878 GCF_001484605.1 Pseudarthrobacter sulfonivorans | reverse complement strand
CAGGAGCACGGCCCACGCGAAGTTCTTCACCAGGATGCCGGTCCAGAAGGGCAGCAGCACCACGGCGAACAGGATCACGCGGGTCACCGTGCCGGAGCGCCACAGCACCAGGGCAATGACGTAGCCCAGGACCACGGTGACGACGGTGGATGCCAGGCTGATGCTCAGGGTGTTGATCAGGGAACGGACCACCAGCGGGTCTTCGAGGACGCGCTGATAGGCGTTGCCGGTGAAGCTCGAGCCCACCAGTTTGCCCAGCGGGCTGAGGAACAGTACGACGTCGAAGGCCAGGATCGGGGCCAGCAGCAGCCACCAGGTGGTGCGCCGCCGTCGGGGTTTCTCCTGCTCCGGTGCCGGGGCGCGTCCCTCCGGACGCGCGCGTTGCAAGGTTGCGTTGCTCATGTCAGCTGGCCTGCCACAGCTTGAACTGCTGCTCGGTCTTCTTCAGGTTCTCCGACCACCACTTGTCGTCACGGACCAGGATCTTGTCGGCCAGGCGCGGACTGGTGGGCAGGGTGTCTGCGACTTCCTTGGGCAGCTTGGACAGTGCCGGAGTGTTGGCCAGGGTCAGGTTGGTGACCGTATCGAAGGCGGCGCCGGCCTCGGCGTCGTTGGACATGAAGTTCATCAGTTTGAAGGCGGCTTCCTTGTTCTTGGCCCCCTTCGGCACCACGAAGTAGTCGCCGGCCAGCACCGCGTTCTCCGCGCTGAAGTTCAGCTTGGCGCCGTCGTTTCGGGCCGCGTTGATGCGGTTGTTGAAGCTCGTGGACAGCGAGACCTCGCCCGAGGTGAGCTGCTGGATGGGCTCCTGGTTGGCCGCGTGGTAAAGCAGGCGGTCCTTGCCGGGGTGGTGGCCCAGCACGCGCAGGGCCCGGTCGACGTCAAGCGGGTAGATCTTGTCGAACGGCACGCCGTCGGCCAGGAGTGCGGCCTCCAGCACGGAGCTGTCCGAGAGCTGGTTGTAGACCGAGCGCTTGGTATCGTACTTGCCCTGGTCGAAGAACTGCGCCCAGTCCTTGGGGGCCTGCGCATCGGGGATGGCCTTCTGGTCCCAGGCCATCACGAACAGGAAGCTCAGGTACTTGATGCCGTACTCCGCCTTGGCGTAGCCGGGCAGGCCCTTGTCGCTGATGATGTCGTAGTCGAACGGCTCCAGGAGGCCTTCTGCCACGGCCGTTTCGTATTCCGGGGCGGTGATTTCCACGAGGTCCCACTGCACGTCCCCGGACTGCACCTGGGCCTTGAGGGAGGCCAGGCTGGTGTTGGCCAGCAGCGTGGTTTGGATCCCCGACTGCTTGGAGAAGGGGTCCAGAATCGTCTGGGTCAGCTGGTCATTGTAGGAGCCGCCGTAGGAGGTGACCGTGACTGTCTTGTTGGCTGCCGCGCTATCGGCGGGCTTTGCCCCGCAGCCGGACAGTGCCAGGCCTGCGAATGGGGTCAACGCTGCTGCTTTCAGGAGTTTCCTGCGGTCAAAATGAAGGGAACTGTCAGTCATCGCGGTGGTGCCTCTCAAGGCTGGGGCCCTCCCGGCGCACGCCAAAGGACGCCGTGTGCCGAAGGGGCAGGTTGGGGATTCCGCGTTCACGCTGGCATCCCGACGGCGGCGGTTCACGCCCCGAACGGCCCACGCAGCGCTGAGCGGACTAGAGCTGACGCGTTGAGTCGTCGTCAGTGCCGCAACAGTATCTGTGATGTTGCACACAAGTCAACAGCTGTTTACAAACCGCTTGCTTTCGGGCTGTTCTTGAGCACCGCGTCCCGGTCCATCAGCTTCTTCAGCCCGCGCTTCCGCGGCACCTTGACCGGTTCTGGCCAGCGCGGCGCCAGTGCATCCCCGAGGGTGACGCCCCTGATTTTGCGGCCAAAAAGCGGCAGCACCCAGTCGTTAACCCAACGACGCTGCCGCTGTTCCCACTCCCGGAGGCTGAGCCGCGCCGGCGGGTCCCAGTCCTTGAGCCGGATTTTGTGGGGCACCCCGAGCTGGTCCAGCACCTGCCCGGCGAGGTATTTGTGGCCCGCCTTGGACATGTGGAGGCGGTCCGAGTCCCACATCCGCCGGTCATGGAAGGCGTCCAGGCACCAGTAATCCACCAGGACTGTCCCGTATTTCGCAGAGATCTCGCGGACGCGCTGGTTGTAGACCGTGTTCCGCTTCTTCAGCAGCTCCAGAACGGCCGAGACTTTGACGTCGAAGCCGGTGAACAGGACCACCGTGGCCCCCGTCCCGGCGAGTCGCGCCACGAGGTCCTCGTACTCGTCCATCAGGGCAGCCATGTCCGTGCCGATGTCCAGGATGTCGTTTCCGCCGGCGTACAGCGTGATCAGCGTGGGCCTCATGGCCAGCGCCGGTTCCAGCTGCTCGGTGATGACGTGGCGCAGGCGCTTGCTCCTGATGGCCAGGTTGGCATATTCCCACCCCGGCTCAGCCTTGGCCAGCTTCTCGGCCACCCGGTCAGCCCACCCCCGGACCCCGTTGGGCAGCCGCTCATCCCGGTCCCCAACACCTTCTGTAAACGAGTCCCCCAAAGCGACAAACACCCGCCGGCCCTCACGGTCCGAAAGCAAAGGATTAGAACCCATCCACTGAAAGTAACCGCCCAAAGAAACACCAAGGTAAACGGACAGCAACAGGATGTGCAGAAGGGTTGAGATCTAGGGGCAGAGTGCAAGGGAGCGTTTGCAGTGCCGGGTGCAAGGCGTGTCCACCAAGCCGCCGCCTCTGATCATCAGCAGCTGCTCAGCCTCTGTCACATTTTTGCGACCGATGGTCACGATCAGGTAACGTTGGCGGCTGGCCCCAATGCAGGGCCCCGGGCGCCCGATCACTGGACCCCCGATGCGCCCCTTCGGCGCCTGCTAGCTCCGGCCCCACCAAGGGGCCCAAGGATGCTTTCCGCACTCGTCATCGTCTCAAGTGCATCAGTCGTTTTCTTCCAGTCCTAGCCCGGAGGTATCTTGTTCAAGAAAATAGCCATCATAACGACCATGGGTGCTTTGTCCCTGACAGGATGCGGCCTAGCCCCTACGACCAATGGGGCGTCTGCCCCATCCTCGGCTGGCCGCGCGTCAGCACCTGCCACTCCAGCCCCAACTGCCGCAGCCACGGCGTCTTCAGCCGCAGCGTCTCCGGCGCCCACGGCTTCGAGCAGCGAGACCCCCGCTTTGGCGGCGGCAACCCCGGCGGCAGCCGTCACGCCGCCGGCGCCCGCGCTTGCCGCTGCCCCGGCCCCGGCCCAGCCGGGGCCCGCAGCCGGCCAGGCTCTCGCCACGACGGGTGACGGTGCGCAGGCAGCTGCCGCCTTCGGTTGGGGCCCGGTCCTGACGGGCGACGAATTCTCCAACACCGGCGCACCGGACCGGACAAAATGGAGTGTCTATAACAGTGCAGGGCATGCCGGCAAGGGCCTGCGCAGTCCCCAGGCTTGGTCGGTTGCCAACGGCGTGGCCACCGTCAGCGGAGACGCAGCCGGCACGACTGGCGGCATGTCGGCAAAGTTCGCGGAACAAAAGTATGGTCGCTGGGAAACGCGCATGAAAACCAATTCACGGGACCCGAAATACCACCCGGTCCTGATCCTCAACAACAACGCTGCCCCGAACTGTGCCGAGATCGATTATGCCGAGGGCAGCTCAGTCACCTCCGTGATGAGGTTCTTCCTGCACTACGCCTGTGGTGGAGCGGATTTCCAGACCACAGCGGCGACGCCCGTCGATGGCACACAGTGGCACAACTACGCGGTGGAGTGGACCCCGGCCGGGATCAGCGGATACGTCGACGGAGTAAAGACCTTCACTGACACGAACCCGGCGCACCAGCCCTCTGTGGCCATGAAGCAGACATTGCAGCTGGATTGGTTCCCGGACGGCTCCGCCACCAAGCCCTCGCAGATGCAGGTCGACTGGGTCCGCGTCTACCGGTAAGACAGACCCACCGGGACCTGGCGAGTTCCAGCGGTCGTTGCAACACCCTGACTTTCGGGAGTGGCAACGACCGTGGTTCGTTAAGGTGATGATTCATCAAGATCCCGGTGGTAGGGGAAGGGCCAGAAGCGCTCGGCTAGACCTCGGCCTTACCCTGGCGCCAGTACCCCATGAACGCAACCTGCTTGCGGTCGATCCCGACGTCGCGCACGAGGTACCGCCGCATGTCCTTGATAACGGCGGCCTCGCCGGCGATCCAGGCGTAGAAGGGCATGGCGCCGGCGGGCATGGCGGGGTTCTTGGTGGCCTCAATTTCGGCTGTTTCCATCCGCGCGGGGGTCTCCCAGAGGATGTCCACGTCCACATTGACGTCTTCGGGCTCCGGGCCCGCGCCGGCGTCGGACGCTTTGATTCCCACCCAGCCGGGAACGGGAACTGCAGTGCGCACTGCCTGCTGCAGCAGCTCGCCGTGCGGGCGTGAGCGGCCGATCGCGGCACCCCGGGCAAGCCAGGTGATGTCGACGTCGGCGGCTGTCTTGAGATCGAGGAAGTCACCGGCCTCCGGTACTTCCAGGAAGGCATGGCCGCTCATGTAGGACGGCAGGTTTTCGAGGATCGCGGAGATGGCCGGGATGGCGGTTTCGTCGCCGGCCAGCAGGACACGCTGGGCCATACCCGGCCGCCACTCGATGCCGGAGTAGATCTCGGCCGTGACACAGTGGGCGGCGCGGTTGTTGGGGCCGATGAGGGTGATGGCGTCACCCGGCTTGGCGTTCAGGGCCCAGTTCGCGGCGGGTCCGCCGTGTCCCTCGGCGTCGAAATGCATCACAAAGTCAACGTCAATTTCCGGATAAACGGCATCAAGCCGGGACTGACGGACCGTGTAGGTGCGCATCGAGCCGCGGACTGCGGGGTCCATGGCCAGCCATTCCTGGTACCAGCCGGTCTGCGACATTTCGAAGACCGGCAGGGGCAGCCGGGTCCCATCGGACGCCAGGGACGGGATCATCAGCTTGATCCGCAGGTCCATGGTCTCGCCGTGAACGCCGAAGTCCCGCAGCGAATAGCCGCCGAAGGTGATCCGGCGGAAGTTGGGGCTCAGCTCCTGCACCGAGGAAACAGTCACCTCGAAAGCCAGGGTCATGGGCTCGGTGGCGGCGATGTCGCGGGTCTTCATGAAACGAGCTCCAGTTCGGTTGCGGTGGCGTGGTGGCGGCCGATGGGGATGATCAGGGGTGTGCCCGAGACCGGATCGGGAATCACCCGGGACTCAAGGCCAAAGACGTCACGGACCATCTTTTCGGTGACAACGGTTATGGGGTCACCCAGGGCCACGATCTCGCCGCCCTTCATGGCGATGACATGGTCGGCGTAGCGTGCCGCGAGGTTCAGGTCGTGCAGGACGATGGCCACGGTGGTGCCGCGCTTGCGGTTCAGATCCGTGATGAGGTCCAGGACCTCTACCTGATGGGCAAGGTCCAGGTAAGTGGTGGGTTCGTCCAGCAGAAGCACTTCGGTTTCCTGGGCCAGCGCCATGGCGATCCAGACGCGCTTCCGCTGGCCGCCGGAGAGTTCGTCGACGTTCCGCTCAGCGAGTTCCAGCGTTTCTGTCGCTTCGAGCGCGCGCTGCACGGCGGCGTCGTCCTCGGCGCTCCAGCTGCGGAAGAAGCCCTGGTGCGGATACCGGCCGCGGCCCACGAGGTCGCGGACCGCGATGCCGTCCGGCGCCGTGGGGTGCTGCGGGAGGAGGCCCAGGGTGCGCGCCAGTTCACGGGCCGGGCGGGCGTGGATGTCCTTGCCGTCCAGCGTGACCACGCCGGCTGCCGGTTTGAGGAGGCGGGACAGGCCGCGGAGGAGCGTGGATTTGCCGCAGGCGTTGGCGCCTACAATCATGGTCACCTTGCCCTCGGGGATATCCGCCGTGAGGCCGTCCACCACGCAGCGCTGGTCGTATTTGAGGGTGAGGTCCTGGGCGCTAAGAACGGCCATGTCAGGCATCCTTTCGGTTGGCGGTGACCAGAAGCCACAGCAGGAACGGGGCACCGAGCGCGCCGGTGATAACGCCGACGGGCAGCACGGTGCCGTCCAGCAGCAATGGGGCGAGGTTGGCCGCGACGTAGTCGGCGGTGAGGACAATCAGCGCACCTACCAGGGCCGACGCCGGGAGGCTGGCTTTTCGGGTGAAGCGCCGGGCGATGGGCCCAGCCAGGAACGCGACGAATGAGACCGGCCCGGCAGCCGCCGTCGCCACGGCGGCGAGTGCGACGGCGGTGACCACCACGGCGAGGCGCGTGAACCCGACGCGGATGCCCAGCCCGGCCGCGGCGTCGTCGCCGAGTTCCAGGATGCGCAGCGGCCCGGCAAGGGCGATGACGGCGGGGACCAGGACCAGCAGCGCCAAGGAGAGCATGCCCGCCCGGTCCCAGTTGGCGGAGTTGAGGGAGCCGTTAAGCCAGACGAGTGCGTCAGCTGCCGTGCGGATGTCCGCGCGGGTCATCATGAAGTTGACCACCGCGTGGAGGGCGGCGGCGATGCCCACACCGGCCAGAATCAGCCGGTTGCCCGCGGCGTTCCCCCGGTTGCCGCCGCCTGAGCCCAGTGACGGTCCGCGGGAGATGGCGTAGATCAGCGCTGCGATACCCAGCGCGCCGCCCAGTGCCGCTCCGGACACGGCGGGACCTGTGGCGCCGAAGATCACGATGGCGGTGACCGCGGCCGCGCTCGCTCCGTAGCTGATGCCGATCACGTCGGGGCTGGCCAGCGGGTTGCGGAGCATGGTCTGGAACAGGCCGCCGGAGAGGCCGAACGCGGCACCGATCATCACCCCGATGACGGCCCGGGGCAGCTTGTTCTCCATGACAATGAAGCTTGCGCCGGGGATTTTCTCGCCGCCGGTCAGGTGCCCGATGAGGATCTTGAAAAAGTCCGGGACAGTCACGGTGTAGCTGCCCAGGAGGACGTACACGGCGAACATAACCACGACGCCGAGGGCCAGGGCGGCGGTCCGCCAATGTTGCTCTATCAGTTTTGGTCGTTTAGACCCGGTTTTGGCAACCGGAAGTGATAGGTCAACGGGGGGTTTGGTTTCGACGAGGTTCACAGGCCGGCCCCCTTGCCGCGGCGGATGAGCCAGACGAAGACCGGCGCACCCACGAGTGCGGTCATGATGCCGGCCGGGACCTCGCCGGGAAGCAGCACAACGCGGCCGATGATGTCCGCGCCGAGCAAAAGTGCCGGCGCGAGGACCAGGGAGAACGGCAGGATCCAGCGGTAGTCGGGGCCAGTGAGTGACCGGACCGCGTGCGGAATGACCAGGCCAACAAAGCCGATGGGCCCAGCCAATGCCGTCGCGGAGCCGCACAGCAGCACGATGCCCAGGGCGGTGACCCCACGCGTCAGGCCCACACGCTGGCCCAGGCCGCGGGCGATGTCATCACCCAACGCGAGGCTGTTGAGGATGCGGCTGGTGCCCAGAATTATGAGTGCCCCGACGGCAAGGAACGGGAGGCCCGGGAGCACCACTGCCCAGTCGCGGCCGGAGATTCCGCCCACCTGCCAGAAACGGAAGCGGTCCAGGGTGTCCTGGCTGGAGACGAGAATGACGCTCATCAGGGAATAGAGTCCCGCACTGAGGGCTGCCCCGGCGAGGGCGAGCTTGACCGGCGTCGCACCGTCCCTGCCCATGGACGCGACGAGATAGACCACGACGGCGGCGGCTCCGGCGCCGATAAACGCGAACCAGATGTAGCCGCTCAGGGAGGTGACGCCAAAAAGGTAAATGCCGGTGACCACGGCCAGCGCGGCGCCGGCATTGACACCCATGATGCCCGGATCTGCCAGCGGATTGCGGGCAACGCCCTGCATGGCGGCGCCGGCCAGGCTCAGGGCACCGCCAACGAGGATGCCGAGGACGGTGCGCGGGATGCGTGCGTGGACCACGGCGTGGTCCCCGTTGGCGGCGTCGAACTGGGTGAGCGCCTGCCACACGGTGGTCAGGGAAAGGCCCCGGGCGCCGATGGCCAGGGAAGCGGCGGCTAACAAAGAAAGTACGACGACGGCGGCCAGCAGCCAGGCAACCTGCCTGGTTCTGGCCTTCCCGCCGGCGCTAGCCAATCGACCGGCGCGAACGGACACTTGGGGCCCTCGTTGCGACCCGATCGGGGCCCAAAGTGTCCGTTCGCGCTGTCCGGCGGGTGCCGTCATCGTACTTTCCGTCATGGAGCGGTGCTTACTTCACTGCATCCGCGGCGGTGGCGAGCTGCGGGAGGAAGGTGTCCAGCGCCCACGGCAGGCTCAGCGGCGAGGAGGCGGAGATTGCCAGGACCAGGCTCTTGTCCGCGTCGGCAACGAACGCGCCGTTCTTGACGGCCGGAATCTGGCCCAGCAGGGGGTCGTTCTTGACCGCCGCGGCGGTCGCGGTATTCTCAACCGAGCTCAGGAAGATATCGGCCTCAAGTTCGTTGGCTTTCTCGGCGGACCATGTCACGAAGAAGTCCTTGGAGCCGGCGGAAGCCTTCTCGGCGACCGGGGCAAGCTTCATCCCGATAGCTGACAGGAACTTCGGACGGTTGTCATTGGCGGTGTAAAAGCCCGTTGCCGTGAGGTCCGCGGGATCGGTGTAACCGTAGATGTAGCTCTTGCCGGCGATCTGCGGGTACTTGGCAGCTTCCGTCTTGACGGTGGCCTCAGTATCGGCGATGAGCTTGGTAGCTTCAGCCTCCTTGCCCAGGGCCTTGCCGATGATCGAGGTTGAATCCTGCCATGAGGTTCCGTAGGCAACCTCGGGGTGCGCCACCACGGGGGCGATCTCGCTGAGCTTCTTGTAGTCCTCTTCGGTCAGGCCGGAGTAGGCAGCCAGGATGACGTCCGGTGTGAGCTTGGCGATCTCGGTGAAGTTGATGCCGTCAGCCTCGGAGAACTGGACCGGAGCCTTGTCGGAACCGAAGCCCGCGCCGAGTTCCTTCAGCGCCGCGTCCTTCCACGGCGTGGAGCCCTGCTCGTTGCCGCCCCATTCGTTCTTGGGGACGCCCACCGGGACTACGCCGAGGGCAAGGGCAACGTCGTCGTTGACCCAGGAAACGGTGACTACGCGCTTGGGCTGTTCCTTGACGGTGGTTTCACCGAAGACGTGCTTGATGGTGACCGGGAACTGCGAGCTGCTGGAGCTGGAGGTGCTGGCGTCCGAGGTGGAGGACGCGGGGCCGGTGGAGCAGGCGGACAGTGTGAGTGCCGCGGCGGCCAGAACGGCCGTTGCCTTGCCGGCTGACTTGAACAGCGTGCGGCGGGTGGCGCTCGGGCCGGAGAAGAGGGGGGAAGTCACGGAACTCCTTAGGTGAATGATGCGAACCTAAGTAAGGCTAGCCTAGCCTGCTCAGAATTAGAAAAGCTTTCCATTGCGTAATTGATTATGTGACGCAACAAATAGCGCCAGGTCATTGCCGGCAGGGGTGAACGGTGGTTCACTCTTAAGAGGGTAAACATGCGTTCACGACGCCTCACCCCGTCCCGGTCCACACCTGAAAGCACCTGATGCCGCGTTCCAACGCCCTGAACACCAAACGGAGCCCGTCCCCGTCCGCCATCACCGCCGTCCTGGCCCTCAGTGGCACGGTGGTGGCCCTCATGCAGACACTCGTGATTCCGCTGCTTCCGGATTTCCCCGAACTTCTGGACGTGACCGCCGACGACGCCTCCTGGCTGGTAACCGCCACTTTGCTCTCCAGTGCCGTGGCAACGCCCATCGTGTCCCGCAGCGCGGATATGTACGGCAAGCGCAAGATGATGGTGGTGTGCCTGGCGATCATGGTGGCCGGTTCCGTAATGGCAGCAGTTGGCGGATCCTTCGTGTGGCTGATCATCGGCCGCGCACTCCAGGGCTTCTCCGCCGCCCTGATTCCGGTGGGCATCAGCATCATGCGCGATGAACTGCCCAAAGAGAAGATGGGCTCCGCCGTTGCGTTGATGAGCGCCACTTTGGGAATCGGCAGCGCCTTGGGCCTGCCCCTGGCGGGACTCTTGTACGAGAGCCTGGGGTGGGCCTCGATCTTCTGGGTGTCCGCTGCCGCAGGTGCACTGCTGCTCGTTGCCGTGCTGCTGGTGGTTCCGGAATCAAAGGTCCGCACGGCCGGGCGCTTCGATTACGCAGGAGCGCTGGTGCTGTCCGCGGCTTTGGCAGCCCTGTTACTGGCGATTTCCAAGGGCGGCACCTGGGGCTGGGGCTCGGAGCCGGTGCTGCTGCTGTTCCTTACGGCCGCAATACTCCTGGCCGTCTGGGTTCCGTACGAGCTGAAAGTCAGCCAGCCGATGGTTGACCTGCGGACATCCGGGCGCCGACCGGTGCTCATGACCAACGTGGCCTCGCTGCTCATCGGTTTCGCGATGTTCGCCAACATGCTCCTCACCACCCAGCAGCTCCAGCTGCCTACCGCCACGGGCTACGGTTTCGGACTGAACGTGATCACCGCTGGCCTGTGCATGGTCCCGTCCGGGCTCGCCATGATGGTTTTCGCGCCTGTTTCCGGACGTATCATCCGGGTCTCCGGCGGCAAGTCCGCGCTGATCGCCGGTGCCATTGTGATGATTGTGGGCTACGTGGGCCGCGTCTTCTTCTACGACTCCATCGCGTGGGTGATCATCGGTTCAACCGTGGTCAGCGTCGGCACAGCCATCGCCTACGCCGCCATGCCGACACTGATCATGGGCGTGGTGCCGCGCACCGAGACGGCCTCGGCCAACGGGTTGAACAGCCTGGTCCGGTCCATCGGCACCTCGACATCCAGCGCCGCGGTTGCCGCCGTCCTCACCTCAGTCAGCATGACCGTCGGGGCGGTGCAGCTTCCATCCTTCGACGCTTTCAAGGACGTCTTCTGGCTGGCTGCGCTGGCATCGGCCGCCTCGGTGGTGGCCACGGTCTTCATTCCGCGGGCCACCGCGGGCCACCGCTCCCCCGTCTCCGGATCTGCAGCGGCGGAAATCGTGGTGCAGGGGCGCGTCCTTGCGCCTGACAACCGCCCCGTCACTCCCGCCGTCGTGACCGTGCTTCAGACCGCCGGCGAGCCGGTGGACTGGAGCCGGGTGGATGCGGAGGGCAACTATTCGGTGGCCCTCCCCGGCGCCGGGAAGTACCTCATGGTGGCCAACGCAGCGGGCTGGGCACCGATGGCCGAGGTCTTCGACTTCGACGGCCGCACCCGCCACCAGAACTTCCTGCTTCGGGACCGGCTGGAGATCGCCGGCCTGGTCACCGCCGGCAGTGAGGCTGTGGCAGGCGCGGTGGTGACCCTCCTCGAGGCAGGCGGCGGTTATGTGGCAACCACGCTTTCGGACGACGACGGCGCGTATGCGTTTCCGCTGCCCCTCGCCGGCCGCTACATCGTGACCATGCTTCATCCGATGACCCACGAGGCCATGGCGCAGAAACTCGCGGTCGACAACCGCTCCATGACGCTGGACTTCGCCGCGCCGCGTGTGGAGGAAAAGTCCACAGAGCCGGTGGGCGCATGAGCAGCCCCAGCCACGACGCGATCCTCAGCGCAGCCGGACGCCTTTTCGGGCAACGCGGCTACCGTGCCGTCACGGTGCGGGACATAGCCGCGGACGCTGGCGTTTCGGCGGCCCTGGTCATGAAACTGTTCGTCTCCAAGGAAAAGCTCTATGCCGCCGTCCGGCCCGACGAATCGCAGCTCGCCGAACTGGAGGTCCCGACGTCGGAACTCGGCAGGGCCCTCGTCTTCCGTGTGTTGATGCGCCGGGAACGCGGAACGCAGGAGCCGTGGGCCGTCATCCCGTTCGCCGTGCTGGACTCTCCCGACCCCGAGGCAGCCCGGACGGATGTCCGCGAAAGGTACCTCGCCGCCATCGCGAGCCTGATCGGGGACACAACACCGGAGCGGCGGTTCGCCTCCACCGTGGTGGCCCTGATGACCGGCTTCGGCGAGACCGTCCGCACGCTGGGCCTCTTCGACGGCTGGGACTTTGACGAGCTGGTGGGACACTACGGCGCAATCGTCCAGGCCCAGATCGACGCCTGCACGGCTGCCCTCAACCAATAGCAACGCGGGGTCACATATGGCCCTTCCCGGCGGGAATTTTGGGCGTTATGTGACCCCGCGTTGGAGTCAAGAAGACTGGTTAGCGGAGCACGATGTCCACGGGGTTCGCCTCGGACCGCCACTGACCTTCTGCGCCGGGCCTGGGCCGGATCACCGGTGCCGTCAGCACGCCTGAACGGTTGGTGCGCTTGTCCCGCAGGATTTCGGTGACCGAGCCCAGATGGCGCGACAGGTCGATCACGTTCTCCGGCGCCGCCAGCAGGAGCTGGAAGCCGAACTCGTGCAGCGCCTTGATGCCCGCACCCGCGAACTCCTCCGACGCCAGCACAAACGCCTCGTCCATCATCACCGTGCCGTAAGTGGTGAACCCCTGCTCGGCGATGCCCAGCTGGTAGCTCAGCGCCGCGGCCATGATAAACGCGGTGAAGCGCTGCCGCTCGCCGCCGGACATGGAACCGGTGTCGGCGTGCATGTACACGTCGGTCCGCTTGCCGCCGCCCTTCCTGCCCGACGCCGGCCCGGTCACCTCACGGTGCTCCTTGCACTGGATAAACAGGTGCCCGCGGACGTCCAGGACTTCGGCGCGCCAGCGCCGGTCCTCGGGGGTGGGCGAGCCGAGCCGCTTGACGAGCGTTTCGAGGGTCTTGTAGCGGGCGGTGAGCTCGGCGTCGTCGCCTCCCCCGGCTTCCGGGCCGGAACCCGCGCCGGATCCGGCGCGGGCGGGGCGCGTGTGCCGGGCTTTCAGCGCGTTCTGGATGGCGTCCTTGAACTGCTTGGCCGTGGCCGGCAGGGTCTGCTTGATGTCCAGCTCCAGGAAACTGCCCTCATGGAAGTTGACCTCCGACAGGATGCCGTTGAGCGGCAGGATGCGGCTGGTAATGGACCGCCGCTCCTCGTCCAGCAGGTGCAGCAGCGTGCTGAACGATTCATGCGTGCGCTGGTTGAAGAACTGCCGAAACTCGGACTCCTGGGCGGGCAGGCCGTCGCTGACGATGGCGTGGTAGCGGCCTTCAAACTCCCCTGCCGCACCGATGGAGGTGCCGTGGTCCGCGGAGATCGCGGAGCCCCACTCGCGCACAAAGCCCTCGAAGATCCGGGTCAGCCGCTCGGAGGTTGCCTGCCCGCGCGTCTCGGCGGCGTGCAGCTCCCCCAGCAGCGCCGTCCGTACACGGTTGGCAAGGTTGTCCAGCTCGTGCATCTCGCTGACGTCGCCAAAGTCCGTGAAGTACGGTTCCAGCGCCGTGACGGTGGCGTCCGACGGCGGCGCCTGCTCCAGGCGGGCCCGCGCGGCTTCCAGCAGCGAATCGGCAGCGCTCATCTGCCGGTCCAGGGCCTTGTATTCGCTCTGCAGGACTGCTGCGGCTTCGGTGCTGGCCTGGTGTTTCTGCCGCGCCGCCTCAATGTTGGCCCGCAGCGGTTCCAGGTCCGCCTGTGCTGCGAGGGCGTCCTTGAGGCGCTGTTCAATCCGGGTGAGTTCCTCCGCGGCGACTGCAGCCGATACCTGTTCCCAGGGGCGGTGGTCCTCCGCAATCAGCCGCAGGGCGTCGAGCTGCCGGCTCATGCCCTGGTGCGACTCTTCGCGGCTCTGGGCCAGTTCGGCCGCCTTGGCCAGCTCCTGTTGCAGGTCCTCTACCTGGGCGGCCACGAGTTCCAGTTTGGCGGCGTTGTCGAAACCGAGCACGTAGTCCTGGCGGCTGGTGAAACGGTCGTCCTTCTCCACCGTGTGCCGGTTGCGTTTGACCACACCGCCCAGGCTCAGGCCCTTGTCCAGTGCGGCCAGCTCGTTGGGGTCCTCGACGCACGGGTAGGCGAAATCGAGGGCGATCCGCTCCCGGATCCATTCCCCGGCGTCCGCCACCGCGCCGCTGGCGAGGATGTCCAGCTTGGTGAGCAGATCGCCGTCGCGCGCGTCCTCCACGGCGAGGGCGCCGCCCGCGAGCGGCTTGGATACGTCCACCGCGCGCAGGGCGCCACGTACTTTGTTGTCGTTCAGGTAGCGGGTCACCGCGGCGAAATGTTCGCCGGGGACCAGCAACGTGGTGGCGAGGTTCCGGAGGGCACGCTCCGCGGCCGGCCGCCAGTGTTCCTCCCCTTCGGCGAGGTCCATCAGCTCGCCGCCGAACGGCATCCGGTCCTCAGGAACGCCAGTGGCCGCGGCTATGGCCGCACGGTTTTCAATGCTCGACGGCGGCAGCAGGGACTTGCGCGTCTTCAGTGACAGCAGCTCCTGCTGGGCTGCCGCCAGCTCACGCTTTTTGGTGGCGTGGCCGTCGAAGGCTTCGAAGCGGAGCTCCTGCAGGGCCTGGGAGTCGTCTTTGAGCTCGGCCGACCTGGCGGCAGCCTGCTCGTGGGCCTGTTCCCAACCGTCAGCGGTCCACTCCAGCTGCAGGCCGGCGTCGGACAGGGCCTTGCGGGCCGCTTCCTCCACCTGCTCGCGCAGCCGCAGACCCACCTTGGCGTTGTCCAGCGACTGCTCGATCGCGGAGATCGCGTTGCCGCCCTGGTTGTTGTAATCGGTCTCCAGCTGGCGCAGATCCTTGGCCAGCCCGTCGCGGACCGAGCGCTCCGCGCCCAGCTCTTTGGCTTTCGCCTGGGCCAGCTCCTTGAACCGCGCCAGCGTTTTCTGGTGGACCGTGACGGCGAGCTGCTGCTTGTAGGCTTCGAACTCCTCGCCGGACAGCTCACGGAGCCGGTTTGCGTCGAGGAGCGACTGCGCGTATTCCTTGTTCAGGCCGGGCACGGGGGCCAGCTGGTCCCGCTGCTGCCGCACGTCCTCCAGCCGCTGCCGGATGGACATGAGGTTGCTGAATTCCTCCACCACGTCATCGGCCGCGGCGAGGGTGGCGGGGGCGTCCAAGACCTGGTCGCGGAAGAAGGTATTGACGCTGCCGCCCAGGCCCTTGCCGGCCTGGATCACGCGCAGCAGGGGCAGAGCCTGGTCCGAACTGATGCCGAGGAGCCGTCGGAAACGCTCCGCGAAGGCCTTGTGGACATCGAAGATCTGGGCGTCCGGGAAGATCGTCTCCAGCGCAGCCTTGGTGAAGCGCTTGTCCGCGATGCCCTCGATGGCCGGCAGGTCCAGCGGCTTGCTGTCGATCACGTAGAAACGCCCAACACTGGACTCCGTGCCGTTTTTGGGCAGGTCGAACAGTGCGGACACCGTGATGCGGGTGCCCGCGGCGTTATCAAACGTCAGGGCGACGGCGGACCAGGTGGCACCCGGGCGCTGGAACGCACTGGCCGAGCCTTCGCCAACGGCCTTGTCGCCCACCTTGCCGCGCATGTACGTGAAAGTGGTCCTCTTGTCCTCCACAGCACCGCCGGCACGCTGGGCCGCGGCCTCGTTGGAGCGCGGCCGGGCATCGAATACGCGCAGCATGGCGTCAAACAGCGTGGACTTGCCCACGCCCGAGTTGCCCGTCAGCAGGGTTCCGTTCCGGTCCACGTGCATCGTGTGCGCCCCATGGAACGTGCCCCAGTTGACCACCTGCACCAACGCCAGGCGCATCTGACCGGGGTTCGTGAGATCGCCCATCGGCAGCATGGTTGCGATGCTCATGCTTCTGCCCCCTCGATGGGTCCGTTCGCGGCGCCACTCGTGCCCGGAACCTGCGCACCCACGGACGACGACGCCGATGCCGCCCAGGGAGTGGCATCGGGCCTGTCGGAGCCGGGCGACTCGCTGCTTGCAGCGGAGTCGCCCGGCGGAGGGGCGGGGGCGGCATCGGCGTCGTCGTCCGCACCAGAGTCTGTGTCGAGTTCTATCAGTGCTTCTGTGCCTGTTGGGTCTGCGGTTGCTGCTACCAGGGCTTCGATTTGGGCGGGGATGTCGCCGATGTTTTCGAAGGGGAGGGCCAGCGGGAGGGCGTTGGAGATGGTGTAGACGTCATCCAGGCCGGTGGTGAGAAGCAGCTGGCGGGCCAGGAGCTTGGTGATGGCCCGGGTGACCACGTCCGAATCCCGCAGCGCGTCCTGCTGTCCGGCGGGCTGGTAGTGGGCCACGAGGTCGGCGATTTCCTCGCGGGTGATGGTGGCATCGGTCTGGGCCGTGACGTGGCGGTCCAGCAGCATCCGCAGGCGGAGCAGCACGATGGTCTCCACCCGGCTCAGCGCACGCTGTTGGCGCAGGATGCTCGACCGGCTACTGCCGCCGATGGCCTCAGGATCCACCGGGCGCAGGACGGCGATCTTGCGCTCGTGGTCCAGCTGCAGGGTCAGGAACAGCTCGGACAGGCGGCTGCGCAGGATGATCTGATTGTCCAGCAGCGTGGTCCACAGCTTCTCGTCGCGGCCGCCGTCAACGTACGGACCCTTGAGCAGCTTGACCAGCGCCTGGCGCACCTTCATCGAGAGAACGCCGGTGTCGCCGGGAAACAGTGCCGCGCCGTCCACAAAAGTGTCGCGGGGAGTGACTCCGGCGCCCCTGGTGATTGAGCCTGTCGAAATCCCTTGGATCTCGGGCTCAACCGCCGGTGCGGCCTCCTCAACGGGAGGTGCCGCCGTCGTAATTTCTTCAGTCATCGTCAATCCTTCTTGAGGGTGACCACCGGCAGGTACGCCGTGCGGGTGGTGCCGTCGATCTGTTCGTAGTCCAGGCCATCCCAGGCCTCGCGGTCAAAGGCCGCGCCATCCTGGAGGGCGTGCGAGAGGAGTGCGCGGATGGAGTTGATGTGCTGTTCCTCCGGCGGCAGCTGCCCCCAGGCCTCGGCCAGGGTGGACGCGCCGGCCACGGCGGCCCGGATGGCGTCGGGACGTGCTTTGCCCGTCCTCGGCGAGCGCACCCGGTCTGAGTCGCTGAAGGCGATGGGGTCAGCCAGCTTGGGCGGAACGGCGAACTCGTCCGGGTCGTAGAGCTTGACCATGGCCAGCGATTCGAACCCGGCGTTGAACAGCACCGGACCGCGGACCAGGCCCGGCCGTTCGCGTTCATACGGCAGGGACCTGATGGCCTGCTCGGCCTCGCGCAGCACCTTCCGGAGACGGACGGACTGGCGGAAGTCGTCGCTCTGGACGTAGGTGTTCAGGCTTTCGCTGAGCTTGCCGTAGATCCGCTGGATCTGGCTGTGCTGGTGGCGGAGCTCGGCCACCAGGTTCTTGAGCGTCTCGCGGTCCTCCGGCGAAAGGTCGTCGGCGAACTGCCGGCTGAGGACCTCACCGATGGCCGACCGGAACCGGAGCTGCTGCTGCGGGTCTTCGAGGAATGCGGTGAAGGAGCGGAAGGTCCTGCCCTCGGGGCTCTGCCGCAGCCGCTTGTCCGCGTCGAGCACCTGCGCCATGGTGGCGCCTTTGCTCAGCGACTCCTCGATGATCTGGTTGCGCAGCTCGCCCACCAGTTCCTCGATGCGGTCGCGCATCTTTTTGTAGTCGGCGGGCAGGCTGGCGGCGAGGTCCAGGATGTTCCCGGCGGCTTCCACCGCTTCGTCGTCGTCCAGCAGGCCGTCAAAGTCGCCGGAGCTGATGTCCTGGATCAGCTGCTGCCGTTCCCCGATCTCGTCCTCAAGGGATTCCAGCCGGGCACTCTGGTCCGGATTGGTCTCATTGGCCAGCTTCTCCACGTCTCCCAGCAGGGTACCCAGCCGGGAGCCGTTCAGCGTGGACCGCTCGCTGGAGAGGCTGTCCAGGAATGCAAGCACGCGGGCGGCCGGCTCGGTCACCTCGTAAACGATCTGCCCCGACTGGTTGCGGCGGGTCAGGAAATGCTTGCGCGTCCACTCGTCCGCATAGTTCCTTCCGGACGACGTGCCGATGGCGGCACCACCCGGCCCGGGTTCCTGGCGCCGGAGCTGCTCAAGGAAGGAGTCGACGTCGGCGTGGAACTCCTCGAGCGGAAGCTGCGGACGGGTGCGGGTAAAGGATGCCTGCAGCACCGCGATCACCCAGGGCGCCGAGCGCGTCAGGGCCCAGGCGGGTCCCTTCGTGAGGAGTTCGAGGTCCCGGAGCCGGGCACTGATCGCGTCAGCGGATGACCTGGCGGAGCGGGGCACGCGCTCTCCTTCAGCTGCTGGGGGATGGTTGGGCAGCGCGGATCGCGAAAACTGCCAACTACAAGGTTAACGCAGGCCCCGCGACCGAATAATCGTTGTACCTTGCTGGCCGCGGGAGCACACTGTTTAGATCACCTGAGAGGAGTTTGTCATGCGTGAAAAAGCTGTACTGATCACCGGCCTGGCGGCTGCGGCAGTCATTCTGGGTGGCGCGACAGTGGCGGTCGCCGCGAGTACGCGGACCAGCGGAGATCAGCCCTTGAGCAAGATCGGGGTCAACGTCGACCGGTCAGTGCCGGTGTCCACCGTCCCGGGGCCCGAGCGGGACGACGATTCCAATCTGGCACCACTTAACACTGCGGACCATGACCAGGCCGCGAACGCCGCATTGGCCAGGGTGGGCCAGGGCAGTGTCATCGAGGTGGAACGGGAAAATGACGGGAACGTCGCGTACGAGGTTGAAGTCAGGCTGGACAACGGTTCCCAGGTTGAAGTGGGGCTCGGCGCCGACTTCGCGGTCCTGAACCAGGCCGCCCCGGAGTTCGACGACGATTAAACGCAAGCGCGGACAGTGACTTCCGCGACCGCTCCGTGACCTACGTCCCGGTAGCATTGCGATCCCGTATCAACCCGCCATGACGGCGGGGCAGGTCTGGCTGGGACGCCTCAGCACCCCCTACGCTCATGCTACTGATCTCAACCGAAGCAACGGCGCAGCAGGGGGAACAATGCAGTTCGACTTAAGTGCAGTGGAGACGGCCACCATGGTGTTCATCGGAACCCTGGTGTTTGCCCTGGTTCTGGTGGGTTTCGTCCTGACAGCGGGCTTCCTGGCCCTGGTCATGGTGGGGGTAGGCAAGTTCGCCTGGTTCCTCGCCTCCACGACGCTGCTGACGGTGGTCCACGGGATCAACAGCGGCTGGGACAGGCTGGTCCACCACGCCTCCGCCGGATCCCCGGGGGACTTCCAGGGCCAGCCATCCCCTAGCACTGGAAGCTACCCGCGGGTAATGTTGAGAGACAGCTGAAGGGTTCTCCAACCCGGCGGATCCATGGCTTGAACCGGCCATCCCGGTCAGAGGAGATACCCCATGAGCTTCGCCACTGACAGTCCCGCCACGAACCCACCTGCCACCGAAGTTCCTGCCACGGATGCCCCGGACGCCGAAGTCCCCGTCGCCGCGGCCAATATCGGGCCCGAAGCCACCGCGGCGGACGCCCGGGCACTTGCTGAAGCCTCCCGCGAACTCGACTGGGACCGGCCCAGCTTCGCCAAGGGACTCTACCTGGGGAATTTCGACCTCAGCCTCATCCACCCCTGGCCGAAAGCGAACGCCGATGACGTGGAACGCGGTGAGGCCTTCATGGAGCGCCTCACCGCGTACGCCCGCACCATGTCCGGGCGCGTGATCGAACGCGAGGCCCGGATCCCGGACGAGTACCTCCAGGGCCTGGCGGGCCTGGGCGTCTTTGGCATGAAAATCCCGCAGGAGTACGGCGGACTCGGCTTGTCCCTGGTCTACTACGGCCGGGCCCTGGCGCTGCTCGGCAGCGTCCACCCGAGCATTGGCGCCCTGATCTCCGCGCACCAGTCCATCGGCGTCCCCGAGCCCGTGAAGGTCTTTGGCACGCCGGACCAGAAACGCGAGTACCTGCCGCGCTGCGCCGGCGGTGCCATCACGGCTTTCCTCCTGACGGAACCGGACGTGGGCAGCGATCCCGCCCGGATGGGCAGCACCGCCGTTCCCACGGACGACGGCGGGAGTTACGTCCTGGACGGCGTGAAACTTTGGACCACCAACGGTGTGATCGCCGAGCTCGTGGTGGTGATGGCCGTGGTGCCGGCCCACACCGATGCGGACGGCACCGAACATAAGGGCGGCATCAGCGCCTTTGTGGTGGAAATGGACTCCCCCGGCATCACCGTGGAGAACCGCAACACGTTTATGGGGCTGCGTGGGATCGAAAACGGCGTCACCCGCTTCCACCAGGTGCGGGTGCCTGCGGCAAACAGGCTGGGCCGCGAGGGCCAGGGCCTGAAGATCGCCCTCACCACGCTGAACACGGGCCGGCTTTCCCTGCCGGCGTTGTGCGTCGCGTCCGGCCGCTGGAGCCTGAAGATCGCCCGGGAATGGTCCAACGCCCGCACCCAGTGGGGCCAGCCGGTGGGGAAGCACGAGGCCGTGGGCAAGAAGATCGCCTTTATCGCCGCGTCCGCCTTCGCCCTGGACGCCGTCTTCGAACTGTCCGCGGAACTCGCCGACGCCGGGCAGAAGGACGTGCGGATCGAGGCTGCCCTGGCCAAGCTGTGGTCCTCCGAGATCAGCTACCGGATCGCCGACGAACTGGTCCAGATCCGCGGCGGCCGTGGCTTCGAGACGGCGGAGTCCTTGGAAGCCCGGGGAGAACGCGCGGTTCCGGCCGAGCAGCAGCTGCGCGACCTCCGGATCAACCGGATCTTCGAGGGCTCCTCGGAGATCATGAAACTCCTCATCGCCCGGGAAGCCGTGGACGCCCACCTGGCCGCCGCGGGCGACCTTGCGTCCGTGGACGCGAGCCTCCAGGACAAAGCGAGGGCCGCCGTCGGGGCTTCAGGTTTTTATGCCCGCTGGCTGCCCAAACTGGTGGCCGGCGCCGGAATGGACCCCCGGTCCTACAGCGATTTCGGCAGGCTGGCCAAGCAGCTGCGCTTCGTGGAGCGGTCCTCGCGCCGGCTGGCCCGCCAGACGTTCTACGGCATGGGGCGCTGGCAGGCGAAGCTGGAGTACAAGCAGGCGTTCCTGGGCCGGGTGGTGGACATCGGCGCCGAGCTGTTCGCCATGGCCGCATGCTGTTCCCGGGCCGAAATGATCCTTCGCACCACGCCGGAACGTGCCGCCAGCGCCTACGAACTGGCAGAGGCATATTGCGAGCAGGCCCGCGTCCGGATTGACGAGTACTTTGACCAGCTGTGGCGGAACACGGACGACGGCGACCACATCCTCTCGCGCAAGGTCCTGGCCGGGGATTACACCTGGCTTGAGGCGGGCGTACTGGATCAGTCGGAGGGCACCGGCCCGTGGATCGCCGATGCGACGCCGGGGGCATCCAGCAAGGAGAACCTGCACCGGAAGTACCGCTAGCAACTCATAAGCAGGCTTGTTATCGCTGGTCGCCAGTGGTTGAGTTGACCCATGAGCAACCAAACGGACCCCGAGGACAGATTTCCGCCAACGACGCGGAACGAGAATCTACGGAATGAAACTGCTCGTGACCAAGCCTTCGCCAATAGCGAGCCCACGCGCGCCTTCGATCAG
Source organism: Pseudarthrobacter sulfonivorans (assembly GCF_001484605.1). NCBI lineage: Bacteria > Bacillati > Actinomycetota > Actinomycetes > Micrococcales > Micrococcaceae > Pseudarthrobacter > Pseudarthrobacter sulfonivorans. The sequence goes on along the minus strand of NZ_CP013747.1, from coordinate 2,500,626 downwards.
ACGCCGGCGCCGTATGCCGAGCGGGACTATGCTGAGCAGGCCTATGCCCCGGCAGCCGAAGCGCCGGTGGCCGACGCTTCGGTGCTGGATCCACGCCTGACGGATCCGCGCCTGACCGACCAGCAGACGGCCGTGGCCAGGGAGAAGGAACAGTTCGGCGGCATCAAGGTGGGCTCGGCCTTTTTCGGCTGGCTCGCTGCCACCGGCATGGCCGTCCTGCTCACAGCCTTTGTGGCCGCAGCCGGAACCGCGGTGGGCCTGGCGAACAACACCGACGTGAACGAGGCCGTCAACCAGGTGACGACGAACGGCGCCGTAGGGCTGGTAGGCATCATTGTCCTGCTGGTGGTCCTGTTCGTCTCCTACTACTCCGGCGGCTACGTCGCCGGCCGGATGGCACGCTTCAATGGCGCCCGGCAGGGTTTTATGGTGTGGATCTGGGCGCTGATTGCCGCGGTTGTGATTGCTCTGCTGGGCATCATCGCCGGCCAGCAGTTCAACGTCCTAGCCAATTTGAACAGCTTCCCGCGGATCCCCATCAATGAAGGCGAACTGACCCTCACCAGCATCATTGCCGCCGTTGTGGTGGCCCTGGTTGCGCTGGGCGGTGCCGTGCTAGGCGGCCTGGCGGGCATGCACTTCCACCGCAAGGTGGACCGCGCCGGCTTCACCCCGGACGAAACGTACAGCGGCTGAGTCTTACGAGGCCAACCGCTCACGGGCGTTGCGTCCGGAGCCGGTCGGTTCTACACCACGTTCGGGCTGATTGATCTCGACCCACACCGCATCGAGGGAGAGGCCAACGACGTCGGCGATCGCTGCGATGGTGGGGAAGGCAGGGGTGGCTACGCGGCCCGATTCGATTTTCCGGAGGGTCTCCGGTGAGACCCCTGCCTCGAGCGCGGTCACGAGCATCGAGCGTTCTCCCCTGGCGCGACGCAGCAGGGCACCGAGGCGCTGTCCTCGTTCGACTTCAGCGGATGTGAGCGGCATTCTGACCATGGCTCCAATACTAATACCGGGATAATATGGCCGGGATAGTTATTGGTTCCGCGAGAAAAGGCGCCGCATGATTGAGATCCTGAACCACACCGAATTGGCCCGAGCAAAAGTCGCCGGCGCCCTCGTCGCTGACATCTTGCACACACTGAAAAGCCGGAGCACGGTCGGCACAAACCTTCTCGACATCGACCGGTGGGCTGCGGCCATGATCGTCGAAGCTGGCGCGCTGTCCTGTTACGTCGACTACGAGCCATCGTTCGGCCGCGGGCCATTCGGCCACTACATCTGCACGGCCGTCAACGACGCCGTGCTCCACGGGCTGCCCCACGACTACGCACTTGCCGACGGCGACCTGCTGACACTCGACCTCGCCGTCTCCAAAAACGGAGTCGCTGCAGACTCTGCCATCAGCTTCATCGTGGGCGCCTCCAAGCCCCCGGAGAGCGTCGCCATGATCAGCGCGACCGAGCGGGCATTGGCCGCAGGAATAGCTGCTGCCGGACCCGGGGCCCGCATCGGCGATATCTCGCATGCCATCGGCTCCGTCCTCAGCGAGGCGGGGTACCCGATCAACACCGAATTCGGCGGTCATGGCATCGGGTCAACGATGCATCAGGACCCGCACATAGCGAACACCGGACGGCCAGGCCGCGGATACCAGCTGCGCCCCGGGTTGCTGCTCGCGCTTGAGCCATGGGTCATGGCCGACACCGCGGAACTCATCACCGACGCCGACGGGTGGACGCTCCGAAGTGCGACCGGCTGCCGGACAGCACACAGCGAGCACACCATCGCCATCACCAACGACGGAGCCGAAATCCTCACCTTGCCGACGCAGGCGCAACCCTGAGGTGGAAGCCACGCCCGGGCTTTTCCTCCTGACGCCCCAGGGCAGTTAGGCGAGCATTACGGCGTCGACGTAGTACCAGCGGCGGTTCTCGCGGACAAAACGGCTCGTTTCGTGGTGGACTCTGCGTTCGCCGTCGTGCCGGTAGTGGGCTTTGAACTCCACGGTGCCCTCAGAGTCCAGCGGGCCGCCGCGGCTCGTGGACAGAATGTCCAGACGGCGCCACTCCATGGCCGGGTCCAGCTCCAGATCCGAAGGCGCGGTATCCGGGTGCCAGGTTTTCCGGAGGTATTCGACGTCCAGCAGGACAAACGCGCTGTAGCGGGAGCGCATCAGCTGCTCCGCCGTGGCCGCTTCGGCCCCGCCATTGTGGAAGCGCCCGCAGCAGTCCGTGTAAGCCTCGCCGGACAGGCAAACGCACGGGGCGGCGGTGATCGGATTCTCGGTCATGGTGCTCCTGTCGCGGTTGTCCGGACCGCTTTCGGCGGCCTCGTGGATCCCTTCCGACTATAGGCCGCAGCCGGTGTTGTCATATCCGGTAACAGCTTCGAAACAACCTCGGACGAACCACGCCCGGGAGCGGCAGGACCGAAAAATAGTCCGTAAGGTGGAGGAGGGCTGTTGCCCGTGGTGATGAGTGCCGGGACGGACTCCGCCGCCGGCAGAGAGGAGAGATGACGTGGGAGATTCAACGACGATCGCTCTCAACCTGACTTTTTTCGGCACGCTCGGCCTGGCGCTCCTGATGTTCCTGGGCCTGTTCCTGCTGGTGGTCATCACCTTGCTGCTTGCCGGCGCCGGGCGGCTGTTTGTGCTGACCGTAATGGCCCTCTTTGGGCGGCTCCCCAAACACGAAACCCTCCCCCTGATCCGCCTGACCGGGGAGTCCGTGCCGCCGTCGGGCGCCCCCGTTGAAACGCACGACGACGGCGCTGCCGCCCCGTCTGCCGGCCAGCCGGCCCGCGCCGGGGTGCTGCGCTCAAAGGCCGGCGCCCTACGGACGACAACCGGAGCGGCCCTGTCCACGATGTTTGCCCACGGCGCGGCCGCCGTGGCCGCAGTGAGCGCGCCGCGCAACTGGCGCAAAGCCCTTCAAGACGCCCGCACCTTCCTGAAACCCTCCGAACTCCGGCCCCGCTTCCACCATGCGGCGGAGCATCACCCACTGCTCACCGCGGCCCGCAAGGAACCCCCGATGCTCGCCGAGGACTGGGCTGCCGCGGTGGCCGAAGCGGATGCCCGGGCCATGGCGCGCGCCCGGGCCGCCGCCCCCGAAATCAAGATCTCGGTCCGCGACCTTCCCGGCCCCTCCGTTCCCGCAGCGAAAGTGGAAGCGGTGGCTCCGTTGGTGGAGTCGGCGCTGCACCAGGACAACCCTGCGCGGGACAATTCCAACCGCGACCCCAGCCGTGAGAGCGCCGGCCTTGGTGCCGCCCGCTCCTTCACGAAGCCGCCCGCCCCCGCGCCCCTGTCCGTGCTGGACACCGGCTCGCTGGTGTCGTTGTCCGGCCACGCGAACGTCCTCAAGGCCAAGCTGCCTGCCGACCGGAGCTGAGGACCGTGCGGCTCCCGGGCCGTCACAAACCGTCACTGCCCCGGCCCGCGTTACCCCGTGCTACGAAAAGCGAAGCAGCATGGCGCTTTCCTGCAGCACGGCGCCGAATTTGTGTAGCGTCGTGACGATCCACAGCAATCCGCGTGGGAAATCGATCGTGAGGAGCCGGGGATGAGCCTCAGCGAACTTCGTATGTTCGGGCGGTCCGGCACGCCCATCAGCCCGCTCACACTGGGCACCATGAACTTTGGCGAAGGGCCGGGCGGCGCAGCCGGCGGCGCCCAGGCAGGCGGCGCCCCCACCGGTGCGGATGAAAGCATCCGCATCATCCAGGCCGCCCTCGACTCCGGCATCACCGCGGTGGACACCGCCGACGTGTACTCCCAGGGTGAGTCCGAACAGGTGGTGGGCCGGGCGCTCCGCGGCCGCCGCGACGACGTCTTCCTGGCCACCAAGTTCCACGGCCAGATGAGCGCCAACCCGGCCCACTCGGGGAACTCCCGGCGCTGGATCATGCAGGCGGTGGAGGGCAGCCTCCGGCGGCTGCAGACGGACCGGATCGATCTGTACCAGGCGCACCGGCCGGACTACAACACCGACGTGCTCGAGACCATCACCGCCCTGAACGACCTCATCCGGCAGGGAAAGATCCTCTACTACGGCACCTCGGTGTTCACCCCGGCGCAGCTCGTGGAGGCCCAGTGGCTGGCCACCACCAACCACCTGATCCCGCCCGTAGCCAACCAGGTCCCGTATTCGATGCTGGTCCGCGGCAACGAACGCGATGTCCTGCCCATTGCGCAGCAGTACGGCCTGGGTGTACTCGCCTACGGTCCGCTGGCCGGGGGCTGGTTGACCGGCGAGTTTGTTCTCGATGCCGGCAAACCGCCAACCCGAGTCCATTCACTTCCGGGACGCTACGACATTTCCGGGCCGTCCAGCGAGCGGAAGCTGCTGGCTGCGGACGCGCTGGCCCGGCTGGCCGACAAGCTGGAAATCTCGCTCGTGGAACTGTCCATCGGGTTCGCGCTGAACCACCCCGCCGTCAGCAGTGTGATCATCGGCCCGCGCACCGAGGACCATCTCAAGGCCTATCTCAAGGCCGCGGACACCCTCCTGGGCGAGTCCGTGCTGGATGCGATCGACGAACTGGTGCCGCCCGGGACCAACTTCGTGGAGCGCGACGCCGGGGCGATAGTGCCGTCCCTGGAGTACGCGGAACTCCGCCGCCGCTGATCGCGGGGGCGGCCGCACCGCCGTCGTGCGTTTGCGGAAAGCCCTTTCCCTCAATAACTATCTCCGCTAGCGTGGAAACCATGGAATTCAGATACCTCGGAAACAGCGGCCTCAAAGTCTCGGAAATCACGTTCGGCAACTGGCTGACGCACGGCTCGCAGGTGGAGAACGACGTCGCCACCCAGTGCGTACGCGCAGCGCTCGACACCGGCATCAGCACGTTCGACACGGCGGATGTCTACGCGAACACCGCCGCGGAAACCGTCCTCGGCGAGGCACTGAAGGGCGAACGCCGCGAGTCACTGGAAATCTTCACCAAGGTCTACGGCCCCACCGGCCCCAAGGGCAAAAACGATGTTGGCCTGTCCCGCAAGCACATCATGGACTCGATCAACGGCTCACTCAGCCGGCTCCAGACGGACTACGTGGACCTCTACCAGGCCCACCGATACGACTTCGAGACGCCGCTGGAAGAAACCATGCAGGCGTTTGCGGACATTGTCCGCCAGGGCAAGGCGCTGTACATCGGCGTCAGCGAATGGACCGCAGACCAGCTCCGCGACGGCCACGCGCTGTCCAAGGAACTGGGTTTCCAGCTGATCTCCAACCAGCCCCAGTACTCCATGCTGTGGCGGGTCATCGAAGCCGAGGTTGTGCCGGCGTCGGAAGAACTGGGTGTGTCCCAGATTGTCTGGTCCCCCATGGCGCAGGGCGTGCTGAGCGGCAAGTACCTGCCCGGCCAGCCAGCACCCGCGGGCAGTCGCGCCACGGATGACAAGGGCGGCGCCAGGATGATCGAGCGCTGGATGCGTGACGACGTCCTCGCCGGTGTCCAGGACCTCAAACCGATCGCCGCGGAAGCCGGGCTCTCCATGCCCCAACTCGCGGTTGCCTGGGTGCTGCAGAACCCGAACGTTGCCTCCGCCATCGTCGGGGCGTCGCGCCCTGAGCAGCTCGCAGACACCGTGGCCGCCGCGGGTGTGACGCTGGAGCCGCAGACCATGAAGAAGATCGACCACGCCATCGGCCCGCTCGCGGAACGCGATCCGGCGCAGACCAAGTCCCCCGCCACGCGCGAAGCGTAGAAGCTCCTCTCCTGGAGTTTTTGTCCAGATAATGGCCGGAAAATGCACGAGCGGCCCCATTATCTGGACAAAAAATCCGGGCTGGGGCGGGGCGGGGCGGTCTTGCCGTGGAGAAGCCCGGTGGTGCCGCCATCCCGGTGTGCCATGGCCTTCCTACCTCTCGGTAGTGGTAAGTCCCTTTATAGTGTTCCTGCGCGTTGAGGCTGGCAAGAGCAGCCTTCCGAGAACGCGACGCCGTATACTCGGTGCCAGCCATGACCAGTCTTCCGTCCTCCCCCGCCAGCGTCCGCATTGATGCCTGGCTGTGGGCGATCCGCGCCTACAAGACACGCTCTGCCGCCACCGCTTCCTGCCGCGCCGGGCACGTGCGGCTGAATGGAAGTCCGGCCAAAGCTTCGGCCACTCTGGTCACGGGCGACACCGTCACGGTTCGGATGTCCGGCTTCGAACGGACACTCGAGGTCCGCCGCCTGATCGCCAAACGCGTGGGCGCAGAGGCCGCTTCGCACTGCTTCACCGACCACACACCGCCGCGACCGGTAGCACCGGCCTTGGGTCTCCCGCAGCGGGACCGTGGTGCCGGGCGTCCTACCAAGAAGGACCGACGCGAGATGGAACGGCTTAAGGGCTCCTAGTTCCGCACCTTGGCCTGCACGAGATTCGCGAACGGCAGCCGGCCATGCTCCGCAACAAAAGCTGCGTGATACGCGGCCTCGGCTTGGTTTACTTCTTCGGCGGGCACCTCTTTCCACGCCATGATGAGTTCATCCGTGTGGGTCAGCTGCCAGATAAGGCGGCCGTCCCAATGGCCCGGCGGCCTGCCCCGCCCAAAATCCAGGAACTCCTTGATCTGATTCCGAAGGCCGCGGTTGCCCTTGCTTCCCGGCCCGGCCTTGCCAATGTAGAGAATGTCCGCGCCGTCCACCCATTCCGCCAGAATGGCCGCCGCAGGCAGGGTGGGATTCTTTTTCTTGAAGGTTCCGGCGGTGCTGATCTTCAGGAAATGCGGCTCGAACTCATTCGGCCGAAGGACGGCGAACACCCCGGTGCCCTGCGGAACCCTGATGATCTCAAGGCTGTCGAAGCTCCGGAAGCCGGCAAAGCCGTCGGACTTGAGCGTTTTCCTGTTCATCATCATGACGTTACCCGGCCAGGCGCCGGTCCGGAGCTAACTTGCACTGCGCACCTAAACTCCCAAAAGCGTAGAGTGGGCATAGACGCCTGTTTCTGGACGCCGTGCTGCTGAGGGAGAGATCGTGACGATTGACTGGGACGAAAAAAAGGCCCTGCTACAGGAACCAAACATCGCGGCGGTAACGCAGCTCTGCGATGAACTGATGGAAAAGAAGCCAGGGTCCGTCGTCCCCTACATCGACCCCGTGCACGACGAGGACGAATGCCGGATCGTCAGCCTCCACGTCAGTCCGGGCAAGGGCACCGAATCCGGCTTCGTCTCCCATTTCAACGATGACGAAGCCGCCCGCCGGGCCACCCAGATTTACGAACTTGCCGAGCTTGATGCGCGCTATGTGATGCCGTGGAATGCGTACCCGTGGGTGCGGGATCCGGAGCTTCCATCGGCGCTGAACGTCCAGGAGAAGACTGACGGCCTGCGGCCCTTCCGGCAGTTCCTGAAGATCAACCGCCGTGTCTCCGCAGTCATCGCCCACGGCACGGACGCTTCCACGTTCCTCACCCTCTTCGAGAAGACCTACCATTCTTCCCTGAAGAACAGCGGCATCAAGATCTACAAGGCCAGCGCGCTCGGCGGGCGGGCCTTTGCTGTTTCCGAAGCAAAACAGGAGGATCTCCTCACCAAAAGCGTGGACGTCTACAAGGACGCCATGCAGCGGGCAGGCATCCAGCACCTCTAGCCACTCGCGAGATGGCAGTTCGCGGCAGTTCCGGAGCCGGACACTGCTGCCAAGTGCCATCTCGTGGACGCACGACGGCGGGAAACACGTCTCTGCCGGACAGCCCACCGCGGTGCTAGGTTGGGCGAATGGACGTGCTCAACTGGCTGCTCGACTCTGATCCCGCCATCCGCTGGCAGGTCCTGGGCGACCTCGCCGACGCGCCTGCTAACGAGATTTCTGCCGAGCGGCACCGCGTTGCCACCCATGGTTGGGGCGTGCGGCTGCTTCAACTGCAGGGCACCGACGGGCAATGGGACGGCGGCACGTATTGGCCGGCAAATGACGACGATCCGAACAGCCAGCCCTGGACCGCCACGACTTACAGCCTGTTGCTCCTCCGGGACTTCGGATTGGACCCTGCCAGCCGGGAGGCCAGGCACGCGATCACTCTGGTGCGCGACAACAGCCGTTGGGAGGCAGGCAAGCAGCTCTTCTTCGAGGGTGAAATCGAACCCTGCATCAACGGCATGGCCGTGGCACTCGGGGCATACTTCGGCGAAAACGTGGACGCGGTGGTGGAGAGGCTGGGCCGGGACCAGCTCGCCGACGGCGGCTGGAACTGCGAGGCAGAAAGAGGCTCCAGGCGCTCCTCTTTCCACACCACGATATGCGTCCTGGAGGGTCTCCTTGAGCACGAACGTTCCACCGGCGGGACCTCCCAATCGCGGCAGGCGCGGCGGCTCGCAGAGGAATATCTCCTGGAACGCGTCTTGCTGCGGCGAAAGTCCACTGGCGAGATGATTAGCCCGGACTGGCTGCAATTCTCCTACCCCACTCGCTGGTACTACGACGTGCTCCGCGGCCTGGACTACTTCCGCGCCACCGGCCGCAATCCAGACGAACGCATGTCGGAAGCAGTGGACGTGGTGCGATCCAAACAACAGCCCAACGGCACATGGCTGTTGGAGAACACCCACCCCGGTCGGGTCCACTTCGCTCTGGAAGCCGGCGACGGACAACCAAGTCGGTGGAATACTCTCCGCGCCCTGCGAGTGTTCAAGTGGTTCGACGCTTCGTGACGGCATACCTGCTCCACCCTGCTTAGCCTTCCAGCAGCCTCCGCCGGTGTTTCAGCTCCTTCACCCACGCCCTGGTGACCATGTCGGGGAACGGCGAGCCGCCGTCGTCGTCCTTCGCCGGACCTCCAAGTGCGGCGAACGCGGTGCCCGCCTCCAGGTCGGCGATCAGCGGACCTGACGCCCTCAGCGCGAGCTCCAGCACCTGGGCGGCCGTGCGGTCAGTAAGCCCCAGGTCCTTGCTCCAGCCCAGAAAATGGCGCCGCGAGATCCCGCTCCGCTTTCCTTTCAGGGTCAGTGCAAGGGTCTTATCCCCGTAAACCACGGTGGAGGGAATGTCGTAGACCGGGGCGATGGTCCACTCGCCATGCGGCTGCTGGACCATGGAAACGTTCTTGGCGTGCAGGTCCCCGTTGCCGCTCAGCCACGCAAATGCCCCCTGGATGGCCAGGTTCCGGAGTGCCGGGAGAGGCGCCGAGCAGTAGTCGGCCAGAGCATGGCAGACCTGGCCGAAAGCCACGTTGTACTTATCCGCCGGGTAGAGCTTCAGGACCTGGGCCCCGTCCTCCACCGCCAGCCGCCTGACGTCGTCGGGCCCGCCGCCGGGAAGCGGGATCCGGTCGAAACGCTCCACCAGCAGACCCGGCCGGCCCGCGACGTCCCGGATCAGCCGGACCCGGCTCAGCGGAATCCGCAGCCTGGCCGCATACCGGAACATCACCAGCTCGTTCTCCACCACATGCGGGAATTCGGGGGCGTTGAGTTTGAGGATGAACCGCCTGCCGGCGCTGGCCACAGGGAGCGAGATCATGCCGGCGGACAACTTGTCCTGCACACCGGCGAGCGCCACGGGGTCAATAAGGTCCGGATCGCCGAGCAACTTGTCGAAATCAACCGGCAGCTTGGGATCCAGCTGGACAGCGTGCTCGTCCGGGTCCAGCGCTTCGCCGTGGCCTACGATCTGGACGTCGCCCACCGGATTCCCGCCGGCTGCGATCAGCAGGGACAGGTCGTCGTCGGCGCTGGTCTTGATGGAGCGCCGCAGCGCGTTGAGCCGGCGGCCCTCGGGCAGGAGGCCGGTGAAGTAGGGCGGCGCCGCCCCCGCCGCGGAACCGACGGGAGCAGCGGTGAGCGGCAGGGAACTGGCGACGGCGGGTCCCCCTGAAGCGAGGTAAGCCGGCACGTAGCGGAACCGGGTGCCGCCGTCGTGCCGTTCAAGCCGCGCGGCGAGCACTCCGGCCTTATAGACGTCGGCGATGCGGTGCCTCATCGCTGAGTTTCCTGGCTGCTGGAGTGGCCTGCGAGCGCACGTGCCCCCTTGCCGGTCCTGGTGGTGAGCCGGAGCTCCAGGCCCAGCGTGTCCAGGACGGCCAACAGGGAATCCAGCTGGACGCTTGGCTTGCCCTGCTCAACGAACCTGACAAAGCGTTCCGAAACCCCGGCCATGTCGGCGAGGTCCTGTTGGGTCAGGCCCAGCGATATGCGCCGCGAGCGGACCTCAGCGGGCAGCAACTCGGTGAAGGCTTCATCCATGGCGCTCCAATAGGTACGATCGTTCCGTTTTGCTGACAATTTCGAGCCTACTCCGGGTGCGGAAGATTGAATAGGTGCAGACCGGCACGAACGTACCGGCACGCGAGTGGACCCCACCACCCCCCGCCGCAAGCCGTAGCGCGCACCTTGACACGGCTTAGTGACAAGTGCCATAGTCGTCACATGGACCTGTTGGACAGCTGGACAGCTAGACAAGATCGCGTGGTGCGAGTGGGCGCTGCCGAAGCCGTCTTCGCCTCACTCCGGGGGGCCATCGAAGGCGGCAAGATTCCCGTCGGTACCCGTCTTGACTCGGAAACTTCGCTGGCCAAGCAGTACGGCGTGAGCCGCACCATGGTCCGGGAAGCCCTGCGTTCATGCACCGCACTCGGGCTCACCGCCACGCACACCGGAAAGGGCACGTTCGTCATCGCTGACCGCGTTGCCCCTGACCTCAAGCTCGGCAAGTATTCCGCCCGCGCCCTGGTAGAGGCGCGGCCGCACATCGAAGTTCCTGCAGCGGGCCTTGCCGCCGAGCGCCGCAGCAACGAAGATGTGGAGGCACTTCGGGAAATTCTCCAGGAGATGTCCCGCGCGGATGATCTGCAGCAGTGGGTGCTCCTGAACACCGAGTTCCACGCCACGATCGCCCGGTGCAGCGGAAACGGCGTCTTTGAACAGTTTCTGTCCGACATTGTCGATGCAATGGCGAACCAGTCGAACACGCTCAACCTCGTGGCGGACCGGCGAGCCGAGTCCGGTGAAGAACATGCCCGCATCTTCGAAGCCATCGAGAGCGGCTCGGTAGAAGGTGCACGCGAAGCGATGACCCAGCACTTGCATGGCGTGGAATGCGCCTTGAGCACTGTTGTCCCCGGAGGAAAGACGCCGCCCGGCCTCATCCCTTAGTCCACTGGCCCTAAGTCCCCCGTCCTGCCCGCCCTCCTCCTGAGTGTGCTGGTTATCTTGCCCAACTGTTCGCCGCCCGCCTATTCTGCGGCGCAGTTCAAACGTGCCTCCCGCACACGCTGAACGTATTCCGTCCAAGCCCGTCAACGAAGCCCTGTGAGGACCAGCATGACCACCAGCCAGACCACCATTGATGCCGTACCCGAAACCCGGTCCGAGCATGACCTCCTGGGTGACCGCGATGTCCCCGCGAACGCCTACTGGGGCGTCCACACGCTCCGGGCCAGGGAAAACTTCCCCATCACGGGGCAGCCGCTGTCCTCCAACATGCACCTGGTCCGGGGACTGGCCGCAGTGAAGCTTGCCGCCGCTCGCACTAACCGCGAGCTGGGTCTGCTTGACGCCGAACGCGGCCAGGCGATCGAGCAGGCGTGTACCGACGTGATGAACGGACAGCTCAGCGACCAGTTTGTGGTGGACGTGATCCAGGGTGGCGCCGGGACGTCGTCGAACATGAACGCGAACGAGGTCATCGCCAACCGTGCCCTCGAAATCCTCGGCCACGCCAAAGGCGACTACGCCCGCCTGCACCCCAACGACCACGTGAACCTCAGCCAGTCCACCAACGATGTCTACCCCACCGCCGTGAAACTGGGCACCATCTTCGCCGGCCGGGAACTGCTGGACGCACTGGCCGAACTCGAAGAGGCCTTCGCCGCCAAAGCACTGGAATTCCGCACGGTGGTGAAGATGGGCCGCACGCAGCTGCAGGACGCCGTCCCCATGACGCTGGGCCAGGAGTTCGGCACCTACGCCATCACCATCGGCGAGGACCGGCTGCGCCTGGCCGAGGCGGAACTGCTCATCCACGAAATCAACCTCGGCGCCACAGCCATCGGCACCGGCCTGAACGCCCCTGCCGGCTACGCCGAGGCAGCCTGCCGGCACCTGGCCGAGGTCACCGGGCTCCCCCTGGTCACCGCCGTCGACCTCATCGAAGCCACCCAGGATGTGGGCGCCTTTGTGCACCTGTCCGGCGTGCTCAAGCGCGTGGCCGTAAAGCTCTCCAAGATCTGCAACGACCTCCGCCTGCTCTCCTCCGGCCCCCGCGCCGGCTTCGGTGAGATCAACCTGCCGGCCGTCCAGTCCGGCTCCTCCATCATGCCCGGCAAGATCAACCCGGTCATCCCGGAAGTGGTCAGCCAGGTGGCCTATGAGGTCATCGGCAACGACGTCACCATCACCATGGCCGCGGAGGCCGGGCAGCTTCAGCTCAACGCCTTCGAACCCATCATTGTCCACAGCCTCCACAAGAGCATCTCCCACCTCGAAGCAGCCTGCCGCACCCTCACGGCACGCTGCGTGCGGGGCATCACCGCCAACACCGAGCACCTCCGGCTCACCGTGGAACAGTCAATCGGCCTGGTCACCGCCCTGAACCCCCATCTCGGCTACGCCACCGCCACCGCCATCGCCCAGGAGGCTCTCGCCACCGGCAAGGGTGTGGCCGAGCTGGTGCTCGAACACGGCCTGCTCACCGCCGCCCAGCTCCAGGAACTCCTCAGCCCCGAACGCCTGGCCAACCTCAGTAAGTAGTTCCACCCGCACGTCCCTCCGATCACCATCCTGATACGGGGCACATCGTTGTGCCCAAAATCCCGCCGGGGCTCAAGGCTCAAAGACGAGGGCCCTTCCAGAGGGCTGAATCTCGGCATCTATCAAAGGACTGACCTTGAAAAACAAATCAACGAAATGGATCCTGGCCTCGCTCCTGATGGGAATCATCAGCGGCCTGGTGTTCCACTGGCTTCTCCCCGCGGATGTGCGGGGCGCCTTCGTTGCCGTCTTCGACACGGTGACACACATGTTCCTGAACCTGATCAAGATGATCATTGCCCCGCTGATCTTCGCCACCCTGGTTTCCGGCATCGCCGGAGCTGCGAAATCAGCGGGTGTGGGAAAGCTCTTCGGCCGTTCGATGATCTGGTTCCTCTCCGCCTCAGTCCTGGTGGGCGCCTTTGGCTTCATCATGGCCCACCTGCTCAACGTGGGCTCAGGCCTTCACCTCGTGCCCACCGGTGATGCCGGGCTGGAGTCCAAGCCGCTCGACTTCCAGGCTTTTATCACCAACATCATCCCCACCAGCGTCTTCTCGGCCCTGACCACGAACAACCCGCTCCAGATCCTGGTGTTCGGCGCGCTTTTCGGCATCGCCCTGCTGAACCTCCGGAAAAAGGGCCACTCCTCCATCGCTGACGCGATCGACGAACTGATGAAGGTCATGTTGAAGGTCACCGGCTACGTGATGCTGGCAGCCCCGGTGGGCGTTTTCGCCGGAATCGCCTCGGCATTCACCGCGAAGGGCCTCGACGCGTTCGCCACCTACGCCTCATTCATCGGCGGATTCTATGTATCGCTCTCGGCCCTGTGGGTCATCATGATCGCCGTCGCCACGGCGTTCCTCGGCCGGGCGGCCTTCCGCCTGGTGCGAATGGTCCGCGAACCCATGGTCATAGCGTTCGCCACGTCCAGCAGCGAAGCGGCGCTGCCCAAACTCATCGAAGGCCTGACCAAGTTCGGCATCGAAAAGCGCACCACCGGCTTCGTACTGCCACTGGGATACTCGTTCAACGTTGACGGTTCCATGATGTACATGACCTTCGCTTCGGTCTTCCTCATCAACGCCTACGGTATCGATATGGACCTGGGCCAGCAGATCGCCATGACGGCCATGCTTCTGCTCAGCAGCAAAGGCATGGCCGGCGTGCCACGGGGTTCGCTTGTGGTGGTGGCTGCCGTCATCCCCGGCTTCGGGGTCCCGGCCGCCGGTATCGCGGTACTGCTGGTAGTGGACCAACTGCTGGACATGGGGCGCACCGCCACCAACATCCTCGGAAATGCTATAGCCACCGCCGTCATCGGAAGGAAACACGACAACGCTATGCCCGACGCCACGGGGCTCCCGGTTGCGGACGCAGAAGAAGCCCGGGCCCCCGCTCCAGCAATGCACTGATCGAGTCACACCCGGAAGGCATTAGAAATGGTTCATTCATTCAGGTTCCCCGAACACACAGACCGTCCCCGCGACGTCCGGTCGAGGATCATCGAGCATCTTGCCCGTAATGGAGCGAGCAAGGTGTCCGACATCGGCAGCGCCATCAATTCCTCCAGGGAAAACGTCCGCTACCACCTGGCGGCACTTGAGGCCGCTTCGCTGGTCCGCTCCAACATTTCCCCCGGGACAAGGACCGGCTGCACTCCCTTTTACGCCCTTGCCCCTGCGACTGCTCAGACCAGGGAGCGCATCCACTGATCCGCGGCTGATGCACGGTTGCGGAGCTCGCCCGAGGAAGATGGCCTGCCCCTCCTCGGGCGAGCTCGCCCGTATTGCCGGTCAGTCAGCACCTTGGTTGACACGGCGTGTGACTAGTGCCATATTTTAGGGGTGAACCTGTCAGACAGCCGGACAGCAGGACAGCCTGCGGAGTCCATCCGCGAGCAGCCCCCCGGAGCCCAGCCCCTGGCCCGCCTCAGCGCTTCCGAGGCGGTGTTCAACGCCATCCGTACCGACATCGAATCCGGTCAGGTACCGGTGGGTGGAAAGCTCAGCTCCGAGGCCACCCTTGCCCAGCAGTACGGGGTCAGCCGCTCGGTCATCCGTGAGGCCCTCCGCTCCTGCACTGCCTTGGGCCTGACCGTCACCAAGACCGGTAAGGGCACGTTTGTGGTGGCCAGCAGCGTGGCCAATGACCTGACCCTCGGGCAGTATTCCGCGCGGGACCTTACCGAGGCCCGCCCGCACATCGAGGTTCCCGCAGCAGGACTGGCAGCGCAGCGCCGGACGGATGAGGAACTCGAGACGCTGCGGCACATCGTCGCCGCCATGAGCACTGAAACGGACCCTGAATCGTGGGTGGCCCTGGACTCCAGCTTCCACGCCGCCATCGCCCGCGCCAGCGGCAACAAGGTGTTCGAAAGTGTCGTCGCGGAGATCAGGGACGCGCAAGCCCACCAGTCGGAAACCCTGAACATGGTGGCCGACCGCCAGCACGCGTCGGACATCGAGCACCAGCAGATCCTCGCCGCCATCGAGGCGGGCTCCGCCGAAGCCGCAAGCAAGGCTATGGTCGAACACCTCCGCGCCGTGGGCGTTGCCCTCGATTCCATCCTTAACAAGTAGCCCTAGGACTCCATGCCAGCCCCTGCCCTTTCCGCTGCCCAGACTGCTGCCCCCGGCACCGCCGCAAGCGGCTCCCGGACCGGCACCGAAGCCGGGACGCTCCCCCGGCACGCACCCCTGGTGGTCGCCACCCGCGACGGCCTGATGGAAAGCGTTCACTACGGCTCGGCCATCGCCACTGCAGCCGACGGCTCGATCCTCGCGGCAGCCGGCGACCCCCTGGCCCCGTTCTACCCGCGCTCTTCCCTCAAGCCCCTGCAGGCCGTGGCCATGGTCCGCGCCGGCCTGAACCTCCCCGCCGACCTGCTCGCCCTGACCGCAGCCAGCCACTCCGGCGGAGCCATACACCGCGGCGGCACCCAACGCATCCTCGCCATGCACGGGCTTGCTGTGGGCGACCTCGAGAACAGCACCGACCTGCCCTATGGCACCAGCGAGCGTGAGGACTGGCTGCGCACCGGCTTCCTCGCCACGCAGCTGACCCAGAACTGCTCCGGCAAGCACGCCGCCATGGCCGCCACGTGCGTCATCAACGGCTGGCCGGTGAAAGGTTACGTCGACCCGTCCCACCCGCTGCAGCAACTGATCGCGGCCACGGTCACCGAGCTAACCGGCGAGGAGCCTTTCGCCCGCAGCACGGACGGCTGCGGGACACCCCTCTTCGCTCTCACCCTCCGCGGCATGGCCCGCGCGTTCGGCGCCATCGCGGCAGCCGCGGCGGCCGCCACAGCGGTTACCTCTGTCAGCACCTCCGACGACGGCGGGACGGCCCCGCAGCTTGCGGAAGCCGCCGTCGGACTGGCTATGCGGCAGCACCCGGACATGGTGGCCGGCGAGCGCCGCGATGTCACCGAGCTGATGAGGTTGCTCCCCGGCTCAGTGGCGAAAGATGGCTTCGAAGGCGTGCAGCTCGTCGGCCTGCCCGATGGCCGCGGCGTGGCCGTAAAGATTTCCGACGGCGGCGACCGCGCCCGGATGCCCGCCACCGTCCGCATGCTCGAATCCCTCGGCGTGGCCACCGCGCCGCTGGCCGGCATAGGCACCGCCCCGGTTTTGGGCGGCGGCCGCACAGTCGGACTCCTCCGTACCACCGATTTCCTGTCCAAGCCCGTCAACGAAGCCCTGTGAGGACCCCTATCATGACGAATTCCCCCATCACGGACCACACGGTCCCGCCCCAGGCGCATGCCAGCGAGTCAGCCCTGCACGCGGAGGACAAGGGCTACCACAAGAGCCTCAAGCCGCGGCAGATCCAGATGATCGCCATCGGCGGGGCGATCGGCACCGGCCTGTTCCTGGGCGCCGGCGGCCGGCTTAACGCCGCGGGCCCGTCGCTGGTCATCGCGTACGCCGTGTGCGGTTTCTTCGCGTTCCTGATCCTGCGGGCGCTGGGTGAACTGGTGCTGCACCGCCCCTCGTCGGGCTCGTTTGTTTCCTACGCCCGGGAATTTTTCGGCGAGAAGGCCGCGTTCGTCTCCGGCTGGTTCTACTGGCTCAACTGGGCCACCACCACCATCGTGGACATCACCGCCGCCGCGCTCTACATGAACTTCTTCGGCAACTACATCCCGTGGATGGCTGCTGTCCCGCAGTGGGCCTGGGCCCTGATCGCCCTCGTGGTGGTCCTCGCCCTGAACCTCGTCTCTGTGAAGGTCTTCGGCGAAATGGAGTTCTGGTTCGCCCTGATCAAGGTCGCGGCCCTGGTGGTCTTCCTCGTGGTGGGCACCTACTTCGTCATCTTCGGCACGCCCGTGGACGGCCAACCGGTGGGCCTCAGCCTCCTCTCGGACAACGGCGGGGTCTTCCCCAACGGCCTGCTCCCCATGATCATCCTGATGCAGGGCGTCCTGTTCGCCTACGCCTCCATCGAACTCGTGGGCACCGCCGCCGGCGAGACCGAAAACCCGGAAAAGATCATGCCCAAGGCCATCAACTCCGTGGTCTTCCGCATCGCGGTCTTCTACGTCGGCTCCGTCATCCTGCTCGCGCTCCTGCTGCCGTACACGTCCTACGAAAAGGGCGTCAGCCCGTTCGTGACGTTCTTCGGCTCCATCGGCATCCAGGGCGTGGACGTCATCATGAACCTCGTGGTCCTCACCGCCGCGCTCTCCTCGCTGAACGCCGGCTTATATTCCACCGGACGCATACTCCGCTCCATGTCCGTGAACGGCTCCGCCCCGAAGTTCGCGGGCCGGATGAACAAGGCCGGCGTCCCCTACGGCGGCATCGCCATCACCGCCGGAGTGTCCCTGCTCGGCGTCCCGCTGAACTACCTGGTGCCCGCACAGGCCTTCGAAATCGTGCTGAACGTCGCGTCCGTGGGCATCATCATGACCTGGGCAACCATTGTGCTCTGCCAAATCCAGCTCCAACGCTGGGCGAACAAAGGCTGGCTCAAACGCCCGTCATTCCGGATGTTCGGCGCCCCGTACACCGGCTACCTCTCGCTGCTCTTCCTCGCGAGCGTCCTCGTGATGGTGTTCATCGAATCCCCGCTCACCATGCTGGTCACCGCCATCGCCTCCGTGCTGATGGTGTTCGGCTGGTACGCCTGCCGGGCCCGCATCCGTGAAATCGCCGAGACCCGCGAAGGCTTCACCGGCATAGCTCCCGTCGTGGCCAACCCGCCGGCGGATACCTTCAAGAAGTAACGCCCTGCCGGCCAGCCGGCCGTGACGCCCGACGGCGGCACCCGGGTTCTGTTTCCACGGAACCCAGGTGCCGCCGTCGTCACTTCCGCAGTCCTCTTGACGCCTGACAGGCGCAGGTCTAACGTCGGCCGCATCCTGCTGTTTCAACGTCGAACCCAGTTAAGGAGCACCAGAGTCATGCCGGAATTCATGGACGTTCATCGCAACATGGTCGGAATCACCCAGGAAGCCCTGCGCGCAGCCCACGACGCCGATCTTGCCATCCAGAGCGACGAGAGCGTTGACTTCAAATCTGCCTGGGCCGATCCCGAGTCGGGCCTGGTTTACTGCCTGTCCGAGGCCCCTTCGGCGGACGCCGTACGGCGTATTCATGAGCGCGCGGGCCACCCCGCCGACGAGGTCCACCCCGTTCCGATCAAGGTCTGATCAGGCAGCAGAGTCCGACGGCGGCACCTGGGTTCTGTGGACACGGAACCCAGGTGCCGCCGTCGTACGTTCCGTAATGCAACGCTCCCGCAACCCTTCGCCGCGGGTCGATCGCCTATGCTCAGCAGAGCGCCTCACAGTGCGTTTGCAGTTCCACGACGAAGTTTCAAAGACACGTTCAATGACGAACCACCCGGGAGACACGGCATGACCAACTGGCGCATCAGGGATTTCCATTCAGCAGACCTGGACGGGATCCTGCACCTCTGGGAGTCGCTCAAGGCCACTGACGTGGAGCCCGTCTACGCCCTCTCCGAGGTGCTGGCATCCTGCGAAAAGGACCACGCGGTGGTGGCGGTGCAGGGCGATCAGGTGGTGGGCGCCGCCGTCGGACGCGCCGCGCATGACCAGGGCTGGATCGTCTTCCTGGCTACGCTGCCTGAATACCGCGGGCGCGGGATCGGCACGTCGCTGCTCGCCGCCGTCGAAAACCGCATGGCCCCGCACGGCCTCAACAAACTCTCCGCGCTGATGCCGGAAGCGGAAACCCGGGTGGAGGCGTTCCTCAGCCGCGGCTTCGCGCTCAAGAAGAACCTGCGTTATTTCGAGCGGACCATCCCCGTCCAGCGTCAGGAGCTCGGCGCGTTGGGCCAGCTGGGCGGCCGGATTCTGGCCCGGGACCTGTGGGAGAACGTGGCCGGCATGCGCAAGGAAAAGGAACTCCTGGAACGCCGGCTTGTCCTACCCCTCGCGGAGGCCGACCTCGCCGATGAATACGGCGTGGTGCCGCCGCGTGCCGTGGTGCTGTTTGGTCCTCCCGGCACCGGCAAAACCACGTTTGCGAAGGCCATCGCGTCCCGGCTCGAATGGCCGTTCGTGGAGGTTTTCCCGTCCCGTCTGGCCTCCGATCCCAAGGGCCTCGCCGGCGCCCTGCGCGAAACGTTCCTCGAAATCGCGGAGCTGGAGCACTGCGTGGTGTTCATCGACGAGGTGGAGGAGATCGCCTCCCAGCGTTCGGGTGAACCGCCGTCCCCCTTGCAGGGGGTCACCAACGAGCTCCTGAAGATCATCCCGGCGTTCCGCGAACAGCCCGGCCGCCTGCTGGTCTGCGCCACAAACTTCATCCGCGCGCTGGACAGCGCCTTCCTTCGCCACGGCCGGTTCGACTACGTCATCCCCATCGGCCTCCCGGACCGCCAGGCCCGCGAAGCCATGTGGCAGCGCTTCATCCCGGCCACCGTGGTGGACGATGTGGACGTGGAGCTCCTGGTGGAACGGACCGAGGGCTTCTCCCCCGCGGACATTGAGTACGCCGCCCGCAGCGCCTCCCAGCGCGCGCTGGAAAAGGCAGTGTACGACGACGGCGGCGCGGCTTCCGCGGGCAGCGTTTCAGTCCGCGAGGCGGTCCGGAAGGGGCCTTGCACGGAGGACTACCTCGACGCGGTCGGCGATACCCGGACCACCGTGAGCCAGGAGGTCCACGAGCAGTTCCTTGAGGACATCGACGCACTGGGGCGGGTCTAAGCCACCGGCCCGGGGCGCGAACGGACACTTAAGCCCCCGCGCGCGAACGGCTCTGCACTGCCGCGGCGCCCCTTGAGGTCGAGTCCTTGCGGGTTGCTCCTGGCCGCTGAGTTATGCACATAGGCATTCATCCTCGCGGTCATTGTCAGACCCTGCTGGGATGCTTTGAGTATGGATAGCAGAGCGGCTGTGGCGACGGCGGAGGCCCTTTCGGCGTCCTTCGCAGGGCTGGCTTCTGCGATCCGTGAAGGTGCCGAAGCCTCCGGTCCCTGGGAGGCTGATCCGTTGCGCCGGGTGGCGGGTGGTTTCCTGGACGGGCTGGCCGAGATCTCGCGGTTGGACGCGAAAAGTGCCGCCCTGAAGGTCTGGCTGGCCGCCGGTTACAGCGCTGCTGCCGAGGCCCTGGCGGGTCCGGCCGAGTCGCCGCAGGACCACACAGGTCAGGAGATGGCTGTCGTCGCTGAGGTCGCTTGCGCCCTGACGGTCAGCGAACGCAGTGCCGGTGCCCTGCTCGCCGAATCCCACGTACTGACCACGGCCTTGCCGCTGACGTTCGCGGCATTGCAGGCCGGGACGATTTCGTGGCAGCACGCCCGGATCATGGTCGACGAAACCACCAACCTTGACCCCACCGGGGCGCAGGGGTTGGAGGCACATTTCCTGGACCCCTTCGTCGTAAATCCGGCACGTGGCCGCGCCGGTGAGCTCATCCCCGGCCGGTTCCGGCACAAAGCCCGGACCTGGCGGGAGCGGCACCACCCGGTCAGCATCGAAAAACGCCACACAAGGAGTGCCGCGGACAGACGGGTGGAGTATGCCCCGGACCGGGACGGTATGGCCTGGCTCTCCGCCTACCTGCCCGCGGATCAGGCCGCGGGGATCTGGGACCGTACCACCGCCGGCGCCCGCGCCCTCCAAGGCCCCCATGAGGACCGGCCCCTCACTCAGCTCCGCGCCGACACCGTTGCCACCTGGCTCCTCACCGCCGGCACTGAGACGACGGCCGAGAAAAGCACCAATAACGGGGTTGGCACCGCTGGTGTGCCTTCGCCCGCGGCGCAGGTACTGGTGACCGTGCCGGTGTTCGCGCTCATGGGCCTCACAGACGAACCCGCAACCCTCGACGGGTACGGGCCGATCCCGGCCTCCATCGCCCGCCGACTCGTGGCCGACGGGGCATCCTCGTTCCGCCGGGTCCTCACCGACCCGCGCGACGGGGCGCCGCTCGAGATCGGACGGACCAGCTACCGCATCCCCCCTGCGATGCGGCAGTGGTTGAGACTCCGTGACGGGAAGTGTCCTTTCCCCGGTTGCAGCAACCAGTCCCTGGACAACGAAGCCGATCACCTCCTCGCTTGGGCCGACGGCGGCACCACCGGTATTTCGAATCTTGGCCAGCCGTGTCCCAAACATCACCGGTTGAAGCACACCACCGGATGGAGACCCACCGAAGCTGGCACAGACGAACCACCCGGCTGGATATCACCCACCGGCCGCCGGTATCAAAGTGAACACCAGGACTGGGAACCTCCCCAGTGGCCAGGCCAGATCATGAAGCAACTGGAGCGCCGAGGGCTTGGTCCGGCGCTGCCCGAACATGACCCACCCGACCATCCATTGTCTAAAGCCCTGCCCACAGATCCCTTCCCGGAGTGGGCCTGGCTACGGCAAGTTCTTCTCAAAGAACCGGCTCCAAACCCGTACTTGCCCGTGCCTGACCTTTTTTGGCTACCTGCGCTCTGGAGCTGGCCACGGCCCTGACGGTAATCTTTGACCCATGTCATCCAACCCCCTCCGTCACGCCCTTTCACGCATGGGTGGCCGGGATCCCCATGAGAAGCACCGGGCCGCGACCCCGCTGGAACTCTTTTTCGACCTGACCTTTGTTATTGCCTTCGGGGTTGCCGGCAGCCAGTTCGCCCACCAGATTGCGGAAGCCCACTTCGGCGCCGGGCTGCTCGGATTCTCCTTCGCGATGTTCGCCGTGATCTGGGCCTGGATCAATTTCACGTGGTTCGCCAGCGCCTACGACACCGACGACTGGGTGTTCCGCGTGGTCACCATGGTCCAGCTTCTCGGGGTGCTGATCCTGGCCATGGGCATTGAGCCGATGTTCCACTCGCTCGTGGAGGGCGACCACGTGGACAACGCCGTGATGGTGGGCGGCTACGTGATCATGCGCCTGGCCCTGGTCTTCCAGTGGCTGCGCGCGGCACGGCAAGATCCGGCACGCCGGCGGACCTGCCAGCGGTACGCCACGTACCTTGGCGTGGTGCAGCTCGGCTGGATCGCGGTGCTCATCATTGACGCGGACATCCTGACCACGTTCCTCGTGGCTGCGCCCCTGTTCATCCTGGAAATGGCCACACCCTACGCCGCGGAGCGCAGCATGCGGACCCCGTGGCACGCGCACCACATAGCCGAGCGCTATGGGCTACTCGCCATCATCGCCCTTGGCGAATGCCTGATCGGGGCGATCGAAACCCTACGCGCCATTGTGGCCCTCCATGGCTGGAGCGTCGACGCGGCGCTGGTGGGATTCGGCGGAACGGCCCTCGCGTTCAGCATGTGGTGGATCTACTTCATCCTGCCCGCCGGCCCGGCCCTACATTTCCAGCGCCACCGCTCATTCTTCTTCGGCTACGCGCACATGCCCATCTTCGCTGCCATCGCCGCAACTGGCGCCGGGTTGCACGTGGCGGCCTACTATGTCGACCATGAGGCCCACATCAGCGCCGCCGTGGCCGTGGCCAGCATCGCGGTCCCCGTGGCGCTGTTCAAAGTCTCCCTGACCTGGCTCTTCAGCATCATGATCTGCGTGGACCGGACCGTCATTGCAGTGGCGGCCGGCGTCGTGGCCGCGCTGGCGGGCAGCGTGGGACTTGCCACCGCCGGGGTCTCGGTGCCGATCTGCCTGCTGGTGGTTGTGCTGGCGCTGGGCGTGTCGATTGTCATTGATGAGAAGCGCGGGATCGAACGAATGAACGCAGCCCTGGAGCAGATGAAAGCAGGAGCCTAAGAGGATCCGTCCGGCCGGCTGTCCGCCGTTTCCGGGGCCTGGACAGGCTCAGCGACTGGAGAGTCTTCGTAGGAGAGGTTCTCGTAGTCCGTGTCGTCCTCGTCGTCGAGCCGGTCGTCCAACTCCGCCAGCAGCCAGGGATTAACCCGCGCAAGGATCTTGCGGACTTCCTCGACGTCGACGGCGGCATACAGCACCGGACGGGCATCCCGGTACTTGGTGACCGGCGGTTTGTCAGGCCACTTCGCGGCGAGAGCTCTGACCCGCTCGGGCAGGGAATTATGGGCATTGTCCGCGATCTTCACGAGTGCCGCGTCGTGGTCCTCGGCAATGAAGTGCATCCCGGCCTGATAGTCATCGGGATTGTCGTGCAGCCGGTTGGTGACGCGTTCAATGATGTCCGCTGCCCGCTCGGAAACGCCCATATCCAGCAGTGCCTGCCGCGTGATGGGAGTGTCCTCGGCAATGTCATGAAGGTAACCGGCAATCCGGATATCGTCGTCGAAATCTGCCAGGGCATCACCTACCGCAATCACATGGTCACGGTAGGGCCGCTTGAGCTTGTCCTTCTGCCGATTGTGGGCCACCTCGGCCAGGACCTTCGCGGTCTCGACAGTGAATCGCGGTTGAGGGATTTGTGCTTCAGTGAATTCGGGTGCCGACATAGCTTCAGCCTACGCGTACGGCAGCAAGTGGCCTCACGTCCGCAGGGCCACAAGGATCCGTTCGCGCGCTGCCTAGGGGCCGGTCCAGACCCACGCTTCCCGCGGAAGAGCACCCGGCTCGAACGCCGCGAGTGCGTTTTCCAGCGTCCCGGCCGGCAGCCCCAGGGACTGCAGGATGAGGTTCCGCACGTCAGCGGCGGAAACGCCGGCACGGGCGAGATCGGCCAGCGTCACGGCGCCGTCGCGCTTGGCCAGCCGGGCGCCGTCGGAATTCACAACCAGCGGCACATGCGCATATTCCGGGACAGGAATATTCAACAGCCACGCAAGATATGCCTGCCTCGGCGTGGACGGCAGCAGGTCATCGCCCCGCACCACCTGGTCGACGCCCTGTGCAGCGTCGTCCACCACGACGGCCAGGTTGTAGGCAGTCACGCCGTCGTTGCGGCGAAGGACAAAATCGTCCACCACGCCGGTGAAATCACCGTGCAGCACATCCCGTACGTTGTACTCCGCTACCTCGGCGCGGAGCCGAATGGCAGCCGGTCGGGTGGAGCGTTTGAACTCCAGCTCGGCAGGATCGAGGTCCCGGCAGGTGCCCGGATACGCGCCCTGGGGCGCGTGCGGCGCGGACGGCGCCTCCTGGATTTCGCGGCGCGTGCAGAAGCATTCGTAGGTGCGGTCCGCAGCAGCCAGCCGGCCGATCGCTTCGGCGTAGACGGCGCCGCGGTCCGTCTGGCGCACGACGGCGCCGTCCCATGTCAGGCCCACGGCCTCCAGATCGCGGAGCTGCTCCGCCTCCGCGCCGGCCCGCGCCCGGTCAAGGTCCTCGACGCGCAGCAGGAAGTCGCGTCCCGTGGACCGGGCGAACAGCCAGGCAAGCATCGCGGTGCGGAGGTTTCCTACATGCAGTTCGCCGGAGGGGCTGGGGGCAAAGCGTCCGGCAGGGGTCATGGACCAACCCTAGTCCGGGGCAGCACAAGAGCCCCTCAGCTACCGATGACTTCGGGGATCCGACGTCGGTGGCTCAGGGGCTCTTGCCGTGTGTGCAGAATGACCGTGGTGTGAACAAGTGTCAATCAGCGGCGTCCTCCTTGCGGGAGGCGGTGTCCAGTTGCCGGGTGGTGTGCCGGGGTTCCTGTAGCCTGCGGGATTCGGCGGTAGCCTCAACCCTTGTTGCCACAATTTGAGCAGACGCCATACAGTTGGCACAACTAGCAAGCATTTCGTTGGTCAGTCTGACCAATAGGGACCACAAGCTCCGACGGGAACTGATCAGATTGCAGCAATTGGACGCCACGGACAAGCGCATCCTCAATGCCCTGGACGAGGACCCGCGCGTCCCCATCATGGTGCTGGCCCAGCGGCTGGGCCTGGCGCGCGGGACCGTCCAGTCGCGCCTGGAGCGGATGACGGCGTCGGGCGCTCTCCGTCCCAACAGCAGCCGCGTGCTCCCCTCCGCCCTGGGCAGGGGTGTGGCCGCGGCCGTCAGCGCCGAACTGGACCAGAGCCACCTCAACGAAGCCATCGCGGCCCTCCGAAAAATCCCCGAGGTCCTGGAATGCCATGCGCCTGCCGGCGACACCGATCTGCTGATCCGCGTGGTGGCCACCAGCCCGGACGACCTCTACCGCGTGTCCGAAGAGATCAGGCTCTGCCCCGGCATTGTCCGGACGTCCACCAGCATGTTCCTGCGGGAAGTCATCCCGTACCGGACCACCGGACTGTTGCAGGACTGAGTTCCGTCTCTCCGGGCCCGCACTCGACCCCGCACGGGGAGCTCTCCCCATCGCCCTCGCGGACGCATCGCAGCTAGGCTGGCACGGGAATCCATTCAGGGGGAAACATGGCGGGAAACTTTTACGGCGGCGACGTTGCCCAGTTGCGGCAGCTCGCCAAGGACCTGGCAGGTGGCGCCACCAGGTTGAGCGTGCTCGGCCAGCAGTTCAGCAGCGTCATCGGCACAGGCGCCTGGAAAGGGCACGACGGCGAGCGCTTCCGCAGCGACTGGACGTCATCGCACATGAAGCTGCTGAAGTCCGCAACGGCAGGGTTGGAGTCGGCCTCCAAGACGGTGCTCGCCAACGCCGACGAGCAGGACAAGGCCAGCGACGGGGCCGGTTCCGGCGGCGGCTCCGGGAGTGGTGGCATCGGTTCCGGGAACGGCGCTGCCCAGGACCTGACGGACCGGCTGAACGGCATGACCCCCGAAGAACGCCAGTCCTACCTCGGCAGCGAGGAATTCAGGCAGTGGGCGCTTGAAAACCCCGAGGCCGCAAAGGCCGCCATGGATGCGGCCGCCGATTCGGGGCTGATCGACAAAAGCTCCGAGGAGTACGCGGATTTCCTCAGCGACTACTGGAACAACCAGGCCATGCTGGACATGGGCATCGACCCCGCCAGCTGGGACACCTCCAAAGGCACAGAACACAACTGGGAGACCATCAAGAAGGTCTACGACTTCTACGGCCAGGCATACCTCTCCAACCCGGACCTGCAGTGGGCCGGTATGGCCAACATGATCGGCCCGTCCTTCGCCGGCGGCTTCAAGGACATGGCCATGCTGCGGGACCTCGCCCAGCAGATCGCGGACAATCCGGCCTCGGACATCCCGCTCCCCATCCTTGATCAGATCGAACAGCTCGCAGGCATGACCGACCAGGAGATCCGTTACTACGAGACCAGCATGCTGGATATGAACAAGGAGATCTTCCTGGACCAAGCCCGCCAACATGAGGCCTACATGAACGGCGGAATCGACGAGATCAATAGACTGCGGGACTCGGGTGCCATCGATACGGGTACCGCCGAGGAATGGGCGAAGATCGATTCCGGCGACCCGGACCTGATCCAGGAAGGCAACACCGCCCTCCTGTACCGCGAGCAGAACGAAATCATCGCGGACGACTACGACGACATGCGGAACCACCCTGGCGGAGAGGCCGTGACGTACATGGTCACGCTAGCTGGCGAGCCGTCCATCCCGGGCGCAAAGAGCTACCCGGAAGTCTTTCCCTACACCTTCAGCGTGGAGAGCCCCGGCCCGGAAAACGTGCCCTTCACCAACTGGGACAACCCCACCCAGTTCCGCACCGACTTCACCACCGGCTTCCCAGATGGGAACATCTCCAACGCGGACCAGCGGTGGGAGCTCATCCGGCAGGACACCCTCCCGGCATACCAGAACCTCCTTGCGACGGATCCGGGACGTGCGGAGCAGATTATCGGTTCGGACTTCAACGACCGCGTGGACCAGCACCGCCCCACCAACAACATCCCCGGCCTCATGGACCGCTTTGTGGATGGCTTCGGCGCGGAGGTCCACCAGTGAATGGCACATGCCCAACCGCACCTCGGCGCCAGAGGCGCCAACCCGCGGTCGTACTCCTCGCCCTTTCCGCTTGCCTCGCCCTGACGGGCTGCCAGATCAGTGGCACCACGAACGAACCGACCTCTCAAGGGAGCACCATGAGCACCTCGGAATTTTCCACCCTCGACGCTGCCGGCGTTGACCGGATCCGTGACTCCAAGACCGCCCGGCTGGACATGAGTTCGGGAAAGCTGGAAAAGGCTGCCGTCCGGGTCACGGAAGACAGCTATGGGCCCGAGATCAACACCAAGGACTCGGGAAAGATCAAGCTCACCATCGTTGCTCCGAGCGGCGAGATCAGTGGGGAAACGGACCGCATCCGATTGAACACCACGAACAAGCGACCGGACTTCAGCGAGGTCACTTACTTCCTCACCGCTGGCTCTCCTGACGAGTATTTTGAGCTCATCCGGGACGGTGTGGCGCGGTACGGGATCGACGCCGACTCCGCCGAACGCTGGATCGCCGGTGCCCAGCGGGACCCGGAACGAAAGACCGATTTCTCCATCACCTCCGGCACCTCCACAGGCCTGGACGTGAACTACGACCTCCGGTACGACGGCGGCAAGGACACCCAGGTGATCATCGTCCACGTCCGCCCCACGGACTGAGGCAACGCAGGACGGACGCATCTCAAGGGCACAAGCGCTAAAGCGGCGGGCCCGCATTGGACTTGATGTTCTTCATCACCAGCGTGGACGTCAGCCGCTCAACCCCGGGCAGTGACGTGAGCTCGGCGTCGTAGAAGCGCTGGTAGCCGGGCAGGTCCTCGGCGATGACCTTCAGCAGATAGTCCGGGGAGCCGAACAGCCGCTGTGCCTCCACGATGTTGGGATTGTCCGCCACCCGGTTCTCGAAGATCTCCATGGTGGAGCGGTCCACCTGGCGCAAAGTCACAAAGACAATGGCCTCAAAACCCAACCCGACGGCGGCCGGATCGATGTCCGCCTTGTACCCGCGGATCACGCCCGACGTCTCCAAATCCCGGAGCCTCCGGTGGCATGGCGCCACCGTGAGCCCGACCTTCGCGGCCAGCGCCGTGGCGGTCATCCGGCCATCTTCCTTGAGGTGGCGCAAAATGTTTCTGTCAATATGGTCAATCACGCAAATATCTTACCAATTCTGGCTCGAACTGAGCGAAAAGGGTAAGCACTTATGGCCGGAAACTTCATAAGGTTTGTCCTGTATCTAATCGGACAGGAGCCCGCCATGAATCCCCAGTTGTTTTTCGCCTTTGTGCTGGTGGCAGTCGCCCTCGCCTGCACCCCCGGCGTGGACTGGGCCTACTCCATCACCGCCGGGCTGCGGCAGCGTAGCTTCGTCCCGGCCGTGGCCGGACTCTGCGGCGGCTACCTCCTGCACACACTGTTGATGGTGGCAGGCCTCGCGGCCCTGCTGTCCGGCCTGCCCGGCGTCCTGGGCTGGCTGACCGTGGCCGGCGCGGGCTATCTGCTGTGGCTGGGCATCAGCACCCTCCGCTCCTGGCGCGGGGCCTCCTTCAGTGCGGCAGACGCCGTCGGGAAGCCCGCCAACCAGCTCCGCACCTTCCTTCAGGGCATGGGCACCAGCGGCATCAACCCCAAGGGGCTGCTGTTCTATGTGGCGCTGGTGCCGCAGTTCGTCAGCCCGGAGGCCTCCCTCCCTGTCCCCGTCCAGTCCGGCCTGCTGGGCCTGACGTTTGTCCTGCTGGCCGGGGCCGTCTACACCTGCGTGGCGCTGCTGGCCCGCAAACTCCTGCAGTCACGGCCCGGCGCTGCACGGACAGTGACCCTGGCCAGCGGCATCATCATGGTTGCCCTCGGCCTGGTGCTCCTCTCCGAGCAGCTGGTTCCGCTGGTTGCCGGGCTCACGCAGCAAGCCTAGGCCTTGCGCTCCATAAACCATTCCGTGAACTCGGACGCCCGTCCGTCCGGTTCGAGGCGGATGACCCACAGGTTGTCGTAGCTGGGATTATCGCCGAGATAGTCCGTGAACCCCTGCACAAAGGCCAGCCCGCCGTCGGTCCCCAGCACGCTATCCGCCCCCAACAGCGTCCAGTCAAAGGTCCAGTTCCCGGGGTCGTCCTGCGCCTCCAGCCAGCCGGCCACGATCTGCTCGCGGCCCCGCCATGCGTCGGCATCGTGCGGCCGGGTGGCGTAGACGGCTTCCTCGGTGAACAGCGCCCTGATGTCCTCCGGGTCGTTGGAGGTCCACGCCGCGATGTACTTTTCCATCCAGGACCGCACTGCGTCGCTCATCCCTCCGTTGTACTCCGGGGCGGCCTGGTCCACAAGGCAACTCCACAAGGCAACGCCACCAGGCAAGTCCCTAAGGCCGCCCGCACCCGAAGCCTATTTCCCGTCCAGGTTTTCCCACTCCTGCTCCCACAGTCGGCGCTCGTTGATGTCCTTGCGGATGACTTCGAACGTTTCCAACTCCGCCGGCCGGCCGCGGAGCCAGTCCCGCGGGTTGAGGGATTTGCGGCCGTTGTCGAGCACCAACAGGGCACGGTCGGTGAGGGCGTCGTTGCGGAGCACCACGTCTGTTTTCCGACGGCGGAGCACCTCCTTCAGGGCCTCGTGCGCCTTTGCGCGGGCGCCGAGTCGCCGGAGCGCGCGCCCGCGGAGCAGCAGCAGGGCCGCCGAGAGGTCGTCGGAGTTCAGCAGCCCCTCGGTCCAGATCACCACTTCCTTGTCGCGTCCCAGCGCGAATGCCAGTGCGCAGCGGGCCAAGGCTGAAGGCAACGACGGCGGCAGCCCGGCCACCGTCTGCAGCGCGGCTTCCAGCTGGCCCGTCTCCCGCAGGGAGTGCGACAGGGCCAGGAAGACCGATTCCTGGCTGAACAGCACGGGGACTTCGATGCGCTCGGCAACTTCCACCCGGGTGACCACGCGCGTGAGATAGGTGGCCGCATACTGGTTGGCGTCGTCGTCGTTCCTGATGGACAGGCCGCGCTGGAGGAGTTCGGACGCGCGCAGGTAGCCGCCGTGCTGGTACGCCAGGAGGCCTGCCATAACGGAGCAGAGCCCCGCCCAGCCCGGATACATGCGGCCCACGGCGATGAGCCGCTCAGGTTCCCTGCTGGTGAAGATGGCATCGTGGACTGCTTTGGGCGCCTTGCCCGGCATCCGCTTGAGCCTGGGGACCTCGCCGTCCACGGCAATCAGCGCGGCATCCCGGCCGCCCAGCACTCCGTGGATCAGCCCGCCCACACTGCCGGCGAGTTCCCGGACGGGGGTCTGCAGGTGGACGTTCCCGAACGGCGTCAGGTCACGGGTGTCCCGGTAGATCGGTCCTCTGGCATCCCCCGCGGTCATATCTCCATGCTACGTGGCGGACCTACGTGGAGCCTTACGTGGCGGCGGCCACCCAGAGCCCGATCACCCAGGTGCTGGCAGCCAGGCATGCCAGCCCGAACTCGGCGAGCATGCCCAGGCCAGTGGCTTTGAGGGCGGCCCAGCTTGTGGTGGTTGCGGTGCCGAAGTTCCGGGTGCGGAGGAACTCGCTGAGCAGCAGTCCCACGGCGAAACCCACAAAAAGCCCCACCACCGGGATGACGAACATGCCGGCCACACCCGCTGCCAGGCCGATCACCACACTGCGGTTGGGAATGCTGTGCTCCCTGAGCTTCCGTCCGGTCAGCACGGCGCTGGCAGCCATACCGGCCAGCACAAACACCATTCCCACCGCGAAGACCACCCAGCCCGTGGTCCCGGCGCCACCCCAGATGGCCCACGCCAGCAGGCTGAGCCCGATCAGGAAGCTGCCGGGCAGGATGGGGATGATGGTGCCGGCCACACCCACCAGGATCGCCAGACCGCACAGGATGCTCACCACGGTTTCGGAGTTCATGAGCCCCAGTTTAGGGTGGCGCAGCGGTGAGCCCGGCAGCTTAACGCCCGACGGCGGCGTCTCCCCTGCGCGAGGAGGCACCGCCGTCGAGCGTTATGTCAGGTTGTGGCGGCGGAGGTTACTCGGCTTCCACGGCGGCGGCGACGGCGGCCGTCACTGCCGGGGCAACGCGCGGATCCAGGGGACTGGGCACGATGTAGTCCACCGAAAGGTCAGCTTCCGCCAGTTCGGCAATGGCTCGTGCTGCGGCAAGCTTCATGGCGGGCGTGATCCGGCGGGCACCAGCATCCAGCGCGCCGCGGAAGATTCCAGGGAAGGCCAGGACGTTGTTGATCTGGTTAGGGAAGTCGCTCCGGCCGGTGGCCACTACAGCGGCGTACTTGGCGGCCACCTCGGGGAGGACTTCGGGATCCGGGTTGGAGAGGGCGAACACGATGGAGTCGGCGTTCATCAGCTTCAAATGTGCCTCGTCCAGCTTCGAGGAGGAAACCCCGATGAACACGTCAGCGCCGAGCAGCGCTTCGCCGGGGCCGCCTGTGACACTGCGGGGGTTGCTGCGCTGCGCCATCTGGGACTTTTTGCTCTGCGGGTCGGCGGCGATGTCGGCCCGCTCCCGGTTGATGACGCCCTTGGAGTCGAGCAGGACAACATCCGTGATGCCGGCGGCGAGCAGGATTTCGGCGACGGCGATGCCAGCGGCTCCGGCACCGGAAACCACCACACGGAGGTCCGCGAGTTCGCGGCCGGTGACCTTGGCGGCGTTCGTCAGGGCGGCGAGGGCCACCACGGCCGTGCCGTGCTGGTCATCATGCATGACGGGGCAGTCCAGCGCCTCGATGAGCTTCTCTTCCAGCTCGAAGCAACGGGGGGCCGAGATGTCCTCAAGGTTGACGGCGCCGAAGCTGGGGCGGAGACGGACCAGCGTTTCCACGATCTCGTCAACGTCCGTGGTGTTCAGGACCAGGGGAATGGAATCCAGCTCGCCGAAGGTCTTGAACAGGGCGGACTTGCCCTCCATCACGGGCAGTGAGGCGGCGGCGCCGATGTTGCCCAGGCCCAGCACCGCGGTGCCGTCGCTGACCACAACCACCAGGCGCTGCGCCCAGGTGAGGGTCTTGGCGAGTTCCGGGTTGTTGTGGATGGCGCGGCTGACCTCGGCCACACCGGGGGTGTAGGCGATGGAAAGGTCGCGCTTGTTGGACAGCGGGACCGTGCTGGTCACCGAGAGCTTCCCGCCCTGGTGGGCGTCGAAGATCTCGGCCTCGCTCAGGGCAGTGGCTGCTGAATTGTCGGTCGGTGCGATTACGTCAATGGACACGTCGTTGTCTCCTGGGGCTAGCCGTGGGCGCACGGCGCAGAATGGCTCAAGCACAGGGAGGCTCAAGGTGGTCATATTCGGCGCTTCGTGGGCCCAATGGTGGCGGGCCCGGGGTGAAGCCCTTGCAGATGCTGGTTGCCAGCCACTCCGGTCCTGCCATAATAATCAGCGCTGGCGGGCCAAAAAGTGCATTCGACGCTCCGGGACCGTGCCAAATCGTTTAATCAGGCCGTTTTGTGAGCCACGTCACGGTATAAAGACGTATTTATTGGCTGATTGGTCTAGACCAGTTACGCCGATCGGTGGGCAGCGCGGGCCCCGGAAGCTACCGGAGCAAGCAGGGTGCAGGCCTTTTTGAGGTCTTCTTCGGCCTCAAACAGCGAGAGCCGGCGGTTGCGGACGGACTGGACCAGACCAGTGACGGTCAGCAGGAGCACCCGGGCCGCCACGGCGTCGTCGGAGGCGGTGGCTACAGCCGTTTCGCTCAGGGCATCGATTTCATGCAGGAGCGCCGTGGTGTCCTTGTCTTTGAGGTACACGCAGCGGGTCAGGCACTGCTCGACGGCGGGCTGCATCACCCGCATATGGAAGATCTCCATCACCACGCCGGTGAGGGCGCGGCCACCGAAGCTGGCCGCCGACGTGCGGGCCCTGCCCTGAAGCTCGTCCAACTGCTGGCGGTAGAGGGACAGCATCAGGTGGTTGGCCGTGGGGAAATAGCGGTAGACGGTACCCAACGGCACGCCGGACTTCTCCGAAATTTCCGCGAGGTCCACGGACTCCAGCCCTTTGCGGGCAAACCCTGCGGCAGACTCAAGGACGCGCGTATAGCGCAGCCGTTGGCGCGGGGTGGAGGGCCGGGCGGCCATGGACGGATGGGCTGAAAGTGTCTCGGGCATCAGGATTCCGGGGTTGTGTTCCTATGGTGCAGCGGCAGGGAGAGTCCCCATCCCGTGTGCCTGCAGTCCGCCTCAACTATACGGCACAGGCAAAAGCCGGAATCAGTCGACCCCTCGGATCTTGACCACGAACACCGCGCCCAGCAGGCCGATGACGGCCGCCGTGGTGAACAGCGTGAGGTACCCCCCGAAGTACGTCACGGCGAGGAATGCGAGGACGGGCGCGAACACCTGCGGAAGGGAGTTCGCCACGTTGATGATGCCCATATCCTTGCCCCTGTCTGCGGCAAGGGGAAGGACCTGCGTCAGCAGCGCGAAGTCAACGGCAAGGTAGGCACCGAACCCCACGCCCAGGATGCCGGCTCCAATAAGGGCGCCGGTCCACACTGGGAAGAAGGCCATTGTCAGGCCCGCCGCGGCAATGATGGCCGAGGACCCGATCACAAACGGCTTCCGCCGGCCCAGCCGGTCGCTCCACGGCCCCGCTATCACCGCAGTAATCATCACCATCACCGCGTAAATGCCGGTCAAGGTCAGAACCCCCAGGGCCGGGTCCTCGTGTTTGAGGACATCCCGGAGGAAAAAGAGCAGGTACACAATGATCATCTGGTTGCAGACGTTGACCAGGAAGCGGGTGAGCCAGGCCCAGGCGAAGTCCGGGTGGCGGGCGGGGCTGATCCAGAAGCCGCGCAGGAATCCGGTCCAGGTGAACGGCGGCCGGGCCTCCCGCGGGAGCGGCGGATCGTTGCGGTGGAAGAGGTATGGCAGCACGGAGAACAGCAGGGCGGCCGCACACATGGTGTACCCCACCATGAAGTTTCCCGAGACCACCGCCCCGAAGACCGCGCCGAGGAGGATGCCCACCGTCTGGCCCATCGCCGCCAGGCCGCCCACGCCACCGCGCTGGAGTACGGGCACCCGGTCCGGGACGGCGGCGGTGATGGCGGCGTACGCGGCGTTGGCGCCCAGCTGGACCAGGCACCAGAAGAGGACCATCAGGGCCACGGCCGTGGCCCCGGACATCGCCAGCAAGGCAGCGGTGGCCAGGACGGCGCCGGCCAGGACCCACGGGGCACGCCTGCCGAACCCGGAGACCGTCCGGTCGGACAGGGCCCCAAAGAGCGGGTTGGCCACCAGCGAAACGGCGGCGCCACACCCTGTCACGAGGGACAGGATGGCTTCCTTGTTGGCCTCGTCGATGCCGATGGCCTGCTGGCCGATAAAGACGTTGATGGGACCAAAAAAGGCCGCATTAATGCCGACGTTGACCAGCACCAGCCCGGTCACCCAGCGCGCGGTGACCTTCTGCGTCGGCTCGGCGAGCGCCGCCGTCGGACTTTCCGATCCTGCTCCGGGAGCCGACGCCGCGCTGGGATCCGGTGCTGCGGGTGTGTCGGACAGGCTCATGCTGGTTCCCCCTGGAACGGTTACTGATTCTGAAAATCAGACTATCGTGGGCTGCATCGCCCCGCTTTGTTATTCGGAGCCCAACTTGTGCGGCAAAGGAAAGCGCGGAGCCCGCCACGACAACACCTGGAGATCCAATGACCGCATCTGCTGCAGGCAACACCACCCGCCCCGTCAACACCGCCGACCTCTACGACGAGCGCGGTGAGGATCTGGCGTCAGTATCACTCCAGTTCCAGTCGCTGGGCGGCCGTTCACACTTCAGCGGCCCGGTGCGGACCATCCGCTGCTTCCAGGACAACGGCCTGGTCAAGTCCACTTTGGCCACCCCCGGCAATGGCGCCGTGCTGGTGGTGGACGGCGGCGGCTCGCTGGCCACTGCGCTGATGGGGGACATGATCGCCGAGAGCGCCGTGGCGAACGGCTGGGCCGGCGTCGTAATTAACGGCGCCATCCGCGACCGCGAGGCGATCTCCCAACTGGATCTGGGCGTCAAGGCGCTAGGCAGCAACCCGCGCAAGAGCGCCAAGGCCGGCGCCGGTGAGGTTGACGTGGACGTAGTGCTCGACGGCGTGACCTTCCGTCCCGGCGTCACCGTCTGGTGCGATCCGGACGGCATCCTCGTGGAGCGCTGATCGGGGCCCGCCAGCTGCGGTGGGGGCCGGCCGGGGGCCCGGGCGGGGGCTGCCCGTCCGGAAGAAAGATCTGGCTGCGGGAATGAAACGCGAACTAACATAGTTACTGAAAGCAACTATCGAGCGTGATCCCTTTTTCTTTCCTGGAGTAGCCCATGTCCAAAACAACCGCTGTGCGTGCCGCCGGCGAAACCCTGACGCAGCGTCAGATCGTCACCGTGATGGTGGGGCTCATGCTGGGCATGTTCCTGGCATCCCTGGACCAGACCATCGTGTCCACATCCATTTACACCATCGCCAACGACCTCGACGGGCTGTCCCTCCAGGCGTGGGCCACCACCGCCTACCTCATCACCTCCACCGTCAGCACGCCGCTGTACGGCAAGCTGAGCGATATTTTCGGCCGCCGCCCGCTGTACCTGACCGCCATCGTCATCTTCCTGGCCGGCTCGCTGTACGCCGGCTCAGTTCACTCCATGACGGAACTGGCCATCGCCCGCGGTGTCCAAGGCCTGGGCGCCGGTGGCCTGCTGGCCCTCGCGCTGACCATCATCGGCGACATCGTGTCCCTGAAGGACCGTTCCAAATACCAGGGCTACTTTATGTCCGTGTTCGGCATCTCCTCCGTGCTCGGCCCGGTGGTGGGCGGCGCGTTCGCAGGTTCGGCCAACATCCTGGGCTTTGACGGCTGGCGCTGGGTGTTCTTCATCAACCTGCCCATCGGCCTGGCGGCCCTGGCCGTGGTGTTTATGTTCCTGCACCTGCCGGCCAAGCACGTGAAGCAGAAGATCGACTACTTCGGCGCAGCCGCCATCACGCTCGCCATCGTCCCGCTCCTCCTGGTGGCGGAACAGGGCCGCAGCTGGGGCTTTACGTCGCTGAACTCCTTCCTCTGCTACGGCCTGGGCGCGATCGGCATCGTCTGGTTCCTGCTGGCTGAAAAACGCGCCGGCGACTACGCCCTGATCCCGCTCCGGCTCTTCCGGAACGCTACTTTTGGCCTGTCCTCGCTGCTGAACTTCATCATCGGCATCGGCATGTTCGGCGCCATCGCCATGCTGCCCATGTACCTGCAGCTGGTCAAGGGGCTCACGCCCACCGAAGCCGGCCTGATGATGATCACCTTCACCCTCGGCATCCTGACCGGTTCCATCACCGCGGGCCGCACCATTTCGGCGTCGGGCACGTACCGGATATTCCCCATCGTGGGAACGGGCATCCTCACCGCCGCCGCGCTGGTTATGGGACTGTCCCTGGGCGTGGAAACGGGCCTCTGGGTTCCCGGCGTGATCGCCGTGTTCTTCGGCATGGGCCTGGGTTTCTGCATGCAGCCGCTCACGCTGGCCATGCAGGTCTCCGTGCCCCCGAAGGACATGGGTGTGGGCACCTCCTCCGCGGCGTTCTTCCGGTCCATGGGCGGCGCGGTGGGCACGGCCGTGTTCATCTCCATGCTGTTCAGCCTCGCCGCGAGCCGGATCGCCGACACGATGAAGTCAGCCATGTCCAGCGCCGACTACCAGGCCGTGCTGCGCGACCCGGCCGTGGCCGCGGACCCCGCCAACGCCAAGCTGTACGAGTTCTTCCAGAATGGGGCATCGAACGAATCGCTCAATGACACCAGCTGGCTCCATACGGCCAACAGCGTGCTGACCCGCCCCATCACGGAGGGCTTCGCCTACGCGATCGACACCGTGATGCTCACCGCCGCCGTGCTCACCGGGATCGCGTTCCTGATCAGCTTCGCCCTGCCGAACAAGAAGCTGACGGACCCGAAGGTCGCCAAAGAGCCTGTGGCGGCGCACTAAGCCGCTAGATTCTCCGCACTCGCGCGGCAACCTGTCACGGCAGGCAGTCTTTTGGACTGCCTGCCGCTGTCGTTCCGCGGAATCCCGGGCTTTTCCGTGCCGACCGGCCCAAAAGCGTGCCCTGCGTGACGCGCGGGCGCACCGGACCCCCTTACGGAGGTGGCGGACGACGACGGCGGAACACCCCGCCGTCGTCGTCTTTCTGTTTCGGAGGGTACAAGTCGCAAGTGGAACGGCGGGCGGTGACGTGCCACACTGTTTAGCGCGTGTGCGCCGGCCTGTGAGCCGGTACCGCAGCCGACGACGTCCGCACCGCATCCACCCGACCCCCAAACCCAGGGAGCAGCATGCCCACCGCCAAGGAGCAGACCACCGCCAAGATCCCGCAGCGGGTGATCTGGCTGGCACTCGCAGGCGCGGTGGGCGGATTCCTGTTCGGCTTCGACTCCTCCGTGGTGAACGGTGCAGTGGACGCCATCAAGGACGAGTTCGCGCTCTCCGAGGCCGTCACCGGCTTCGCCGTGGCCATCGCCCTGCTGGGCTGCGCGGCAGGCGCGTTCCTCGCCGGCAAAGTCGCCGACCGCTACGGCCGCATCCCCGCCATGAAGCTCGGCGCGCTGCTGTTCCTGGTCAGCGCCATCGGAACCGGCTTCGCCTTCGGCGTCTGGGACCTGATCTTCTGGCGCCTGGTGGGCGGCCTGGGCATCGGCCTGGCCTCGGTGATCGCACCGGCCTACATATCCGAGATTTCCCCGCGGCAGGTCCGTGGCCGGCTGGCGTCGCTGCAGCAGCTGGCCATCACCACCGGTATCTTCGCCGCACTCCTGTCCGACGCGCTCTTCGCCACCACCGCCGGCGGGGCGGACCAGGCCTTCTGGCTGGGCCTGGAGGCCTGGCGCTGGATGTTCCTCGCCGCGGCGGTTCCCGCCGTGGTTTACGGCTGGATCGCTTACACCCTCCCGGAATCCCCGCGGTTCCTGGTGTTCCAGGGCAAGGAAGACGAGGCCCGCAAGGTGTTCGACTCCATCGCGCCGTCCGAGGACACCGACCGGCACATCCGCGAGATCCAGGACGCCATCGAAGAGGACAAGCTGTCCGGCCAGAAAGGCTCGCTCCGCGGCAAGACCTTCGGCCTGCAGGCAGTGGTCTGGGTGGGCATCGTCCTCTCCGTCCTGCAGCAGTTCGTCGGCATCAACGTGATCTTCTACTACTCCACCACGCTGTGGAAGGCCGTCGGTTTCCAGGAGAAGGACTCGCTCACCATCTCGGTGGCAACCTCCATCACCAACATCCTGGTGACACTCGTGGCCATCGCCCTGGTGGACCGGATCGGCCGCCGCCCCATTCTCCTGGCCGGGTCCATCGGCATGGCAGTCTCACTGGGCACCATGGCGCTGGCGTTCTCCGCCGCGGTCGGTTCAGGCTCCGAGATCTCCCTGCCGGGCGCCTGGGGTCCGGTGGCCCTCGTGGCGGCCAACATCTTTGTGGTCAGCTTCGGCGCGTCCTGGGGCCCGCTGGTCTGGGTGCTCCTCGGCGAGATCTTCCCGTCCAGGATCCGGGCCCGCGCCCTGGGCCTGGCCGCGGCCGCGCAGTGGGTGGCCAACTTCGCTATCACGCTCAGCTTCCCCGTGATGGCTGCCGCTTCCCTGCCCCTGACCTACGCCATGTACGCACTGTTCGCAGCTGCGTCGTTCTTCTTTGTGATGTTCAAGGTGCCGGAGACCAACGGCATGTCCCTGGAGCAGGCCGAGACGCTGTTTGTGCCCAAGGGTTCCAAGAAGGCATAGCGTCCCGGGGTCAGAGCGTGAGCTTCATGCCCTCATGGCTGGCGTCAAAGCCGAGGCGTTCGTAGAACCGGTGGGCGGCCGTCCGGGTCTTGTGCGTGGTCAGCTGCATCAGCGTGCAGCCGCGGCGCCGGGACTCGTCGATGGCCCACCCCACCATCAGGTTTCCCAGGCCCTGGCCACGAAGGCTGCCCGCCACGCGGACCGCCTCAAGCTGCGAGCGCCAGGAGCCCTGCCGCGAAATGCCGGGCAGGAAACTCAGCTGGAAGGTGGCCACGACGGGGCCGTCGGCTGCCCCCATCGGGTCGTACTCCCCCACTACGAGCAGGTGGCAGGGGTCGGCGTCGATCGCTTCGAAGGCCCGCTCGTAGGGCTCCATCCCGTGGCCCAGTTCGCGGCTGGCGCCCAGGGAATCGTCGGCCAGCAGAGCCACGATGGCAGGCAGGTCCCCGGACACGGCGTGCCTGAGGCG
Source organism: Pseudarthrobacter sulfonivorans (assembly GCF_001484605.1). Classification (NCBI taxonomy): domain Bacteria; kingdom Bacillati; phylum Actinomycetota; class Actinomycetes; order Micrococcales; family Micrococcaceae; genus Pseudarthrobacter; species Pseudarthrobacter sulfonivorans. Next base: position 2,461,541 of record NZ_CP013747.1, on the reverse strand, counting down.
GAAGGTCCCGCCGTCGACGTCGGCAGTCAGCAAGGCGGTCAGGGCGCCGGGGTTCGTGGTCATCTCCCCAGCATTCCACAAGGCTTGCGACCCTATCCCCCCGAGACCCTCTCTCACTTTCGGTGCCTTAAAACGCCAACGCTCGCTCATCCATGCAGTTCACAGGTGAGAGAGCGTTGGCCAAAAACCCGCAGGAAGTGAGAGAGGGTTCCGGGAAAACCCGCAGGAAGTGAGAGAGGGTCAGGCCGGGGCCTTCGCCCCTTCCGCCTGGCGTTCCTCCACCAGCGTGGACACCGCCGCGAACAGCGGGTGCTCCGGCGCCAGCCCGGTGATCTTGGCCGTGGCGTCAGCCGCCGATGATGCCGCCAGGATCTGCGCGAGCTCGGTGGCCTCGGCGTCGGCGGGGTCGGTGAAGCGCAGGGCAGCGGCGATGGCACCCAGGAGCGCCTCCGGCACGATCCCGCGTTCGGCCAGTTCGGCAGCCGGGCCGATGAACCGTTCGTGCCGGCTGAGCTTGCGCATCGGGGCGCGGCCCACCCGGTTCACGGTGTCCGGCAGATGTGGGTTGGAGAACCGGACCAGGATCTTCTGGACGTAGGCCTCCTGCTCATCGTTGTTGAAGCCGTGCTTGGCCACAAGGAGCTGCTTGGTTTCCTCGAGGACCGCGCGGACGTCTTCCGCCACGTCCTGGTCGGCCATGGCCTCGGAGATCTTTTCCAGCCCGGCCTCAAAGCCGAAGTACGCAGCGGAGGCGTGCCCCGTATTCACGGTGAAGAGCTTCCGCTCGATGTAGGGCGAGAGCTCGTCCACGAAGGTTGCGCCTGGGATGACCGGGGCCGCATCGCCAAACGCTGTCCGGTCGATGACCCACTCGTAGAACGTCTCCACCGTGACGTCCAGGCCCTGGCCCGGCGCCTGGTTGGGCACAATCCGGTCCACGGCGGTGTTCGCAAACACCGCCGCGTCGTCCAGGGAGCCGGCGGCGTCGTCCCAAAGGGCGGCGACTTCGGCCCGCAGGATGTCCGTGGCGTTAATGGCGTTCTCGCAGGCCATGACCTGCAGCGGCGCCAGCCCGGCAGCCCGCGCCGCGATGCCCTTGGTGATGGCGGGGGCCACGAACTTCAAGATGTGCGGCCCCACGGCTGTGGTGACAATGTCCGCCGTCGCGATTTCCCGCACCAGCGCCGCTTCCTGCGTGCCGGAGTTCAGTGCGCGGAAGTTGTCCACCGTCCGGACGATGGGGTTCTCCCCCACCTCGTGGACGTTGTAGCTGTCTGCTGCCGCGAGCTGGTCGATGAGTGCGTCCGCGACATCCGCGAAGACCACCTCATAACCGGCCTGGTGCAGCAGCAGCCCCACAAAGCCGCGGCCGATGTTCCCGGCTCCGAAATGTACTGCCTTCACTATGCGTTCACCTTTCCGAACAGCTCCAGGACTTCCTCAACGGACGTGGCCGCTTCCAGCTGCGCCACCTGGGCCTTGTCGGTGAAGACCTTCGCGATGGAGGACAGGATGTGGAGGTGTTCGTTGTTGATGCCGGCCACGCCCACCACAAACTTGACCTGCTTACCGTTCCAGTCGATGCCGTCCGGGTAGCGGATCACGGACACCGCGGACTTCAGGATGTGGTCCTTTGCGGCGTTGGTGCCGTGCGGGATGGCCAGGAAGCTGCCCATGTACGTGGATACGGATTCCTCGCGCTCGTGCATGGCCGCGAGGTAGCCCTCGTCCACGGCGCCGCGGGCCAGGAGAAGCTGGCCTGCTTCGTCGATGGCCGCGTCACGGGTGGTGGCGGTGCCGTTGAGGATGACGCTGTCGGCCACGAGGATGTCCGACGGCGCGACGGCGGTGGGTGCCGTACCGTTGCCAGCGGCGGGTGCCGCATTCACCGGGGCACTGGCAACGTGCGCGCCGTGGCCGGCGCCAGCTGCGGTGCCGGCAGCACCGGCGGCGGCAGCACCGGCGTCGGGCGTTGCGCCTTCGGTGTTGTGCTCCTTGACCAGTTCCACAATCTCGTCGTACCGCGGGCTGTTCATGAAGTTATCCACCGAGAAGTGCGCGGCGCTGGACGTGACGGGCTTGGCGCGTTCGGTCAGGTCCTGGTGCGTGATCACCACGTCGTAGGTGTCACTGAGGTTGGCGATCGCCGCATTGGTGACCTTGACGTCCGGGAAGCCGGCAGCCTTGATCTTGTTCCGCAGCACCGAGGCGCCCATGGCACTGGAGCCCATGCCGGCGTCGCAGGCGAACACGATGTTCTTGATGGGGCCGGCCAGGACAGCCGTGCCCACGCCTGCACCGGCGCCGGTCAGCACCGAGGAGACGGAGCTCTTTTTGCCCTTCATCGCTTCCATCTTGGACGTGGCATCGCTCAGGTCCACCTCGTCGCTGTGCTTGGTGGTTTTCAGGATCACCGAGGCCACCAGGAACGAAACCGAGGTGGCGAGCACCACCGCGAGGATCACCCCGACGTAGCTGTCACGGGACGTCTGGGCGAGCACGGCGATGATTGAACCAGGCGCCGCCGGCGCAACGAGGCCGGAGCCGGTGATGGCCAGGGTGGCGATACCCGTCATGCCGCCGGCGATCGCGGCCAGGATCAGCAGCGGGCGCATCAGGACGTACGGGAAGTAGATTTCGTGGATGCCGCCGAAGAAGTGGATGATCGCTGCGCCGGAGGCCGAACCCTTGGCCAGGCCCTTCCCGAAGAACATGTACGCGAGCAGGATGCCCATGCCGGGGCCGGGGTTGGCTTCAAGCAGGAACAGGATGGACTTGCCCTGCTCCAGCGACTGCTGGATGCCCAGCGGGGTCAGCACGCCGTGGTTGATGGCGTTGTTCAGGAACAGCACCTTGGCGGGCTCGATGAAAATGCTGGTGAGCGGCAGCAGGCCATTGTTGACCAGGAACTGGACCACGTTGCCGGCGGCCGTGCTGAAGGCCTGGACCAGCGGCGAGATGCCGTAGAAGCCCAGCATCGCCAGCAGCGCGCCCCAGATACCGGCCGAGAAGTTGTTGACCAGCATCTCGAAGCCGGGGCGGATCTTGCCCTCCCACAGGAGGTCGATCTTCTTCATGGTCCAGCCGCCGAGGGGGCCCATGATCATGGCGCCGATGAACATCGGGATGCCGGCGCCCACAATGACGCCCATAGTGCCGATGGCTCCCACCACGCCGCCTCGGACGTCGTAGACCATCCGGCCGCCGGTGTAGGCGATCAGCAGCGGCAGCAGGTATGTGATCATGGGGCCAACGAGGCCCACATTGGGCACTCCCTCGGCGTTGGTGCCGAAGCCGCCCAAGGCAGGGACCGGGATCCAGCCCTTCTCAATGAAGAGGGCCGTGATGAGGCCCCACGCGATGAACGCGCCGATGTTGGGCATGATCATGCCGGACAGGAACGTCCCGAACTTCTGGACGTGAACCCGCAGGCTGGTGCGGGGTTTCGCAACTGTCTCTGTTGCCATGTGCTTTCCTAACCGTCATTCCTGCTGCAGCGCAGGATGGGTCCGATACTTACGACGACGTGTTGGTGGAGATTCGGTGAAGCCATTCGAGGAAAAGTTTGAGTTCCGAGCTTGAAAGCTGGTCTGAGTGCGAAGCCTGAAGTGCGGCATTCAGGGCAATCGCAGCCACCACCACCGAGGACTTGCCGGAGTCTTCCGGGGCTGCCCCTTCGGCCTGTGCCGCAGACACCGCAAAGATCATGGCGTCCCGGGTCATGGTGGACAGTTCAAGGTTCCGTTCGGCGGCGGGTTCCGCAATCAGCATCAGGGTCACACCCACGTTGGCGGCCAGGATGGACCTGGCTGCTTCGCGCGGCTGGACGTTCAGCTGGCCCGCTGCCGCTGCCTTGTTCAGCATCTCCTCCATGAGCGCCTCGGCATCGGCAACGATGGCGGGGCGGCTTTCCGGGCGGATATTGCCGAACATCACCAGGTACAGTTCCGGCTGCTTGAGCCCGAACTGGACGTGGTTATCCCACATCCGCCGGATATCTTCCAGCGGATTTCCGGACGGGGCGAAGTCCCTCTCGCCCGCAACATACTCTTCAAAACCTGCGGCGACGACGGCGTCGAAGAGACCTTCCTTGTCACCGAAGTGGTGGTACAGCGTGGGCGCCGTAACCCCTGCCAGCTGCGTGATCTGGCGGGTGGAGACGGATGCTCCCGCGGACTTTGCCAGCAATTCGGCCGCTGCACGCAACAGACGCATTTTGGGGGGAAGCTGGCCATCCAAACTCATAGCCGCTACCCTATCACCTATAGCATTGCTATATGAACTGAATCACATACAATTTTTTCAGGCACGTTTCCGCCCTCGCACATAGTGGTCGCGGCGGCCCCGGCATGGCGCCGGGATAACCTAGGCGGGCCTGGCTACCGGCAGAGAATGAGGACCTTCAGTGCAGACCTTCCCAGGAGTTGGCGTCAGCCCCGGCCGCATCATCGGAACCGTCCGGCAGATGCCCAAACCGATCAGCGAACCCCCTGCAGGTGAGCAGCTGGCCGGCGGTACGTCCGCCGAAGAAGCCACGGCCGGGCTCAAGGCAGCCTCTCAGTCCGTCCACGACGAACTTAAGGCCCGGGCCGCGCACGCCACCGGAGATGGCAAGGCCGTCCTGGAGGCCACAGCGCTGATGGCCAAGGACACCATGCTGATCAAGGGCGCGGCCAAGCTCATTGCCCGCGGTCTCTCGAGCGAGCGCGCCATCTGGGAATCCGGTTCCTCCGTCGCGGAGATGCTCCATAACCTTGGCGGCTACATGGCCGAACGCGCCACCGACGTCCTGGACGTCCGCGCCCGGATCGTGGCGGAACTCCGCGGCGTCCCTGCGCCCGGCATCCCCACCTCCAGCACGCCCTTCATCCTGGTTGCCGAGGACCTGGCACCGGCCGACACCGCAACCCTGGACCCGAACAAGGTCCTGGCACTCGTAACAGCCGGCGGCGGCCCACAGTCCCACACCGCCATCATTGCGCGTTCGCTTGGCCTGCCGGCCGTCGTGGCTGCTATCGGAGTGGACGAACTCCCTGACGGCACGGAAGTCTATGTTGACGGCGCCGCAGGCAGCATCACCGCCGATCCCGATGGCTCGCTGCGTGCCGCAGCGGATGCATGGGCGGCCACAGCTTCCCTGCTGGCCGAGTTCAGTGGCACGGGCACGACGGCGGACGGCCACCTGGTGCCGCTCCTCGCCAACGTGGGCGGCGGCAAGGACGCCGAGGCGGCCGCCAAGCTGGGCGCCCAGGGCGTGGGCCTTTTCCGCACCGAATTCTGCTTCCTGGAACGCGATACCGAACCCTCCGTGGAAGAGCAGGCAGCCGCGTACAAGAGCGTGTTTGATGCCTTCCCGGGCAAAAAAGTGGTTCTGCGTACGCTCGACGCCGGCGCCGACAAGCCGCTTCCGTTCCTGACCGACTCCACGGAGCCCAACCCTGCCCTGGGCGTCCGCGGCTACCGCACGGACTTCACCACACCGGGCGTGCTGGACCGCCAGCTGGAAGCCATCGCCCTGGCCGAGAAGCAGTCCGAAGCGGACGTGTGGGTCATGGCCCCAATGATCTCGACGGCGGAAGAGGCGGCCCGCTTCGCCTCTATGTGCACCGACGCCGGCATCAATACGCCCGGCGTGATGGTTGAAGTCCCCTCCGCCGCACTCACCGCCGAGGCCATCCTGCGCGAGGTGGGTTTCGCGAGCCTGGGTACCAACGACCTCACGCAGTACGCCATGGCGGCCGACCGCCAACTCGGCCCGCTGGCAGGACTGAACACACCCTGGCAGCCCGCCGTGCTGCGCCTGGTGGGATTGACCGTGGAAGGCTCCCGCGCGGAAGGCCACAACAAACCCGTGGGCGTCTGCGGTGAGGCGGCCGCTGACCCGGCCCTCGCCGTCGTACTTACCGGGCTTGGCGTCAACACGCTGTCCATGACCGCGCGGTCCCTGGCCGCCGTGGCCGCGGTGCTGAAGACCGTTACGCTGGCCGAGGCGCAGCAGCTGGCCAAGCTGGCGCTGTCCGCGCCCAGCGCCACCGAAGCCAAGGCCTGGGTACGGGAAAAACTGCCCGTCCTTGAGGAACTCGGCCTCTGACCGGCCGGTTCGTACCAACCGCCCGCCTTCGACCCACCGCCCGCCGCTAGCCACAAAGAAGCACCCACCAGGAGGAACAATGCCCGAACGCATCGCCACCATCGCCAGCCGCTCCGGCCTGCACGCGCGCCCCGCCGCGCTGTTTGCGGAAGCCGCCGGAGGCGTGGGAGTTGAGGTCACGATTGCCATGCAGGGCGACCCGGAGGACGACGCACTGGACGCATCCAGCATCCTGTCGCTGATGACCCTGGGCGCCGCCAAGGGCGATGTTGTGGTGCTCCGGGCTGAAGGTGACGGCGCCGACGCGGCACTGGATTCGCTGGTCAAGCTCCTGGAAACGGACCTCGACGCCGAATAGGGGCCCAGCTGGTGATCGCGGCGGCCGCTGGTCCCGGGGCAGTGTGCTGGAAAACGTGGCCATGGCCGGAGATTTCCGTCATGCTGCCCTGGGGGGCCTGGGAAGCCAGCCGACGGCACCAGTCGGGCCCGGCCACCGGGTCCCTGCTGCCCCGCAACACCAGCAGCGGCTGGCTGATTCCGCGGATCCTGGCCTCAAGGGGATACTGCATCATCACTGGCAGCTCGGTGAGGTACCAGCGTGGGCCGGCCCGGAAATAGTCCGCGAAGACGATGGCATTCGCCGACGGGCTCTCGCTGAACATGGCGTCGCGGGTCAACGCCAGCGCCTGCCGCGCAACCGACCTGCGGCGGGGGTCCACCACGGGACCCATCAGCACCACGGCGTCCACGAGCTCCGGCTCCTGCAGGGCGAGTTCAACGGCATGCTGGGTTCCCATGGAATGCCCGATCACCACGCAGGACGTCACGCCGGCGGCGGCAAGCGCTGCCCGCACAAAAGCCACATACTCACCCACCGGCACCTGGCGCCGGGGCTTGGGCGCGTCGCCAAACCCTGGGAGGTCAAAGGAGTAGACGTCGGCTGCGAGGGACAGCTCCCGGTGCAGCCGAGCGAAGTAGCGGTGGGAAACGCCGATGCCGTGGAGAAGGACATACGTCGGTCGCTGCACATCGCCTGCTGGCGCCACGGAGCGGTACAGCCTGCCCGCTAGCCCGCCGGATTCAATGTCCTCGCCATCACTGAGCTTCATCCCGCGAGCTTACCGCCGCCGCCCGGAAGTGCGCGGGTTAGGCTTCTGGCATGGCACTGATAGCTCCACGCGTCACGGCTGGCCTGCCCGCCGACGACGCCCTGAACCTCGCGCGTTCCCTCCAGGACAGCAACGACATCACCGTGTTCGTGGACGGCACGGTCCACCGGCTGACGCCCCAGGCGAGGGACGCGGTTGTGGACCTGCTCGCTCGGCTGGGCCGCGGCGAAGCGGTGACCGTCAGCAGCGTGGAGGAAATGCTCACCACCTCCCAGGCGGCCGAACTCGCCGGGATTTCCCACACGTACCTGCGCAACATGACCGATCGCGGCGAGATCCCCGTGGAATACCGCGGCACGCACCGCCGGATCAGGCTGGCCGCCATCATGGCCTGGCTGGACCGGCAGAAGAAGCCAGAGCAGCCAGAGCAGGCCTAGCCCCGTCGTGAGCTGGCTCAGGGGTGGGCGGGTCCCGGGTGTTGAGTCCCGGCGCGCGAGCTAGATCCGCGGGCGCGCCGCCCAGCGCCGCATCTTCAGTGCAGCGTGGAGTTCCAGCCGGGGCATCCCCTTCAGCGGGTCCACGCCCAGGAGCTGCCGGATGCGGCCCAGCCGGTTGTAGATGCTGCTGCGGTGCAGGTGGAGTTTGGTGGCCACGTCCTGGACCGAGCCGTCGTTGTCATAGATGAGCTCAAGTACAGGGAGAAGCTCATCGTTACGGTCGTGGTCCTCCAGCGTCCGCACATAGACGGACCCGGAGTCAGCCCAGGCGCCGGCTCCCCCGCCCGCCGATGCCAGCAGCTGGTACACCCCGGTGGCACGGCAGTCCACCAGCTCGCCGAGCTGGGGGTCCACAGCCGCCGCCTGCGCCGCCAGCCGGGACTGCCGGTAGGCCTCGGCAAGCTCGCGCGGCTTGGCAAAACCCTCACTGATGCCCAGGATGATCCGGTGCACCGGCCGGCCCGAGCGTTTGGCCAGCTCCAGCTGGTAGTGGACCAGCACCTGGGCATGGTTGGCCCGGCCCACCGACTCACGGAACAGCACCACCGAATGGGTTTCCGTGCCGGCGCTGAACAGCGCCACGTCCACCCCCACCGTGGCCTGCAGGGCGGCTGAACGGTGGATCAGCGTGGAAGCGATGGGATCCGGGCCGCCGGCCCAGCCATCGGCGTCGAGCACCGTGACCATCTGCCACGGCCCCTTGCCCTGGATTTCCTTCCAGCCCGCCACGGCGGCCACCGCGTTGGCCTCGCCGGAACAGGCGGCCAGGAACTCGCGTTCGCGGCCCCGCCGAAACTCGGACTCGGCGGTGTTGGAGTCCAGCAGCAGGCCGGAAAGCAGCTCGATCTCCGGGGTCACGTCCGGCAACTGGGAGAGGATCGCCGTCGGACTTTCCTCTGCCGAGTCCTGCTGCACCCAGAGGTAGCCGACGCGGAAACCGCGCACCATCAAGGGGACGCACACCCGGCCCAGCATCCCGAGCTCCTGGTTGGCGGGAATCGCTACCGGGCGGACCGCCGTGGCGATGCCATGGGAAAGCTGCCAGGCGCTGACATCGGCCGGGACCCGCTTGCTCAACAAAAAGTTCACCCGGACCCGGTCCGCGTGGGACTGGTTGGAGCTGTAAGCGAGCAGCAGGCCGTCCAGGTCCTCCAGCGACAGCCCCCGGCCAAGCTTCTGCGCCACCTGCTCCACCAGTTGTTCCACGTCCTGCTGCATGGGGTAACCCTACTGCTCCGGCAGGCATCCCGGCGAACGAACAGCAGGCGACACCTGACGCCCTGACGCTGAACATTTGTCGACCCACGAAAGCAGAAATTCCCGGAATCACGGGGAGCTTACGCGCCCCGAACCCTGCTTTCCTGTCAGTTGGGTCACAACCGGATTTATTCTGGAATCACAACTTCCCCCGCAATTTCGGGCCTACCCGGCCCGAGAATATGGAGCCACAAATGATCATCGGTGTCCCCAAAGAGATCAAGAACAACGAATTCCGCGTCGCCATCACCGCTGCTGGCGTTCACGAGTTCCGCACCCACGGCCACACGGTCCTGGTAGAGCGCGGCGCAGGCTTGGGCTCAGGGATCACGGACGAGGAATACGCGATCGCCGGCGCCGAAATCGTTGCCGAAGCCGACGACGTCTGGGGCCGGGCCGACATGGTCATGAAGGTCAAGGAACCCATCAAGGCCGAGTACCACCGCTTCCGCAAGGGCATGATCCTCTTCACGTACCTCCACCTCGCCGCCGAACCGGAGCTCACGCAAGCGCTCATCAACTCCGGCGTCACCGCCATCGCCTACGAGACCGTGCAGGAAGGCCGCACGCTGCCGCTGCTGGCCCCCATGTCCGAGGTTGCCGGCCGTTTGTCCGTGCAGGTCGGGGCCACCTCCCTGATGGCACCCGCCGGCGGCAAGGGCGTGTTGCTCGGCGGCGTACCGGGCGTCCGCCCGGCCAAGGTGGTTGTCCTGGGCGCCGGTGTTGCCGGCACCAATGCCGCCGCGATGGCCCTGGGCCTGGGCGCCGACGTCACCATCCTGGACATCAACATCAACCGCCTCCGCGAGCTCGACGCCCAGTACCAGGGCCGACTCAAGACAGTTGCCTCCAACTCCTACGAGATCGAGAAGTCCGTCGTCGACGCCGACCTCGTCATCGGCTCCGTCCTGATCCCCGGCGCCAAGGCCCCCAAGCTGGTCAGCAACGAACTCGTGTCCCGCATGAAGCCCGGCTCCGTGCTCGTGGACATCGCGGTGGACCAGGGTGGCTGCTTCGAGGACACGCACCCCACCACACACCAGGAACCGACGTACAAGGTCCACAACACGATCTTCTACTGCGTTGCCAACATGCCGGGCGCCGTACCCAACACCTCCACCTACGCGCTGACCAACGTCACCCTGCGCTACGCCGTGGCCCTGGCCAACCTGGGCGTCAAGGCCGCCTTCGACCGCGACCCGTCCCTCGCCGCCGGCCTCAACATCGCCGGCGGAAAGGTTGCTCACCGCTCGGTCTCCGAGGCGCACAACCTGCCCCTCGTTTCGGACTGGCACGAGCTGGTTTCCGCGTAACTCTCCCCATGGTGCGAGAACGACCGCGGGAATCGCTGCGCACTTATCGCCGGATTGGCAGCCATCCAGTAAGCGTGCGTCAAAGCGACGAAGGAGCAGCACGCGTTGGATGACTGCCAATCCGGCGGACTTCGACAGGGTTAGCCGCCGATCGCGCGGAGAGCGTTCACCTGGCCGTGGCCGTTGAACCCGTTGTAGCCGGCACCGCCCTGGCACACCTGAGGTGCGCCGTTGTCCGTTGCAGGGAACGGGGCGTACACACTCATGTCAGCCGGGCAGTCCATCTTGTCGGCGGTGGTGTTGATCCGCGATGCCACGGTGCCCGGGTTGCTGACTCCGGTGCTGACCACCAGCGCCGCGACACCGGCAACGTGAGGTCCGGCCATCGATGTGCCTTGCAGGTAGCAGTACGTGGCGCCGCTCGAGTCGATCACCCTGCTGGCGCACGGTGCGGCGGACGGCCAAGCGGAGAGCACGCGGCCGTTAATGGCGGCCGCCGTCTGCTGCAGGATCGAGTCTCCACCAGGCGCGATCACGCTGACGGCGCCCACACCGTAGCTGGAGTAGAACGACTTGATCAGCTTGTTGCCGTTGGCGCTCACGCCGATCACGCCGGGAACTTCCACCGGAACCACGGCGCAGGCGTTGGTGATGTCGCGCGTGACCGGGGTGGTGTTATCCGGGCTGGTGACATCCTGGGTGGGATGAGCCAGGTCGTCTGACTGATTGCCTGCCGAGGCCACAATTGTGGTGCCGTTTTGCTGGGCAAACTTGATGGCCCGGCGCTCGGCTTCCCAGATGGCCCGCTGGGTGGGGTCATTCTTGCAGTTGAAGAGCCAGGGATCGGCAAAGTAGCTGTTGTTGGTGACCTGGATACCGTTCGATCCTGCCCACATGAAGGCGCAGACCACGGCCTCGGGGAAGAAGAAGCCGTCATCATTGCCGGCCTTGATCCCTGCAATCTTTACGTTGGGCGCAACGCCCACCATGCCGATGCCGTTCTTCGCGGCGGCAATGGTGCCGGCCGTGTGGGTGCCGTGGCCGTTGTTATCCATCCAGGCCGCCGGGGTCTGGTCCGGGACGCCGCCAACGCAGGAAACGCTCTTGGAGAAGTCAACATTCAGAGCCAGGTCCGGGTGCGTGTAGTCCAGTCCGGTGTCGATGTCGCCCACCACCACCGAGGCGCTGCCGCCGTTGATGGCGCGCGCCGCCGCCGGGGCCTGGATCTGGTCCATATCCCATTGGAGCGCGGCCAGGTTGTCGTCACCGGGTGCCGGGGTGCCGGGTGCTATGGCCGCCACAGCCGCACCGGAGTTGTCGTCTTCGACAGCCACGGCGAAGCCTGCTGTGGAAGCGGCCCCCTTAACGGAAGAGTCTGCCGCGCGCAGGGCCGCATCGAAGCCGCCTCGGTCTGACTTCACGATAGCCACACCGATCTGCGGATAGGCCTGCACCACGGTGCCGCCAGCGTCCCGCACAGCCGCAAGCGACCTGCCGGAAACCCCGTTGGCCTTGTACAGGACGATGTAGGTTTGGGTTCCCGCTTGGGCATTTGCCTGCATTCCGGTTTTGGCAGGCTGTCCATTGGCCGATAACGCCGCAGGAGCCGCGGCGGTCGAAAGGCCAATGGCGAGGGCGAATGCCCCGATTGGCGCCACAAGCTTGGTGAATCTTTGCATGGTGTTGCTCCAATTCTGCCGGCGGGCACCACGCGATCGCAGGTGCCGCTGGCAAGAGTCAATCGATCACGATCCTGACGGCTGTTTGCCTCGGATCCTTCCGGGCTACACCTGCCCAACAATTCGGTATCACCCGCAACAAGTGACATTAGTGACTCACCTCACGCAATTTCAAGAGCCGGCGGTTTCGGAGGCCCGGGCTGATTCGATAATCTTCAGCACCTCGACGGCGTCTGCCGGGTCTACCGGGAGGGGCAGCGCGGAGGCGGTTCCGCCGTCGTCGATCTTGGCTGCCAGGAGCCGGTAGAACTCGGGGTAGGCACCTCGTTCCGTGGGCAGCGGATCGAGGTGGCCGTCGCGGCCCAGGGATCCTGCCCATTCCGGTGCCTCAATGCCGTACTCAGTGTCCAGCGGGCTGCCGCCGGCAACGATGTACGGTTCCTGAGGGTCGATCCCGTGCTTGGTGAACGCGCCAGTGGCTCCGAGAATGCGGAAGCGCGGGCCCTGCTGGGCGCAAAGCATGTTCATGCTCAGGTGGCTGGTCACCCCGGAGTCGTGGTTGAGCACCAGGAAAACGTCATCGTCCACCTTCTCGTGCGGACGCCGCGCCTGCAGTTCCGCGTGGGCCACGGCGGCTGGACCGAAAAGCAAAAGCGCCTGGTCGATAAGGTGCGTGCCCAGGTCGAACAGCACGCCGCCGCCGTCCGCCGCCGTGGCGCTGGCTTTCCACGCCTTGGAGATGTCCGGGGACCAGCGCTCGAAGCTGGACTCAAAGCGGGTCACGCTGCCCAGTGCTTCGCCGGCCAGCAATTTCCGGACCGTGAGGAAATCGCCGTCCCAACGCCGGTTCTGGAAGACCGTGAGCACCCGGCCCAGCCGCTCCGCGAGGGCGATCAGTTCCTGCCCCTCGGCAGATCGGACCGCGAAAGGCTTGTCCACCACGACATCCAGCCCGGCCTCCAGGGCGGCCTTCGCCAGCGGGAAGTGAGTGGCCGGCGGGGTCCCCAGCACCACAAGATCAAGGTCACTGGCGAGCGCAAGGACCGCATCGCCGTCGGGCACTGTTTTGGTGCCGGTGTACCGCTGCGTCGCGGCGGCCTGCCGGCCGGCGTCGGACGTCGCGATCACGTCCAGCGCGTAGCGGGGATCCGCCGCGATGAGCGGCGCGTGGAAAACGCTCCCTGAGAGTCCATAGCCGACGACGGCGGTGCGGATACGGTGTTCGGGTTCAGTCCAGGTCATAGGGGAAACGGTACCCGCACGCTCTCTCACTAGTCCGAAAATGGAGGGGACGTGACCGCGGTCGGTGCGCACTGTGGTGCACTCCGTCGTGGTCTGGCGGGTGTTGGTGTTGGTATGAAGACGGGGTAGGGTCAGGCTGCGGGTGCGAGGGTGACGGTGTAGCCGAGGGCTTCGAGCTGGCGGATGTGGCCTCGTTTTCTGCTCTCGGGGTCGGTGCGGCGGCTGAAGTAGTCGGGGCCGAGGTCGTTGAACCGGGCGTCCGGGTCTTGGAGCAGGTGCCAGATGATCACGAGGATGGAACGTCCGGTGGCGACGATAGCGCGTTTCTTGCCCCGCCGCCGCGCGATCCTCTGGTGGCGTTCGCCCAGAAAGGTGTGAGTTTTGCTGGCCCCGACGGCGGCCTCGCCCAGGACCCGGGCGAGATAGCGGTTGCCGTGTCCGGTCGAGCCGTTTCCCTTGGTCTTCCCCGCGGAGGAGTTGATGCCCGGGGAGAACTTCGCCCAGGAACACAGGTGCCCCGCGGTCGGGAACCGGGTCATGTCTACCCCGATTTCGGCGATAATAGCGGCAGCAGCGACGGGGCCGATGCCCGGGATCTCATCCAGGCGTTCCGCTGCCGCCGCGAAAGGGGCCAACTGCCCCTCGATCTGTTCATCGACCGCGGCGATATCGGCATCGATGCCGTCGATCCTTGCCAGCATCCGGGCCAGCAGGAAGGCGTGGTGGTCATCAAATTGGCCGGTGAAGGCCTCCTCAAGTTCGCTGATCTTCCCCCCGCATCCGGGTCCGGGCCAGCTGCGCGAGCCTACTCGGGTTCCGTTCGCCGGCGATGAGCGCCGCCATCATTTCCCGCCCGGACACCCCGAAAATATCCGAAGCGACGACGGAGAGCTTGATGCACGCGTCCTCGAGGAGTTTTTCGACCCGGTTCTTCTCCGCGGTCCGGGTTCCGACCAGATCAGCGCGGTACCGGGTCAGGTCCCGCAGCCGGCGGATCGGGGCAGGCGGGACGAAACTGGGCCGCAGCATCTGCCGCTCGGCGACCTTGCACAGCCACACGGAATCGAGCACGTCCGTCTTCGGCCGGCCCGGCAGATGCTTCACGTCGCGGGCGTTGACCAGCCACGGCTCGAGCCCGTGCGCCTCCAGGAGGTAAAACACCGGCTTCCAATAGTCCGAAGTCGCCTCCATCACGACCCGCTCGATCCGGAGGTCCACGAGATGGTTGGCCAGCTCCATCAACGACCGCGTCATCGTGGAGTGCGTGGACACCTCCTGCAACCGTTTCCTCCGGTCCCCTTCCGCGGGGACCCGGACACAACACACGAGTTCGGCCTTGCCAATGTCGATCGCGGCGACTCTGGCAATGATCTGATCCTCATCCTGGGTTTCAGCCAGCATGGCTACTGCTCATCTCCTCACAGAGCGGAACTTCTGATTATCGAAGCGGCCGCCCGCGGGGATCACCGGGAAAAATCGGAATCTAGTCCTCGTTCTCGGTAAAAGGAAACAGTGAAGGGCCCACGGCGTGATCCCCGGCGCCCGGCTTAATGACGGACTGAAAGAACCATAGTGACTACGGCGTCGGCAGGCGACCACAGGCACATTTTCAGCCCGGAACGGGCGCCCCGCAAGGGGCATACAGGCTTAATGTGCATTAAAGCCAAACGCTCTCTCACCTCCCGCGGATGACTGGCCGGAAGTGAGAGAGCGTTGGCGAAAACCCTGCGTTAAGTGAGAGAGCGTTGCAGGGAGGGTGTTACTTCTTGATCCAGCCCAGGGTGGACCAGTCCGGAACCTGGGAGAGGCTCTGGAACAGGGACGGGCCGTAGTTGGCCAGGCCGGTGCGGACGAAGGAGATCTGCGGGCCGTTCATCACAACACCCATGGAGAAGTACTTGGCCATGTGCTCCTTTTCAACTTCCATGGCTGCCTTGTTGCGCTCGGCGTTGTCCTCGATGGAGGCGAGATCGGCGATCTTCTTGTCCAGCTCGGCATCGCCAAGACCGTTTTCGTTGACCTTGGAGTCGTAGTACTGCTTGACGGCATCGGTGGAATCCGGGCCAACGGTGTAGCCGGAGACGCTCATGTCGAAGTCGCGGCCGCCGATGACCTTGCCGAAGTCGGCGGAGGCACGCTGGTCAATACCAACATCCATGCCGCCGGCCTGGAGCTGCTTCTGCAGGGTCTGGGTGAAGGCGAGGGTGGTGGGGTCGTCACCGAAGTTGCTGATCTTGAAGGCGGCGGGCTTGCCGTCCTTCTCCATGATTCCGGCGGCGTTCGGCGCGTAGCCAGCGTCGGTCAGGACCTTCTTGGCAACGTCCGCGCCGGTTTCCTTCACAGGGTAGTTGTCCTGGTAGTAGTCCGAGAACGGCAGGACCATCATGGAACCGGAGCTGGGCTCTTCCCAGTTCAGGCCATTGAAGCGGACCTTGCGGAGGGCTTCGCGGTCAACAGCGGCGAAGATGGCCTCGCGAACGGCGACGTCGGTGATCTTCTGGGCATTGATGTTCATGCCACCGGCGAAGAGGCGCTGGCCACGGCGGACCTCGGAGTCCTTGGTGCCCTCAAGCTGCTTGTACAGGGCGATGGTGTTGGCGGACATGGCATCGATCTCGCCGTTCTTGAAAGCAGCGATCTGTGCGCTGGTTTCCAGCTGGCGGAAGACGACGCTTTCCAGGACCGGCTTGGTGCCCCACCACTTGTCGTTGGGAACCATGGTGACGGTCTTGGCTGCGGCGTCGTACTGGTCCACCTTGAAGGGGCCGGCCATCCATTCCGGATGCATTTCGCCCACGAAGCCTTCGTTGAAGATCGCAGGCGTGTTCACGGCCGGGTGGATCAGGCCGAAGAAGAGCGAATCCACGGGGTAAACCGGCTGGGTGGTCTTGACGATGATTTCTTTGTCGCTGCTGCCAGCCTCGACGGACTCAACGAATTCATAGGCCCCCGAGCTCACAATGTCGTAGCCGGCATCCGGACTCTTCAGGATGTTCCAGGTGTTCTGGAAGGCCTTGATGTCGATCGGGGTGCCGTCGTTGTACGTGGCCTTGTCGTTGACCTTGATGGTGACGGTCTGCTTGCCGTCCACAACCTTGCTCTCCACCGACTCGCAGAAGTCCTTGTTCGGCGTTGCCTTGCCGACGAAGTCGACCTTCCAGCAACCGCCGATGCCGCCACTGTTCACGGCCACCGGGTTGATCGGGGCCATCATCGCGGAGTTGTCCGAGCTGTTGCCGTTGTTGGAGAACCCGTTGAAATCCGGCCCGATGCTGCCCAGCGGCAGGGTGACCTTGCCACCAGGCTCAAGATCAGCGGCCGGCTTCTCGTTGATGCTGATGAGCTTGGCCAGGTCACTGCCCGTTCCCTGCCCCTTGGCGGTTTCCGGTCCGGTGGGTGTTCCGCCACCGCCGCAGGCCGTCAGCGCCAGGGCTGCGGCAATGGCCGCTGCGCCGCCGATCTTGGTCAGATTCCTCATGGTTTTCCCTTCATAGGTGCGGGTGGTGCTTGTGATGGGTCGAAAAAATCTAGGGTGCATGGGGTTCCGCCGTTTCGTGGACCACCAGCATGTGCTCGTCCAGTTCACCATCCGGGAAGAAGCAGGCGAACTGCTGATCCGGTGTAGGCGCCGGGCCGGCCTCCAAAATCTCCACGGCAGCGGAAGGCTGCACGGCCTCGAGCGGGGGCTCCAGTGCCAGGCAATGCTCCTGTTTCGCAGCGGGAAGCGCCGCGAAGACGGGGCAGCGGGTGGCGAAGTTGCAGCCTTTCGGGGCATCCAACGGAGAAGGCAGGTCGCCTTGAAGGATGATCCGCTCCCGAGTGCGCTCGAACTGCGGGTCCGGGACAGGGATCGCGGACAGCAGCGCGCGGGTATACGGGTGGCGTGGGTTATCGAAAACCCGGTCCACCTCCCCGATCTCCACAATCTTGCCCAGGTACATCACCGCCACCCGGTTGGAGATGTGGCGGACCACGGACAGATCGTGGGCCACCATGAGGTAGCTCAGGCCCAGCTCCGCGCGGAGCTTGTCCAGGAGGTTGATGACGCCGGCCTGGACCGAGACATCCAGCGCGGACACGGGCTCGTCCAGGACCACCAGTTTGGGGTTCACGGCCAGTGCCCGGGCGATGCCCACGCGCTGCCGCTGTCCGCCGGAGAACTGGTTGGGGAACCGGTTGACGTGGTCCGGCTGCAGGCCCACCAGATTCATCAGTTCCATGATGCGTTTTTTGATGGCCCGCTTATCCATGCCGGCGTTCTGGAGCGGCTCGGCCAGAACCTCGTAGACGGTGAAGCGGGGGTCCAGGGCGCCGGTGGGATCCTGGAAAACCATCTGCATTTCCCGGCGCATGGCGCTTTTGGTCTTGGCGTCGGCGGCCTGCTTGTTGCTGATGCCGCCGATGATCACCTCGCCGTCCTGGTCCTTGTGGAACTCCATGATTTCCAGCAGGGTGGTGGTTTTGCCCGAACCGGACTCGCCCACAATGGAGAAGCACTCACCTTCGCGGATGTCGAAGCTCAGGCCGTCCACGGCCTTCACGGTGCCGATGCGCCGCTTGAGCAGGGCACCCTTGGTCAGCGGAAAGTGCTTACGGACATCCCTGAGTTCCAGCACGGTTGAGCGCTCCCCGCGGGGGATGAGGTCAAAGCGCGAGACCGGGACCGGCGGGGCGGAAAAGATCTCGTGGACATCCACGTCCCCGCCGAGGGAACCGGATTTGATGCAGGCTGCCTGGTGGTAACCAGTTCCCGGAACCGGGCTCAAAGAGGGCTCGCCGTCCAGGCAGGCATCGGTCACCAGCGGGCACCGCGGCGCGAAGGAGCAACCGGTGGGGGTGTGCAGGAGGTTCGGCGGGATGCCGTCGATGGGGACCAGCGAGGATTTCTCCGCGACGTCCACGCGTGGCACCGCCCCGAGCAGGCCCATCGTGTAGGGCATCCGGGGATCGTAGTAGATGTCATCCACGCTGCCGGTTTCCACCGGCTTGCCGGCGTACATCACCATGATGTCGTCGGCGATGCCCGCCACCACGCCCAGATCGTGCGTGATCATCACGACGGCGGCGCCCGTTTCCTCCTGCGCCGTATGCAGCACCTCAAGCACCTGGGCCTGGATGGTGACGTCCAGGGCCGTCGTCGGCTCATCCGCGATCAGCACGCGCGGGTTGTTGGCGATGGCGATGGCGATCATCACGCGCTGGCGCATGCCGCCGGAGAACTCGTGCGGAAAAGCCCTGAGCCTGTTCCGGGGGCTGGGAATGCCCACCATTGCCAGGAGTTCGACGGCGCGGGTTTCCTTCGCCGCCTTGCTCATGCCGGGGTTGTGGATGGTGAGGGCCTCGGTGATCTGGGTGCCCACCGTGTACACCGGCGTGAGGGAGGACAGCGGGTCCTGGAACACCATGGCGATGTCGTTGCCGCGGTACGCACACATGGCTTTGTCGCTGAGGCCCAGCAGTTCCTTGCCCTTGAGCCTGACCGAACCGGAGATCTCGGCGGTGGCGGGCAGCAGGCCCATGATGGCCAGCGATGTTACCGATTTGCCGGACCCGGACTCCCCCACGATTCCCAGCGTTTTGCCGGGCATCAGGTCGAAGTTGACGCCCCGGACGGCATGCACAGCCCCGTTTTCGGAGTTGAAGCTGACGTTCAGGTCCCTGACGGACAGGACAGCGTCCGACGGCGAGTGGAGACCGGCGATGTGGAGCTGCTCAGCGGCTGTGGAGGCCGGGTCAGCCGGCTCAAGGAAGGTGCTCATTTGCTCTTCTTCTCTGCGCTGTTCTTTTTGGCCCGGCCAACCGAACTGGAGCTCGGGTCGAAGGCGTCGCGAAGGCCATCGTTCATCATGGCCAGGGACCCCGTAAGCAGGAACATCACGGTGAGCGGGACCCAGAACATCCACGGGAAGGTCTGGACCTGGGACGTGGCGCCGCCAATCAGCACGCCGAGGCTAACATCCGGCACCTTGATGCCGATGCCGATGAAGGAGAACGCCACTTCGGCCAGGATGGCCCCGGTGACGCCGCGGGTGATGTCCAGGACCAGCAGCGACCCGATGTTGGGGACCAGGTGCCGCCACACGATGCGCCGGGGCGGGACGCCCATGTACTGGGCCGCCTTGACGAAGTCCCGCTGCATCAGCGACATGGACATAGAGCGGATAAGCCGCGCGGTCCCCATCCAGCTGAACACCAGGAGCACGATGATCAGCAGGAGCCAGCTGGGGAGGTTCTTCTTCAGGCCGTCCCCTCCGCCGCTGGTGGCCACTGCCACCACCAGCAGGGCGGGCATCATGATGAGGGCCTCCAGGACGAAGAGCATCACCTTGTCCACTTTTCCGCCGAAATAGGCCATGGTGCAGCCATATACCGCGGCGACCAGGACGGACACGAGGCCCACGATCAGACCGATCAGGATGGAGATCCTGGTGCCTTCGACAGTCATGGCGTAGAGGTCGATGCCGGCCTGCGACGTGCCGAGGAAGTGGTCGCCGGAAGGCGGCATGCCGATATTGAACGGGTCGATGGTCTCCTTGTCCCAAGGAGTGAAGTACCCGCCGACGAAGGAGAAGATGGTGAGGCCCAGGAAAACCGCCAGCCCGGCGACGGCAGTCTTGTTCCGCATGAAGCGGCGGAAAATGATGGTGGACTTGGCGATCACCACATCGGTTTCGAGGTGCGCGTCCTGCGCCACGGCTGCCGGATCAACGGCGTTGAGGTTGGTCATGGCTACTGCACCCTCACTCTCGGGTCAACAAGCGTGGTGGCGAAGTCGGCGAGGATGGCGCCCAGGGCGAAGATGACCGAGCCGTAGGCGAGGGTGGCCGTGGCCGCATTCACGTCCTGCAGCGAGATGGCGTCAATGCTCCAGGACCCCACTCCGGGCCAGGCGAAGATCTTCTCGGCGAAGAAGCCGCCGGCGAAGATGGCCGGGATAGTGAAGGCGATGCTTTGGGCGACCGGGATGAAAGAAACCCGGAGGGCGTGCCGGGTGATGGCCTGGTTCCGGGTGAGCCCCTTGGCCCGTGCCGTCCGGACGAAGTCCGCATTGACGTTATCCAGCAAGTACTGGCGCTGCGCGATCTGGTACGAACCCCAGCCGACGAGGGTGATGGCGATCGTTGGAACTGCATAGTGGCCCACCATGTCCACAAACTGCGCCCACCCGGGCTGCATGCCCGGAGTGGAGATGCCCGTCACGAAGAAGATGCGCTCCCCGACGGTCTCGTTGATGTTGATGGCACCAAGCTGGACCAGGAAGTAGGCAATGGGGGCGGGCACGATGTATGCGAGGTAGCTATAGGACGTGATCACGCGGTCCTGGAACTTGTACTGCCGGGCCGCCGAGTAGACCCCGAGGGCGACGCCGATGACCAGCGTCAGGATGATGGATGCGAGGAAGAGCCGGGTGGAGATCCACACACGGTCCCCGAATTCAGCGTTGATGAAGGCGCCGTTGGGGCTGCGTCCCCAGTCCCAGCGGGTCACGATCCCGGTGAGCCACTCAACGTAGCGCTCCCATGGGCTGAGGTCCGGATCCAGACCCTTCAGACGCATGGAATTGGCGACCTGCTCGGGGGTGGGACGGGGAATCCGTTCCTGTTCGAGGAGGGCTGGCTTGAGGGAGCTGACCGCCAGGAAATAGCCGGCTGACGTGGTCAGGAAAATCATGAAGACGTAGGTGATGCCGCGCTTGGCGAGGTACCTGATCATGTGGCAGCTACTTCAGGATCGTTGCCGCCGGGATTCTGGAAGAACCCTGCAAGGGATCGTCCTGGGCTGGCAACGGACTTCCTGCCTTCACTACATCCACGTTCCAGATCCTTCCGATTTCCCCGCCAGCAACGGGTCTCGCCGCCACCGGGTCTCCACCAGCGTGTGGCCGGCCTCCCGCGACCAGCGCAGAGTAAGTCCGGGTGGACTATGTTGCGGGTCACATTCCAGAGGAAACTACCACAGAGTAGCGTCGGAAATGCGGGCACCTGAGCGGAATCCGTGCGCTCCGTATCAGATTGTTATGAATAATTCAGTGGAATTGATATGACTGGACGAGCCACTGGATTCAGGCGTACTCTACCGCCCGCGGACCACCCGCGTAACAAGTTCCCGCCAGGAGTCCGTCAGCCGCTCGGGCGCCAGGCCGTGGACGCGGACGGCGTGCAGGAGCCGGTCCGGATCCAGTGTTGCGGTCAGGGACATGGCCATCAGCAGCGGATCCGCATCCATGCCCTCCTCCCGGAGGAGGAGCTCGATGTGGCGCTGCCACAGCTTGGCTGCCGGGACCTCGTACCGGCTGCGGGCCGAAGCCTCGGCGGCCCTCGCAAGGTCCCCATGCTCCATCACATACGCGATCCGCTCCGCACCGAAGGCGATCAGCCGCTCCAGGCCCGGGGCGCCCGGCCCCAAGGGCGGCGGGCCGAACATAAAGCGGGCCTGGAATGCGGCCTCGGAATCGCTCAGCAACGTCATCATCAGCCCGGCGCGGCTGCCGAATCGGCGGAAGACGGTGCCCTTGCCCACGCCGGCCCGCTCGGCCAGCCTGTCCATGGTCAGGGCGTCCGGGCCACACTCGGCAATCAGCTCCCGCGCCGCGCCCAACAGCCGCTCACGGTTCCGGGCAGCATCACTGCGCTCAGCGGGCGGGCCGGAGAGCGAACCGGGCAGCAGCGGGATAAAGCTCACAGTCCATATCCTAGACCCGGGAATAATAATCGGACTACGGTCCGTTTAGTCCATGAAGGCACCAAGCCTCCACCCTTCCACCGGCCAGCGGTCCCGCCGCGGCCCACTAAAGGAGTCCGTATGTCGAAGAAGAGCACCGTCCTTACCCTTGTTGGCAGCCTCCGCGCCGAATCCACCAACCAGAAGCTCGCCGAAGCAATCCAGCTGAACGCTCCCGAGCAGGTTGACGTGGTCATCCACGAAAGCCTGGGCAACATCCCGTTCTACAACGAGGACATCGACGTCGAGGGCCAGGTTCCCGCCGCGGCCGCCGCCCTCCGCGCAGCAGCCAACGACGCCGACACCATTCTCCTCGTGACCCCGGAGCACAACGGCACCGTGCCCGCATCGCTGAAGAACGCCATCGACTGGCTGTCCCGCCCCTTCGGTGCCGGCGCCCTCTCCGGCAAGCCCACCGCCGTCGTCGGTACCGCATTTGGCCAGTTCGGTGGCGTGTGGGCACAGGACGAAGCCCGCAAGGCAGTGGGCATTGCCGGCGCCCAGGTGCTTGAGGACGTCAAGCTCGCCGTCCCGGGCTCCATGGTCCGCTTTGCCGAGCTGCACCCGAAGGACGATGCCGAGGTAGTGGAGCAGATCAAGGGCGTCTTCGACGCACTCGCCGTCGCCCAGCCGGCAGCGTAAGGCAGCCGCACGCAGCAGCGCCAAGCAACCAAAAGCCCCGGGCACCGCAAGGTGGCCGGGGCATTTGTTATCGCACCGTGAGCGGACCGGCGCTCACGCCCGTACGTGTGACCAAGTCTTGTTCCAACCGGTACCTCGCGGGCATTTTCAGGGCTGATGGACCGCCGTAACGTTTAATGCACGGAAAGCATTCGGGGATGGAACGCGGTGCGGACATGGCAGGCAGGCGGAGCGCCGGAAAGCTGATGGCGACGGCGGCAGCACTTACGCTTCCGCTGTGGCTGGGATGCTGCGCCCCCAACCCCAACCCGTCTGCCGGGAGCAGCGTCGCGCCCGGCGCAACCACCATTGAACACTCTGACCGCGCCCACCCGCCCTTGGTTCCAATTCCCCAGCCGCAGGCACCTCCGCCGGTCACCGCTGCGCCCGCCGAAACCACCGGCCCGTCCGACGCTTCACCCCCCGAGCCCTCGGGCCACGCCTCAGGCGGGACGCCCGGAACACCCGAGCAGAGCTCCGGCACCACTCCCTCGTCCGGAACGGCTTCGCCCGGAGTCGGTGCGGCTCCCGGTTCAACTACGCCCATGGGAGCAAGCCCCTCGCCGGCCCCCGAGCCTTCGGCGCCGCCCCCGCCCCAGCCGGCCCCTGGCCAGTCCGGCGGATCCCAGACGGTGACTGTCTACTACGTGCTGCTCGAGGACGGCGGGGCCGGAGGTGTGCGCTTTGGCTGCAACGACAGCCTGGCCGGCGACCGCCGCACCGTGGCCGGCTCCACGGAGCCGTTGGCCAATGCCATGCGCGCCCTGCTGGACAGCGCCGCAGAACCTGCCCCCGGCCTGTACAACTCCCTGTCCGGCTCAACCCTCACGTTCCTGTCCGGCACCTTCGACGGCACGGCCGTAACGGTCTACCTGTCCGGCTCGATCCGTCCGGCGGGGGTGTGCGACATCCCGCGCATCGAGGCCCAACTCACGCAGACTGCCGTCGCCTCGGTGGGCGCCATCCGCGCCGAGGTCTACGTCAACGGCGTGAGGCTCGCCGACGCACTACGCCTCAAGTAGCGCAATTGATCAACAGATGTTGCCTTATCGGCAACTGCCGGCTGTATCCTGAGGATGTGAGCCACGAAACACTTGATGCCGGCGAAGTGCAGTTACCGGCCGAAGCCATTGATGCCATCGAGCGCGCGGCCACGTCCGCCCACCGCGCCGCCCATCCCCACGAGGCGCTTTTTTCGGAGCGCGCAGCCAACATTAAGCAGTCAGCAGTGCGGGACGTTTTTGACATTTCGATGCGCCCCGGTCTGGTGTCCCTTGCCGGGGGCAGTCCGTACCTGCAATCCCTTCCGCTTGAGCGGCTGGCCGCCACGGCGGCAAGCATCATCGCCAACGAAGGGCTCACGGCTCTGCAGTACGGCGGCGGGCAGGGCACGGAAGAACTGCGCACACAGATCTGCGAGGTGATGGCGGCTGAAGGAATTCTGGACGCGCTCCCGCGGAATGTGGTGATCACCGCGGGCTCCCAGTCGGCCCAGGATGTAGCCACCAAGGTCTTCTGCAACCCGGGGGACGTGGTGCTGGTGGAGAACCCCACGTATGTAGGCGCCCTCAATACGTTTGAGGCCTACCAGGTGGAGGTGGCCACCGTGGAGATGGACGACGACGGCCTGGTGCCTGAGCTGTTGGAGGCCCGGATCGCCGCCCTCCAGACAGCTGGGAAGAACATTAAGTTCCTCTACACCATCCCCAACTTCAACAACCCCTCAGGAATCACCCTGGCCGGGGAACGCCGCCAGCGGGTTGTTGATATATGCCGGAAGGCGAATATTCTCGTGCTGGAAGACAACCCGTATGGGCTCCTCCGGTACAACGGGACACCGCTGGAACCGCTCCGCGCGGCCAACCCCGCCGATGTCATCTACATGGGATCGTTCTCCAAGATCTTCGCCCCTGGTCTTCGCATCGGCTGGGCATTGGTCCCGGAGCACCTCCAGCGGCGCTACTACCTGGCATCCGAATCTGTCACGCTATGCCCTCCGACGCTGAACCAGATGCTGGTGTCCGCCTACCTCAGCGACTATGACTGGAAGGGCCAGATCGAGACCTACCGCGGACTCTACGCCGAACGATGCACGGCGATGCTGGCCGCCCTGGACGAACACATGCCAGCCGGCACCAGCTGGACCAGCCCGGAAGGCGGCTTCTTCGTCTGGGTCACGCTGCCGGCAGGCGTGGATACCTATCCCCTGCTGCAGAAGGCGATCGACGCCGGCGTGGTCTTTATCCCCGGGGCTGCCTTCACACCGTCCGATTCGCCGTCCAATAAGCTGCGGCTGGCGTTCAGCGCGGTGCCGCCCGACGCCATCAAGGAAGGTGTCCGCCGTTTGGCCCCGGTACTGCGCGAAGCCCTTGGAGCGCTGTAACGTTGGCCGGACTGAGTGTGGCCAAGAGTGAAACTGAAAGAGGAGTACAAAGCATGAGCGGAATTATTGTTGTTGGCGTTGACGGCAGCGGCACCGCCAAGAAGGCCGCCGAATCGGCCCGGGATCTCGCCGCCGCCGTGGGCGCCTCGCTGCACGTCGTCTCAGCCTTCGACAGCGACCGTACCGAGATCTTCGGCTCTGGCAGCGACCAGTGGATCGTTTCCGACGCCGACGGTGCCGAGCATGTTGCCAAGACAGTGGCCGAGTCCCTGGCCGGTTCCATCAAGGTGACCTACTCGGCGGCCCGCGGCAAGCCTGCCGAAGCGCTCATCAAGGAAGCCGAGCGCCTGGACGCCAAGATGATCGTGGTGGGCAACCGGCGGATGCGCGGCATTGGCCGGGTCCTGGGAAGCGTGGCCAACAGCGTGGCCCACAACGCCACCTGCGACGTCTATATCGCCAACACCTACGACGCCGACTAACTGGCAACGGCACACCATGCACCAGCCGCACCGCAGCGGTGCATGGTGTCTGTTCTCACCCCCTTAAAGCCGGTTTCGGCACCGGGCAGGCGATAAAATGGAAGTGCCCTCAACGGAGCGGACAACCACTCTCCACTCCAGCCAAAGGGGCCCCCTTGCTTACTCTTCAGCGCCGCCAACTTGTAGGCCACGACATCCTCCTGGCCCGCCACGGCAACCACATCTGCTCCATGCGGGTGGACCGCGGCAACGGCCGCGTCATTGCGCTGCTGGATGACGGCTCCGTGGACAGCGCCCCCAACCTCATCGCGCCGGGGCTGCTCCTGCCGGAGACCCTGGAGAGCGTGCTGCGCGGCGACTGGAAATTCTTCGCGGCCCTCTCAGGCATTGCCCTGGTTCTGGGCGGCCTGATGTTCGCCACATTGCCTGCCTTGGCTGGCGCCATGGCGGGTAATCCCGAGATGGTCGAGATGATGACGGCCTACTCCGCCTACGGCTACTGACGCCAGGCTTCCGCTAGAGGAGCCAGCCGCGCAAAAGCCACCACAGGCCGGCCATCACTATCCCGCCGAACAGCGATCCGGCCACCACCTGCGCCAGGGTGTGTGCGCGGAGCACCACCCGGGACCAGCCGACGGCGGGAACCAGCAGGAGTAACGGCAGCCAGGCCGGACCAAGCATCAGGACGGAAATAACTGCCGCCGACGACACCGCCGCCGCGTGGCCGCTGATCTTCCAGAAGGGGCTCACGGCGGCCAGCACAACGATGCCGCCGACTATGGCCAGCACCATGACCATCACGCTTCGCGGCGCACCGGCGGCTTGCAGCACCACCAGGCCGGCGGCCACGGACGCCAGTGCCATGAGCAGCACGGGTGCCCGCTGTTTGCGGTTGCTGACGTGGTGGTCCGTGACCTTGCCCAGCCTTACGAGCCCCAGGAGTACAACGAGCGGCAGTACGCACACAAACAGCGCAGCCAAGGCTCCATAGCCGATGGTGCCTGGGAATCCGGCCTCGACCACAGGGCTGACCAGGAGCTGAAGCGTCACCACCACCGGTGGTTGGAATACCTCTGTCAGCCATCTGGCTGCCCGGTTCCTGGACTGAATGGCGGTTTGGTTCACGGTGTTGATGTTCTGACTCCCGGCGTCCTAGTCCAGCAGGAGCGCTGGCTCCTCAAGGATCGCGGCGACGTCGGCCATAAAGCGGGCGGACAGGTCCCCGTCCACCACCCGGTGGTCAAAGGACCCGCCGAGGGTGGTGATCCAGCGCGGGATGACCTCTCCGTCCAGGACCCAAGGCTTCTGTTTGATGGTTCCGAAGGCAACAATGGCCACTTCACCCGGGTTGATGATCGGCGTTCCGGTATCAATGCCAAGCGCACCGATGTTGGTGATGGTGAGCGTTCCGCCCTGCATTTCGGCTGGCTGGGTCTTGCCCGCCCGGGCCGTGGTGGCCAGGTTGTTCAGGGCCAGCGCCAGCTCCTTGAGCGACAGGTCCTGCGCATCCTTGATGTTCGGCACCATCAGCCCGCGCGGGGTGGCTGCAGCGATGCCGAGGTTCATGTAGTGCTTGACCTGGATCTCGGCGGCGTCGGTCCCGTCCACGTTGTCCACCCATGTGGCGTTGACGCTGGGGTTCCGGGCGGCGGCCCAGATGACGGCCTTGGCAAGGATCAGCAGCGGGGAGACTTTGATTCCCTCAAAGTCGCGTGAAGCCTTCAGCCGCTTGACGAATTCCATGGTGCGGCTGGCATCAACATCAACAAAGATGCTCACGTGCGGCGCGGAGAAAGCCGACTCCACCATCGCCTTGGCCGTCGCCTTGCGGACGCCCTTGACCGGAATCCGTTCAATCCGCTGGTCCTGGGGCTTACCTGCCTTGCCCCAGAAGCCCTCGGCCTGGTCCAGCTCTGCATCGCGCTGGGACTGGTAGCTGACCAGGTCTTCGCGCGTGACTTCGCCGCGGGAGCCGGTGGCCACCACATCGGCGAGATCGATCCCCAGATCCCGGGCGATCTTGCGGACGGGAGGCTTGGCCAGGACGCGGTTCACGAGGCCTGTGATCGTTCCGCCGAGAGTGGGCCGGTTATCGACCATTCCGCTGGTTGAGCTCGTCTGGGTCTCGACAGGCTCGACCACCGGGTTTTCGGTGATTGAGCTTGCCGAAATCGCTGGGACCGGGGCTGACCCGGCCTGGGCGGCAGGTGCCGCCTTCCGGGGACGGCGCTTGACGGCGTCGGCCTTGGGGCCAGATCCCACCAGCGGACCGCCGGCCAGGGCACTGCCTGAAGTGCCGCCGTCGTCCGCGGGAAGCTTGCCATAGAGGGGCTGGACGGGAGTTTCAGGGGCCGGGACATCGGCCGGCGTCGGGTCACCGGAGACGGCGTCAGAGACGCTGATGATGGCGGTTCCGACGTCGATGGTCACGCCCTCGGGGACCAGCAGTTCGGTGACGGTGCCGGCGAAGGGGGACGGCAGCTCAACGAGCGACTTGGCGGTCTCGATCTCGCACAGGACGTCGTTGATGGCAACGGTGTCCCCCGGCTTGACCTTCCAGGCGA
Organism: Pseudarthrobacter sulfonivorans; assembly: GCF_001484605.1. NCBI lineage: Bacteria > Bacillati > Actinomycetota > Actinomycetes > Micrococcales > Micrococcaceae > Pseudarthrobacter > Pseudarthrobacter sulfonivorans. The sequence continues at coordinate 2,433,522 of NZ_CP013747.1, read as the reverse complement.
CGATTTCCGCCTCGGTAAGGCCTTCGCCCACGTCGGGCAGGTTGAACTTGTTCAGAGTCATGGTGTCCTCTTTCGCGGCAAGCGTGAGCGGGAAGCGTGAGCGGGGAAGGTGCCTGCGCCTAGTAGGCCAGGGCGCGGTCCAGCGCCTCGAGGATGCGGTCGATGTCGGGGAGGTAGTCTTCCTCGACCTTGGCCACCGGGTAAGGCATGTGGAAGCCGCCCACACGGATCACGGGAGCCTCCAGTGAGAGGAACGCACGTTCGCTGATCCGGGCAGCAATCTCGCCGCCGATGCCGCCGAACGTCGGTGCCTCATGCGCCACCACGAGCCGGCCTGTCTTCTTGGCGGACGCCGTGACGGTGTCGAAGTCGATCGGCGAAATGGAGCGCAGGTCGATGACCTCGATGCTGTGGCCGTCCTCGGCGGCGGCGTCGGCAGCGGCAAGGGCCACCGGCACGAGCGGGCCGTAGGCCACCACTGTGGCGTCCGTGCCCTCGCGGAGCACATGCGCTTTGAAGGGATCGGCCGACGCGCCGGGGTTCTGGGTGTCGACCTCGCCCTTGAGCCAGTAGCGGCGCTTCGGTTCGAAGACGATCACGGGGTCCTGGCACTCCACGGCCTGCCGGATCATCCAGTAGGCGTCGTGGGCGTTGGACGGTGTGATGATGCGCAGGCCTGCCGTGTGGGCGAACAGCGCCTCCGGTGATTCCGAATGGTGCTCAATGGAGCCGATGCCTCCGCCGTAAGGGATCCGCACAACGACGGGAACGGTGAGGTTGCCGTTGCTGCGGGCGTGCATCTTGGCCAGCTGGGTGGTGATCTGGTTGAAGCCCGGGAACACAAACCCGTCGAACTGGATCTCGCAGACGGGCAGGTAGCCGCGCAGGGCCAGGCCGATGGCCGTGCCGATGATGCCGGACTCGGCGAGCGGCGTGTCCACCACGCGGTCGGCACCGAACTCCGCGAGGAGTCCGTCCGTGACGCGGTAGACGCCTCCCAGTGCCCCGATGTCCTCGCCCATGAGCAGGGTCCGCGGATTGTTGTCCAAGGTGGCGCGCAGGCCCTCGTTAATGGCCTTGGCTATGGTCATGGTGGTCATCAGCGGGCCACTCCTGTCGCTGCGTCATCCGGGTCCGGGCTGCCAGGTTCAGCGCTGTTGTGCTCCGGCGTTTCGGCGAAGCCTGCGCTGTACTCCTCAAACCAGGCCAGTTCCTCGGCCACCAGGGGGTGGGCCTCGACATAGGTGTTGGCGAAGGCGGTCCGGATGTCCGGGGTCTCGAGGTCGTAGGTGGTCTTGCGGACGTAGGCGGCGAGTTCGTCGCCGTCGGCCTTGACCTGGTCAAAGAACGCGTCATCGGCCAGCCCCTGGGCACGGAGGTACTTTTCCAGACGGTCAAGCGGATCCTTGGCCCGCCAGAGGGTTTCCTCGGCGGATTCCCGGTACTTGGTGGGGTCATCAGCCGTGGTGTGCGCACCGACGCGGTAGGTGAACGCCTCGATCAGCACGGGCCCCTTGCCCTCGCGGGCATGTTCGAGCGCCCACTCGGTCACGGCGTGGACGGCGATCGCATCGTTGCCGTCCACCCGGATTCCCGGGAAACCGTAACCCTTGGCACGGTTGGACAGCGGAATGCGGGTCTGCACCGAGCTGGGAACGGAGATGGCCCAGTGGTTGTTCTGGCAGAAGAACACCACCGGCGCGTTGTAGGAGGCGGCGAACACCATGGATTCGTGGACATCGCCCTCGGAACTGGCCCCGTCACCGAAGTAGACCATCACCGCGGCCTTGGGCTCGGCCGGCCGGTCCTGCGCCCCATCCGCGGCGACTGCGGCGGCCGCCTTCTGGTCCCGCTGGATCCCCATTGCGTAGCCGACGGCATGCGGCGTCTGCGCGGCGAGGACCAGGGTGTAGAGATGGAAGTTGGTGTCCTTCGGGTTCCAGCCGCCGTTCGAAACCCCGCGGAACTGGCGCAGGAGCTCCGCCAGGTCCACATTGCGGGTCAGCGCCACGCCGTGCTCGCGGTAGGTGGGGAAGATGTAGTCCTGCGGCTGGCTGGCCCGCCCGGAGCCGATCTGCGCGGCCTCCTGGCCGGTCAGCGGGACCCACAGGGCCAGCTGGCCTTGGCGCTGGAGTGCGGTTGCCTCCACATCAAAGCGGCGGATCTTGGCCATGTCAGCGTAGAAGCCACGCAGCTTTTCACCGTCCAGCTTTTCCGCGTACGCGGAGAAGACCGGATCCGTCCCCAGGGTCCCGTCAGGCGCCAGCAGCTGCACCATAGGCTCGGCCGGACTGCCCAGTTGGGCCTCGGCCTCAGCCTCGAGTTGGTCGTCTGCCGCTGTCTCATCGAACTCGGTGGAGGGCAGATGTGTGGCGCCCATACCGTCTCCTTGCTTGCCGCATGCGGATGCATTGCAATGTCGCTGGGATATATGCCGCTAGAGGAATGCATTCCTGTGCTGGCATATATATTGGCTTACTGGTCCTTACTTTATCTTCAGTAGGTGCCGCTCCTGATGCATGTTAAGCGCTAGGAACGTCGTGGCGCCTTTGTATAGTTTGCACAGAGATCGAGAAACCGGCTGTTGGCCTCTGCCTCGCCGATGCTGACCCGCACGCCATCGCCGCCGAAGGCGCGCACCGAAAGCGCCTGCGTGCCCGCCAGTTCGGCAAATTCCGAGCTGTTGTCGCCCAGGTTCAACCAGACGAAGTTGCCCTGCGCCTCGGGTACGAACCAGCCGAGTTCACGCAGTCCGGAGGTTACGCGGGTTCGTTCGTCCACGATGCTTTGTACCCTTTCTACAACCAGGGGGTAATTCTGCAGCGACACAATGGCTGCATTTTCAGCGATCTGTGACACGGCGAAGGGTGTGGCCGCCACGCGCAGGTACTGGGTCAGCACAGGGTTCGAGACGCTGTAGCCCACCCGCAGGCCCGCCAGTCCGTGTGCCTTGGAGAACGTCCGGAGCACCACAACGTTCGGGTATTTGCGGTACATCGCGATGCCGTCCACAGCATCGCCGGCGCGGATGAACTCTTGGTAGGCCTCATCAATCACCACCACGACGTCGGACGGGACGGCCTGGATGAACCGCTCCGTTTCGGCAGTGGTCAGGATGGGGCCGGTGGGGTTGTTCGGGGTGCAGAGCAGGATGACTTTGGTGCGGACCGTTACGGCTGCAGCCATGGCATCCAGGTCGTGGCGTCCCTCGGCCGTCAGCGGAATGCGGACGCTCTCCGCACCCACAAGGCCCACGCTGATGGGATACGCCTCGAAGGACCGCCACGCATAGATCACCTCGTCCGCTTTGCCGTCGTCGTTCTGGCCGGCGAACGTGGACAGCAACTGGTTGAGGGCGCCGAGGCTTCCGGCGCCGGTGACCACGTCCTCGGCCGGCACCGCCAGGAACTCGGCGAGCGCCGCACGAAGCTTGCTGCTGAGGGGGTCGGGGTAGCGGTTGAAGTCCGTCTGGTTGGAAATTGCCTCCAGCACTGCCGGAAGAGGGGGCAGGGGGTTCTCGTTGGAGGACAGCTTGTAGCTGGCAAGCCCATCCACGGCGACGGGAGGCTTTCCTGCGGCGTACCGGGGTAGCCGGCTAACCACGGGGCGCGGCCGGATTTCGCCAGGCAGGATCTCCGATGAAGTCATGCAAACTAGCCTACTTCGCCTGACCGGCACGGGCCGGGTGGGCGCTCAGGCGGGGCCCAGGGGCAGTGTGACAGCATGGGCCTATGCGCTCTTTCATTGTTCGAGTCCTTATCAACGGGCTGGCCCTCTGGATTGCCAGCTGGATACTGCCGGGCCTGGATATCTCAACTTCCGCCACTACCGAGGCGGTGGCCACCACGGGCGTCACGCAGGGCACGGAGACCATCGGCGTCGTTCTCGCGTACCTGTTTATCGGGCTGATCTTCGGCGTGGTGAACGCGTTTGTCCGCCCCCTGGTCAGCTTCCTGTCCTTGCCCATCACCATCCTCACGCTGGGACTGTTCACCATCGTCATCAACGCCGCCATGCTGTATCTGACGTCCTGGCTCAGCAGTTACACGCCGGTGAACTTCAGCATCGATTCGTTCTTCTGGACGGCCGTCCTCGCGGCCATCATCATCACACTCATTTCGCTGGTTGCCGGGCGGCTGACCGGCGCCGGCAGGCGCTGACCGGCGAGCCAGATCTGCTCGGCCGGATTGCCTAGCAGCATCATTTAGCGCTGTGTCGGCTGCGGCGACGGCACCGGACTATCACGTCGCACCGGCTGGGGTGAGGACGGTTGCGCTGAGGGTTGCGGCGGCTGAGGTGGCGCCTGCGCCATGGGCGTTGGCACCGCCCCAGGGGCCATCGCGGTCTCGGGAGGCTTCGAACGGGACAGCGCGAAGCGGGTGGCCGTTGCCATACCGCCTGCCCCCAGGACGCCGCCAAGAACCGCGGTTGACGCCATCAGAGAGGGATCGTCGCTTGCTGCGACGAGCCGCGCGGCTCCCTGGTAGTTGTTGAGATTGTGGCCCGGCCCAATACCGAATTCGCCACCTTCGGGCGTGGTTACTGGGCTGTTGAGGGTCACCGTAACCCGGTTTCGGGCGTCCGGGTTCGGTGTACCGTCAGTGCCGGGCACCCAATCCTGCCTGTGCTCCAGGTGAAGAGCAGTGACGTCGGCGTCCGGAACAATGCCACCCACGGGAGACCCTGCGGTGAGGACATATTTCATGTCGTACTCGTTAAGGAATAGATCGTCGGCCGCCAGGTTCATTGCATGGATTCCACCTTGGCTGTAACCCACGGCCACTACGGGTGCCCCCTTTTCCGCGCCGGCAGCCTGCAGGGCCCGTAGCACCGCCGCGTTGATTTCTGCGGAGTTGTGCCCCAGCCCTTCAACGATGCCGGCTTCGTCGAAGGGATTCACTCCGCCCATTTCACCTCCCGTCTGCGTTCCGGGAATGACCACCACGTAGGCCTTCTTTCCGCCGTTATCCACCTCGATGACTTCGATGTAGCCTTCACCGCGTTCATCGATGATCCGTGCCCGTTCCAACAACGCAGCCGGAGAACCGTCGAATTCAATGGGCAGCGTCTCCTTCTCTTCCAACGTGACCGAACGCGGCTGAAGGATTCGGTTTGAACGCCCGGACACACCGGCGAGCAAAGATACCGCCGCCGCAATATGCCTGCCCGCCGCCATGTCTGCCGCGAGCGCTACCCAAAAGCGCTCCGGGGAGACTGCCAGCAAGGCAGCCATGGCAATAGGTCCCACGGCGAGTTCTGTGACTTCCCTGTTGGGAACCGGACCCAAGCCGAGGTCTACCGCCTGCCTGCCAAGGGTTTCGGGGCTCGTCAGTCCGCCGCCAATTCCGCGCGAGAATCCCGCCCACGCTTCCGCCGTTTCGTAGTCCCTTTTGCAGTCCCGCACCTGGCTGCTGATTCCCTGCAGCTCCGTACGGACAGCCTGGACGCTCCACTGCGCCTCTCCGACGCCAATCAGGGCCGCCGTTCCGGTGGGACGCGCTTCATCCTGGTACGGGCACAGGTCTTCCCAGATGCGGCGGACCTCCAATTCCACGGCAGCCAGCTCCCCCGCGGCAGCGTCGAGCTTCTCCGCGCCGCCTACGAGCTCCTCCAACTGAAAACTGATCCCTCCGATGCCGCCCCTGATTTCCATGCCCCCGTCCACGGCAGGCCCTGTCAGCTGGATAGGGCCGCCGCTGCCGGATGGCGTCACCTCGGCCATCAGTACCGCCCCGCAGGGTTGCCGGCGGACGTTCCCACCGCCTGCGCGTGGCGTTTCACCGAAGCCAGCGCGTCCTCGAGCCGTACCCTCGCCCTCCCTAGAGCCACCTCCTGAAGAGCCACCGAGTTCCTGTACGCCCTCCCGGCAGGTGACTGCCAGTCCAAAAGCTGGATCTCGCGAAAGCCGCCGAGGACCTTTTCCACCCTCCCCAAGCAAAGGTCAACCCGGGCCGCCAACTGCTGAACCTCATAACCTCGGGACATGCATGCCGCCATGTCGGCTGCCGTCACGTCACTGCCCATGCCCGTTCCCCCGTCCCGGATACCCGCCCGAACTTCTCGTCCGTCAAGGCCAACTCCTGAACCCCGACGCTACGGAATGCCGCCCCCACGACGGAAGCACCGCCGTCGGCTATGTGGACAAGTCACGCCGCTGTTCACATGCGACGGACCGCTTAAGCGGCAGTGAGGAGTTCATGAAAGAATCAGCACATGCCTGAAACTGCCGCCACAGCTGATACCCGCACGCCCTCCGGACGCCTGGCCCTCGCCGCGTCACCGGACCAGATCGCCCTGGGTCCGCTGGACGGCCGTTACCAGTCCGCCGTTGCGCCCCTCGTTGACTACCTGTCCGAGGCAGCCCTGAACCGTGACCGCGTGGCCGTGGAAGTCGAGTGGCTCATCCACCTGACCAGCAACAATGTCCTTCCCGGCGCAGGCCGGCTCACCGCGGAACAGCAGGAAAAGCTCCGCGCGATCGTCACCGAATTCAACTCCGCCTCGGTGTCCGAGCTCGCCGAAATCGAAGCCGTTACCGTCCATGACGTGAAGGCTGTGGAGTACTACATCGGCCGCCGGCTGCCCGCCATCGGCATCGAGAACCTGACCGCCATGGTCCACTTCGGCTGCACGTCCGAGGACATCAACAACCTCTCCTACGCCCTGGGCGTCAAGGGTGCTGTGGAGGACGTGTGGCTGCCCGCCGCACGCGCCCTCGTTGCCCAGATCAGCAAGATGGCCGAGGACAACCGCGCAGTCCCCATGCTGTCCCGCACGCACGGCCAGCCGGCCACGCCCACCACCCTGGGCAAGGAACTGGCCGTCATCGCGCACCGCCTGACCCGCCAGCTGGACCGGATCGCGGGGACCGAATACCTGGGCAAAATCAACGGCGCCACCGGCACCTATGCAGCCCACGTGGCCTCTGTCCCCGGCGCTGACTGGCAGCAGGTGGCCAAGTCCTTCGTCGAGGGCCTGGGCCTGACCTGGAACCCGCTGACCACCCAGATCGAAAGCCACGACTGGCAGGCCGAGCTCTACGCCGACGTCGCGCGGTTCAACCGGATCCTGCACAACGTCTGCACGGACATGTGGAGCTACATCTCCATCGGCTACTTCGCCCAGGTCCCCGTGGCCGGCGCCACCGGATCCTCCACCATGCCGCACAAGGTCAACCCCATCCGGTTCGAGAACGCCGAAGCGAACCTGGAAATTTCCTCCGGCCTCCTGGACGTGCTGGGCTCCACGCTGGTGACCTCCCGCTGGCAGCGCGACCTCACCGACTCCTCCAGCCAGCGCAACATCGGTGTGGCGTTCGGCCACTCCCTCCTGGCGATCTCCAACGTCGCCAAGGGCCTTGACCGCCTCGATGTTGCCGAAGACGTGCTCGCCGGGGACCTGGACACCAACTGGGAAGTTCTGGGCGAGGCCATCCAGATGGTCATGCGTGCCGAAGCGATCGCCGGCGTCGAAGGCATGGAAAACCCGTACGAGCGCCTCAAGGACCTCACCCGCGGACAGCGTGTGGACGCCGCCCGTATGCAGGAATTCGTCCAGAGCCTGGGCCTCTCCCCCGACGCCGAGTCCCGGCTGCTCGCCCTCACACCCGGCAAGTACACGGGCATCGCTGACCAGCTGGTGGACCACCTCAAGTAAGCACGCCCGCGGGCACAAGAAGTACGACGGCGGCGCCGGGTCCTTGGAGGGCCCGGCGCCTTTCGGTGGTTGAGCTTGCCGAAACCGGTTGCGGTGGGCGCGCCCGACGTCGGCCCGGCAGGCAGACGCCGGATCTCGCCGCCGGATGCGAAACTGGAGTCATGAAGCTGCTCCTCATCCGCCACGGACAGACCCCCGGCAACGTACTCGGCCAGCTGGACACCGCCCACCCGGGGCCGGGGCTGACCGAGCTGGGAGAACGCCAGGCCGAGGCCATGGCACGGTCCCTGGCCAACGAGCAGATAGGCGCAGTGTACGCATCAACACTTCTGCGGACCCAGATCACGGCCGCCCCGCTGTCCCGGCTCCACGGGCTTGAGCTTGAAGTCCTGGATGGGCTGCACGAGATCGAAGCAGGGGCGCTGGAGAAACTGACCGACCACGAGTCGCACATGCGCTACATGGGGACAGTGTTCGCATGGGCAGCCGGTGACCTGGAGCGCCGGATGCCGGCGGGCCCGGACGGCCACGAGTTTTTCGAACGGTACGACGCCGCGATCAACCGGATTGCCGAGCACGCGGCCAGCAATGGTGGCTCCGCCGTCGCGGCCGTGGTGAGTCACGGAGCGGCCATCCGCACCTGGACCGGGCTCCGCGCCGCCGGCACCGACCATGAGTTCGCAGCCCGCCACGTCCTGTCCAACACGGGCATCGTGGCCCTGGAAGGGGACCCCGGCGCCGGTTGGAAGCTGATCCACTGGGACGGGAGCCCGGTGGGCGGCCTCGCTCTCGCGGATCCGACCGCCGAGGACCCCACGGGCGGCGCCGCGTAGCCGCTGCGAAACACTGGACGCCATGTGGCGGGGCGTCCATGATGAAGTCAGGCATGGGGCTTCCCCAGGGGACCACGGCCAGTGGTGCCAGCCCTTGCCGTGGAGGCGCAGTGGAATGTCACGCGAAACCGCACCGGCTGCCCAGGGAGGGGCTGCCGGCCCGTTCGAGGCCAACGATTCCTTCTTCGCGGACTACTACGAGCACGTCGCGGCGGAGGACCTCCTGGACTACAGTCCGGAGACCCTGGGCCGGCGGGCCCGGTACCACGCGGAATTGGCGGGGATCCGCGCTCCCGGACAGTCCGTCGTCGGGGTCCTGAATGAAACCGATGCGAGCATCGTGATGGTGGTCGCCAATGACATGCCCCATCTGGTTCACTCGGTGACAGCCGAGCTGACCAGGGAGAGTGCGTCGATCCGGCTGCTCGTGCACCCCACGTTCCGGGTGCGGCGGGACCCTGAAACGCATGCGTTGCTGGACGTCGCGCATGGGCCATCGCGGGCCGGACTGACAGCGGCGAACGCGGGCCATGCGGAAATCCCGGACGTCCGCCCGGACGAGTTGGACGGCATCCAGGATGGGACCACAGAGACTTGGGTGGCCGTGGAAATCGGCAGGCTGCCTGGGGACTCAGGCGCCGAGGAAGTCATCGCGAACCTCCACGGGGTGCTGGCCGATGTTCATGCAGTCGCCGAAGACCTCCCAGCCATCCATGCCCAGGTGACGGCCGCCGTCGGCTCCGTTGACAAATTCCCCAGCGCCACGGTCCCGGCTCCGGATCAGCTCCGGGAACTGCTGCTCTGGCTGGACAACGGCAACTTCGTGTTCCTCGGGTACAGCGAATATGAGCGCACGACGGCGGGCGGCCGGGATGCGCTGCGCGTGCGGGCGGGCGCGGGGCTGGGGCTGCTCCGGGAGGACCGTCCGGAAGGCGGGGCTGGTCCGGCCTCCGGCGCACCTCACACAGAGGAGTCCGGGGAGGCAAGCCTCCACAGCCCGCGGGCACTCACCCTCGCTACCTCGGATCTGCGTTCCTCGGTCCCCCGGCCCGCCTACCTGGACGAGATCCGTCTTCGGATCTTCGACGATGGCGGAGCCGTGGCCGGAGAACGGCGCTTTGTGGGCCTGCTCGCCCCGGGCGCCACAGGCCAGTCCGTACGCCGCATTCCGGTGGTCCGGGACAAGGTCCTGGCCGTGCAGGAGCGCCTTGGTTTCAAGGCTGCCTCGCCCCAGGGCAAGGAACTGCTGGCGGTGCTGGAGTCGTTTCCACTCGACGAGCTGTTCCATATGGAACAGCTCGATCTGGCCCAGCTGGCCACGGAGATCCTGCGCCTGCAGCAGCGCCGCCAAACGCGGCTTTTCCTGCGGCCGGACAGCATCGGCCGCTTCATGTCCGCCCTGGTTTTCCTTCCCCGGCGCCGCTACAACACTGCGGTCCGGCTCAGGATCGAGCAGGAACTCAGGCACGCCTTCAAATCCCCGTCCATCGAGTTCGAGGTCCGGCTGGGCGACTCCCCCATGGCCCGGGTGTTCTTTCGGATCCGGCTGGGCCCCGGGACGCCAGCACCCGGCGTCGACCCCCTGGAGCTGGAGCGGCGTGTAGTGGCGGCAAGCCGCTCGTGGACGGAGGGCCTGGACGAGTCCCTCCGTGACCGATTCACCGCAGAGGAGGCGGCGCGGCTCTCGACACTGTGGTCGGGCTCGTTTCCGCCCGGCTACCGTGCGGACCACGACGCCGAGGACGCGGTCCGCGACATCGCCGCCTTCGAGGAATTCGACCTTGACGGGACGGGCGGGCGGGCGCTGGACGACCCTCTGTTGACTGTCTATGTCCGGCCGGAAGCCACGCGGCCGCCGGCAGAGGACGCACGGATGCGCCTCTACCTGACCAGCGCCCAGAGCCTCACCCGGTTCCTGCCATTCCTCCACAACCTGGGGCTTGAGGTGCTGGACCAGCGTCCCTTTGAGCTTCGGCGCGCCAACGGCCAGGACCTCTTCCTCTACGACCTCGGGCTGAAGTACCCGCCCGGCATCGATCCCCTGGAAACCAGCATGCTGCTGGCGGATTCGTTCTGCGCGGCCATGCGCGGAGACATCGAGTCGGACGGCTTCGATGCCCTGGTAATCAGGGAGGGGGTCAGCTGGCGCCAGGCCGTGGTCCTCCGCAGCTACGCCAAATACCTGCAGCAGCTGGGCACCCTGAATTCCTATGGCTTCATGGCGGACAGCCTGCTGTCCAACACCCGGGCCACGCACGCACTGCTCGCGCTGTTCCACGCCAAATTCGTTCCCGGCATTGACTGGACCAGGCGCCTCCGCGACACGGCCGCCGCCAGGAAGGAACTGATGGCCGCGATCGAGGAAATCCCCAGCCTCGACGCCGACCGGCTGCTCCGCACGTTCATGAACCTGATCGAGGCCACACTCAGAACCAACTACTTCCTGGACAGGCCCCATGTGAGCTTCAAGCTCAGCCCGGCCGCCATCCCCAACGCACCGTTTCCGAGGCCCAAGTTCGAGATCTGGGTCTACTCGCCGCGCGTGGAAGGCGTTCACCTCCGCTTCGGCATGCTGGCCCGCGGCGGCCTGCGCTGGTCGAACCGCAGCGAGGACTTCCGCACCGAAGTCCTGGGGCTGGTCAAGGCCCAGAACGTCAAGAACTCGGTCATTGTGCCCACCGGGGCCAAGGGCGGCTTCTACGCCAAACGGCTTCCGGATCCTGCGATTGACCGGGCCGCATGGATGGCCGAGGGGCAGGAGAGCTACCGGATCTTCATTAGGGGAATGCTCGATGTCACGGACAACCTGCTTGGTTCCGGAAACGGCGGCACGGTGGTAGCCCCCAAGAATGTGGTCCGTCACGACGGCGACGATTACTACCTGGTGGTGGCCGCAGACAAGGGGACGGCTGCTTTTTCGGACACCGCCAACGAGGTGGCCCACGCGTACAGCTTCTGGCTCGACGACGCCTTCGCCTCCGGCGGGTCCGTAGGCTACGACCACAAGGAAATGGGCATCACGGCCCGCGGCGTGTGGGCGTCGGTGAAGCAGCACTTCAGCGAGCTGGGCCTGGACACGCAGCAGGAGAATTTCACGGTCGCGGGCATCGGCGACATGAGCGGCGACGTCTTCGGCAACGGGATGCTGCTCTCCCGCCATATCGTGCTGGTGGCGGCCTTCGACCACCGGCACATCTTCCTGGACCCAAACCCCGATCCGGACACCTCCTATGCAGAACGCCGGCGGCTTTTCGGGCTGCCCCGGTCCTCCTGGGCCGACTATGACGCCCGGGCCATCAGCGCGGGCGGCGGCGTCTACCCCCGGTCCGCAAAGACCGTCCCGATCAGCGATCCGGTCCGGATCGCGCTGGGCCTCGAAAGGGGCCGGAGCAGCATGGCGCCGCAGGAACTCCTCCAGGCCATCCTGCGCGCCCCCGTGGATCTGATCTACAACGGCGGCATCGGCACGTACATCAAGGCCTCCAGCGAAACCCAGGCCGAGGTGGGAGACAAGGCCAACGACGCCATCCGCATCAATGGACACGAACTGCGGGCCCGGGTCATCGCCGAAGGCGGGAACCTTGGCGTCACCCAGCGGGGCCGGATCGAAGCCGCGCTGCACGGCGTTCTCCTGAACACCGACGCGATCGACAACTCGGCCGGCGTCGACTGTTCCGACCACGAGGTCAACATCAAGATCTTCGTCGATGCGATGATCGCGGCAGGACTGATGCGCCGGGAGGAGCGGACCGGGTTCCTGCATTCGCTCACCGATGAGGTGGCCAGGCTCGTCCTGAAGGACAACACCGAGCAAAACGCGCTCCTCGTGGCCGAGCGGCAGCTCGTGCTGAACTGGAGCCCCGGGTTCGAGCGGACCATGGACTGGCTGGAAACCACGGCCGACCTGGACCGGAACCTCGAAGGGCTGCCGAGCACGGCGGCCCTGCACGCCCGCCTGGAGCACGGGGAAGGTCTGACCTCCCCCGAACTGTCCGTGCTGGCCGCCTACGCCAAGATCGAACTGGCCCGGGAACTGAACGCCAGCGACCTCGCCGACGACCCCTGGTTCCACCAGGCCCTGCGCAGCTATTTCCCCCGCCAGATCGTGGAACGCTTCGGCGCCGAACTGGACAGGCATCCGCTGCGCCGTGAGATCGTGGGAACCGTCATGGCCAACGACATCGTCAATATCGGCGGAATTACTTTCGCGTTCCGCGCCATCGAGGAAACCACGGCCAGCGCCGCCGCCGTGGCCAGGGCCTTCGTGGTCCTGCGGGAGGCTTACGATCTGGATTCGATAGTCGCGGCCCTGGCCGCACTTCCCCCGGAATTCCCCAGCAAGGAAAGCGCCGGGGTGGCCTTGCACATGCGCAGGCTTTTGGACCGCGCCACCCGCTGGTATGTGACCCATGACCACAGGGACCAGCCGATCGCCGAAGCCCTGGCCCGCATCAGGCCGACGCTCGACAACCTGCGAAACAGGACCTCGGACTACTTGCGCGGGGCCGGTCTCGACCTTGTGGAGGACCGTCTGGCGCACTGGGACCGCGTTGGCCTGCCTGCTGAGCTCGGCAAGCGTGCCTCTGATTTGCTGGAAAGCTTCGCCCTCCTGGACATCTCGCTCATCTCGGAACAGGTCCGGGAGCCCGTCACCGCGATCCTCGACGTGCACTTCGCAATCTTCGAGCGCATTGGCGTAGTCAGGTTGTTGCTTCGCATCACGGACCTCCCCAGGGCGAACCGCTGGGAAGCCCTTGCCCGGGCGGCGCTGCGCGACGATGTCTATTCGGCCGTCGCCGACATGACCACGTACGTGATGAAGTCCACTCCGCAACAAGCTGCAGGAGTCGATGCCGCTGAACGGGTCGTGGCCTGGGAACGCGGGCACCAGGAGCAGCTTGCCCGGATCAAGGACACGTTTGCTGAAGTGACCAAACCAGGGGACGTGGACATCGCTTCGATCTCCGTCGCCCTGAAGCTGCTGCGAACCCTGGTCCGCCGGTAGCCCGTAGTTCTCCATCCGCTTACGCGCAGGAAACACCGCGGTAACCGCAGCCTCTTAGGCTTATCAGGCATCACCCTTCGGCGAAACGAGGCAGTCATGCAGACCAACCCACGGCTCAACATCAGGCAGGTCACCTGGGCCAACCCTGTGGGTGCCGATCTGCGCAGGGCCCAGCAGGCGGAACTGGACGCCCGCTTCGGTACCCCTGACCACGAACCGGGGACCCCGCCGTCGGGCGCTGACTGTGCCGTGTTCCTCGTGGCGTACGACAAAGGTTCGGGACAGCCCGTGGGCTGCGGCGGACTCAGGCTGCTGGACAGCGCCACGGCCGAAATCAAGCGGCTCTATGTGCTCCCGTATACGCGCGGCTCTGGCGTGGCCAGCTCCATCCTGGCAGCCCTCGAAGCCGAGGCGCACAAGCAGGGCATCACACGCATCAAGGCCGAAGCAGGCTCGGCCCAGCCGGACGGCCGGAACTTCTACGAGAACTCCGGCTTCGATTCCGTCCCCAACTTTGGCGCTTACGTGGGCGTGGAGCACTCGTACTGCTACGCCAAGTCGATTGACTCGCACAGCGCCGCCCACACTGCCATGGCCTGAGCCAAATCCGGGCGGCGGCCCGTTACACAACAACCGCTACGACGTAACGTGCGCCGCGGCACGCTAACCTCGCCATATGGAATCCACTGACATCACCTTCCGCACGCGCAAATGGATCCGGCCGGAGGACCTGAACGCCAACGGGACCCTTTTCGGCGGAAGCCTGCTCAAATGGATCGATGAGGAAGCGGCGATCTATGCCATCCTTCAGCTTGGCAACGGCCGCGCGGTCACGAAGTACATCTCGGAGATCAACTTCGTGAGCTCGGCAGTGCAGGGAGACCTGGTGGAGATGGGCCTGACGGCGACGCGCTTCGGCCGGACGTCCTTGACTATGCGCGCCGAAGTCCGCAACATGATCACGCGCCAAAGCATCCTCACCATCGAAGAGATCGTCTTTGTGAACCTCAGCCCGGCCGGCAAGCCCGAGCCCCACGGCTACACCGAAATCACCTATGAGCGGGACCGGATTCCCACGCATCACCTGACGGAAACCCTCATTCAGGACTGAGCAGGACGTGTCAGTCATCCGTCACTGACACGTCAGGAGCAGGTCCCTCAACGTTCACGGCCCGTTAATGAACCGTGCGCTGGATGTTCCCTTGACCGGACAAGACTAGTCAGCCGGGCTGTTTATCAAATCGATAGCATATATAGCCCTTATCTGACCGGTCCGGCTATAGAGTTGCCGGAATATGCTCCGGTTCGTTCCAGTGAAGAAATGAGTCCTGATCGTGCGTAAAGTCCAAACCCTGGCCGCCGCCGTCCTCGCCGTCACCCTGCTTGCCGGTTGCGGCGGAGGAACGCCCACCCCTGCAGCCTCCGGGGATGCTTCGTCCGCGCCGGCCGGAGGTTCCGGCGAAACCCTCGTGATCTACACGAATTCCAATGGTGAAGGCCGGGGTGAGTGGCTGACCGCAGAGGCCGCAAAAGCAGGCTACAAAGTCGAAGTTGTTGGCGCCGGCGGAGCAGACGCCACCAACAAACTGATCGCCGAAAAGAACAACCCGATTGCTGATGTGGCCTTTGGACTGAACAACATGTACTTCGCACAGATCAAGGCCGCGGACGCCCTTGAGGCCTACAAACCGGCCTGGGCGGGCGAAGTTGACCAGGCGCTCGGTGACGGCGAAGCCTATTGGCCGCTGGTAAAGCAGGCCATCCTCCTGGGCTACAACTCGGACAAGGTCACCGCCGACGCCGCTCCCAAAGACTGGACGGACCTCTGGACCAAGGACGAATTCAAGGACCGCTATGAGCGCGTCACCGGCATGGGAACTGCCACGGCACAGCTCGTGTTCGCCGGTATCCTCACCCGTTACAAGGACGACTCCGGTGACCTCGGCATCTCCGACGAAGGCTGGAAGCAGGCTGAGCAGTACTTCCAGCACGGCAGCCCCGCGGTACCCAAGACGGATCTTTTTGCCCGCATAGCCAGCGGCGAAGCGGACATGGGCCAGATGCCGTCCTCGATCATCGCCGAACGCGAGAAGACCTTCAAGGTCAACGTGGAGACCGTCAAGCCATCGGTCGGCGTTCCCCTCGCCGTCGAGCAGGTGGCCCTCGTTAAGGGGACAGACAAGAAGGAAGAAGCGCAGAAGTTCATCGACTGGTTCGGCAGCGCGGATGTGCAGGGCGCCTGGGCCAAGAAGTTCAATTCGATGCCTGTGAACAAGAGTGCCGCAGCGAAGGCCAACCCTGACGTGGTGGACTTCTTCGCCGACCTCAAGCAGCAGGACATCGACTGGGAATTCGTCCAGGAAAACATGGGCTCGTGGGTGGAGAAAATCGAACTGGAATACATGCAGTAGTCGTCCGGCCCCCTTCCAGCCCCACCAGACAGGTTTCACCATGATCCGCTTGGACAACATCGAAGTCACGTTCGGCGATTTCACTGCCATCCCCAACCTTGACCTCCATGTCAGGCCGGGAGAATTCTTCACCCTGCTGGGTCCATCCGGCTGCGGCAAAACAACGGCGCTCCGGACACTGGCGGGCTTCATTGAACCTTCCAAGGGAAGCGTGCATGTGGACGGGAAGAACGTCACGAAGCTGCCCAGCGACAAGCGCCAAGTGGGCATGGTGTTCCAGAACTATGCGCTGTTCCCCAGCATGAGCGTGTGGGAAAACATCGCCTTCGGCCTCCGGGTCCGAAAGGAGAAATCAGCCGAAAGCGACCGTCTTGTGCGTGACATCGCGCACCGCGTGGAGCTCAGCGATGAACAGCTGCACAAGAACGTGGCGGAGCTTTCGGGCGGTCAGCAGCAACGCGTGGCAGTTGCCCGTGCCCTGGTGCTCAAGCCCAAGATCCTGCTCCTGGACGAGCCGCTGTCCAACCTGGACGCGAAGCTCAGGCACCAGTTGCGCCAGCAACTCAAGGACCTGCAGAGCGAGTTCGGGATCACCACGGTCTACGTGACACACGACCAGGACGAGGCCCTGGCCATGAGCGACCGGGTGGCCGTCTTCAACAAGGGTGTCGTGGAGCAGGTGGGCACACCCCAGAGCATCTACGACCAGGCAGCCACGGAATTTGTCTGCAACTTCATCGGCGACAGTTCCGCCCTCACTCCCGAGTTCATGGCCGAAGTGAACCGGATCTCTGGCGCCGGACTCAGCCTCGCAGCAAACTCCTACCTCCGCGTGGAAAAGGCGTCCCTGACCCCGCCCGCGGACGGAAGCGCTGCCGTCGGCCTGTCCGGGAAGGTGGTGTCGCGCACCTACCACGGCCTCCACAGCCGCTACGTTGTGCGCAGCCACGGCGCGGAGATCCGGCTGCTGGTCAGGGAAGACGGCGGCGTGCACCCGGAAGCCGGCACCGCGACCACCCTTTACGTCCAGCCCGGACACATCCTGCAGTACCACGCGGACAGCGGCAAGGCGCTGGACAGACTGGACCAGGCGGTGTCCCTGCCATGAGCGCCGCGTCCGCCAAGGTTATGGTGCGCTCCCCGTTCGTCCTGATCGTGGGCGTAATCCTGACCTGGTTTATTGCGGCGTTCCTGGTGTGGCCCAACCTCAACGTCCTGATTGCCACGTTCTTCCCGGACGGCAGCTTCTCCGGCCGCGCCGCCGAAAAGCTGTTTTCCTCGCAGCGGGCCATGAAGTCCCTGGGTAACAGCTTCCTCCTGGCCGCGGCGCTGTCTGTCACGGTCAATGTGGTGGGGATTTTCATTGTCCTGGTCACGCAGTACTTCAGGATCCGCGGATCCAGGATTTTGTTCCTTGGGTATGCCTCTACGTTCATCTATGGCGGCATCGTGCTGGCGGCCGGATACAAGTTCATCTACGGGGACAAGGGCATCGTCACGTCCCTGCTGCTGCAAGTGTTTCCCACCATGGATCCGGCGTGGTTCTCCGGCTTCTTTGCAGTCCTGGTGGTCATGACCTTCGCCACCACCACGAACCACATGCTGTTCGTGGCCAACGCGCTTAAGGGTGTGGATTTCCAGACCATCGAGGCCGCCAAGAACCTCGGCGCGTCCGACTGGACCATTCTGCGCCGTGTTGTCCTTCCGATGCTCAAGCCCACGCTGTTCGCCGTCACCATTCTGTCCTTCCTCACCGGCCTGGGTGCCCTCAGCGCCCCCCAGGTGCTCGGTGGCAGGGATTTCCAGACCATCACTCCCATGATCCTGACCTTCACCAACAGCCCCACATCGCGGGACCTGGCAGCCCTGCTGGCCGTCATCCTGGGTGTGGCCACCATCCTGATGCTGGCCGTGATGACCCGGATGGAGAAGGGCGGCACCTACTTTTCGGTGTCCAAGGTTTCGTCCGCCCTGCAGAAACAGCAGATCACCAACCCGTTGGCCAACGCTGTCGTCCACACCGTCGCCTACCTGCTGTTCGCCGTGTACACCTTGCCGGTACTGCTGATTGTGCTCTATTCCTTCGCCGACGGGGCGGCCATCCAGACCGGGCAGCTCTCGCTGGGCAGCCTGACACTGGACAACTACATCCGCGTCCTGACCCAGGAATCCGGCCTGCGGCCGTTCATCGTCAGCGTCGTTTACAGTGCCCTCGCCGCGATCATCGCGGTGGGCGGGCTGCTGTTTGTGGCCCGGCTGCTGCAAAAGTACAAGAACTGGGCCACCACGGTTTTCGAGTACCTGCTCCACATCCCGTGGATCCTGCCGTCGGCGCTCCTCGCCCTCGGACTGATCATCAGCTACGACCACCCGAATCCGCTGGTGGGCGGTGCGGTGCTCACGGGCACCACTGTGATCCTGCTGATCGCGTTCGTGACCGTCAAGATCCCGTTTACCCTCCGCATGCTTAAGGCCTCATTCGCCTCGGTGAACTCGTCACTGGAGGAAGCGGCGGCCATCATGGGCGCCAAGACCCTCTACGTGTTCCGCCGCATCCTGCTGCCCTTGGTACTTCCGGCCGCTGCCGCCATTACAGCGCTGAATTTCAACAGCCTGCTGGACGACTACGACACCGCCATCTTCCTGGCCCACCCGCTGGTCCAGCCGCTGGGCCTGGTCATCAAGGCCAACACCGATGGCGCTGAAGGCGTGGCCGGCGTGGCCAACACGTTCGTGTACACAGTGCTGCTGATGGTCATCACCGGATTGACGATGTACTTGGTCTACGGCCGGACCAGCAGACGCCGCACCACGCAGAAGCCCCGCGGGATCCCGGGGACGGCACCGGTTCCGGGTTCGTCGTCGGTCGACGTTCCAGGCGACAAGGAGCCAGCGGCGCCCATACGCTGACCGGCTGGCGGAACATGCCCGACGACGGCGTGCAAGGTCCGCAGGACGGGCTGCAGCCGTGTCCTTGGGGCGTACGGCATAAGATCGATAGCCGGACCCATTGAAAGGACCCCCTTGGCCAAGCTCTACTTCCGCTACGGCGCCATGAACTCGGGAAAGTCCACCGGGCTCTTGCAGGCCGCCTTCAACTACGAGGAGCGGGGCCAGCGTGTCCTGCTCGCCAAGCCCGATGTGGATACCAAAGGCGATACCGACATTGTGTCCCGGCTGGGCATGACCCGGTCCGTGGACTTCCTGATCTCCGCCACCACGCCCGTGCGTGCGGTCTTCGCCGCCCATGCTGCCGGCGATGACCCCGATGCTTTGCTTGAGCACGTGGACCAGAAGCCGGTGGCCTGCCTGCTGGTGGACGAGGCCCAGTTCCTCACCCCGGACCAGGTGGATGACCTGTTCCGCGTCGCCGTCCTGGACAACGTGCCGGTACTCGCCTACGGCATCAGGACAGACTTCCTAACCCGCGCCTTCCCGGGATCACGCCGGCTTATGGAGGTCGCCCACACGCTGGAAGAGCTCAAGACCATTTGCCGGTGCGGGCGCAAGGCCATCTTCAACACCCGTCGCGTCGGCAACGAGGTGGTGTTCGACGGCGACCAGGTGGCCATCGACGGCCAGGACGTCTGGTACGAATCCTTGTGCGGCTCCTGCTATCTCGAGGAGTCCGGCGGCCGCCTGGGCTCCTGAGTTTGCCCCCGCGGCACCCGCCGCACCCGCCGCCAAAGGACAGGCGCCAGCACCACCACAATGCCGACGGCGGCGCCGATCACCGTCTCAACGATCCGGTCGCGCAGGAGGCTGGTTGGCGAGGCCGGCGCCACCAGCAGCGTGGAGATCAGGGCCAGCGGCGTCACGAAGACCTGCGCCAGCAAGTACTGGCGGGCAATGAACAACTCCGCACCGAACTGACACAGGGCCATAACCAGCACGGTCTGCCACGGTTCCAGGTTCAGCAGCAGGATCCCGGCCAGCACCACGAGTCCAAGCACCGTGCCGATGATCCTCTGCACGCCGCGGCGGACCCGGTACACCGTGGTGTGCCCCACCAGCGGCACCACCGCAGCCACCATTGCCCAGTAGTTGTGGCCAAAACCCAGCCTTTGCCCGGCCAGGGTGGCCAACGAACCGGCCAGCCCGGCTGCCACGAAATAGCCCAGGCCCTCCAGCCAGGCCGTCCGCCGCTCATCCGGAGTGCGGCGGAGCGGACGCGGCCAGACCCAAGGGGTGCGGTGGCTGGGAAGCAGCCGCGAAGAGAAGCCGATCAGCAGGCAGAGCGCGGTGGTGAGGACGGCCACCAGCATGCCTTCCCACAGCGGCGGCTGGTTGGGGATCGAGGCAATGGCCGCGAAAGCGAAGATGTGGAACAGTGACCCGGCAGGCCGCAGCCGAAGCCAGGAGATAGCGACGGAACAGCCGCCGGCCACCACGGTCGTGGCCAGGACCAGGAGCCAGGTGGTGCTGGGCCCGTCCAGTCCCCAGGCACCGCCGGCGCGGGCCGCAAGCGAGGCGAGGAGAATGACCAACAGCATCAGCAGGCCGGCGCGGAGCTGAAGGAAGAAACGCGAACCGTGCGGCTCGCCGCGGCCGTAGATCCCGGTGAATGCGCCGAAAGAGGCGAAGATCGCGAGGTCCAGCCGGCCCAGCAGCACCAGCGTCAGAAGCGGGACGAACACTCCGACCGCACATCGGAGGGCCGGGTCGTGGTCCTTGGTGGCTGGAGCGATGCTGAACATCTCAGCGAGGATCTTCACGTGCTGATGGCGCCTTCCTGCAGTACAACCGATACATCACTGGCGGGCGGCCGCGCTGACGTCCCCATCGATCCTACGCCGCCGCCTGTTCCCACAATCGGAACGGCAGGGCAACGCCGCCGAAACACCCCGCTGTGATCCTTGAGGCATGAAGCCCACTGCAACGAACCCTGCCGCGGCTGATTTGAGCTGTGAAGTCTGCGGCCTGATGCCGGAACCCACCAAGACCCGCCTGACCTTGGCCAACGTGGCCGTTATGCTCCCGATCGAACTGCTGGTCCACGCCCTCGTGGTGGGAACGCACCTGCCGTATCTTGCCAAGGTGCTGGTCCTCACGCTCACGGCCACCGTGCTGGTGATCTGGGTGGCCGAGCCCTCCGCCGCCCGGATGCTCCGCGGCTGGCTGCACGCGCCGGCGCTCCGGCACCGACGGAAGCTGGGCAGCGCACCGGCGTTGTGGCGGGCGCGGACGGTGCTCCAGGACCACCCGGGTTCGCTGCAGAAGATCACCCGGGCCCTGGCCCGCCTGGACACCAACATCCTCAGCATCCATGTCCACCCTGTTGCCGGCGGCGTGCTGGACGAGTTTGTGCTCTCGGCGCCGGGGAACCTCAGCGAACGGCACCTGCTGGAGGCACTGCACGACGGCGGCGGCTCAAGTTCGCGGGTCTGGCCCACCACCGCCCTGGCCATGGCGGACGGCCAGACGAAGGCGCTGAGCCTGGCGGCCAGGATCGCCGACGCCCCGGACGAACTGCCGTTGGCAGTAGCCGAACTGCTTGGCGCCCGCATTCTCACGCCTGCGGAGGCGGTCCTGGAAAAGCACGACGCCGGCACCCGACTGAAGATCCCCACCGCCTGGCACGGACCAATCACCTTCGCCCGTCCCGGCGAACCGTTCACACCCGCCGAGTCGGCCCGCGCGCACCGGCTCGCCGAGCTGGCCGAAATCCTGGCGCACCGGCCGGCGTCCGCTCCCCGCACGTAGGCAGCGCTACCCAGCTGGGGTTACATCCGGATGGTCAGCGCGCCGGGCTCAATGGTCATCAGGACGTGCTTGCCGTCGCCTTCGTGGTCGCCGTCGAGCTGGTAGTCATCGTTGTGCTCGAGGGTGATCTCTACGGATTTGCCCTGGTAGTACTCCACGGATGTGTCCTTACCGCGGCCCTTGCCGATCATGCCGGCCACCACGGAGAACCACCCGAATTTCCCCCTCGGTGCCAGCACGGCCACGTCCAGCAGGCCGTCATCCATCTTGGCGTCCGGGAAGATCTCCAGTCCGCCCTGGACCTTGCCGCAGTTGCCCACCATCACGCTGCGGACCCCGCGGTGCACTACTGTTTTGCCGTCGAGGACGATGGTTGCCTTCACCGGTTTGCCGGGCAGGTTCCGGATGCCGGCGTCCACGTAGGCCAGCCAGCCCACCTTGTCCTTGAGGTCCTCGTTGGTGTCGGCCATGATGGTGGCGTCGTAGCCCACTCCGGCCATGACCAGGAAGACCTGCTCCTTGTCCGGATCATTGCGGGCGGCCCGGACCACGTCGATCGTCCGCTCCGTGCCCGCCAGGGCCCCGGCCATGGCGCCGTCAAAATCCGTGACGTCCATGCCCAGATTCCGGGCCAGGAGGTTTCCCGTGCCGAACGGAAGCAACCCCATGGGCACGTCCCCGCCGGAAAGAACCTCGGCCACACACCGCACGGTGCCGTCGCCGCCGGCGGCAATAACGACGTCGGCCCCTTGCTTGAGTGCCTCCTTCGCCTGGCCGACGCCGGGGTCCTCCTTGGTGGTCTCCAGCCAGATGGGATCTCCCCAGCCGTTCTCCGAGCAATGCTTCGCCGCCAGGGCACGCACGTCGATGTCCACCGGCTTGGCTGGATTGATGATGATGGCCGGGCGCTTGAGGGCAGTGGGGCTGTTGGCTGTCATGGTTTCCTTCGCTGACATGGGAATTGGGCCTTGGGGACAGCGTACTTCGCTACAGCGCCTTCACCGCGCCCAGCACCTTGGCCAGGGAATCCTTGGCGTCGCCGAAGAGCAGCGAGGTCTGCGGCTCGTACAGGAGCTCGTTCTCGATGCCTGCGAATCCTGGCCGCATGGAGCGCTTCAGGAAGATCACCTGGCGGGCGTCGGCCACTTCCAGGATGGGCATACCGTAGATCGGCGAGCCGGAGGACGTCTTCGCGGCCGGGTTCACCACGTCGTTGGCGCCCACCACCAAAGCGACGTCGGCCATCCGGAATTCGGAGTTGATCTCGCCCATCTCCTTAAGCGATTCGTACGGCACATTGGCTTCGGCCAGGAGCACGTTCATGTGCCCGGGCATGCGGCCGGCCACGGGATGGATGGCGAAGTCCACCTCGATGCCGCGGGCTTCGAGGGCCAGGGCCAGCTCGGCCGCGGTGTGCTGGCCCTGCGCCACCGCCAGGCCGTAGCCGGGGACAATGATCACCCGCTGCGCATAGCCCAGGAGCACGGCCACGTCCTCCGCGCTGGAGGACCTGACGGGACGTTCGCTCACGGCGGTGGATCCCGCCGTCGAACCTCCCTTGAAGGCGCCGAACAGGATCCCGGCCACGCTGCGGCCCATCGCGGCGGCCATGGCCCGGGTGAGGATGGTACCGGAGGCGCCCACCAGCGTGCCGGCCACCACCAGCAGCACGTTGCCGAGCACCACGCCGGACGCCGCCACGGCCAGGCCGGTGAACGCGTTCAGGAGCGAGATGACGATGGGTACGTCCGCGCCGCCCACCGGCAGCACCAGCAGCACGCCCGCGGCCAGGCCCAGCACCATCAGCAGCACCGCGAGCGCCAGGGAACCGGTCAGGACGACGGCGACGGCGGTGCCCACGGCGGCGAGCAGCACCGCGGCCATCACCACGGGAAGGCCCGGAAAAACGATGGGCCGGGTGGTCATGAGCTCCTGAAGTTTGGCGAAGGTGACCCCGGAGCCCGCGAAGGACACGGCCCCCACCAGCAGGGTGAACACGATGGCGACGCGGACCCAGGGGTCGGCGGTGTGGCTGAGTTCCAGCAGCGCCACCAGGGCTGCGGCGCCGCCGCCCACGCCGTTGAACAGTGCCACGAGCTGCGGCATCTGGGTCATCTGCACGCGCCGTGCCACCGGTGCGGCCACAGCCGACCCCACCGCGATGGCACCGATGATCCAGGGGATGTTGTCCAGCCGGGCGGATAGGAAGACCGTGACGACGGCGAGGAGCGCACCGAAGGCACCGATCAGGTTGCCGCGGCGGGCAGTCCGGGGCGAGCTGAGGCCGCGAAGGGCAAGAATGAAGAACACCGCGGCGGCGAGGTAAAGGAGCGAGGTCCAGACCGGGTCGAGGAGGGTCACTTTGCGTCCTCCCTGCCGGTGGCTTCCTTGAGCGGGGCTTCCTGGCGGACCACGTCTTTCCGGGCACGGAACATATGCAGCATCCGGTCCGTCACCACAAAGCCGCCCACCAGGTTGGCGGTGGCCAGCACCACGGCCAGCAGCGCCACGGCCAGGATCCCCGGGTCCGCGGCCTGGCCGGCCACGATGATGGCGCCCACCAGGATGATGCCGTGGATGGCGTTCGCGCCGGACATCAGCGGAGTGTGCAGGGTGCTGGAGACCTTGGAAACCACTTCGAAGCCCACAAACACCGCCAGCACGGTGACCGTCAGCAGGCTCATGCCGTCCATCAGATTCCCCCCTCGTTCTGGACCCTGTCGTGCTGGAGCCCCTCGATCCGGATCCCGTCGTTCCGGACCTGATCGTCCTGGACCCGGGGCGGATGGTTGGGCAGGGCGGGGACAAGTGCCGCCAGGGCCTCGGCCGTAGGCAGGTGCCGCACCGCGCCGTCGTGCGTGAGGCACGCGCAGGCGATCACGTCGTCGTCGAAATCGGGGGCAACGGTGCCGTCCCGGACCATCAGGGCGAGCAGGTTGGCCACGTTCTTGGCATACAAGCGGGATGCGTCCTGCGCCATCGCGGACGGGGCGTCCTTCAGCCCCACCAGCGTGACGTGGCCCTGCCCGTCGGCGGTCGGAACCAGGATGTCCTCACCGGGAACAGCGCCCTCGACGTTACCGCCGGATTCCGCAGCGAGGTCGACGACGACGGAGCCGGGCCGCATGCCCTGCACCATTTGGCGGCTCACGAGGAGCGGTGCGCGCCTGCCCGGGACGGCCGCCGTCGTAATCAGCACATCCGCCGCGGCGACGTGCGGGGCGAGGAGTTCACGCTGGAGCGCGCCGCGGTCGGCGCTGAGTTCACGGGCGTAGCCACCCGAAGCCTCCGCCGTTTCCAGATCCAGCTTGATGAACGTGCCGCCCATCGACGCGACCTCGTCAGCGGAAGCGGGCCGGATGTCGTTGGCGGAGACCCGGGCCCCCAGCCGTTTTGCGGTGCCGATGGCCTGCAGCCCGGCAACCCCGGCGCCTAGCACCAGCACCCGGGCAGGCGGGACAGTGCCGGCGGCAGTCATGTACAGCGGGAAAAAGCGCGGGAGCCGGATGGCGGCTTCGAGCACGCAGCGGTAGCCGGCCACCAGGGCCTGGGAGCTGAGCGCATCCATGGACTGGGCGCGCGAGATGCGGGGCACCAGTTCCAGGGCGAAGGCGGTGACGCCGGCCTCCACGAGCGCCTGCACGGTGGCGAGTTCGGACGACGGCGAGGCCAGGCCAACGGTGACGGCGCCCCTCTTCAGGGCTGCCGCCGTCGGGGGTTCCAGCGGGCGGACGTGGACCAGGACGTTCAGTTCGCCGGGATCCAGGTCCTGGACGATGCGGGCGCCGGCGTCGGCGTAATCGTGGTCTGAGTGGCCGGCGGCGGCCCCTGCTCCTGCCTCGATCAGGACGTCCAGGCCGAGCCCCGCCAGCTGCTTGACCGTTTCCGGCGTGGCGGCCACACGCCGCTCACCCTCATGACGTTCCCGCGGTATGCCCAGTTTCAAACCGCCAACTCCCTTACGGACGTAGTTGGCTCGAGTCTATGACCCCTTGCGCGAACTGGCAGCTAATTCCCTCAGATTCGCGTTTTGGGGGCATTTGCTGCCTGTTCGCGCGACTGCCTGCCGCGGCCAGCACCGGGCGTTTAGCGCCGTGCGGTCAGGTCCGCCGAGACGAGCTTCGCGGTAGCCACGATTTCGCGGGCCACGGCGGCCAGATACGCTTCCGGGTCCGGCTGGGCCGCCACCGATTGGGCCTGGAGGGACACGTTCACCGCGGCCACCACTTTGGTTGGCCCGTCGTACACGGGAGCGGCAACGGACATCAGCCCGATCTCAAGCTCCTGGTCCAGCAGGCACCAGCCCTGGGCGCGGACGGTGTCCAGCACCGCCAGCAGCTCGGGAACAGTGCCCAGCCCGCGCGGCGTCAGCGGTTTGATGTCCGCCGCCGCCAGGTAATCCTTGAGCCCGGCGGGCGGCAGGGCCGCGAGCAGCACCCTGCCCATGGACGTGGCGTAGGCCGGGAAGCGCGTGCCCACGGTGATGCCGACGTTCATGATGCGGCGCGTGGTCACCCTTGCGATGTAGGCGATGTCCGTACCGTCCAGCACCGCCGCCGACGTGGACTCGCCCAGCTTGAGGGACAGTTCCTCCAGGTGGGGCTGGGCCAGCTGCGGCAGGGACAGACCGCTGAGATAGGCGTAGCCGAGCTGCAGGACCTTGGCCGTCAGCGCAAAGGTCTTGCCGTCGGTCCGTACGTAGTCCAGCTCCACGAGGGTGTGCAGGAAGCGCCGGGCAGTGGCTCTTGTCAGGTCCGTCCGTGCCGCCACCTCGGTGAGGGTCATAACCGGGTGGTCGGTATCGAAGGCGCGGATCACGGCCAGCCCGCGCGCCAGCGACTGCACGTACTGGTCGCTCGCCTGCGGGGCGGCCCGTGAGTCTGCAGGTGCGTTGGTCATGGTTACCAATCCTATTCGGCGCGAAAGGACAGTTGCGGCCCTCCCGACCGGCGCGACAGGACAGTTGCGGCCCTGGAAACGCCGGTCCTCGGGGGCTTAAGTGTCCGTTCGCGCCGGGGGGGTTTAGTTTCGACAGGCTCAACCAACGACGGCGGCGGCTGACTTGAGCGGGACGGGCACCAGGTCCTGGAGTTCCTCGAAGGTGCAACCGAACGTCTCACGGACAGTGACGCCGTCGGGCCCGGTGAGGAAGACGGCCTTGTCCGTGTACACGCGCGTCACGCAGCCCACGCCTGTGAGTGGGTACGTGCACGCTTCCACGATCTTCGACGCGCCCTCGCGGGTCAGGAGCGTCATCATCACAAACACGTCCTTGGCGCCGGTGGCGAGGTCCATCGCGCCGCCCACAGCGGGGATGGCGTCCGGGGCGCCGGTGTGCCAGTTGGCGAGGTCACCGGTTGCCGAGACCTGGAACGCGCCGAGCACGCAGATGTCCAGGTGGCCGCCGCGCATGATCGCGAACGAGTCCGCGTGGTGGAAGTAGGAGGCCCCCGGCAGCTCCGTGACCGGGATCTTGCCGGCGTTGATGAGGTCGCCGTCGATGTCGTCCCCTTCAGCCGCCGGACCCATGCCCAGCATGCCGTTCTCCGTGTGGAGCGTGATGTTCTGCTCCGGCTTGAGGTAGTTGGAGACCAAAGTGGGCTGGCCGATGCCGAGGTTCACGAACGAGCCGGGCGCGATGTCGCGGGCCACGAGTTCGGCGAGCTGATCGCGGCCGAGGGGCTTGTCGGACGTCTGAATACTGGCCTGGCTGTTGGTCTGTGCGCTCATGTTCAGGCCACCTTCACGATGCTGTTGACGAAGATTCCGGGGGTCACGATGTTCTCGGGGTCGAGACCGCCGGTGGGCACGATCTCGGACACCTGGACCACCGTGTGCTTCGCGGCGGCGGCCATGATGGGGCCGAAGTTCCGGGCGGTCTTGCGGTACACAAGGTTCCCCACGCCGTCGGCCTTCAGGGCCTTGATCAGTGCCACGTCGGCGTGTATGGGTGTCTCGAACACCTGGCCACGGCCGTCGATGATGCGGGTTTCCTTGCCCTCGGCCAGCATGGTGCCGTAGCCGGTGGGCGTGAAGAACCCGCCGATGCCGGCGCCGGCGGCGCGGATCCGCTCGGCCAGGTTGCCCTGCGGCACGAGCTCCAGCTCAATCTCGCCGGCGTGGTATTTGGCGTCGAAGTGCCACGAATCGGACTGCCGCGGGAAGGAGCAGATCATCTTCTTCACCCGGCCTTCCTTGATCAGCAGCGCCAGGCCCTGGTCGCCCTGTCCGGCGTTGTTGTTCACCACGGTCAGGTCCTTGGCGCCGCAGTCCATCAACGCGTCGATGAGCTCGAACGGCTGGCCGGCGTTGCCGAACCCGCCGATCATCACGGTGGAGCCGTCCTTGATGCCGGACACGGCCTCGTTTACGGAATCAACAAATGTCAGCATCGCTTATGCCTTTCCTGCAGTTACGTTTTCGAGGACAACGGCGAGGCCCTGGCCGACGCCGATGCAGATCGCGGCGACGCCCCAGCGCTCACCGGAGGCCTGCAGGCTCCGGGCGAGGGTGCCCAGGATCCGGGTTCCGGACGCGCCCAGCGGGTGGCCCATGGCGAGCGCGCCGCCGTGCCGGTTCACAATTGCCGGGTCGATGCCCCAGGCGTTGATGCACGCCAGGGACTGCGCTGCGAACGCTTCGTTAAGTTCGACGGCGCCCACCTGGTCCCAGCCGATGCCCGCCTTCGCGAGGGCCTTGTTCGCGGCCTCCACCGGGGCGTAGCCGAAGAACTGCGGATCGTTTCCGTGCGCCCCGCGGCCCGCGATGCGCGCCAGCGGTTCGAGCCCGAGCAGCCCGGCGGCAGCTTCACTGCCGATCCAGGCCGCGGAGGCGCCGTCGGACAGCGGGGACGCGTTCCCGGCGGTGACGGTGCCGTTTTCGGTGCGGAACACGGTCTTCAGCCCGGCGAGCTTCTCCGCCGAGGAGCCAGCGCGGATGCCTTCGTCGCGGACCAGGTCGGTGCCCGGGACCGGGGCGACGAGGTTGTCGTAGAAGCCCTCGTCCCAGGCGGCGGCGGACAGGTTGTGCGAGTTGGCGGCGAACTCGTCCTGCTGCTCGCGGGTCACGCCGTACTTCTCGCGGAGCCGTTCGGTGGCCTCGCCCAGGGAAATGGTCCACTCCTTGGGCATGGCCTTGTTCACCAGGCGCCAGCCCAGCGTGGTGGAGGCCAGGGTCATGTCCCCGGCCGGGTAGGGCTTCTCCGTCTTGGGCAGGACCCAGGGGGCGCGGGACATGGACTCTGCGCCGCCCACCAGCATCAGCTCGGCGTCGCCGGCGTTGATCTGGCGCGAGGCGATGATCGCCGCGTCGAGTGACGAGCCGCAGAGCCGGTTCACAGTGGTGCCCGGGATCGAGACCGGCAGGCCGGCCAGCAGCGTGCCCATCCGGGCGATGTTGCGGTTCTCCTCGCCGGCGCCGTTGGCGTTGCCAAAGACAACCTCGTCGATCCGCTCGGGGTCCAGACCAGGGGCACGCTTCACGGATTCCTTGATCACGTGCGCGGCAAGGTCATCCGGGCGGACACCGGCAAGGCCTGAGCCGAACTTGCCGAAAGGCGTGCGAACGGCGTCGTAGATAAAGGCCTGGTTCATGAGTTGTTGTCCATTTCCTTAAAAACCTGCTGGGCGGTCTTGAAAGCGGTGTTGGCGGACGGAACCCCGCAGTAGATGGCGGTCTGGAGCAGGATTTCCTTGATCTCATCCCTGCTCAGGCCATTGGTGAGGGCCGCGCGGATATGCATGGCCAGCTCTTCCCAGTGCCCGTGCGCCACCATCGCGGTGATGGTCACGGCCGAGCGCATCTGCCGTGAGATGCCCGGCCGGGTCCAGATGCCACCCCACGCGATCCGCGTGATCATGTCCTGGAAATCCTCGGTGAACCCGTCCTTGTTGGCGTTGGCCCGGTCCACATGCGCGGCGCCCAGCACCTCGCGCCGGACCGCCATGCCGCCTTCGTAAATCTCCTGGCTGGTGGCATCGGGCTGGACGACGCCGTTCCGTTCTCCCCCGTTCGGGGCTGCGCCGCTCACTTGGCTGCCCCGCGGGATTCGCTCCAGGTGATGAGGGTCCGCAGCAGTTCGGCAACGTGGGCGGGCGCCTCGGCGGGGGCCAGGTGCGCCACTCCCTCGAGCGTCACGGCATTCGCCGTGCCGCCGCCGGCGGTAATCCCGTCAACGATTTCTTCCGCGAACGACGGCGGCACAACAGTGTCAGCCGCGCCCGCAACCGCCTGCGTGGGGACGGTGATGCTGCCGAGTTCGGCACGGACGTCGAAGCCTGCCAGGGCTTCGCAGCAGAAGGCGTAGCTGAAGCGGTCGGTGTCGCGGAGGGAGTGCAGGAGCCGGCTGCTCCGCTCGGGCTCACGGTCCATAAAGCCCGGCGCGAACCAGCGCTGTGCGGAGCCCTGGATCATCACGGGAGTGCCCTGGCTGCGAACGGTTTCGGCGCGTTCCAGCCAGGCTTCGGGGGTGCCGATTTTGGCCCCGGTGCACTGGATGGACAGGCTCTTGAGGCGTTCGCCGTGCTTGATGCCCAGCTGCAGGCCGGTGGCGCCGCCGAGCGAAACCCCGGCGTAGTGGAAGGCTTCGCCCGGCGCGATCGAGTCCACCAGCTCCACCACTGAATCCGCCAGCGCGGCGACGTCGAACGTCTCCGTGGCGGCGGGTGAGACGCCGTGGCCGGGGAGGTCCCAGGCCACCACATCGTAGTCGTTGCCGAGCAGGGTGGCCGTGTCGGACCACAGGACGGAGGACGTACCCAAGGAGGGTCCAACCACCAGCAGGGGACGATCGCCAAAAGCCCGTTCAGGTGAAAGCAGAACTGCCTTCAGGGTCGGTTTAGCCACGGTTGGCTCCGTTCTGGGTAGGTGTTGAAAAGTCGGAGTAGGCGGCCAGGATGCGGCGCGAGATTTCGGCTGCCTGGCCCAGGTAGCTGGCCGGTTCCAGGAGTTCGGCGAGCCGCAGATCGGTGAGCACGCCCGCCGGGACGGCCTCGCGGAGCAGCCGCCGGTAGGTGGTGCCTTGTTCGGCGGTGGGCGTCTGGAGCGTCCGGTCCACCACGGACTGCAGCTGCTCTTTGCCACTGCGGCCATCCTGTTCGGTCAGCAGCGGGGCCACTGCGGCGCCCACGCCTTCGGCCAGGAGCAGCGGACCGGCAAGGTCCAGGTTGCGGCGCATGGCGTCGGGGTAAACGTGCAGGCCCTCGACAAGTTCCCGGAGGTGTCCGGCAGCGCCGAGTGCCAGGCGGAGAAGCTGGCGCAGGGCCGGCCATTCCGTGTGCCAGGCGGCGTCGGGGCGTTCGTCGTTGAAATTGGCTGCGGCCAGGTGCAGCTGGGCCACCAGCTGGGGCGCCTGGAGGGCGGCGCCGCGGATGAGGACCGACAACACCGGGTTCTGCTTCTGCGGCATGGCCGAGGATACGCCGCGTCCTGCGGCGCGCGGTTCGGCGAGTTCAGCCACCTCGGGCCGGCTCAGGAACAGGACGTCCGTGGCGATTTTGCCGGCGGCGTCCAGCACCGAGGCCAGCGAATTGCCGAGCGCCGTGACGGCCAACCGGTTCGTGTGCCATGGTGCCGGGGCTGCGGCCAGGCCCAGTTGCCGGGCCAGCGAGTCGGCCAGGCCAAAGGGGTTGGTGGAGGAGCCTGCGGTCAGCACGGTTCCGGCGGCCAACGTTCCGGCCGCCCCGCCGAACTGCACCGGGAACTGCACGGTGCCCAGCTGCCGGCCGGCGGCGGCCAGCCCCTGGAACCACTGCGCTGCCCGCAGCCCAAACGTAAAGGGCAGGGAATGCTGGGTCAGGCTCCTGCCCACGCCCAGCGTGTCCGCATGCTGTTCCGCCAGCGTAGCGAGCGCCGCCGTCGTGCATTTCAGGTCTGCCAGCACCGCCTCCACCGTGTTGCGGGCGAGCAGCATCAGGGCTGTGTCCAGCACGTCCTGGCTGGTCAGCGTGGTGTGGACCGCCTTCAAGGCACCCACACGGCCGGCATCGAGCGCGGTGACATGCTTGCGCAGATCTGCCAGCAGCGGGATGACGGGGTTGCCGCCGCCCTGGGCCCGGAGCGCGATGTCTGCCGCGTCGTATCGGCCCGCCTCGGCGGCGGAGGCCACGACGGCGGCAGAACCGGCAGGCGCCAGGCCCGCCTTCTCCAGCACGGCGGCCCAGCCGGACTCGACGGCGAGGATCGCCGCCAGCACGGCGCGGTCACCGGTCAGCGCCGTCACCAGGGGCGACGCCGAGACAGGACTCAGCAGGCCGACGTCGCCGTCCGCAGCGCTTCCGAAGTGGCCCGTACCTTCCATGCCGGCGGCGTCCGTCACTGGAAGTCCAGGAAGACTGTTTCGCCCTCGCCCTGCAGGCGGATGTCCCAGGTGAGTCCGCCGTCGGGATCGCGGCGGGCAATGAGCGTCTTGCGGCGCTCCGGGTCCAGGGAGCTCAGCAGCGGGTCCTTGGCCAGGGCTTCCTCGTTCTCCGGCAGGTATACGCGGGTGAACAGGCGGTTCATCAGGCCGCGGGCAAACACGGCCACGGAGATGAAGGGTGCGGCACCGGATTCGGTGGGGCCGGGGTTCAGGGTGGTAAAGGTGTACACGCCAGAGTGGCCCACGGAAGCGCGGCCCCAGCCGGTGAAGGTGTAGCCGTCGCGGACCAGGGAACCGGTCTGCTGCACGATACTGCCGTCGGCGTCGGGCTGCCAGATCTCCAGGATGGCGTCCGGGATGGTCTCCCCCGCGCCGTCATACACGGTGCCCTGGAGGCGGATGGAGCCGGGCGAGCCGGGCGCCAGGAGTTCGTTGTCCTTCACGAACGGCAGGGCGTAGCCGTAGAACGGGCCGACGGTCTGGCCGGGGGTGGGAACAAGCTTGGTGGTTGTGCTCACGTTATTCCTCGTCTCCTGCTGCGCCGAGCGCCTCGTTTTCGGTCCAGGTCCGCTTGGAGCCGGTCAGCACGATGTCCCAGTTGTAGCCGAGGGCCCATTCGGGCTCGGTCAGGTTGTGGTCGTAGTTGGCCACGAGCCGGTCGCGGGCGTCCTGGTCCACGATGGACTGGTAGATGGGGTCCAGCGGGAAGAGCTGGTCGCCGGGGAAGTACATCTGCGTGACGATCCGCTGGGTGAACTCCGTGCCGAACATGGAGAAGTGGATGTGGGCCGGCCGCCAGGCGTTGACGTGGTTCTTCCACGGGTAGGCGCCGGGCTTGATGGTGGTGAACCGGTACGAGCCGTCGGGGCCGGTGATGCAGCGGCCCACGCCGGTGAAGTTGGGGTCCAGCGGCGCCGGGTGCTGGTCACGCTTGTGGATGTAGCGGCCGGACGCGTTGGCCTGCCAGATCTCCACGAGCTGCCCGGCCACCGGGCGGCCGTCACCGTCCAGGACCTTGCCGGCCACGATGATCCGCTCGCCCTGGGGTTCGCCGTTGTGCTGGATGGTCAGGTCCGCTTCCAGCGCGTGCACGTCCTGGTGGCCGAACGCCGGCGAGTAGAGCTCGATGGTTTCCGGGTCCGCGTGGTGCAGGCTTTTGGTGGGGTGCCGCAGGATGCTGCTGCGGTAGGGCGCGTAGTCCAGCCGGGGCTGCGTTTCGGCCGGGGCGCCGTCCTTGAGCGCCCGCGCGTAGGCATCGCCCAGGGCGTCGATCTCTGCACTGAGATCCTGCTGTGTCTCCACTGCGGCCTCCTTTTCTCTGGTTGTTGCTGCTAGGTGGTTGTTGCTGCTGCTGAGTAGCGTTGGTGGTGCTGTCTTACCGGTGCTGCAGGTGGTCGTACTGGACTGCGTGCCGCACGGGGGCGTTGGGAGCGCCGTAGCCGTCGTAGGCGCCGCAGCGTTCCACCATTTCGAAGAACACACTGCCCACGGTGGCCGTGTAGAAGTGGAGGAATTCGCCGTCGGCGTCCCGGTCGTACAGCAGGTTCAGCTCCTGCAGTGTGGCCAGGAAGTCCGGTGCCAGCCCGAAGCGTGCGTCCAGGTCCTCGTAGTAGTTCGCCGGGATCTGCAGGAACTCCAGGCCGCGGGCCCTGCAGTCCCTGGCGGTGGCCACCAGGTCATCCACCGCGAAGGCGATGTGCTCCTGGTAGGTTTTGCGCTGCTGGTTCAGCGGCGCCAGGTTCAGCACCAGCCGCACGGCGCGGTCCCCGGTGGCCATGACCTGCGAGCGGACCAGGCCGGTGGGGCTGGGGACCTCCGCGAACGGCTGGGGCTCCAACGCCAGTGCGCTCGTGTAGAAGAGGACGGCCTCGTCGAAGTGCTGCCACGGCTGCGCCAGGTTGACGTGGTCGATCACAGCGGTGGGGCCGGCGGTGGGATTTTCCAGCCCCTCTCCGAATTCACTGGTCCACGCTGCGGTGCCGTCGGAAGTGCCCTGGCACAGGAAGATCTCGGTGGAGTCCGGGGCGGCGAAGCCCTGGAACACCTCCTCGTTGGCCTGGCTCTTGCGCGGGACCGCGGGGGCCTTCAGCTGCTGGGCGCGGGCGGCGGCAATCACCGGGGAGGCGACGTCGAACCCCAGTGCGGCGATGGCGGGCGACGCATCCCCCGTTGCGCCGTCCCCGTCTGCCGGTGCGGCCTCGTTGATGATCACCCGGGCGTGACCCATGCTCCAGAGCTGCACGTCCTTGGTGCGGTGCCGGCCGTTGAACTCGAAGCCCAGCTGGCCCAGGACCGTTTCCAGCCCCTGGGTGTCCGCGGCCCTGACTTCGGCGAAGTTGTAGCCTGCGGGTTCGGCCACCTGTGGGAGTGTGGCCAGTTCCATGGGATAACGACGGCGGCCGGGGGCCGGGGTGCCAGCAGCGCCAGTGCCCGTCCCGGCGTCGGAAGCAGCGTCCAGCCATTTGGCGCTCTGTTCCTCCAGCCAGATGAGCGAGCGCATGGCGTCGACGGCCGTGCGCTCCACGTCCGACTGGCGGAAGACGTCGTTGAAGATCTCCAGCGACACCGGGCCGCTGTACCCGGCCCGGACCACGTGGCCCATGAACTTGGCGAGATCGAACTGGCCCTCGCCCGGGAAGACCCGGTAGTGCCGGCTCCAGGAGAGGACGTCCATGGAGAGTTTGGGGGCGTCTGCCACCTGGACGAAGAAGATCTTGTCCGGGCTGAAGGCCTCGATGGGGGCGGTGTCCCAGTTGCGCGACAGGATGTGGAAGGAGTCCAGGCAGGTGCCCAGGTTGGGGTGGTCCACGGCTTCCACCAGCTTGTGGGCGTGCTCGTAGTCGCTGACGTACTTGCCCCAGGCCAGGGCCTCGTAGGCAACCTTGACGCCGTGGTCCCCCGCCAGCGCAGCCAGCTGGCCGAGCTGTTCCGCCCGGAGGTCGTCGCTGTCGATGCTGGCGGTGGCCACGTTGGAGCAGACCAGGATGGTGTCCATGCCCAGCCGCGCCATGAGTTTGAATTTGGCTTCGGCGCGCCGGAGGTTGGCGGTGAGGAGGTCCCCGGACACGCTGTCGAAGTCGCGGAACGGCTGGTAAAGATCCAGCGTGAGGCCAAGGTCGGCCGCCATCTTGCGGACGTCCTCGGGCGGGAGCGGCGACGTGACCAGGTCCGGTTCGAAGATTTCAATGCCGTCAAAGCCCGCGATGGCGCAGGCCTGCATCTTTTCCTTCAGGGTGCCGGAGAGGCATACCGTGGCGATTCCGGTGCGCATCAGGCCGCCACCCCTTCCTTGGCCACGAGCGCCAGGAAATGGCTGCGCATGCGGTCCGCGTTGGCTTCCAGTCCCGTGAAAATCCGGAACGAGTCAGCCGCCTGGCCCACGGCCATGCGGCCGCCATCCAGGACCTCGCAGCCCTTGGCGCGGGCACCCAGGACCAGTTCCGTTTCGATGGGCCGGTAGACGATGTCCGCCACCCAGTGCCGGGATTCCAGCAGGTCCAGGTCCAGCGGGACGCCCGGGTGGGCGGCCATGCCGACGGGCGTGCAGTGCACCAGACCGTCGGCCAGGGGCATCAGCTGCGGCAGCTCCGCCGTCGTACGCGCTGTGACGGTGCTGCCCGGGAAGAAGCCGGCCAGCTCTGCGGCGCGAGCCGCGCAGCGGGCGGGGTCCACGTCCACCAGGTCCAGCGCCTTCACGCCGGCAGTGAGCAGGGCATAGGCGACGGCGGAACCGGCGCCTCCCGCGCCAAGCTGGACAACGCGGTCCAGCCGGGCACCCGGGAGGCCGGAGGCGAGCGCGGCGGCGAAGCCGGAGAAGTCGGTGTTGTGCCCGATGAAACGGCCGTCCTCGATGACCACCGTGTTGACGGCGCCGAGCCTGAGGGCATCCGGCGAGACCTCGTCCAGGTGCGCCAGGACAAGCTGCTTGCACGGATGGGTGATGTTCAGGCCGTTGAAGCCCAGGCTGCGGGCACTCTTGAGCAGGTCCCCCACGGCTTCGCCGGAGAGTCCGAGCTCCAGCAGGTCGATGGGGCGGTAGAGGTAGCGCAGGCCCTGCATATCGCCTTCGCGTTCGTGCATGGGGGGAGTGAGTGACGGCATGACGCCGTCGCCGACCAGTCCCACAAGGTAGGACTCAGTTCGATTGCTCATCCGGGCAGCTCCTTTGATACGGCACCCGGCGGGCGGTGGCGCTCAAGGCGTCCGCGGCGGGTCGGGTGATAGGGATTACAGTACAACACTTGTTCACTTCTCGCACGCTTGTTCTACATACGAACATTTCAAGGCTTTTTTACCGTTGCGGCAAGCGCGCAGCCAGCTCTGCCGCGGCTTCCTGCAGCAGGGGCACATGTGCCAGCAGGGCTTCCATGCTGAGGCGGAACACGGGAACGGCGGTGGCCAGGGAGGCGAACGCGTGGCCCTGTGAATTAAGCAGCGGCACAGCCACGGCGCGCATGCCGTTCTCGTTCTCCTCGTCCATTACGGCATATCCCTGCCGGTGGACCTTCTCGATCTCCGCCCGGAACGCGGCACGGTCTGTGATGGTGTGTTCGGTGAGGGGTTCCAGCTCGAGCTCTTCAAGCAGCGCCGCACGCTCCGAATCCTCGGCAAAAGCCACCAGCGCCTTGCCCACGGCCGTCGCGTGCAGGGCGCCCAGATGCCCGGGATCGCTGGTGACGCGGAAGGTCTGCGGGCCGTCCACCTTGTTGACCGTGAGGTGGCGGTGGCCGTCGCGGACACTGAGGATGGTGGCCTCCCCCGTCTGCTCGGTCACGCGGCGCAGGACCGGCAGCGCCGTGCCGGCAAATCCGTGATGGTTGGAGACGCGCTGGCCGAGCTGGAAGATTCGAAGGCCCAGATGGTAGCGGCGGCCGTCCGGCTCATAGTCCACAAACCCGTCCCGCGTCAGAGATCCCAGCAGGCGGTATGTGGTGCTGAAGGGGAGGTCGGCGCGCCGCGAGATCTCCGCGGCGCTGGCGCCGCGCGGCTCGTCGCCCAGGAGGACCAGCAGGCCCAGGGCCTTGCCCACCATGTCCGTACGGTCAGCTTTGGGCGTCTTGGGCTCAGCGGCGAGGTCGTCGGGCACTGTGGTTTGATTCACACTCATACGTCGATGTTGCCACATCGTGGGAACTATTTCTAGATGGTGATTATTTTCTTGACAAGTGACTGCGCTCACAGCCATCATTGCTGTATCGCACAAGTAGCTCCCACCATGTGGCTACTAGTCCGGGTCTTTCAACGGACTCCAGCCGCACCGCACCAAGCCTCCACACAGGCAGCTGCGGCTGCGACCCTCCAGATCCATCCGCGACAACGTCGTCACACCTAAGGAACTCCATGAGCCAGACACTTCCGTCCGCGGGGCCGGGCACCGTTGCCCCGTCCGGGACGCCAAAGAAGGCAGCCCTCGCCAGCTTCCTGGGCAGCGCCGTCGAATACTACGACTTCTTCATCTTCGGTTCCGCCGCCGCCCTGATCTTCCCAACGGTGTTCTTCCCGGACGCCGGCGCCAACGCGGCCGTGATGTCCTTCGCCACCTTCGGCTTCGCCTACGTGGCACGGCCGGTGGGCGCCGTTATCCTGGGCCACTTCGGTGACCGGGTGGGCCGGCGGAAGGTCCTGATGTTCACGCTGCTGCTGATGGGCGCCTCAACGTTCCTGATCGGCTGCCTGCCCGACTTCAACACCGTGGGCTGGTGGGCTCCGGCCCTGCTGGTGCTGGCGCGGCTTTGCCAGGGCCTCTCCGCAGCGGGCGAGCAGGCCGGCGCATCATCCATGACGCTGGAACACGCACCGGACAACCGCCGCTCCTTCTTCACGTCCTGGACCCTCACCGGCACGCAGGGCGGCCAGATCCTCGCCGCCCTCGTCTTCATCCCCGTCCTGGCACTCCCGGACGAGATCAAGTACGGCATCGGCTGGCGTGTCCCGTTCTGGCTCAGCGCCGTCGTCGTTCTTGTTGCGTTCTTCATCCGCCGCACCCTGCATGAGCCGCCGGCGTTCGAGGAAGCCCAGAAGACCGCCCAAATCTCCAAGCTGCCGGTCGCCGACCTCCTCAAGGACCACTGGCGCGACGTGCTGCGCGTGGTCTGCTGTGCCTTCATCGCCGCCGTCTCCACCGTGTTCGGCACGCTCGCCATCAGCTACGCCAAGACCGTGGCCGGAGTTGACGGCACCACCACGCTGTGGCTGGTGGTCGGCGCCAACCTGGTCGCTTTGGGCACCCAGCCGCTGTTCGGCAAGCTCGCCGACAAGATCGGCCGCAAACCGGTCTTCATCTACGGTGCCGTGGCCAGCGCCATCCTGACTCCGGTGTTCCTGCTCAGCCTGGAATCCGGCAGCATCCCGCTGATGTTCCTCGCGGCCATCGGCTTCTTCTCCTGCGGCTACGCGGCCTCCAACGCGGTCTGGCCGTCCTTCTACGCCGAGATGTTCAGTACCAAGGTCCGCTTCTCCGGCCTGGCGATCGGCACCCAGCTGGGCTTCCTGATGGCAGGGTTCGCCCCGGCCATTGTGGCGGCGATGGGCGGCATCAAGCCCGGCGGCTGGGTCCAGATCAGCATCTTCACCGCCGTCATCTGCGGCATCTCGGCCATCTCCGCCCTGACGGCCAAGGAGACGTTCAACGTCCCCACCAAGCAGCTCGGCCTGAAGTAACGCACTAGCCCAATTTTGAGACCGGATAGCCCGCCATTCCCCCAAATGGCGGGCTTTCCCTGTTGAAAAGTGGGCTATTCCGCCAGCAAAAAGTACGACGGCGGGCGGCGGGTTGGGTGCCTACGGTGAACTGGGCGCCTGCGGCCGGCCGGTCTCCAGCACCGACGCCAGGTCAAAGTTCACCGGCTCCTCCAGCTGGGCGTAAGTGCAGGATTCGGGATCCCGGTCCGGCCGCCAGCGCGAGAACTGGGCGGTATGCCGGAAGCGCTCACCTTCCATGTGGTCGTACCTGACCTCCACCACCAGTTCGGGCCGGAGCGGCACAAAAGTCAGATCTTTGCCCGCGCTCCACCGGCTCCCCTCCGCGTTGCGCGGCGTCCGTTCGCCTTCCGCCTGCTTGGCCCAGGCCCAGGGATGTCCGTCGAAGTCCGTGACCAGCGTCTGGAGTTCCTCGAACAGCTCCTGCCGGCGCTTCATCGGGAAGGCGCCGATCACGCCCACGCTGGCCAGGCCGCCGTCGTCCTTGTACAGGCCCAGCAGCAACGAGCCGATCGCGTCCGGTCCGCTCTTGTGCACGCGGTAGCCGGCCACCACACAATCGGCCGTACGTTCGTGCTTGACCTTGAACATCACGCGTTTGTCCGGCTGGTAGCTCCCCTCCAGCGGCTTGGCCACAATCCCGTCCAGGCCTGCACCTTCGAACTGCTGGAACCATTGCTCGGCGGTGGCCTTGTCCTGGGTCGCCGCCGTGAGATGGACGGGAGCCTTGCTGCCCGCCAGCGCCTTTTCCAGCGCTGCCCGCCGTTCGGCGAAGGGCCGGCCGGTGTAGTCGTCGTCGCCCAGGGCCAGCAGGTCAAAGGCCACAAACTTGGCGGGGGTCTGTTCGGCGAGGAGCTTGACGCGGCTGGCGGCAGGATGGATGCGCTGCTGCAGGGCATCGAAATCCAGCCGGTCACCGGATGCCCCCACCAGGACAATCTCGCCGTCCAGCACACAGCGGGGCGGCAGGTTTTCCTTCAGGGCTTCCACGAGCTCAGGAAAATACCTGGTCATGGGCTTTTCGTTGCGGCTGCCGATCTCCAGCTCATCGCCGTCGCGGAAAATGATGGACCGGAACCCGTCCCACTTGGGCTCATAGCTGAGGGCCCCGTCGGGCATTCCGCTGACGGCCTTGGCGAGCATGGGCGGGACGGGAGGCATCACGGGAAGTTGCATAGTGCCCATTCTTGCCCGGGAGGCCCGCCAGCGGTAGGCCTGTTTCAGCAAGAGCCCAGCTGAAAGCCTCGACACCGCACGGCGCGGGCCTGTAGACCTTAACGATGGTCACCGTCGGCTTTCACGCCTCGCATGAACAGATCAGCCCTGGGCAGCTTCTCAAGGACGTTCAGCACGCGGAGCAGGCAGGCTTTGACGCTGCCATGTGCTCGGACCACATTGAACCGTGGTCCGCCCGGCAAGGCCATTCCGGCTTCGCGTGGTCCTGGCTTGGCGCCGCGCTGGCTACCACAGACCTCCGATTTGGCGTGGTGACTGCACCGGGCCAGCGGTACCACCCCGCCGTCACCGCCCACGCCTCGGCCACGCTGGCGGCCATGTTCCCGGGCCGTTTCTGGATGGCCTTGGGGAGCGGCGAGAACATGAACGAGCACGTCACGGGCGAAGCCTGGCCGCCCAAGGAAACACGGCAGCGCAGGCTTGAGGAATGCGTGGACATCATCCGCCGCCTGCACCGCGGCGAGGTGGTGACCCACCACGGGCTGGTAACCGTTGAGCAGGCCCGGATCTGGGACGTCCCGCAGCCGCCTCCGCCGCTGATCGCCCCGGCCATCAGCGTGGAGACGGCACGCCGTGCCGCCGGTTGGGCGGACGGCCTGGTGACGGTGAACCAGCCGCCGGAGAAGCTCACGCGCATGCTGGCCGCGTACCGGGACAACGGTGGCCAGGGCAAGGCCGTCCTGCAGGTTCACCTGTCCTGGGCGCGGCGGGAGGAGGATGCCGTGGCCACGGCCCTGGACCAGTGGCGGACCAACACCTTCGCCCCTCCTGTGCCGTGGGACCTGCCCACCGCCGCCCATTTCGACGGCGTCAGCGGCCACGTGGGCGAGGACCCGGTGCGGGAATCGGTGAACATCTCCGCCAGCCTCGACCAGCACGCCGAGTGGCTGGCCGGCTACGCCGCGCTGGGCTTCGACGAGCTGTACCTGCACTTTGTGGGCCAGGACCAGGCGCCGTTCATCGACGCGTTCGGCGCCGGCGTCCTGCCGCAGCTGCGCGGCACGGCCCATCCCGGTTCACGTGTGCAGGAGGCTTCAGCGTGAGGATCGCCGAAACCTCGGACCTCTGGTGGAAGAACGCCGTCATCTACTGCCTGGACGTGGAGACCTTCTTCGACGACGACGGCGACGGAACCGGCGATTTCGCCGGCCTCACCCAGCGCGTGGACTACCTCGCGGCGCTCGGCGTCACGTGCATCTGGCTGATGCCGTTCTACCCGTCGCCGGACCGCGACGACGGGTACGATGTGACGGATTTCTTCACGGTGGATCCGCGGCTGGGAACCATGGGCGACCTCGTGGAGTTCATCCGCGGCGCCAAGGACCGGGGCATGCGGGTGATCGCCGACTTTGTGGTCAACCACACCTCCAGCCAGCATCCGTGGTTCGTGGAGGCCAGGAAGTCGAAGGACAGCCCGTACCGGGACTACTACGTCTGGCGAGCGGATACACCCCCGGACACGTCCTCCGAGGTGGTCTTTCCGGGCGAGCAGACGTCCCTGTGGACCAAGGACGACGCCACCGGCGAGTGGTACCTGCACATGTTCGCC
Organism: Pseudarthrobacter sulfonivorans; assembly: GCF_001484605.1. NCBI lineage: Bacteria > Bacillati > Actinomycetota > Actinomycetes > Micrococcales > Micrococcaceae > Pseudarthrobacter > Pseudarthrobacter sulfonivorans. The sequence continues at coordinate 2,392,073 of NZ_CP013747.1, read as the reverse complement.
GAGCACCAGCCGGACCTGAACGTGACCAATCCCAAGGTCCGGAACGAGATCGCCAAGGCCATGGGGCTCTGGCTTGAGCTCGGCTTGGACGGCTTCCGGCTGGACGCCGTGCCGTTCTTCCTGGAGACCCGGGGCCAGCCCAAGGACGAGGCCGCCAAACTCGACCCGCACGAGTACCTCAGCGCGCTCCGCAGCTTCCTGGGCCGACGCAACGGCAGCGCGGTGATGCTCGGCGAGGTCAATCTGCCCTACAAGGAGCAGCTGGAATACTTCGGCGGCACCGCGGGCAACGAACTGAACATGCAGTTCGACTTTATGACCATGCAGCACCTCTACCTGTCCCTGGCCCGCCAGGACGCCCGCCCAATGGCGGAAAACCTGAAGAGCCGTCCACCGCTGCATCCGGACAACCAGTGGGCCATGTTCGTCCGCAACCACGACGAGCTCACGCTAGACAAGCTCACCGACGCCGAACGGCAGGAGGTATTCGCCGCCTTCGGTCCCGAGAAGAACATGCAGATCTATGGGCGAGGACTCCGCCGCAGGCTGCCGCCGATGCTCAGCGGTGACGCCGAAAGGATCCGGATGGTGTACTCGCTGATGTTCTCGCTGCCCGGCACCCCGGTCCTCTTCTACGGCGAGGAAATCGGCATGGGCGAGGACCTTCGCCAGAAAAGTCGGGCCGCTGTGCGCACCCCCATGCAATGGAACGCCACGAAGAACGGCGGCTTCTCAAGCGCCAAGGCATCCGATCTGGTTGCCCCTCTGGCCCGCGGTGACTACGGTCCGGAGAACGTCAACGCGGCGGCCGCAAAACGGGACCCTGATTCCCTCTGGAACTTTATGGCCAGGCTGATCCAGCGCTATCGCGAGTCGCCGGAACTGGGCTGGGGTGAGTTCGTGGTGATCGACCAGCCCGAGCCGGCGGTCTTCGCCCACACCTGCACCTCGGACGGGGCCACCATGGTGCTGCTCCACCATTTCGGCACGGGGAAAGTGAAGGTCACCGGCAAGGTCGGCGGCGAGGATGCGCCGAAGCGGGCGTATAAGGGTGCCACCCTGCTGGACGTGCTCGACGGCGGCAACGTGCCGCTAGAGCCCGACGGCGGCTTCACCGTTGAACTGGGCCGTTACGGCTATCGGTGGTTCCGGGTGCAGCAGCCGGGTGACCAGCTGGCACCTTAGCCGGCGACGCCTGCCGCCGGCGGAAACGTATCGATCGCGGAGAACTAACCGGCTCCTAACGTTGAGGAAACCAGGGCGCAACATTGCCCAGCCACACTGGAAGTGCCGGCAAGCGCAGGCACCAGCTCCAGCCAGGAGGCCCCCATGTTGAAGGAAGCCAAAGCCCATGTAACAAGAGTCCGCGCCCTGGACCAGCTCCACCGCGGTGATGAAATCGAGGCCCGCCTCTCCGTAGGCCCCAGCTACGACGACGTGGTCATCCGCCGTGGCCGGGTCCAGGAGACAGCACCGGGAATCGGCGTTGTCTGGATCATGGACCATCACACCGGCTCGCGGAAAGCGATCAATACGGACGAATGCAGCGTCTGGCGGATTGCCTGACCGCGTGTTGGGCCGCTGGCGCAGCACCACTTGCGGAATCTTGCACCCTTGAATCTTGTACTCCGGAGTCTTGCACGACGACGACGGGCGCAGTCAGTCAGGACTGCCCGCCGGACCGCCCGAGAGATACTTCGGCCCTAACCTCCGGCCACCGACTGGATAACCAGTACCTCCTGGCCGGGCGACACCTCGGTTTCCAGGCCCTGGAGCCGGCGCACCTCGTCACCGGCAACGTAAATATTCACGTACCGGCGAAGCGCCCCGGTTTCGTCCCGCAGCCGCCTGGCCAGCACCGGGTAATCCCCGGTCACCGAATCCAGCAGGCTTCCCACCGTCACCGTCCCGTCGGCGGGCGCAGTCAGGATGGACTGGCCGCCGGCCAGCGGCTGGAGGATGCTGGGTAGTACCACGCTGATGTCAGGCACCGCGGGCCGCTGCCGTTTCCGGAACCGGCAGTCCAGCCGTAGAGACTACGGCGGCGCGGACACACAGGACGTCGGGGAGATGGCTGACAACCTCAGCAAACGTCTCCCCTTCATCCGCGCTGGCGTACACGGTGCCGCCGCGCGTTCCGAAGTAGACGCCGGCCGGCTCGGATGAATCCACGCCCGCGGCGTCGCGGAGGACGCTGTTGTACTCCCCCTTGGGCAGGCCCGTATCCAGGCGCTTCCAGGTGGCCCCGGCATCGTCCGTTCGGTGCACGGCAAGCTTCCCTTCGGGCGGGATCCGCTCGCCGTCGGCCTTGAGCGGCACAACCCAGGCGGTTCCTTCCCGGCGCGGGTGCGTCAGCATCACAAAACCGAAGTCGGCCGGAAGTCCCTCGGCGATGGAGTTCCAGTTTTCGCCATTGTCATCCGTGCGGTACACGCCGTGATGGTTCTGCGCGTACAGCCGTCCTTCCACGGCAGCATCCGCCGCGATCTTGTGGACGCACTGGCCGAACTCAGGATTGGGGTCCGGCATGAAGTAGGCCGAAATACCCTTGTTGCGGGGCTCCCAGGACTCACCGCCGTCGAGCGAGCGGTACACACCGCCGGTGCTCATGGCGACGTGGACGTTGTCCCCGGCCGGATTCACCACGATGGAGTGGGCGGCGGCGCCGCCGTAGCCCGCACCCCAGTCGCTGCGGTGAGGGTGGTCCCATAGCCCGCGGTTGAGTTCGAAATGCTCGCCGCCATCGGTGGATTTCCAGACCGAAATCGGTTCGGCACCTGCCCATACCACCCCTGGCCGCGACTCTGCGTCCGGGTAGATCTGCCAGATGCGCTCCACGGCCGCGCCGGTGTCTTCGGGAAACGTGATGGCGCCCTGTTCAGGTTCGGTCCAGGTGGCGCCGAGGTCATCGGAATGGGCCACAGTGGGGCCCCAGTGCTCGGACCTGACGCCCACCATGATCCGGGTACGGCCGTCCCGTGTGTCGATCCCGATGCTGGGGATTTCGCTCATCAGGAAATGCGGGCCGGAGAAGGACCATTGCTTCCGGTCCTGGCTGGTGGCCAGCCAGAGGCCTTTTTTGGTCCCGATCGCTAAGACAAAGTTCTCTGCGGTTGCCATGCACCCATGCAACCACCCCGGCCGGAGGGCCGCAACGCTTTTCTTCGCTATGTGGACTGGTCCGAGGGGACTGCTCCGGGTGTACCGGTCCGGCGTGGCCGTGCCGGCGGCGCCAGGGGCGTCCGGTCAGTCGACGAATTCGGACTGCGTCTCGATGAAATCCCAGTCGGCTTCGGTGAGGACAGCCACCGGGGTACCCGGATGCGGCCCGCCGGCTTCGGCGATGCCCTGCAGCACCGGCAGCGGCAGTTCCGCCGCACGGAGGTTTTCCCTCAGCCATTCCTTGGTTTGCAGGTCCAGATCCAGCCACCACATGTAGATTTCCATGCCGGTCACGCACCTTTCGTATGCTCCAACGTTAGGCGCCGCCCTGTCCACGTTCAAGGGGGCCACAACCTGGCAATGCTCCCGATTCCGCGTAGACGCAGGTAACGCCGCAGGTCAAAGGCGGAAAAAGACGAGTACCCGCTACTCGCGACCGCGCCCGTCCGGCGCCCCTAGCCTGAAGCCACAAGCAAAACTGATCATGCTTGCTGGGGGCATACAGAACCGTCGCTTCTCCCTTGCCGCCATGGTCCTTTCTGACAAGTCTGGGGAAACATCATGAAACGAACTTTCGCAACTTTGGGGGTTGTGGGGCTGGCAATGCTCAGCGTCACGGCCCCGGCCAGCGCGGCAGACAACTTCAGTCTTTGCCACAACGGACACACCATCAGCATTGACCTTAGCGGGGTGAACGGCCTGGGTGCCCATAGCGGTCACTCAAGGGACGTCATCCCGCCCAATGAGCTGCTGCCTGGCGGATTGAACTGGGACGAACAAGGGATGGCGGACTTTGAAAATGACTGCGAGGCCGTGACGCTGCCGCCGGTTGTGGTCCCACCGGTTGTGGTCCCACCGGTTGTTGTGCCGCCCGTCGTGGTCCCACCGGTTGTTGTGCCGCCGGTTGTTGTTCCGCCCGTCGTCGTGGACACACCGGCAGTGGTGGCTGGGGCCGCCGGCGCGGTCACACCGGCTGCGCAGACACCGGCACCGAAGGCAGCTGCTGCCAAGGCGCCCGCCGCAGCAGCAGCCGCTGTCAGCCAGGGCACCAACCAGGGCTTCAACGCGCAAACCGCCATCGGCGGATCAGATGAAAATACTACCTGGCTGGCCGGGCTGGGCGTCCTGCTAGGTGCGGGCACTGTGGTTGCAGTGCGCCGCAAATCCCGGACGGAATCGCCGACGGCGGGCTGACGCCCGCCAGAGCCTCCGGGGTCTGTTACCGAGGGCGTCCCGCCAAAACCTGGCGGGACGTCCTCGGCGCAATTTCAAGCGGGCGCACCCTCCCCTTTCTGAACGCAAGGCGTCTGAACGCAAAGGAACATCATGTCCAAGCACTCCAGCACTCGCGTCGTCCGCCGTGGCGTTCTGCGTGTCCTGGAAGTCCTGCGCGTCCGTGGATGGAACCGTGGAGATCTGGCAATCCTGCTGTGCGGAGTCCTGGGTTTCCTGTCCCTCACCTTCGGTGCACCCCTACTCAAGCACGGGGAAGCCGCCGTCCCCACAGCGGAACTGTCGGCACCATTCCGGGCCACGCCGTCGTCCGCTCCTTGGCCGCTGTCCGGCACGGGCGAAGCTTCGGGGGCAGCTCCAACGACGGCAACAGCCCCGGCCGCAGACGCCACCACCCCCGGCCCGGCCTTGCCGGAAGCCTCCGCACCCGTGCGTATCCTCTATCCCGCTGCGGCAATCGACACGGCAGTCCATCCTCTTGAACCGGACACCTCGGCCGTCGCCACCCGTACAGTGGAGCCGCCCACAACCATGGACGGGTATTGGCTGACACCGTTCGGGACTCCCGGCAACGGGTCGGGCAACACCACGTACATCATCGGACACAGCTGGGAGGGCCGGGACGCCCCGTTCAACCACCTCAGCTCCGCTGCCGTCGTCGGCGACACCTTCGACGTCGTCACCGCGACCGGCACCATCCCTTACCGGGTGGACAGCGTCACCACGTACCTCAAGGACAGCCTCAAGGACAGCCCCATCTGGGACATGGTGCCCAGCCGTGTGGTTCTGATCAGCTGCTACACGGAAGACCCGTGGGGCAAGAACGTGGTTGTCTCGGCGTCCCCCGCTGCCGCCTGACACGTCCACGCGCCGTCGGCCCTGTTCAAGTCGGCCCTGTTCAAGTGGCTCCGCGCAGGCACAGAATGGTCCTATGAGTCCCGAACGATTCAGTGGTCCGCCTCCGTTGCTCGTGGGCGTGTTGCCCCATCAGCACCCGGAAGTGCTGAAGACCGCCACCTCCCTGGCGGCCAAACTGGCCGTGCCGTTGCTGTGCGCCTATGTTGACGAGGCCAGCTACCTGGTGGAATGGGATCCCACCAGATCCGCACACCGGCTGTCGCTGCACCCGGACAAGGACGACGACGACATCCGCTCGGTCACCACGGAACTCAGGGGGGTGATCGCGGAAGCCGTGGCCGACGCCGCGGCGCCGGCCACCCCCGTGGACTGGACGCTGCGGACCCTGGCGGGGGATCCGGGCCGCGCCCTCGCTCGGCTCGCCGCGGAAAGCAACTCCCCCATGATCATCGTGGGAACGTCGGAACGGGGCCTGACCCACCGGATCTCCGAGATGCTCAACGGATCAGTGGGACTCTGGCTGACGCACCATCAAAGCCGGCCGGTGCTGGTGGTTCCCTACCGAAGGCCGGCGCATCAGGACGATGCCAGAGCCGTTAGCTGAGCCGTTACCTGAGCCGGCTGCCTCGCCCCACTCGAGCGGTTTTCGGGTGACCGATATAATAAAGCGAAAGTAGTTATTCGAGGTGGTAGCGGACGGCTGTACTGGCAAGTAAGCTAATTCAAGCAGAACGATCCGGCCGCAGTGGCCGGGTGAATCTGCCCAAATGCTGCTCCGGAGTGCGTATCCCCCAATAACGCACTCCGGAGCTTTTTTGTGCCCGCCCAGAGCCGCACCCACCCAACCTCGTGGCGCTCATCTCCGAATTGGATACCCCCAGGGGGTACTTGCCATATACCCCTATGGGGTATATGTTGGCTGTATGGAACCTTCGCAGGAAACTTTGACCACACACGCCGGCGTTGACCCGGCGCCTCCGCATGGCTACACCGCCAACAAGGAGGCATACCTGCGCAGGCTCAAGCGCATCGAGGGCCAGGTCCGCGGGATCGCCCGGATGGTGGATGAGGACAAATACTGCATCGACATCCTGACCCAGGTCGCCGCGGCCACCAAGGCCCTGCACGCCGTGAGCCTGGGACTTGTGGAAGAGCACATCGGCCACTGCGTGGTGGGCGCCGCCGGGGAACCCGATCCGGCCCTTCGCACTGAGGCCATAGACGCCAAAGTCCGGGAAGCCACAGCGGCCATCGGCCGCCTCCTGCGCTGACCAACCACCGCTAACCACCTGCCACCCATTCACGGCCGGCCACCGCCGGCCCCTTTGAAGGAGCCAGCCATGAGCACCACCTCCACCACCGTCAACGTGTCCGGCATGACCTGCGGCCACTGCGTTTCGTCCGTCAGCGAGGAGCTTGAATCGCTCGCCGGGGTTGAAACGGTCGACGTCGAACTCAACGCCGGCGGCATTTCCACCGTCACCATCACCTCAAGCCAGGAACTGTCGCCGTCCGAGATCGGCGAGGCAGTAGCCGAAGCCGGCTACCTGGTTGTTGCCAACGACGCGTAACGCTGTCCGATCGGGGGATCCCACATGAGTACAGACCATCTCCAGCACCAGCCCCAAAGCCGGGTGGTTGAACTGGATATTGAGGGCATGACCTGCGCCTCCTGCGTGAACCGCGTGGAAAAGAAGCTGGGCAAGCTCGACGGCGTCGAAGCCTCCGTCAACCTGCCGCTGGAATCCGCCCACGTCACGGTCCCGGCCGGCATCACGGACCAGCAAATAGTGGACACAGTCAACGCCACCGGCTACAAAGCAACGGTCCGCCCCACGCGCTACCCGAGCCAAAGCACCGCCCAGGAGCACCACGCCACCGATCACGAAACGGAACACGACCACAGTGGCGACATGAGAGACATGCGGCAGCGTGCGTCTAAGCGAGGCACGAGCGAGCACGCCGAGCATGTGTCTCATGGCGCCACGTCAGACGACCACACCGACCACATGTCCCACGGCCCGGCCGCCGCCAAGCTGCGCCCGCGCCTGATCGTGGCCGCGATACTGACGCTCCCGGTCCTCGCGATTTCGATGGTTCCGGCCCTGCAGTTTCCCAACTGGGGCTGGGTAGCCGGGGCCTTGGCGCTTCCGGTGGTCAGCTGGGCGGCCTGGCCCTTCCACCGCGCGGCGGCTGTCAATGCGCGCCATCTGGCGTCCACCATGGACACACTGGTGTCGATCGGCGTCGCCGCCGCCTACCTCTTCAGCCTCTGGCAACTGGCACTGGATCCCCGCATGACCGAGCACCCGGCCATGGAGGGGATGGAATCGGGTGGCCTGTACTTCGAAGTGGCCGCCGTGGTCACCACCTTCCTGCTCCTGGGCCGGTTCCTCGAAGCCAACGCCAAGCAGAAAGCCGGCGACGCCCTCAAGGCGTTGCTGAACCTCGGCGCCAAGGACGCCACCATCCTGCACCACGGATCCGAACATAAAGTCCCCGCCGATCAGCTCCGCGTGGGAGACGTCGTGGTGGTCCGCCCCGGCGAAAAAATCGCCACGGACGGTGAGGTGATCGACGGCGTTTCAGCCGTGGACGCGTCCCTGCTGACCGGCGAATCCGTTCCGGTGGAGGTGGAGCCCGGGAGCAAAGTCACCGGCGCCACCATCAACACTTCCGGCCGGCTGCTGGTGCGGGCCACCCGCGTGGGCGCCGAGACCACACTGGCCCAGATGGCCCGGCTGGTCTCGCAGGCGCAGACCGGCAAAGCCCCCATCGCCCGCCTCGCCGACCGGATCAGCGCGGTGTTTGTCCCGATTGTGCTGGCCATCGCTGTAGTCACGTTTGGGCTGTGGCTCGCGTTCAGCGGCCCGGTGATTGAACCTGCCGAGCTCAGGGCCGCCTTTACCGCCGCGGTCACCGTCCTGGTCATCGCGTGCCCGTGCGCCCTGGGCCTCGCCACTCCGGTGGGACTGCTCACCGGAACCGGCCGGGGCGCCCAGCTGGGCATCCTGATCAAGGGCCCGCAGGTCCTCGAAGACACCCGCACGGTGGACACCATCCTGCTCGACAAGACCGGCACAGTCACCACCGGAAAGCTTGCCGTGGGCAATACTCTCGCGTTTGAGGGTTTCCCAGGCACCGACTTGCTGCGGTTCGCCGGCGCCGTGGAGGCGGCATCGGAGCACCCGATCGCCCACGCCATCGCGGCCGCGGCGGTTGAAGCGCAAACCGGGGACGACGACGGCGGGCGGCTTCCCGCCGTCGAACACTTCCGTTCGGCACCCGGAGGCGGAGTGGTGGGAACCGTTGAAGGACGCGTGATTCTGGCGGGCCGGACCGGCTGGCTCACGGAGAACGGCGTCCGCCCTTCCGGCACGCAGCTGGAGGCGCTGGCCGCCGCGGAAGCCACCGGGGCCACGGCCATCTGGGTGACGGTGGACGGCACCCCTGCCGGCATCATCAGCCTCCGTGACACCGTAAAGCCGGGATCTGCGGAAGCTGTGGCAAAGCTGAAGAGGCTCGGGCTGCGCCCCATCCTGCTGACCGGGGACAACGCCGCGGTAGCCGCGCAGGTTGCTGCCGCCGTCGGCATTTCCCCTGACGATGTTTATGCAGGTGTCCTGCCTGCCGGGAAGGTGGACGCCGTCCGTCGGCTCCAGGCGGGAGGGTCCATTGTGGCGATGGCCGGCGACGGCGTGAATGACGCCGCCGCGCTGGCGCAGGCTGACCTGGGCATCGCCATGGGGTCCGGTACGGATGTGGCCATCGAGGCGGCGGACCTCACCGTCATGGGAAACGATCTGGGACAGGTGGCACAGGCCATCGAATTGTCCCGTCGGACGCTGGCCACTATTAAGACCAACCTGTTCTGGGCGTTCTTCTATAACGCCGTCGGCATTCCCGTGGCCGCCCTGGGCCTCTTGAACCCGATGATTGCCGGTGCCGCGATGGCGGCGAGTTCCGTCCTGGTGGTGGCAAACTCGCTCCGGCTGCGCAGCTTCGGCAAGTAGGCAGCGCCCACCCCAACTAGGTCGCGCTAACTGTCGTTATGGACGCTCAAAACGACTGTTGGCGCTACTCAGTTTGAGGGGACGCGCGGCTCAGGCGGTGCCGAAGCGCACCGCCGCGCGGGCCCTGGCCTTGGCGGCCTCTTCGTCCCGGTGCTTGGCGGGAGCGTGGGTGACCAGCGCATCCAGCAGGTGTTGGGTGATGTGGGCGATCTCGTGCACTGCCGCTTCGAAGGCGTCTTCGTTGGCCTTGGACGGCTTGGTGCTGCCGCTGACCTTGCGCACATACTGCAGCGCGGCGGCATGCACTTCTTCAGACGTGGCGTGCGGTTCAAAGTTATGGAGGGTTCGGATATTCCGGCACATAAGCCCATGCTAGGCTCTGGAACGCTTGGGATCGACCCCTGGCCCCGTACTGGATACGGGCCGCGCCCATGGGGAGTGGTGCATGGGCAGCGGTGCCCATCGACAGTGTTTTGGGGCCGGGATAGGTTCTAGGTAATGGATCTTCCGGATGAGCCGGGGGCCACTGGGGATGCCGATCTGGATCGGATCCAAGACAACGAGGAGAAAACTGATGGCTATTTGGGGCGCAGATGTAGAGCAGCTCAGGACTCTTGGCAGCAAGCTGCAGGCCGGTGCCGGCGAGATCGAGCAGCAGCGGTCCAACCTCTCCCGCGTGCTGGACAGCACCAACTGGGAAGGCCCGGACGCCAAGGCCTTCCGTGACGAATGGTCAGGCACGCACACCGCGGCGCTGAACCAGGTCGTCCAGGCGCTGAAGGATGCCGGCCAGAAGGCCACCAAGAACGCCAGCGAGCAGGACCAGGCTTCACGCTAACGGCGGAAGCTCTGCCGTGGGGCCCGGACACAGCACAGTGTCCGGGCCCCCTCGGCATTTAACGGCCGGGGCACAACGAAACGGAGGCACAACGGCGGGGCGACGGCGGTGCCCGAGCCGTGGCACGCGCCCTTTAGGGCAAGTCCTGCAGGACCAGGCACCCGGGCACTCAGGGCACGGGTTCGACGTCGTTCGCGTGGTCCAACGGGGCTGGCACACCGACAGTTGCAGCGGCCGTGCCGGAGCGCAGCTCGTCCAGCCGGACCAGAACCACCCCGCCGACAATGAGGACGCCGCCCAGGAGCTGGATGGCGCCGGGCAGCTCACCCAGAAGCAGCCAGGCCCAGGTCACGGCGAACAGTACTTCGGTCAGCGAGACGAAGGATGCAACCTTGGAGCCAAGGGCGCGTGCAGCGACAATGCCGGAAACGTACGCCAGGACTGTTGCCAGGATGACCAGGCCACCGAGGGAGACCCACCAGGGTGTGATCCAGGGGCCGAGCCTGGTATCCGCGGTGCTGAAGGCCATGGGAAGCAGTCCCGTGGCGGCCGCCAGCCACATAACGGCTGCCCCCACCAGCAGCCCGGCGGACGCCAGGACGATGGGCGGCAGGGAATCATTCTCCTTGGCCGTGATGAAGAAGTAGATGGCAAGGCATACGGCAGCGGCCACCCCCCACAGGACCCCGATGATGTCGATCTTGACCGTTCCGGTGAGGTCCAGGACGAGGACCAGGCCGCCGAGCGACAGCACTGTTCCGCCGAAGGTCAGCGCCCGTGGCCGCTTCTTGCTGGCTCCCCATAGCCAAAGGACGATGAGGACGGGAGCCAGGTATTCAAGCAACAGCGCTACACCCACGGACAGGCGGGCTACCGCGTTGAAGTAGAACAGCTGGCACGCGGCCACGCCGATCAGGCCGAATAGACCGATGGTGACCCAGTTGTCGCGCAGCTGGTACCACCGTCCGCGCAAAGCCAGAACGGCAGGAACGGCGAGAATCAGCGCGGCACCGGTCAGCCTTGCCGTCACGGCAGCGCCCGGGGACCAGCCGGTTTCCAGGAGCGCCTTGGCGAAGGAGCCGGAGAGCCCGAAGACGGCAGAAGAGAACAACGCGATTCCAAGGCCGGAGCCAAGCAATCCGCCCGCGGCTGCGGGGTTAGGGGCGGCAGTCACCGACGCCTCCTGTCAGGAGTAAAGTGGGGTAATGGTCCTGACATTACGCCCCACCTCAGTAAGGAGTCAAGATGGTCTTTGCCCCTGACACCGAAATAGCCCTGCGCGCCGTCGTCAACCTGATCAACACCGCCGCCAACGGACGCGAATCGCTCGCCAGGGTGGCGGACCTCGATGAGTTCCTTCAGTCCGAGGGGTTCAGTGGAGCCCGCGCCGGCGATGCGGCGGAGCTGTCGAGTGTCCACGAACTGCGCGGGCGGCTTGCCGCCCTCTGGACTGCAGACGAAGACTCTGCTGTGGCGGGTGTCAACCGCCTGTTGCGCGAGGCCAACGCACTCCCCCAGCTGATGAAGCACGATGAGTGGGACTGGCATCTGCACGCCACTGCCAGGGACGCGCCGCTGGCAGAGCGCATGGGCACCGAAGCCGCCATGGCCCTGGCGGACGTCATCCGGAGCAAGGAGATGGACCGCATGCTCGTGTGCGAGGCCGAGGACTGCGACGCCGTGGTCCTGGACCTCAGCCGCAACCGGTCGAAACGGTATTGCGATACCGGGAACTGCGCCAACCGCGCGCACGTGGCAGCGTACCGCGCGCGGCAGGCTACCGTTCGCTAGGAGTGGCTGGAGCCGGTACCGTCAGCGTCCGGAGTCTCAGGGGCGCCGCCGGCCTGGCTGGGGCCGTGTCCCCCGAATCCGTGCGACGGTTTCCGGGCTGAACTCAGGTTGACGCCGGATCCCTTGCCCAGGTGTTCGGAGTTCTCCTTGTGGCTCATGGCCAGCATGGCCGCGATCACCAGCGTGACGATGAACGCGATGCCGGCGCCCGTGAAGGCGAGGTCGAACCGCGGGGTCTTCGAGCTGCCGCCGGAGGCGAAGATCAGCACCGTAACGAAGGCGAGGACGGCCCAGAACGCAGAGAACATCAGCGGCCCCTTCACCGAGGTCCGCAGCTTGCGCGGTTTTCCTGGTTTCTGGTCTGCCAAGGTAGTTCCTCTCCTACAGCCATGCCGACGGGCGTGCTGGTTCGAATGTGTGTGGGGTTGTTCCGGGCACGTTTTCTACGCCGGGTAGAACCTTTCGCTTCTAGTTTACGGCTTCGCGGAGGCGGGCCGGGAATCGTGCCTTAGAGTCAGCCCCGACAGGACCCAGAGCACACCGGAGATGATGGCTCCGCCGCCGGCGACGCCCAGCAGGGCATGGGCTCCGAGGCTGATGAAGAAGGGAAGGATCGCCGCGGTACCAAGCCCGATGATGCCCGAGGCCAGCCAGTCGCGGGCCAGCATGTGCCGGCCGCGATACTTGAGGCCGCAGTACAGCTCCACGGCTCCGGCCAGGCCAAGTCCCACCGCCGCGACGACGCCGAAGACGCGGTCCCCGTGAAGCAGCGCCAAGGCAACACCGGCGCCGGCCAGGGCGGCCCCTGCAGCGGAGAGGATTTTGCCGGGCATGCCGTCCCGCGCGTAGCCGGTCTTCGGGATGGCCCAGAGCAGCAGCAGGCCCGTGACCAGCAAATACAGCCCGCCCGCCCAGCCCATGACCTGGACCGATGGTCCGGCCCAGAAAATGGTCACGGCGCCGAACACCAGTGCGGCCACGGCCCGGAGCAGCACCGGCTTCCACAGGTCTGCCTGCTGGGCGGTGCCGGCGGGAGCATCTGTGGGCGTCAGTGGTTGGTTCACCGGTCCAGTTTAGTGGCCGCCGGCCCTATGGCGAACCCAGCACCATCCAGCGGTCCGACCGGGCGCGCAGGCCCAGCGTCAGCGCCCGGGCGGCCATATACCCCAGCGCAAAGGCGGCCCACAGCCACACGAGGCCTGCAGCGGCGGACATGCCGGAGACGGCAACGGCCACGAGCATGGGGACGTAGACAGCGAGGTTGACCACGCCCGCCAGCGCCAGGTACTTGGCGTCTCCGGCGCCGATCAGCACGCCGTCCAGGACAAAAACATAACCGGCAAGAGGCTGACCGGCGGCCAGGATCCACAGGGCGTAGGTCAGCACGGACTGGACGCCGGCGTCGGAAGTGAAGAGCGCCCCTGCCCAGGGCGCCGCGACGGCCAGCAGGGCCCCCGTGACCACGCCGAATCCGATGCCCCAGCGGATCATGGTCCGGGTCAGGTGCCGCGCCCTGACGGCGTTGGAGGCGCCCAGTTCCTTGCCGATCAGGGCCTGGGCGGCGATGGCAAGGGCATCGAGGGCAAAGGCGAGGAACGAGAAGATGGTCATGGCCAGCTGGTGTGCCGCCAGGTTGACGGCACCTTGCCCCGTGACCACAAATACCGTGGCCAGGATGGCGATGCGCAGGCTCAGCGTGCGGAGCATAAGCCACGAACCGACCCGGGTCATTGCGCGGATGCCGCTCCAGTCGGGCCACAGGCTGATGCCATGCCGGGCGGCATTGCGCTGGACCATCACCAGATAGACGGCCGCCATGGCCCATTGCGCCACGCTGGTGCCTGCCGCCGAGCCCGCAACGGACCAGTCCAGCCCGTAGACCAGCCACAGGTTAAGGACAATATTCAAGGCAAAGCCTGCGGTGGCCACGAGCAGCGGCGTCCTGGTGTCCTGCAATCCGCGCAGGACGCCGGTGCCCGCGAAGATGAGCAGCATGGCCACCAGGCCGGGCATGGACCAGCGGAGATAGTCCACAGCGAATGAACGGACTTCGCCTTCCGCCCCCATAGCGGCCACCAGCGGTTCAGCGGCCCAGAAGCCGGCCACGGCCAGGACCACGCCGAGCAGAAGTGCCAGCCAGACGCCGTCGCGCCCTGCGGCGAGTGCCTTGCCCAGCTGGCCGTGTCCCATCGCGCGGGCCACCGCCGGGGTGGTGGAGTAGGCGAGGAAAACCATCAGGCCGACGGCGGTGTGCAGCACAGCGGAGGCGAGCCCCACGCCGGCCAGCTGGGCCACGCCGAGATGGCCCACAATGGCCGAATCCGCGAGCAGGAACAGCGGTTCGGCGATCAGTGCGCCGAACGCCGGCACGGCGAGCCGCAGGATTTCCCGGGCATGGCTGGCGGGACGCTGGACGGCAGCGGGGGCGGATTGGTTGGGCACGGTTTCAGCCTAACGGCCGGCACCGCCCACCTGGCTGCTCCGCTTCCGTGACGCCGGAAGTCATGACAAAGGACACAATGGCGGACCATTAGTTGACACTTCAACTAATGGTCAGGGAGACTCGATTTATGAATCAGTCACGCCTCACCACCACCGCCATCACCGTCCTGCGCGTCGCCCTCGGCTTCCTCTTCGCCGCCCACGGCTGGCAGAAGTTCAACGAATGGACCATCGCCGGCACCCAGGCCGCGTTCACCCAGATGGGCGTTCCGGCAGCCAACGTGTCAGCGCCCTTCGTCGCAGGCCTCGAACTGATCGGCGGCATTGCCCTGATCCTCGGCGTCCTCACCCGCGTGGTGGCCGCCCTGCTGGCCGTCAACATGATCGGCGCCTTCTTCCTGGTGCATGCCTCGGCAGGAGTTTTCGCCGACAAGGGCGGGTACGAACTGGTGCTGCTCCTGGGCGCTGCCGCCCTCGCACTCGCTCTCACCGGAGCCGGCCGCGTGTCCGTGGACCGCGCCGTGTTCGGCCGCATGAACAACAAGCTGGCAGTCCTCGCCTAAGCGGACTCCTCTTCAACGAGCAACGCCCGACGGCGGACAGGCACCCACGTGCCGGTCCGCCGTCGGGCTCTTAACGTCTTTGCAGTGGCCGGAGCGTCAGCCGGTCACCCCGGTCAGTTCGTTGGGCACGTGGTCCAGGTCCGCGCTTTTGATGATTTTCCCGGATTTGAGATCCACGGCATGGATCCTGGAAGCCGCCGGCTCCGTGATGAAGGCGGTTGAACCCTGGACAAACAGGGTGGGCCGGGGATCCTGCCAGGCATCCGGCTCCGTCCAGGCGCCAACCACGGAAATGGCAGCGGTCTCCTCGCCCGTCGTCGGATCAATCACATGAAGCGCCCCGTCCGTGCCCAGCACCAGAGCCTCCCCGCCCGGACCGCGGCCCAGGGAACGGAAGGAATAGCTGGCGCCCAGGTCCACCAGCTGCAGGGTCCCGGTGTCGGTGTCGACCAGCGAGATCCGGGTGGGCCGCTCCAGGCCGGCGTCCCTGTCCACCTTGTAATCGCCGAGGATCACGGGAGATTCGTGGCTTCCGGCCTGGTTGCCCATGCGGCCGTACGGGTCAGGGCTTGCAACCTTGGTGAAGGCGCCGTCGCGGTAGACCAGCATGCCGTCCTCACAGCCCACAACCACGGTTTCATGGCCCGCCACTGCCTCACCATGCACGCCGGGGCACTCCTCGTTGCGGAGCAGTTCACCGCGTCCCTGCCCGCCGCCATTTCCCGGCGCGCTCAGCAGCGCCAGGCCAGTGCGGCCCTCCTCGTTCCCGAGGGTGACCAGCAGCTTCCCATCCTCCAACGCGATGGCGACGCCGTGGTGGGCTTCGGGTGCGGTGTAGGTGCTGGTCTCGGGCAGGCCTGCCTTGAGCGCGTCAGTCAGCGCGGCCGGATCAAAGACCTCCACCTTCCCTGAACCGTCATTGAACAGCACTGTCTTCCCGGCGTGGTTGACCACGTGGCCGGCCTTGCTGGCGCTGAAGGCCCGGTCCGTCAGCCGAGGCGCGGCGGCATAGGAGTGCCCATGGTCGCCGTGCGCCTCGGTCCACACACCGGCATCGAAGACGCGGAAGGAATCTCCGGTGGCCACCAGAACGTGGCGGCCGTCGCCCGCCGGGCTGAGGCGGTTGAAGCCTTCCAGCGGCACTTCCTCCACGGGCTTCAGCGTCTTCGCGTCAAGAACCGTGATGCCCGCGTCGTGGGTCAGGACCAGCCGAGGGGTGGGGGCCTGGCCTTCCTTCGCCTGCCCTGCTGTGGCAGAAGCGGAAGTGCCGGCCGAGTCAGGGCCTGCGCCCTGCGACGGTCCGGAGCCCGCGCCCGGAGCAGCCCCGCACGCAGTGAGGAGCAGCGCCGAAACCGCAAGAACTGCCGGGAGAGCCTGCGGATAAGTGCGCATATGGACGGGATGTGAGTGAGTTTTTATCATATCGCTAACGATAGTCATTATCAATAGTGATGCAAATTGGATGACCTCGGCTGCGTCATGGCGGGACGCTCAAGGCGTCGCATTTTCACCCAAAACAAACACTTGACATCAAAAACTCCCAGAAAACCACCAGGAAACCCTTGACCTCTATAACGTTGTACTGATAAACCTGTGAGCGATAGTCCACAGAGAGAACTGCCCTGTCCGCCCCAAAAGGGCGGGCGGGGCAGTTCCTGTTGCGGGTATGTGTCGGCCCCGACCCTCCGGTAACACCGCGCCTCAGTAAGATCGCAGCATGACTGAGACCGCGGCCAATTCCGTAACCCTCCGCTTCCTGGCTGCCCCCACGGATGTGGGCCACAGCGGCTCGGTGGATGCGGGGACCGTCCTCGAATGGGTGGACAAGGCTGCGTACGCTGCAGCCGTGGGCTGGGCCAAGTCCTACTGCGTCACCGCCTACGTGGGCAACATCCACTTCGCGGACCCCGTGAACAGCGGCGACATGGTGGAGGTGGAGGCCACCATCGTCTACACGGGACGCTCCTCCATGCACATCCGGACCGTCGTCTCGTCAAGCGACCCCAAGGGCGGGCCTGCCACGATGCGCAGCCAGTGCATGGTGATCTTTGTGGCGGTCGGCGACAACGGCAAGCCGATACCCGTCAAACAGTTCGAACCGGTCACGGCCGCGGAGATCGAACAGCGGGACCACGCCCTGGCGCGGATCAAGGTCCGTGAACGGATCGTCGAAGCCATGAACGCCCAGGAATATACCGACGCCGGGACCGCCGAACGCGTGACGCTGCGGTTCATGGCCGCCCCCACGGACGTGAACTGGGGCGGGAAAGTGCACGGCGGAATTGTGATGAAGTGGATCGACGAAGCCGCCTACGTCTGCGCGTCCCGCTACTGCGGCATGGACACCGTGGCGGTATTCTCCGGTGGCGTGCGCTTCTACCGGCCCCTGCTGATCGGCCATGTCGTGGAGGTCGAGGCCAGGCTGGTCTACACCGGGACCAAAGGCATGCACATCGCCGTACACGTGCGCTCCGGAGATCCGAAGGGCAAGGAACTGAACCTCACCACGTATTGCCTCACAGTGATGGTGGCACGCGATGCCGACGGCAACTCGGTGCCCGTCTCCGGCTGGGTGCCGGTCTCGGCGGAGGATACGCGGCTGCACGCCCACGCCCGCGAACTGCTCGAAATCCGTGGGACCGCCCCGGGGAACCGGCTGCCCAACCACCTGCTGGGGCAGGGCTAAGACAAAGGGATCCACCTGCTGGGGCAGGGCTCAGCCAGCCGGGCGGGAACGACCCTAGAAGCCGCTGCCTCCGGCGTCGGCCGCCATGTTGGCAAACCGCGAGTAGTGACCCTGGAATGCCACCACAATGTCCTTGGTGGGGCCGTTACGGTGCTTGGCGATCAGGATGTCCGCCTCGCCCGCGCGCGGGGATTCCTTGTCATAGACGTCCTCACGGTGCAGCAGGATGACCATGTCCGCATCCTGCTCGATGGAGCCGGATTCGCGGAGGTCAGAGACCATGGGCCGCTTGTCCTGGCGCTGCTCGGAGCCACGGTTGAGCTGCGACAGGGCGATGACCGGAACCTGGAGTTCCTTGGCCAGCAGCTTCAGCGCACGGGAGAACTCGGAGACTTCCTGCTGGCGTGACTCCACTTTCTTGCCGGAGCTCATGAGCTGCAGGTAATCCAGGATCACGAGCTTCAGGTCATGCTGCTGCTTGAGGCGGCGGCACTTGGCCCTGATTTCCATCAGCGACATGTTGGGGCTGTCATCGATGAAGAGCGGGGCATCATTCATCCGGCCCATGGTGGTGGCGATCTTGGACCATTGCTCGTCCTTGATGGTGCCCTTGCGGAGGTCCTGCAGGCCGATGGTTGCCTCGGCGGACAGCAGGCGCATGGCGATTTCGTTCCGGCCCATTTCGAGCGAGAACATCACGGTGGCCAGGTTGTTCTTGATGGCCGCAGAGCGGGCGAAGTCCAGGGCAAACGTTGACTTACCCACTGCCGGACGGGCGGCAATAACGATCATCTGCCCCGGGTGCAGTCCATGGGTGAGTTCATCGAGTTCGTAGAACCCCGTTGGCACACCGGTCATGCCTTCCCCGCGGTGTCCGGACGCTTCGATCTCGTCCACGGTGGCTTCCATGACGTCCTTGAGAACCACATAGTCCTCTGCTGTGCGCCGCTCCGCCACGGCGTAAACCTCGGCCTGTGCCTGGTTGACCAGGTCCTCCACCTCACCGTCGGAACCGTATCCCAGCTGGACGATTTTGGTGCCTGCGTTGACGAGCCGGCGCAGAATGGCGCGCTCTGCCACGATTTCCGCGTAGTAGCCGGCATTGGCGGCCGTGGGGACAGTCTGGATTAGCTCGTGCAGGTAGGCGGGTCCGCCGATCCGGTTGATCTCTGCGCGCTTGGTCAGTTCGTCCGAGACGGTAACCGCATCCGCCGGCTCGCCGCGGCCGTAGAGGTCGATGATCGCCTCGTAGATGGTCTCGTGCGCAGGCCGGTAGAAGTCCTGGCCGCGGAGGATTTCCACAACGTCCGCGATGGCGTCCTTGGACAGCATCATGCCGCCGAGGACGGACTGCTCAGCGGGAATGTCCTGTGGTGGCTTACGGCTGCCTTCTGATCCGCGGGTACCCTCGATCGAGTCCAGGTGCGTTACTGACAAAGCTGCCGTCCTCCATAGTGTGCCGCGACTTGATGCGGCGAGTAAGTCATTCACCTGCCGGGGTGCCCTCCCGCGGGACCTCCACGGGACGGCATACGTTCAGGTCTATCAGCGGCCTCCGACAATGAAGCCCGGCGGGCCCGATTGAAGCCTCCGCAACGTTGAGTCTGCGCAACGCGTGTGGGAGTTATCCCCATGTTCCGCAAGTTATCCACAGAAAGCGCCGCAGCAGCCGGACCGAAGTCCTCCACTGCTGCGACAGCACATGTCCGCGACGGCGTCATAGCGCCCCAAAAGCAGGTATCCCGCAACGGTAGCCGCCACCGCCCCAGCGTCCAAGCCCACCAACCGGGAGGGCTGTGGATAACCTGTGCACTAAGGGGCATAGCTTGTGCACAGCCTGTGGGTGAACCTGTGGAAACAAAAAAACTTTTGCCGTATATAGGCCTCTGACCTGCGAAAACGTTCGTCGAGGATGTGGACTAAATTCTTTTTTTCCTAACCTTCATCCACAGCTTGCGGCGCGGCGCTGTTGAAAGATCCGGCTTTCCGGGCGCCTCCACCGGCGATTCATACCCGTTTAGTGATGCATCGCACACCTGCCGGCATCTTTTGACGCCGCAGCGAATCGGCTGTATGCGACGGCAGGAATGTGCTGTGGATAACGGGCATCTGGCATAAGCTCTGACTATGGGCGATGTACTGATGGTGTTTCTGCCGGCCGGCGTGCTGGCGGCAATAATCTGGGCATTTACGACGGCCCTCAGACCCCGTAATTCCGGGACCTCCGACGCCGAGAAGTACCAGCAGGACCTGGCGAGGCGCTCCGCGGAGCACTATGCCGAGCAGGTACGCGTGGCAACAGCCGTGCGTGCCCGCCTGGAAGCCAACACCCGGCCCAGCCAGAACGAACAGCAGCAATCGCAGCAGGAAGACCATGCCCGGGCAGCACGGCGCGGGCAGCCAGGAGCGGGTGCCGGCCAGTATGGCTATGCGGCGCTCCCCGGCGGGATTCTGGACCCTCAGCTGGCCATGCAGTTGCAGACAATGGCGCACGACGGGCACAAGATCCAGGCCATCAAACTCCTCCGCCAGGCAACCCAAACGGACCTGGCGACAGCCAAAAAGTATGTAGATCGGCTTTAGAAATGGAATCGCTCGTGATCCCCGTTATCATCCTCGCGGTCGTAGCCGCCGGTGTCGCATTGGCTGCCCGGGCGGTCAGCAGGCGGCAGGCGGCCGTCAAGCAGGCCGGCACGGCCCCTGCGCCGGATCCGACTGAGGTGGCCCGCCGGGCCGCCGCCAAGCTCTCTGAGGACCAGCACCGCAGGTTGTACGCGCTGATTGCCCAGGGACAGGCGATGGCGGCCATCAAGCTGTACTACGAGGCCACAGGAGAAGGACTGCGGGCATCCCGGGACGCGGTGGGGGCGTTGGCTGCCCACCCGCAGGCCTACCGCAGCCCTGCCGCTGAAGCGGCGGAGGCAGAGCCCGACGATGACGACACGCCCCAGCGGTTCCCCTACCGCTACCGCGCCATTGCCAGCAAGGGCGATGTGACGCGTGAGGTCAGCAGCAATATGCTCAACGACGAGATCTACGGCCGCATCCGCACGCTGGCGCGCAGTGGCGACACCGAAGGCGCCGCCACTGCCCTGACCAAGCACTCGGACATCTCCATGAAGCAGGCACGCGAGTTCATCGCCCTCCTGGACGACTAGGGCTCCTGGGCGACAGGGCTTCTAGGCGACTACGCTCCTGGACTCCAGGGCTCTCAGCCGCGGCACAGTGCGCCGTCCGGCTGTCAGAAGTCGAAGATGTCTCCCAGCCAGCCTTCCTTCTTTTTGGGCCGCCGGCGGTCGTGGTCGCGGTCATACCCCGGCTTGTCGTACTTCCGGTCATCGTAGCGCGGCTGGTCGTAACGGGGCTGCTCGTACCGCGGCTGCTCGCGGCGGGGTTCAAAGTTCGGATACAGAGGGGGCGGAACCGGAGCAGCGACAGGCGCCGCGGCCGCCGGGCGCGCCGGCGTAGGAGCGCGGCCGTTCATAGCGTCGTTGGCGCGGTCGATGATCTTGTCCAGCTCACCGCGGTCCAGCCAGACGCCGCGGCACTGCGGGCAGTAGTCGATCTCGACGCCGCTGCGTTCGCTCATGATCAGGTCAATTGAATCCACAGGACATTTCATGTTCCGGTCAACGACCGGGGAGACCGAATAGTTCAGCAGCCGGGATCCCGGGGCTGACGGGGGAGCTTTGCGGACGGGCGCGGACTTTGCGGACCGGCGCGCCTTAGCGTCCGCCGGAAATGCCTGCCAGGAGCTGCGCGAACGGCAGGGACTCCAGTGCCGACGGCTTGCGGCCGGGCTGATCCTCCGCGAGGAGGGCGGCAAACTCAGCCGCCGCACGGTCGATCCGCGACGAGAGGGGTGAGCCGCCGTCGTCCGTGTTTCCCCAGTCCTGGGGGCCCGCGAAAACGGCCGTAGCGGCCATCCTGGTGCGCAGGTAGCTGAACAGCGGGCGCATCGCGTACTCGAGAACCATCTGGTGGCGGTCCGTGCCACCAGTGGCACCCAGGAGGACAGCCTTCCCGTCCAGGGACTTGGGATCCAGGACGTCAATGAAGGACTTGAACAGGCCGCTGTAGGAGGCGCTGAACACGGGGCTAACGGCAATGATGCCATCGGAAGCCTCCACGCCGGCAATGACATCCGCCAGGCGAGGGGCCGCATAGCCGGTGACAAAATTGTTGGCGATGTCCACCGCGAGGTCCCGGAGCTCGACGACCTCAACCTTCACCTCGAAACCCGCATCGGCGAGGCGGTGCTCTGCTGCAGCGGCGAGCTGGTCGGCGAGCAGCCTGCTCGAGGACGGCACGCCCAGGCCGGCGGACAGTATGGTGATGCGGCGGGTTTCCACTTGGACTCCTGAGGTTCGATAAAGCCAATGCTACATGCATTTGCATGTATCTAGATAACTGATGCCTGTCCGCGTTTATTCCAGCGGTGCTAGGTCACCGGCGGTTGCACTCCGGGCGGCATGAAACGAGCATCTGCGTTTTCCGGGATGCGCGGGAGGGGCACCCCTCTACCTAAAGCGCTTACGGGATAAGTCCCCAATGCACCTAACAGATCACTCGGCGTTGCCCCTCCACACCTAGCTCTGGAGGGAGCACGAAATTCCCTATGTAGGACGCGATATAAAAAGCGAGTACTCAGTACTGGTGTTTACCTGGCCGGGCTGGCCATATGCTCAATTTACGGGCAGAGTCACTCGGCCGGGGGTTTCGAATTCCTCTAGAGGCACTGGCTGGATTAGTCGCCGGGGCCGAGACACCATCCGACCGAGACCACCCAGACAGGAGATGACCATGCGCACCTGGCAGACCAAGGCACTGCACTTCGACATCCACGGCCGCATCACGATCCGCGTTGACGCAAAGGCGCCGTCAGCGACCCAACTCCAGAGCATGTTGGCGTGTTTCGCCACCGACACCGAACGGCCGGCCGACATCGTCGTCGATGCCGGGCCGGAGCCTATGCCGGATGCGGGTCTGCTCGAGCACGAGCTCGCGTACACGGGGAACAGCGTGCGTTTCCAAGCCGATCGGGTCCAGGTCGTGAGGGACGGAGAGCAGTGGCGCATTCACGGGCCGGGCGAGCTGTTGACCTCCGTGGTCCCTGTTCTCGATGCCGCCATGGTCGGTCGAGGAGCCGGCATGATCCACGCGGCAACGATGGCGTACCGGGGTCACGCGATTGCGCTTCCCGCCGCCGGAGGGACCGGTAAGACGAGCACCGCCGCCAAGCTGATGCGGCGCGAGGGGTGGTCGTTCATGGGTGACGACTGGGCCTTCCTCGCCGAGGACGCCACGCTGCTCGGCTACGCGAAGCCGATGTTCATCAAGCCGCACCACCGGGACATCTACCCGCACCTGTTCGAAGGTGTCCGGAAGCCCCTCGTCCCGTCACGGCTCTCGGGGAGCGTCGGCCGTCTCACTACGGTGGTGCATCCGTACGTCATCCGTTATCCGCGCCTCGCGGACTTCTCCCGGCGATGGTCGCCGGAGCACCGCATGGTCGAGGCGGGGACCGCGTTCCCGGGGCGAGAAGTGACGACCTCGGCTCCGCTCGCGGCCGCCATCTACATCGAGCGCTTCGAGGGCGACCGGTCTCGGATCGTCGAGCGGACGACCGAGTGGATGGTCGACCGCATGATCGGCAATTTCCACATCGAGATGGCGGGCTTCTCGCAGCGGGTCGTGACTGGCCTGGCGGCCACGTCCGTCCTCCCGTGGCGCGAGCACTTCGCGGCGAAGGGGGTCGTGCTGAGCAAGGCACTCGACGGACGTCCCTGCCACCTGCTGCAGGTGCCCTCCGCGTACACGGCGGACGAAGCGTCGGACGACATCGTCCGGTATCTCGAGGAGCTGCTGCCGTCGGTCCTCGACCAGGAGGCCTGAGGTGCGGGACACAGAGCGTCACAGCCCTGCCGAGGTCACCGCGGTCACCGCGGTCGTTCCGGCCCGCAACGCCGAGCACCTGCTCCCGCGCTGTCTGGGGGCCCTGCGTCAGTCAGGTGTAGCCGAGATCATCGTGGTGGACGGATGCTCCACCGACCGCACCGTCGACCTCGCCCTCGCGGCCGGTGCCCGGGTCCTGAGTGACGAGGGGCGCGGCCTGCCATGGGCTCGAACGCTCGGTGTGCAGAGCAGCAGCACCCGTTGGGTCCTGCTCGTCGACGCCGACGTCGTGTTCGGGCCCACGGGGGTTGCCGACCTGCTCACGGAGCTGGTCGAGGGCGGCTACGACGCCCTCCAGGCCGGTCTGGAGAGTGTTGCTGGACCGGGCTACTGGGGGCAGGCGCTGGCACATCACCATCGCACCGGCCGCAGCCGCAACTGGTTCGGGCTCGTGGCGACGGTCGTGGACCGGGACCTGATGCTGGGCGTGGGTTTCGACGACTCGTTCAAGTCGGGAGAGGACATCGAACTGCGTTGGCGGATGCGGGAGTCAGGGCTGCGAACGGCGGTGTCACGCCGGGTCGTCGTCGAACATCGTTTCGCCGCAGACGACTTCGACTTCGCGCTCGACCAGTTCCTCATGGACGGAACGGGACTGGGACGGATGGTCCGCAAGCACGGCTGGCGCGGTGCGAGATTGGCGCTGCTGCCCTTCGCCGCGGCAGTCCGGGGCAGCGCCTTGAGCCTCGCCGCGGGCCAGCCTCGGTGGCTGCGCTACTACTTCGCCTTCTGCTGGTATAACTACGCCGGCCTGGCGAAGGGGTTGCGTCGTGAGCGCTGAGCGGGGGACCACTGTCAGGGACGGCTCGACCGTCCGGCACTCCGCCTTGCGCAGCTCGCTCGGCCTCATCGTGGGCAAGGCCGCCCAGACGGGCGCGGGTTTCGCCTTCTGGGTCGTGGCCGCGCGCGCGACGTCCGACCGTGAGGTCGGGCTCACCATGGCCGCCGTCGCGGCGGTGATGATCTGCACGCAGCTCGCGGTGCTGGGCGCCGGGTCGGCCGTGATCGTCGCCGTGGGGCGAGGGGAGCCGCCCGCGCGGGTGCTGGACGCGGCGTTCGCCATCGTGGGGGTCGCCGGCACCGTGCTGGCCCTCGGCTACCTCGTGCTGCAGTCGGCCGTGACGCCGGACACGGCCTCGCTATCGGTTCTCTTCTGGCTCACGTTCCTCGTGGCTGCCGTCACCGGCACCCTGGTCATCGTGCTGGACCAGGCGCTCGTGGCGTTGGGACGCGGTTCCAGCGCGAGCTTGAGGTACGCGTTGGGCGGCGGGGTCTCACTCGGGGCTGCAGCGCTCGTGTCCTGGGGGGCGCATGGCGCCTCCGCCGACGTGCTGATGGCCTGCTGGACCCTCGGGACGACCGTGGCATGCGTCGTCGGTGCAGTCCAGCTGCGAAGACTGGTCGGCTACCGGCCGCGATTGTCCTTGCGCCCGGCGCGCGGCCGTCCACTGCTGGCGGTTGGCCTTCCGTACCAGCTCCTCACCCTCACCGAGCGCGCTCCGGGGCTAGTGCTGCCGCTCCTGCTCGCGCACATGGTGGCGCCGGAGGCAGCTGCCTACTGGTATCCCGCATGGATGATGGCCTGGGCCGCCTACTCCGCTCCGATGCTGATGGGCATCGTCCAGTTCTCCGAGGGTGTCCGCGACCCGGCACGCCTGGTGTCGACCACCTGGGCGAGTCTCCGTTGGTCACTCGTCGTAGGAGGTCTGGCTGCCGCCGTCCTCGTCCTCCTCGCCCACCCGCTGCTCAGCCTGCTGGGGGAGCGGTACGCCGACGCGTCCGCCGGAGCTCTGCGGTGGTTGGCGGCCGGACTGGTGCCGTACGCGGTGCTGCAGGCCTACAACGCCGTGTGCCGGGCCCTCGGTCGCTACACGGAGGCGATCGTGGTCGGCGTGATGCTCGGAGTCGCCCTCTGCGCCGCAGCGCTGTGGACCGCCGACAGGGGCCCCAGCGCCATGGCCCTTGCGTGGCTGGTGGTGCTCTCCATCGGTGCCGCGGCGGTCGGCCTTCGGCTGGTCGCGGTCCTCCGGCGCCTAAGGAAGGACGCGCGATGAGACACACGATGACCGGCACGCTCGATGCGACCAGCCGCACGGAGGGACGCTGGAAGCCCCGTGACGTGTGGTGCGCGCTGGCGGGAGTTGTGTCGCTGGCGCTTGCCGTGGGGGCCGCCTCCACGGTGACCGTGCCCGTGAACAGCGATCTGGGGCTCGTCGCCGTGCTGCCCTACCCGTTCTGGGCGGGGGTCCTGCTTCTGAACGTCGCCTTCGTCGTGGCGCTGCGGGGGGATACCGCGGGCCCGGCGCGCCGCCCGGTCATGATATGGCTTGTCGTGGTGCTCGTGCTTGTGCTCTTTGGGACCGCAGCCTTCGTGACGGACGTACCGCGGGGTGAGGTCGCGTTCCGTCACCTCGGCGTCGCCGACGCCCTCTCGCGCACCCAGGGGATCGACCCGGACATCGACGGGTACTTCAACTGGCCGGGTTTCTTCGCGCTCCTGGCGACGCTGCTCCGGGCGACCGGTCTTGACCCGGTGGCCGTTGCCCTGTGGGCACCGGTGCTCAACATGGGTCTGTGGCTCGCTGCCCTGGGCGTGCTGACCGGCTACCTGACGCGCGATCCGCGACGGCGCTGGCTCGTGCTCTGGGTCTTCTGCCTCGGCAGCTGGCAGGACCAGGACTACCTGTCTCCCCAGGCCTTCGGCTTCTTCCTGTACCTCGTCGTGGTCGCGCTGCTCGTCGGCCCGTTGGCCGCGCGGGCTCCCGAGATCCGCGGCTACCGACGCGCCGACCTGGTGGCGTGGTGGCGAGGGCGGTCGCCCGCCGAGCCCCGGTCGGGGCACCGGGTGAGCGCGCTCGTGGTGACCCTATTGCTCGTCACGGTCATCTGCGCGAGCCATCAGCTGACGCCGTTCATGGTGCTTATCGCCATCACCGCTCTCACCCTGAGCGGACGTGTCTGGCCCAGCCGGCTGCCCCTGATCACCGTGGTCGTGCTGACGCTGTGGCTCGCCTACCCCGCGAGTGCATACCTCCTCGGGAACCCACCCCTCGCGGAAGCAGGACTGCAGGCCGCGACCGAGGCGAACGTCATCGACCGCCTCGACGGGACCGCTGGGCACGTGCTGGTGGTGCAGGTCCGGATCGTTCTCACCCTCGTGCTGTGGGCGCTTGCCGCGGCGGGGGCGGTGCGCGACTGGCGCAGAGGACGTCTCGACATCCGGGTGGTCCTCCTGGCCGTCACCCCACTGCTGCTCTTCCCCGCGCAGTTGTACGGCGGGGAGATGCTCATCCGCGTCTCGCTGTTCGCGCTGCCCTTCATCGCCGTGCAGGCGTGCTCGGTCCTGCTTCCCATGGAGGGCAGCACACGCTCCTCCTCCCGCGCCGCGGGGGGCCTTGCGCTCACCTGCTTCCTGCTGGCCGTGCTGACCGTGACGGGCCGGTTCGGGAACGCCCAGTATGACGTCTTCACCGATGATGAGATCGCCGCCGTCGCCGCCGTGCAGCGTCTCGCGCCCCCCGGCTCAACGATCATCTCGGCTGCCCACCCGACGCCGTGGCGCAGCGAGGCCTACCTCGAACACCGGGCCCGGACGATCGACGACATGTGCCGGTCCGACTTGTCGACGGCGACGTGCGGCCCACTTGTTTACGACTACGCCCGACACAGCCCTGGCGGTGCCGTCGTGTTGCTCACGCGCTCGTCGGAGGCGAGTCTCGTGGTGCAGGGCGCCAGCAGCGCGGGCGGCTTCGCCGAGCTGGAGAAGTGGCTGAGCGTGCAGGACGGCGTGGAGCTCGCGTTCAGCAACGTCGACGCACGCGTGTACCGGGTGACGCCATGAGCGGCGGCGGCGTCAGCCGGCTCACCGTGGCGCTCGGTCTCGCGGCCGTCGCGCTGTCGGTGGTGACACTCGTCGGGCTGCCGACACCGCTGCAGACGGTCGCCGCGATAGCTGTCCTGATCCTGCTCCCGGGGCAGGCACTGGCCCGACTCATGCAGGTGACCGACCTCGCGCTCGGCGTGCTGCTCGTCCTGGCGCTCGGCCTCGCCACGCTCACGGCGGTGTCCACGGCGATGTTCTACCTCGCTGTGTGGTCCTGGCAGGCGTGCGTCGTCACGATGGGCGTTATCACCATCCTCGCGTGCATGGCACGCGCACGGCAGGAGGCCGCGTCATGATCGACGTCATGTTCAACCTGGCGGGACTGCTCGCGGCTGCTGCCCTGCTCATCACCCTCATCGCGCTCGAGGTCCGACGCGCCGGACCAGACACCGGGCAGCCCACACGCCCGGGGCTCCTCGGCCGAACTGTGAGCCCCTGGGTCGTCGCCGTCATGTGGACGATGTACCTGCTCCTCTTCCTTCCACGAGTGCTGGGACTACTCGTGTGAGCCACGCGGCGCGGTGGTGGCTCCTTAGCGACCTCCACCTGGGCGTGTCGGACGATGACCCCCGGTGCCCCGGCAGAGTGCTATCCGAGTTCCTGTACCGCCAAGTGCTCGCAGCCTCAGGTCCGCAGCAGCACGTCGCCTTCGTCGGTGACACGTTCGAGCTGGTCGGGTTCGCCGAGGACGAGAGCCTGGCCCGGCTCGAGTCCATCCTCGCCCGCCACCTCGACACGTTCCGGGCGCTGAAGGCGTGTGCGGCGCGCGGCGTGCAGCTGCACTTCGTGTGCGGCAACCACGACGTGGAGTTGGCCCGGCCCTCGGTTGCCGCCCGCCTGTCGGCGCTGCTGTCACCCGCCGAGCCCACGCGGGTCCGGGTGCACCCGTGGTTCCTGCACGTGCCCCACGTGCTCGTGGCCGAGCACGGGCACCAGCACCACGCGCTGCACCGGATGCCCGAAGTGCTCCGCGCGGCGGTCAACGGCACCGACGAGCTGAACCTACCCCCGCTCGCCGCCTGGAACGCCCATCCGTCGAGGTCGCACCTGAGCCGTGCCGGGGCCGTTGCCCGGGCCTGCCTGGCGTCCGAGCGGGCGGAACGCCGCGTCCGGGAGCTCGCTTACGACGAGCTGTTGCAGACCGAGTCACTGCGGCTCGCGCTCGACGGGGTGGCCGTTCGGGACCTGGCGCGCCTGTCCCGGTTCCGGACGGTGTCGGCGCTCCCCGTCGCCGCGACTCGCATGGTGCTCTCGGCCACCGGGCGCAGAGTCACCGGCGAGAAGGCTCCTGCTGCAGCGGGCCGGTTCGCACGTACCCTCGAGGCGCACGGTTCCGGAGTGTCCTGGTACGTCTCGGGCCACACCCACCGGGCCCTCGAGTCGGCGCTCGAGGCGTGCCCCACCCGATACGTCAACACCGGCACGTGGTGTTCGGACGTCCGCGGTCGCGGACCTGACCAGTCGGACCGTCGGGCGTTCCCGTACGCCGTGGTCGACGTCGCCCGCGACGGCACCACCACCGGCGGGCTGCGGTACTGGCGTCCGAACGGTGGCTGAGCCGTACCGGTGTCAGCGCGCGGGGGGAGTATTCTGGCTCACCGCCGCTGGCTACCACCCGGACCGGCGCGGCTGACAAGTGACCTGGGCTCTGCGAGACTTCCGTCATGGCTGAAAACAAGACCCAGGCAACCGGCGCCTCAGTGGACGAATTCCTGGCCGCAGTCGAGGACTCTGTCAGGCACCGTGATGGCCTGCGGCTGCTGGCGCTCATGAGGGAGATCACCGGCAAAGAGCCCGAGATGTGGGGGCCGACCATCGTGGGCTTTGGGCGGTACCACTACAAATACGAGAGCGGCAGGGAAGGGGATGCGGCGGCGGTGGGCTTTTCACCTCGGAAGGCAAGCCTCTCGCTCTACGGGCTGATGTACGGGCCCGAGGCTGCGGAACTGCTGCCCCGGCTCGGGAAGCACAAGACCGGTGCGGGGTGCCTGTACGTGAACAGGCTCGAGGACGTGGACCAGGCGGTGCTGGCCGAGCTGATCAAGGCAGGCTACAGGCACGTGACCACGGCCCTTCACAGCCCCTGACTTCCCGCCTCCTGGCCAAAGCAACGCGGGGTCACTTAATGCCCCTCAAGAGGCCTTTTTCGGGCATTAAGTGACTTCGCGTTGCCTATGGAAGAGGGCACAAAAAACCCCCGCCGCCGGTGACGGCAACGGGGGTTTTTGTGCAGTTTGAGGCTGCGTAACCGGAAAGGCTACTTGCCTGCGACTACGTTGAGTTCGATCACAGCGGCAACGTCAGCGTGAAGGCGGACGTTGGCCTGGTAGGAACCAACCGACTTGATGTGTGCCGGCAGTTCAACCTTGCGCTTGTCGATTTTGCCAAGGCCAGCGGCCTCAACAGCGTCGGCTACGTCGGCCTGCTTGACGGTGCCGAACAGGCGTCCGGTCTCGCCAGCCTTGACGACGAGCTTGACCGGCTTGGCGGAGAGTGCAGCGGCCTGCTTCTGAGCGTCTTCCAGGGAAGCGTGCTCGCGGGCGGCGCGGGCAGTCTTGATGGACTCAACCTGCTTCTCGCCACCCTTCGACCAGGTCAGGGCGAAGTTGCGGGGCAGCAGGTAGTTACGTGCGTAACCGTCCTTGACCTCGACAACGTCGCCAGCGGCACCGAGACCGGTTACTTCGTGGGTCAGAATGAGCTTTGCCATGTTAGTCAGTCCCTTCCTTAGCCGCGGCCAGCGCCGGAGTAGGGCAGCAGTGCAACTTCGCGGGCGTTCTTGATTGCCTGGGCGATCTTGCGCTGTTCCTGCACCGTGACGCCAGTGACGCGACGGGCGCGGATCTTTCCGCGGTCGGAGATGAACTTGCGCAGCAATGCTACGTCCTTGTAGTCGATGACAGTGATGTCAGCGGCCTTCAAGGGGTTGGACTTTGGTTTGGGCTTACGGAGTTCAGCCTTAGCCATCGTGGAGCTCCTATTCTATGGAGCCCGTGGATGTTGATCCACGGGATGGTGGTGGTCCGACGGCGGCAGCCACGTCAGGTGCCTTGCGGCACTTTCGGCGGTCCCGGCGTCGGGCCTAAATGATTGGTTTAGAAGGGAGGTTCGGAATCGGGGCCGTTGCCCCAGCCACCACCTGCATTGGAGACACCGGGCGTCGCCCAGGGATCCTCCTGTGCAGCCGGCTGGTTGCCGCCACCGAAGCTTCCACCGGAGTTGCCGCCCTGGTTTCCACCAGTGTTGCCGCCTCCGAAGCCACCGCCGCTGTTGCCGCCGCCGAAGCCACCCTGACCACCCTGACCGCCGGAGCGCTGGGTGCGGTTGACCTTGGCATTGGCGTAACGCAGGCTCGGGCCGATTTCATCGACTTCGAGCTCGATAACGGTGCGCTTTTCGCCTTCTTTTGTTTCGTAGGAACGGCTCTTCAAACGGCCGGAAACGATCACACGCATGCCCTTGGTGAGGGACTCGGCGACGTTCTCGGCTGCTTCACGCCAAACCGCTGCGCGGAGGAACAGGGTTTCCCCGTCCTTCCACTCATTGGACTGGCGGTCAAAGGTGCGCGGGGTGGAAGCGATGGTGAAGTTCGCGACTGCCGAACCTGACGGTGTGAACCGCAATTCCGGGTCACTGGTGAGATTACCGATGACCGTAATAGTGGTTTCGCCTGCCATCTACTGCCTCCTTGTTCGATCCTGGGTGAAGAATTCGATCCTGCGGGGTAAAGAATGAAAATCGGAGCTGAAATTACTCAGCAACAACCTTCTGCTCTTCGGGGCGGGTGATCTTGGTGCGCATGATGGTCTCGTTAAGAGACAGCTGGCGGTCAAGTTCCTTGGCGGTGTCCGGCTTGGCGGTGAAGTTCACCACGGCGTAGATACCTTCGGACTTCTTCTTGATTTCGTAAGCCAGTCGACGACGGCCCCAGATGTCAACCTTTTCGATGGTTCCACCATCGTTGGTGATGACGTTCAGGAACTTCTGAAGCGACGGCTCAACGGTACGCTCTTCGACCTCGGGGTCGATGATTACCATCAATTCGTAAGGACGCATATGTGAACCCACCTCCTTTGGGCTAAGCGGTTACGGCATTTCCGTAACAGGAGGTTCATTTGCGATGCCGTGCGATGCCCGGCCAACAGAACGTAGGCAGGGCGCAGCACAGACTTCAATATCTTAGTGCATTTGGACCGGATAGGCGATTCGCGCTTGACTCAAGGCTACGGGCAGCGCGCGCGTCGCCGGAAGCGTCCGGCGGGCTATGTGGATAACCCGGGGAAACAGGCTCCGCGCATGAGGAAAAAGTCTCTGGTGCCCGCCGCGGAACAGGGCTATATTTGCAAGAACGGCTGGGTACCGTGCTGGGCGCAATGACGCGGCCAGGAAAGCCGGTCCGCGTGTCGCGCAAGCGGCTGGATGGACCCAGGATTTTGGATAGAGCAAGCAGTTCGGTCTCCTTCTTCGATGGATGGGGACCACATGTCGTTAATAGGCAGAAGCAGGGAATTGGACCGGATACTCTCCGTAATCCGGGGTCCTAAAGATTCAGCCCTCAAGGTGGTGGGCCGGCGCGGGATGGGCAAATCCGCCCTCCTGTCCGAGATTCCCCGCCTTTCCGACTTCCGGACCGTTTTTCTCACCGCGAGCGTGTCCGAGTCCGACTGGCCGCTCTCCGGCCTTACCGCGCTCCTCACCGGCATCGACGACCCCGTCCTTAATCGTTTCGCCGATGAACTGCTGCGCGATTCCAGCGGCGCCATGAACGTCCCCACTGTCTCCACCATGCTGCTCAACGGGCTGCACCAGCGCTCGTCATCCCGGACGGTCATCGTCATCGATGATGCCGACCAGCTGGACCCCAGCAGCCAGGCCGTGATCGGCTACCTGGCACGCCGGCTGACCGGGACGGACATGGCGCTGTTTATGAGCGTGCGGGAAGAGACTGCCGAAAGTCCCTTCGCCTCCCTGCCGGCCCTCCAGCTGGCGCCGCTGAGCTACAACGACACGGTCCGCATGTTGGAGTCCATTCCGGCTCGGCAGACCGCGACAGCGGCGGTCCACGCAGTTGCCGCGGCCACCCAGGGGAACCCGCTCGCCGCCGTCGAGCTTTTTGGGCTGCTGCTGGAACGCCAGGCCGAGGGAAAATACGCACTCCCCGTCCCGCTCCCCGGCAAAGGCAGCTTCGAGGCCGAGTTCGCCGCCACCGTGGGCGGGCTCTCGCCAGGTGCGAGGCAGGTCCTGGATCTCCTCTCGCTGTCCTGCCGCAGCGATATCGCCACCTTGGAACGGGCATACGACCAACTGTGGGGCGGGATCGACGAACTGCTGGCAAATGGCATGGTCAACAGGTCCGGACCACACCTGAGGATCCAGGACCAGCTGCTCCGGGGCTACGTTTATGCTGCCATGACACCGGCAACGCGGACCGCCAGCCACCGTGCCATGGCGGCCGCGGCGGAGCCCGCGGATCCCTATGCCCACCGCTGGCATCTGAGTTTTACCGCTTTGGAGCGGCAGACTCCGTTTGGCCTGCTCCGGTTTGCCGTTGACCTGATCCGAAGCGGCGAAGTGCCCTTCGCCGTCGAGTACATTGAACGGGCCCTGACTATCAACCCCTGGGAAGCGGAGACCACCGCCAGGCTCACCACGGTGGCCGAACTGCTGTTGAACAGGGGTGAGTTCGTCTACGCCAAGCGCTACCTGGACTGGGCCCAGCGGGTGACGAGGAACCCTGCCTTGGTCCTTCGACTGACAGGCCTCGCCTTCGAGATCCAGTTCATCCAGGGTGGCGCCGTGCGCTCCAGCATGGTGCTCCGGCTGGTGAAGGAATTCGGACAGCATGATCCGGCATTTGCAGCCCGCCTGCTCGTGGCCGGTGCGCTGTACTACGCGGACCGTTGGGAGCTTGAGGATGCCACGGGCCTGGTGCAGTACGCCGAGAAGTACCTGGACCATGCCTCCCCCGACTGCCTGGCGCTGGCGGAGAGCGCCCGGCGACTCATCGAGGTGATCAGCGGGAAGTCCGGACAGTTCGGCCGCAAGCCTGACGGCGGGAACGAAACGGTGGCGGCCCTTCTGGTACAGGGCCGCGCGCTGGCCTATGCCGAACACCATGCTGCCGCCCAGGAGGCCTTTGCCCGGGTGCGGAACGTCCTTGAGGCCAATACCGTCAATTGGCGGGAAACCGCCGATTTCTTTGCTGTGGACAACGAAATCCGTGCCGGCAACGTCCGGAAAGCCGTGAAACTGATCGAGGACCTTGAACTGGCCGAACCGGAAACCAAATACCACCGTGGAATGCGGCACGTCTTCCGGGTCTGGCGGGCCAATGCGCTCGGAAACGAGGAACTCGCCCACGCCTACGCAACAGACGCACAGCACTTCTCCGGGGCGGAAAGCCACCCGGCCATCACGGCGCAACTGGCCGCGTGCCAGGGGCATTTTGCCCTCATGCGCGGAAATCTCGCCGAGTCCTTCGCGCAGCTGTCCCGGGCAGCGGAGATCGGCCAGGCCTTCAGCAACCCGACTCTGCTGCGCTGTGAGGCCGATCTGGTCGAAGTCCTGGTCAGGCTGGGCAGGCACAGGGAAGCCGCCCAGGCACTGTGGCACTTGGAAAGCCGGGCGGTGGGCCTGCGTTCTCCCTGGCTCATGATGGCGGTTGCCCGGAGCCGGGCGATGCTGGCTGACGGCGAACAGTCCCTCCAGATGTTCAATGATGCACTTGCAGGCAGGAACGCCCAGGAGTCCCTGCTGGAACGCGCCAGGACACTGCTCTGCTACTCCGAACGCCTCAACGCCTTCGGCCGCCTTCGGAGCGCCCGGGACGGTCTGCTTCGTGCCAAAGTGATGTTCGACGAAGCGGGTGCCCATGCCTGGGCCCAGCACGTGGACTCGCTGCTGCTCGACGAGCGGGTGGAACGAGCCGGCACGCCCGACAATCCGGCGATGCTGATGCTTGCAGACCACGAACGCGTGCTGGCCCGAATGGTGGCCCGCGGAATGCGGAACAAGGAAATCGCGGCCACCCTCTATGTGTCCGTCCGTACCGTGGAGGTGCGCCTGACTGCGATTTACAGGAAGCTCGGAGTCGAATCACGAGCCCAGCTAACGGCCCTTGCGGCCGGCAAGGAAGCCGCCCTGGCTAAGGAGCCGTTCGTCCTTCCTGCCGTCTAGGACAGTAGCCGGGCGGCGTGCCCGGATGGGGTGCCTCCCGCCGCCGCGCCCCCGGCTGAGGCGCCCGCGTTGCAGGTACCCGCAGTTCCCGCATTGTTCCCGGTCAGCGCCCGCAGTACCGCCTCCGTTCCGCACCGGAACGGGACGGAACGGACTAATTTTGCAATAGGCAATGCACATCCCGGAGCTGCACGTGGGAAGGACTCGGACATGAGAACGGCCACCAGGAAGGCCGGTGCACGGTGACTGCGGAAACCGTCCTTGCCCGCATCAACGTCATGGAACCCTGGCTCGGCGACAAAGAAGCCCGAGCCGTGGCGGACGTCCTGGCCTCCGGTCTGCTCTCGCAAGGGCCCAAGGTCAGGGAGTTCGAAGCGAGGTTCAGCGCCTCTCAAGAAGTGCGCCACGCTGTCGCAACCTCCAGCAGTACCACCGCACTGCACTTGGCGCTGATAGTGGCCGGCATCGGTCCCGGCGATGACGTGGTGGTGCCGTCGCTGGCCTTCATCGCCACGGCGAATGCGGTGACGTATATCGGGGCACGGCCGGTTTTCTGCGACGTGGACCCCGCCACCGGAACCGTGACTGCGGCCACGGTCCGGGCGGCATTGACCCTGGATACGCGGGCCGTGATCGTGGTGGACCAGGCTGGCGTGCCCGTTGACCTGGACCCCGTCCGCGAGCTGTGCGACCGTCACGAAATCACTGTGATCGAAGACGCCGGCTGCGCGGTTGGCTCGGAATACAAGGGCAGGCCCGTGGGCTCGGGGGCCGACATTTCCGTGTGGTCGTTCCACCAGGACAATGTGCTGACCACTGGCGAGGGCGGCATGCTGACAACCCACCGGGCGGACTGGGCGGCACGGGCCCGGAGCCTCCGCGGCCACTCCCTGAACGTGCCGGCGGCGGACCGTCGCGGATCCCGCATTGCCGCGCCGGAGGTGTACGTCGAGGTCGGCTTCGACTACCAGATGACGGATCTGCAGGCCACCGTCGGCATCGTGCAGCTGGGCCGGCTGGGCGAGATAGTGGCTCGCCGCCGGGAGATCGCCGCGAAGTATGAGGCAGGGCTTTCCGGCCTGGCTGGTCTGCGGTTTGTGACCGACCCACCATACGGGACGGCCAACTTCCAGTCCTTTTGGGTCGAAGTCCTCCCGGATTTCGCCATTGACCGCGAAGAGCTCCTGGCCCGCCTGGCCGATGCCGGAATTTCGGCGCGCCGCGGCGCCATGGCGGCTCACCGGCAGCCTGCCTACCGGTGGCGCGAAACTGGCAACGCAGGGCTCCAGAACACCGAACGGCTGACGGACCGAACCCTGGTTCTCCCGATTTTCCACGGCCTAGACAACGTGGGCCTGAACCGGGTCATGAACAGCGTACGGGCGGCCGCCGGTGTACGCCGGTGAGCGAACTCGTGCTGATCGCAGCAAGCGGGCTGGCCCGGGAGGTCCTGACCATGGTCCGCGCCAGCGGGCAGTACGACGTCGTCGGGCTGCTCGACGACGATAAGGAAATGGCAGGCGTCACCGTGGACGGCGCGCCGGTGCTGGGGACCATTGACGACGCCTCCAAGTTCACGCACGCACTGGTGCTGGTATGCCTGGCCTCGGGAAAATCCCGGGAAACCGTTGTGGAACGGCTGGCGGTCCAGGGCGTGCGCGATGCCCGGTACGCCACAGCGATCGACCCCACCGTGGAGTGCCCCGAGGGTTGCCGGATCGGCCGGGGCAGCATCATGCTGCGGAATGTGACGCTGACGGCTTCGGTCACGCTTGGGGCGCATGTTGTGGCCATGCCGTCCGTGACTTTCACGCACGACGACGACGTGGCGGACTTCGCGACGTTCGCGGCCGGTGTGTCGCTGGGCGGCGGAGTCCGGATCGGCCGGGCGGCCTACCTGGGACTGAATTCCAGCGTACGTGCACGGACTTCAGTGGGGTCCTACGCGACCGTTGGAAATGGGGCGGCAGTGTTGAGCAACGTACCCGACGGCGAAACATGGGTCGGCGTCCCAGCCCACCCTATCGATCAGGAATGAGGCAGGGAAAGCACTCCGGCGGCAAGGCGCACTCCATGGCGGGGGCCAGCTTCAGTGCAGCCCGGTCCTCGACCGGGCTAAGTTCGTCGACGCGTTCGCTCACTGGACCTCCCTCCATGGTGTGCCTATGAGCGCTGTCCCGGCCGATGCGCGGCCCTCGATATGCGCGATCCGGCGCCCTCGCAGATAGCCAGCGGCAGTGCACGCCAGAACGGCCATCACCGCACCAGCGCGGCCCAAGCCCTGGGGGTTTGATCCCCGGCCCCAGTCACGAATCCCGGAAAAAACGGCCCGCGGCAGTACGCTGCGCACGTATCGCCGCTCAGGGCCGAGTGCCCGCTTGTGGCCAACGATCTGGCTGACCTGGGCTTTGGAGATACCTTCGGACCAGGAACGCGACAACATGTAGGGGATGGTTCCCCTGTCGGCAGGGACGTGGTGACGAACCAGAGCGGCCGGCTCGTAGACGATCCGTGACCCAGGCGCGCCCATCTTGGAGCGGATGCAAATTTCGGTCTCCTCGCACCCGAGCGGTTTCGTGCCCTGCCGGCCGAGGGAGACATTGAAGCCGCCAACCTGGCGGAGGACTTCGAGCCTGAAGGACATGTTTGCGCCGATGACGTTCCGGACCTCGGAGGCCACCTTGGGCATTCCGCGGTGGCTGCATCCTACGATCCAGTCGAGCTCTTCACCGAAGTAGCCCGGACGGCCCGTTTCCCACACCGGTTCCACGCGGCCGCCGACGGCCAGGACATCAGGATCGTCATAAAGGGCAAGCAGGCGCTCCAGCCAGTCCGGCGCGGCTTCGGCATCGTCGTCCAAGAAAGCCACTACGTCGGAATCTGCCAGGCCCACCCCGGTATTTCGTGCGCCTGAGAGCCCCGGGGGGCCGGAGCTCTCGACTACTGTCACGTTGTCCACGATCTCGATGAGCCGCTCATACAGAGCCTCGTTGTGGTCAATCACCACCAGGACCTCCTGGGGCGCGACCGTTTGGGCCCGGACGGACTCGATGACATCCAGTAGCAGGTCCCAACGCTTCGCGGTGTAGGTACAAATGACAATAGAGGCCGTCGGCGGCGGGTTAAGGCTAAACATGCTGGCCTCCCCGAGCCGCGGAGAGAACCGTTTGGGGATCCATAGGCGTCCGCGGGACGCTGACATTTGCGTAGGTGTATTTCACCCGGCGGAGGGCTTCAGGTCTGGCGCCTGCGGTGGGCGCCTCCCACATGGTGCATTCGCGCGCCAGCGTTCCCAGTACCCGCCAGCCATCACGGAACGTCTGCAGGTTCGACGCGCCGGAGATCCGGTCCAGCTCCAGGCTGGGGACTTCGGCAATGCGCAGACCGGCCTTTGCCGCCCGGACAATCAGCTCGGTCTCAATTTCAAAGCCGTCCGATTCCAGCTGAAGGATCTCCAGGCATTCCCTCCGAAACGCAATATATCCATAGCAAAGGTCAGAGTAGTTGCTATGCAGGACCGCATTGGCCAATCCGGTCAGAGCGCGGTTGCCGGCCTTCCTCAGCCGGGTCAGGTCTTCGGATCCTCCGCCCGTGACATGGCGCGAGCCCTTGACGAAGTCGAAATCGTGCTGAAGCGGGGCAACGAACCAGCCGATCTCCTGGGGATCCATGCTGCCATCCGCATCCAGCATGACAATGATGTCCCCTGAGGCTGCGGCAAAACCCGAGCGGAGGGCCACGCCCTTACCCTTGCGCTGCTCATCGACGATGACAAGGTTGTCACGGATAGCGCGGGCTACCCCCACCGTGTTGTCCGTGGAACGGCCGTCCACGATGACAACCTCGTCCACATACGAGGGAATCCGGCGAAGAACCCACGGGATATTCCTCGCCTCGTTCAGCGTGGGAATGACGACACTGACTGACGCCCTCGGAGCTTCGAAGGCCAGCATCGGGAATGTTATTGGGAGCTGGGTTGAAA
This sequence comes from Pseudarthrobacter sulfonivorans, assembly GCF_001484605.1. Taxonomy (NCBI): domain Bacteria; kingdom Bacillati; phylum Actinomycetota; class Actinomycetes; order Micrococcales; family Micrococcaceae; genus Pseudarthrobacter; species Pseudarthrobacter sulfonivorans. The sequence goes on along the minus strand of NZ_CP013747.1, from coordinate 2,353,491 downwards.
TAGACAAATGCCTCACCACTTCATGACGCTTGCGGATTTAGTCAACTCCGCACTCGGCTCGGAAGTCGGGCGCGGCACTAGCGCTTCATCCGGTCATGGGTCTGGTCTCTGGCCCAGCTCTCATTCATTGCCATTGACTCTGGCCGTGCAAAGAGCCTACGTGGCGCTCCATGAGCTATCACGAGTAGTCAGTACTCGCTTTTAAGAGCACTCCCGCTGGCCGTTCGTAAGTACAGGGATTTACCAACGGGTGAATTCTTTAGGTATGGGGTATTAGGAACACAGTAATTATTAGGTACAGGGCTGTCATTGTGCGGCCTCATTGGGCGCTCCTACGCTGGGTGCCTAGGGCTTCTGCCGTCGTTTCTGTCGACGCATACACGGAGCTCAGGCGTGACATCCAAGAACCCAGGAGATCAGCCATGAAGATAAATAGGCCCGTCAAGTGGCTAAGCCAGGCACTCGCCCTTAGCACCCTATGCGTAAGGCGGGGAGGTGGTCGCTCGGCTGGTCTTCGTCTACGCGCGTCGCGGAATCTGCGGCTCCATGCACTGCTGACAGCGCTGCTGCTTGCGCTGGGTGGTGTTCTGGTGGTGCCGGTTGCGGCGTCGGCTGCTCCGGGTGATGTTGGGGTTGAGGGTCCGTCGCATTCGGGGACGGGGACGCCGACGGGCTCGAAGCGGGCGACGAGCGGGTTGTGGTTCAACGACGGGCTCTGGTGGGGGAACCTGTGGGACACTGCCAGCTCGGATTTTCATATCTTCCGGTTCAATGCCGCGTCGAGTTCGTGGGTCGATACGGGTGTGGCGACGGACCCGCGGGCGAACACTCATCATGACGTGTTGTGGGACGGGACGACGTTGTTTGTGGCGAGCTATCGGTTCGTCAACGACGGTGTGCCGGCTGAGGCGGGCTTCCCGACGACGATGCGGCGTTACAGTTACAGCTCGAGTACAAAGACGTACTCGCTGCTGGCGCAGAGTCCTACAAACATCAACAACTACCGCGTTGAGGCCCTGACCATCGATAAGGACTCGACGGGTCGGGTGTGGGCCACGTGGCAGCAGGGGAACCGGATTTATCTGAACGCCACCGGCACGGATGGCAAGACGTGGGGGACGCCGTTCCAGCATCCTGCGTCATTGAGCAACGTGTCTGTGGACGACACGTCGGCTCTGATCGCGTTCGGACCCGGCAAGATGGGTGTGATGTGGAGCCGGCAGGTCGGTGGCTCCACCGACGGCATGTACTGGAGCCACCGTGCCGACAGTGTCGGCGGAGCCCCGAACACCGGCTGGACCACTCCTGTGGCGGTGGTGTCGGGGCAGGGCAGCAGCGATGACCATATGAACTTGAAGTGGCTGGACTCCTCGGGTGATCGGGTTTTCGCCGCCGTCAAGACGTCCTTCACGTCGGCGCCGCAGCCGCTGATCCAGCTGCTGGCATTGAATGGCACGACCTGGTCGGCGCACACGATCGCGCCTGTCTCGGAGTGCCCGAACCGCGTGATCGTCCTGATTGATGAGAGCACGCAGAGGCTGCGTACCTTCGCCACCTATCCGAAGCCGAGTGGCACGACGAACGCTGGTGTCTGCACCACCTCGGGGGGTGCGATCTACGAGAAGTCCTCGCCGCTGAACAACATCAGCTTCACCTCCGCGAAGACGGCTCGTATCGTGGACGCGGACCAGTATGTCCACAACGTGACGTCAACGAAGCAGAACCTCAACAGTGCGGCGTGGGGCACGGCCAACAGCGGTCTGCTGTTGCTCGCCGATGTGAACGCCACAAACCGGTACTGGCACTCTTACGACCCCAGCGGTGGTGGTGGTGATACTACGGCTCCGACGGTGACGGGTACGTCTCCGACTGATGGGGCGACTGGTGTGGCAGTGACGGCGAATGTGACGGGGACGTTCTCGGAGGCGATGAATGCCTCGACGGTCACCTCGAGCACGTTCACGTTGACGGGGCCGACGGGGACGGTGCAGGCAGCTGTGACGTACAGCAGCGCGGGCAACATTGCGACGTTGAACCCGAATGCTGACCTGACCGCAAACACGACGTACACGGCGACGATCGAGAGCGGCCCCAATGGGGTGAAGGATGTTGCCGGCAACGCGCTGGCGACGGACAAGACCTGGACCTTCACCACGGCTCCCGCGGGTGGCGGCGATACTACGCCTCCGACCGTGACGGGAACCTCTCCGACTGACCTGGCAACTGGTGTGGCAGTGACAGCGAATGTGACGGGGACGTTCTCGGAGGCGATGAATGCCTCGACCGTCACCTCGAGCACGTTCACGTTGACGGGGCCGGGGGCAACTCCGGTGCCGGCCGCTGTGACGTACAGCAGCGCGGGCAACGTTGCGACGTTGAACCCGAATGCTGACCTGACCGCAAACACGACGTACACGGCCACGATCGAGAGCGGCTCCGCTGGGGTGAAGGATGTTGCCGGCAACGCGCTGGCGACGGACAGGACCTGGACCTTCACCACGGCTTCCGCAGGCGGCGGCACGCCGGAAACCGTCACGCTCACGGCCACCGCTGACAGCTATGTGACGAGCGCGGCGCCGGGGACGAACAATGGCACAAGTACCTTGCTGGGTGTGGACAACAGCCCGGTGGAGATCACGTACCTGAAGTTCGACCTGTCAGCGTATGCGGGCAGGACCATCCAGAGTGCAACGTTGCAGCTGCGCAGCGCCGGGAGCGGGTCAACGGGCACGCAGAACATCAAGCTGGTCGCCGATGACAGCTGGACCGAGACTGGGATAACGTACAGCCTCCGCCCGGCGCTCGGCACCAGCATCGGCACCCTCGGCCCGACAACCACCAACACCAACTACAACATTCCGCTGACGGTCAGCGGACTGACCAGCGAGCTCGGCCAACAGCTCTCCCTGGGAATGGACACCAGCAGCGGCGACGGCCTGGACCTCAACTCCAAGGAGGCCGGCAGCACCTTCGCACCCAAGCTCATCCTCACCCTGAGCGGTGGCGGTGGTGGCGGTGATACGACGGCTCCGACCGTGACGGGTACGTCTCCGGCTGCTGGTGCGACTGGTGTGGCGGTGACGGCGAATGTGACGGGGTCGTTCTCGGAGGCGATGAATGCCTCGACGGTCACCTCGAGCACGTTCACGTTGACGGGGCCGGGGACGACGCCGGTGCCGGCCGCTGTGACGTACAGCAGCGCGGGCAACATTGCGACGTTGAACCCGAATGCTGACCTGACCGCAAACACGACGTACACGGCGACGATCGAGAGCGGCCCCAATGGGGTGAAGGATGTTGCCGGCAACGCGCTGGCGACGGACAGGACCTGGACCTTCACCACGGCTCCCGCGGGTGGCGGTGATACGACGGCTCCGACGGTGACGGGTACGTCTCCGGCTGCTGGTGCGACTGGTGTGGCGGTGACGGCGAATGTGACGGGGACGTTCTCCGAGGCGATGGACGCCTCGACGGTCACCTCGAGCACGTTCACGTTGACGGGGCCGGGGACGACGCCGGTGCCGGCCGCTGTGACGTACAGCAGCGCGGGCAACATTGCGACGTTGAACCCGACTGCTGACCTGGCCGCAAACACGACGTACACGGCCACGATCGAGAGCGGCTCCGCTGGGGTGAAGGATGTTGCCGGCAACGCGCTGGCGACGGACAGGACCTGGACCTTCACCACGGCTTCCGCGGGCGGCGGCACGCCCGAGACCGTCACGCTCACGGCCACCGCTGACAGCTATGTGACGAGCGCGGCGCCGGGGACGAACAATGGCACAAGTACCTTGCTGGGTGTGGACAACAGCCCGGTGGAGATCACGTACCTGAAGTTCGACCTGTCAGCGTATGCGGGCAGGACCATCCAGAGTGCAACGTTGCAGCTGCGCAGCGCTGGGAGCGGGTCAACGGGCACGCAGAACATCAAGCTGGTCGCCGATGACAGCTGGACCGAGACTGGGATAACGTACAGCCTCCGCCCGGCGCTCGGCACCAGCATCGGCACCCTCGGCCCGACAACCACCAACACCAACTACAACATTCCGCTGACGGTCAGCGGACTGACCGGCGAGCTCGGCCAACAGCTCTCCCTGGGAATGGACACCAGCAGCAGCGACGGCCTGGACCTCAACTCCAAGGAGACCGGCAGCACCTTCGCACCCAAGCTCATCCTCACCCTGAGCTAGGTCAGGCAGGAAGAGCACTAAACATGGCCGGGACCCCATCCCTAGGGATGAGGTCCCGGCCACGTTTAGCCAAGGTCGCAGTACGTGAGTTCACTCCGCGGGGTGACCGTAGATTCATCCGTCACCCGTTGAACGTCATTGCGCACATCCGCATGCACATCTCCCTTTTTCAAGCCCGGTTTCCCGGGACTTTCTACCAGATGACAGAGAGGTCACCATGCGTATGGTCATCAGAATCCTCACCCCCTTGACGGTGGCTGGACTACTTGTGGGGCTCGCCGCTCCGGTCGCGAGTGCGGCCGTATTGCAGGTGAGCGCAACGGTCGAAACTGCCCCGATACACGGATCAGGGGATGCTGCGGACGACCCAGCCATCTGGATCCATCCCACCGACCCGTCGAAGAGCACCATCATCGGCACGGACAAGAGCACGGATGGGCACGGTCTTGTCGTCTACGACCTGTCTGGACGGGAGTTGTTCTACTACCCCGACGGACGGATGAACAATGTTGATGTCCGCTACAACTTCCCCCTCGGCAGCAGCCGCGTCGGCTTGGTCGGTGCCTCGAACCGGGCACGGAGCCTTGACTTCTACAAGGTCAACGAGTCGGATCGCTCGCTGACTAAGGTCGGCAGCTTCGCGCCCACTGCCAACATCGGCACGCCCCGCGGGTTCTCCTTCTACCACTCCCCGGAGACCGGTAAGTACTTCGCCTATGTCACCGATATCGGCAAGGTCGAGCAGTGGGAACTTGACGGCTCCACCGGATCAGTTACCGGCCGGCTCGTTCGCAGCTGGACGGTGAGCGGCCCGGCCCACACCGAGGGCCTGGTGGCCGATGATGAGATGAAGCGGCTCTACCTTGCACAGGAGGACATCGGCGGAATCTGGCGCTACGGCGCCGAGCCCGGGGACTCGACCGTCGGGACGAAAGTTGTCAACACGATCGAGAATGGCGGCGACATCGTCCAGGACATCAAGGGCATCAGCATCTACTACGGTAGCGGTGGCGCCGGTTACCTGCTGGCCGCGAGCCAGGGCTCCAACCGATTCCACGTCTATGCCCGCGACGACAACCGGCCGCTGGGAGCCTTCGCCATCCCGGCCGGGAACGGGATCGACGCTGTCACCGGCATGGACGGAATAGACGTCACCAACTTCGGCGTCGGTGGGCCTTTCCCCCAGGGCTTCTTCGTCACACAGGACCACGGCAACGACAACGGGCAGCGCCAGAACTTCAAGGTGGTGCCATGGCAGTCCATCGCTGCCGCCTACGCACCGGCTTTGCTCGTCGATGCGGCCTACGACCCGCGCAAAATCGGGGCTGGGACCACCACCCCCGATCCGCCTGACACCACGATCACGGGCAAGCCGGCTAACCCGACGAACTCCACAACGGCTCAGTTCAGCTTCACCTCGACATCGACCAGCGCGACCTTCGCCTGCTCGCTCGACTCGGCAGCATTCGTCAACTGCACCAGTCCGGTGTCGTACCCTGGACTGCTCGATGGCGCGCATACCTTCCAGGTTCGTGCCTCTGACCAGAACGGCGATGACCCGACCCCCGCCAGCTATACGTGGACCGTGGACACGACGCCTCCGGAGGGGGACACCACGCCCCCGGAGACGACGATCACGTCGGGACCACCTGCGACATCGACGTCGACCAGCGCCTCCTTCGCATTCACCTCGAGTGAAGCCAATTCGACATTCCAGTGCAGCCTGGATGGTGCGTCGCGCGTCGCATGCACCTCGCCCCAGACCTACACCGGGTTGTCGATCGGATCCCACACATTCGGTGTCTGGGGCACCGACGCAGCCGGAAACACCGACGCGACAGCAGCGACGCATCTCTGGAGCGTCGGCCCCAGCGATACGACGGCTCCGACGGTGACGGGTACGTCTCCGGCTGCTGGTGCGACTGGTGTGGCGGTGACGGCGAATGTGACGGGGTCGTTCTCCGAGGCGATGGACGCCTCGACGGTCACCTCGAGCACGTTCACGTTGACGGGGCCGGGGACGACGCCGGTGCCGGCCGCTGTGACGTACAGCAGCGCGGGCAACATTGCGACGTTGAACCCGAATGCTGACCTGACCGCAAACACGACGTACACGGCCACGATCGAGAGCGGCCCCAATGGGGTGAAGGATGTTGCCGGCAACGCGCTGGCGACGGACAGGACCTGGACCTTCACCACGGCTCCCGCGGGCGGCGGCACGCCCGAGACCGTCACGCTCACGGCCACCGCTGACAGCTATGTGACGAGCGCGGCGCCGGGGACGAACAATGGCACAAGTACCTTGCTGGGTGTGGACAACAGCCCGGTGGAGATCACGTACCTGAAGTTCGACCTGTCAGCGTATGCGGGCAGGACCATCCAGAGTGCAACGTTGCAGCTGCGCAGCGCCGGGAGCGGGTCAACGGGCACGCAGAACATCAAGCTGGTCGCCGATGACAGCTGGACCGAGACTGGGATAACGTACAGCCTCCGCCCGGCGCTCGGCACCAGCATCGGCACCCTCGGCCCGACAACCACCAACACCAACTACAACATTCCGCTGACGGTCAGCGGACTGACCAGCGAGCTCGGCCAACAGCTCTCCCTGGGAATGGACACCAGCAGCAGCGACGGCCTGGACCTCAACTCCAAGGAGACCGGCAGCACCTTCGCACCCAAGCTCATCCTCACCCTGAGCGGTGGCGGTGGTGGCGGTGATACGACGGCTCCGACCGTGACGGGAACCTCTCCGACTGACCTGGCAACTGGTGTGGCAGTGACAGCGAATGTGACGGGGACGTTCTCGGAGGCGATGAATGCCTCGACGGTCACCTCGAGCACGTTCACGTTGACGGGGCCGGGGGCAACTCCGGTGCCGGCCGCTGTGACGTACAGCAGCGCGGGCAACGTTGCGACGTTGAACCCGAATGCTGACCTGGCCGCAAACACGACGTACACGGCCACGATCGAGAGCGGCTCCGCTGGGGTGAAGGATGTTGCCGGCAACGCGCTGGCGACGGACAGGACCTGGACCTTCACCACGGCTCCCGCGGGTGGCGGCACGCCGGAAACCGTCACGCTCACGGCCACCGCTGACAGCTATGTGACGAGCGCGGCGCCGGGGACGAACAATGGCACAAGTACCTTGCTGGGTGTGGACAACAGCCCGGTGGAGATCACGTACCTGAAGTTCGACCTGTCAGCGTATGCGGGCAGGACCATCCAGAGTGCAACGTTGCAGCTGCGCAGCGCTGGGAGCGGGTCAACGGGCACGCAGAACATCAAGCTGGTCGCCGATGACAGCTGGACCGAGACTGGGATAACGTACAGCCTCCGCCCGGCGCTCGGCACCAGCATCGGCACCCTCGGCCCGACAACCACCAACACCAACTACAACATTCCGCTGACGGTCAGCGGACTGACCGGCGAGCTCGGCCAACAGCTCTCCCTGGGAATGGACACCAGCAGCAGCGACGGCCTGGACCTCAACTCCAAGGAGACCGGCAGCACCTTCGCACCCAAGCTCATCCTCACCCTGAGCTAGGTCAGGCAGGAAGAGCACTAAACATGGCCGGGACCCCATCCCTAGGGATGAGGTCCCGGCCACGTTTAGCGACGCGCCCGTCGCAGGATTCGAACCTGCGACACAAGGTTCAGGAATTTGATAGGCCGCACTTCTCGCCTGTTTATGCCGATGTTCGCGTTATGCGGACCTTTATGCGTCGTCACAGGTCAGATGGGGTGGAGAGCCTGGAATTATCGGCATAACCGCGGGGGCTGGCCCAAAGCACGGCTGCTGCTCACGTGTTGCGGGCAAGCCGTTTCATCGACACGTTCGCTCACTGGACCTCGCTCCACGGTGCGCGCGCAATGACGGTCCCGGACAGCGGGCGGCCCTCCACGTGCGCTAGCCGGCGTCCGCGTACGTACCCGGCGGCCGTCCAAGCCAGGACTGCGATGACGGCTCCCGCCCGGCCCAGCCCCTGCGGGTTGTCGCCCCGGCCCCAATCACGAATCCCGGAAAAAACGGCCCGCGGCAGTACGCTGCGCACGTATCGCCGCTCAGGGCCGAGAGCCCGCTTTTGGCCTACCACCCGGCTGACCTGGGCTTTGGAGATACCCTCGGACCAAGAACGCGACAGCATGTAGCGCAATGTCCCCCTGTCCGCCGGCACATGGTGACGGACCAAAGCCGCGGGTTCGTAGACGATCCGCGATCCGGGTGAGCCTATCTTCGAACGGATGCAGATCTCGGTCTCCTCGCAGCCAAGGGGCAAAGTGCCCTGGCGCCCCAGCGAAAGGTTGAAGCCGCCAACCTGGCGGAGGACTTCGAGCCTGAAGGACATGTTTGCGCCGATGACGTTCCGGACCTCGGAGGCCACCTTGGGCATTCCGCGGTGGCTGCATCCTACGATCCAGTCGAGCTCTTCACCGAAGTAGCCCGGACGGCCTGTTTCCCACACCGGTTCCACGCGGCCGCCGACGGCCAGGACATCAGGATCGTCATAAAGGGCAAGCAGCCGTTGAAGCCAGTCCGGGGCTGCCTCGGCGTCGTCGTCGAGGAAGGCCACAATGTCCGAGTCGGCAAGTAAGACGCCGGTGTTCCGCGCTCCGGACAACCCGCGTGGACCGCTGCTCTCCACCACCGTCACGTCATCCACAATTTCGGTGAGCCGCTCGTAGAGGCCCGCGTTATGGTCAATCACCACCAGGACCTCCTGGGGTGCAACTGATTGGGCCCGGACGGACTCTATGACGTCCAGCAACCGGTCCCAACGCCTTTCGGTATAAGCACAAATGACGATCGTTACGCTCGGGCGTGCACCACGATCCAGCATGCTACGCTCCCCGAACCAGGGAGAGAACCGTTTGAGGATCCATAGGCGTCCGCGGGACGCTGACATTTGCGTAGGTATATTTCACCCGGCGGAGGGCTTCAGGTCTGGCGCCTGCGGTGGGCGCCTCCCACATGGTGCATTCGCGCGCCAGCGTTCCCAGTACCCGCCAGCCATCACGGAACGTCTGCAGGTTCGACGCGCCGGAGATCCGGTCCAGCTCCAGGCTGGGGACTTCGGCAATGCGCAGACCGGCCTTTGCCGCCCGGACAATCAGCTCGGTCTCAATTTCAAAGCCGTCCGATTCCAGCTGAAGGATCTCCAGGCATTCCCTCCGAAACGCAATATATCCATAGCAAAGGTCAGAGTAGTTGCTATGCAGGACCGCATTGGCCAATCCGGTCAGAGCGCGGTTGCCGGCCTTCCTCAGCCGGGTCAGGTCTTCGGATCCTCCGCCCGTGACATGGCGCGAGCCCTTGACGAAGTCGAAATCGTGCTGAAGCGGGGCAACGAACCAGCCGATCTCCTGGGGATCCATGCTGCCATCCGCATCCAGCATGACAATGATGTCCCCCGAGGCTGCGGCAAAACCCGAACGGAGGGCCACGCCCTTACCCTTGCGCTGCTCATCGACGATGACAAGATTGTCACGGATAGCGCGGGCTACCCCCACCGTGTTGTCCGTGGAACGGCCGTCCACGATGACAACCTCGTCCACATACGAGGGAATCCGGCGAAGAACCCACGGGATATTCCTCGCCTCGTTCAGCGTGGGAATGACGACACTGACTGACGCCCTCGGAGCTTCGAAGGCCAGCATCGGGAATGTTATTGGGAGCTGGGTTGAAATAGACAAATACCTCACCACTTCATGACGCTTGCGGATTTAGTCAACTCCGCACTCGACTCAGAAGTCGGGCGCAGATTTATCGCTTTATCCGGTCATGGGTCTGGTCTCTGGCCCCAGCTCTCATTTAGCCTTCGACTCTGGCCGTAGAGATGAGCCTATGGCTGGCCTGAAGCGCCTGTCACCAGTGGCAGGTACTCACTTTTGAGCGCCGGACATACGTTTCCTACCCAAGTACAGGGGTTTGGCCGCCGGTCCGAATGTTAGGTATAGGGTTCTCATTCCGCCCATATTGTAGGGATTTGACCGCTGTATCTGGGCTAGCGCGCATAAGGGACTTCAGGTTGACGATTTCCAAGTGCCCGGGAGCCCCGATGAAAATGGCCCGTAGCGTCAGGTGTCCCGCCTTCCACGCAGCACCGCCGACATCCGCCAGCGGGCGGACCGAACGCTGGGAGGCCCCTTCCGGCCAGATAGCCGAATTGGCTGACCGCGTTCAGGCCACGCCTACATCGCAGTCCGGAAGAAAAGCTCCGTGACCGTTGCCAGCCGGTGCGGGTCCGCCACGCCGCAGAGCTCACGTGCGGAGTGCATCGAGAGCAGGGGCACGCCGACGTCGACAGTCCGGATCCCCAGGCGCGTGGCGGTCAGGGGGCCGATGGTGGAGCCGCAGGGCATCACGTTGTTGGACACAAATTCCTGGTACGGCACCTTCGCCTCCCCGCACAGCCTGGCCCAGAAAGCCGCGCCGGTGGCATCGGTCGCGTACCGCTGGTTGGCGTTGATCTTGAGCAGCGGGCCGCCGTTCAGGACCGGGTGGTTGGCCGGATCGTGCCGCTCCGGGTAGTTGGGGTGGACGGCGTGGCCGGCGTCCGCGGAAACGCAGAACGACGCCGCCAGCGCCTGCCGCCGTTGGCTCACCGTGGCGCCGAGTCCGTCGGAGATCCGCACGAGGACGTCTTCGAGGACGGGCCCGCACGCGCCGGAACGGGAGTTGGAGCCGATTTCCTCGTGGTCGAACGCCGCGAGGACGGCGATCGGCCCACCTGCCGCGCCGCCAGACGCAGCTGAAGAATGCGCGATCAGCGCCGCCAGCCCGGCGTGCGTCGCGGAAAGGTTGTCCAGTCGCCCGGAAGCGAAGAACTCACTGTTGGCCCCGAAAACCCCAGGTGCCTGCGTGTCTGCAATAACGACGTCGTACCCGCCGATCCTGGCCGGATCAACGGAAGCGCCGGGCACGTGGGACGCCAAAACCGCCAGCAGGTCAAAATCGGCGGGGTCCCCCAGGCCCCACACGGGGTTCATGTGCCGCTGCTTGTCCAGGGTGAGGCCGTCGTTCACGGCACGGTCAAGGTGGATGGCCAGCTGCGGGAAGCGGAGCATCGGCCCGGTGGCGGTGAGGTGCTCTGTGCCGTCCAGCATGACCAGCCGGCCCGCCAGCCGAAGTTCGCGGTCCAGCCAGGAGTTGAGCAGCGGCCCGCCGTAGACCTCCACGCCGGCCTGCAGCCAGCCGAAGGCTCCCGTGGTGGGCTTGGGCTTGAGCTTGAAGGACGGGGAGTCCGTGTGCGCGCCAAGGATGTTGAACCCGGTGGTGGGTCCGGCGTCTTCCGGGACCACCCAGGCGATCAGCGCGCCGTCGCGGACCAGGTAGAACGAACCGGCCCCGCCGGCCCAGGGCTCACGCTCGTCCAGGCCGGTGAACCCGGCTTCATCCAGCCGGCGGGCGGCCTCGTGGACGGCATGGAAGCTCGACGGCGATGCGCTGACATACGCGCCCAGGTCCTGGATGTGGTCACTGGCACTGGAGGCGGCGGCACTGGAGCGTGAAGGCATGGTTCCGAGTCTAGATGGTCACGTTGAGCCCCGCGGTGTAGCCGGCCGAAGCCGATCCGGTCATGGTTGCCAGCTGGTAGATGCCGCCGTCATTCCTGAAGACGTTGTCCGACTGCAGGGTGGTCCGCTTCATGTTCGCGACGCTGGCTTCGTAGCCGGGCGTGGCGTAGACGTCGTCGCAGGCGGCCTTGGTCAGCGCGATCTGCGATACCGCCAGCACCTGTCCGGCAGCCGTGGCGTTGCTCATGGACTCGAACACCTCGAAGTGGATATGCGGCCAGCGCCCGGAATAGGCTCCGGGGAAGATGGAGGTGAAGGTGACCTGGCCATTGACGTCCGCCTCCTGGACGCCGCGGAGGTAGTTTTCGTTTGCCAGTCCGGAATCGTACATGGAGTACCTGCCGTCCCGGTCGCAGTGCCAGGCGTACACGGCCGCACCTGCCAGCGGGACGCAGCCGTTGGCGTTGTCCAGCAGCGTCAGGGTGAACGTCAGCGGCACGCCTTCAGCCGAAGCAGACCCGGTTCCGAAGCTTGAGGTGATGTCCTGCCGCACTACCCCGGAGGCTGCCAGGACGTTGGGGCCGTTCGAGCCGTCACCGGGGTAGGGACCTGCTGTTTCCTCGGGGATCTCCACACCGCACTCCGCGATCGCCCGGGTAAGCGTGGGGCTGGCGGTGGGTGTCGCCGTCGTGGTGGCCGCACTGGCGGTGGCTGTGGCACTCTCCGTGGCGGCCGACGTCGACGTGCTGGCTGTGGTGCCTGACCCGCCGGGGGTGCACGCTGCCAAAGCGGCTGCCGCACCGCCGGCGCCGAGGAACATTCCGAGGGAACGGCGGCTGATCATGGTGGACAGATCAAACTCAAGGCCGCGGTCGTGGTTGGGGTGGGGAAGGTGGTTGCTCATGGCTCCATCCAACGCGCCCCGCCTATCCCCTGCATAGGCCCTTCCTGTGCGGAACCTGTGCGTCAGTAGGCCGCGCCAGCGTCAGTCGTCCGCGCCAGCGTCAGTAATCCGGATTGCTGGGGACCACCAGGCCTGTCTCGTAGGCGTAAACAACTGCCTGGACCCGGTCGCGCAGGTGAAGCTTGGTCAGGATCCGGCGGACGTGGGTCTTCACCGTTGCCTCGGAGAGGAAATACCGGTGCGCGATCTCGGCATTGGAGAGGCCCTCCGCCATGGCTTCGAGCATTTCTGTTTCGCGCGGCGTGAGGTCTTCGAGCAGCGAATCCCGCGGCGCGGTGGAGGGGGCCGGCACGGCTGCACCGCGGACATAGGTCTCCAGCAGCCGCTGCGTGACACGCGGGGCCACCACGGCATCCCCGCTGGCCACCACCCGGACGGCATTGACCAGATCCGACGGCGCCACGTCCTTGAGGAGGAACGCGGACGCGCCTGCCTGGAGCCCGGCGAAGGCGTATTCGTCCACATCGAAGGTGGTGAGGATGATGATCCGGGCGCAGGATCCGGAGGCGGTGATGGCGCGGGTTGCCTCGATACCGTCCAGCACGGGCATCCGGACGTCCATCAGCACCACGTCGGGTTTGAGGTCGCGGACCAGCCGGACCGCCTCGGCACCGTCGGAGGCTTCGCCCACAATATGCAGGTCTTCCTCGCCCTCGAGGATAAGGCGGAACCCCATCCTCAGCAGCGGCTGGTCATCAACCAGCAGGATGGTTATGGGTTGGGTTTCAGTCACGTGTGCCTTGCAGTCGGGGTGGACGGTTGTGGGGCTTCCGCGGGCTCGTCGGCCGGCCAGGTCAGGACGGCACACACGCGCCAGCCGCGGCCGCGCCGCCCGGCCACCACAGTGCCTGCGTAGATGCGCGCCCGCTCGGCCATCCCCGCCAGCCCCTGGCCGGAACCGGGCCCGACGCCGGAGCCTGGGAGTCCTGAACCCGGCCCGCCGCCATCGGAGGTGCCCGGGCCCGGGACTCCCGCGCCGTCGTCGAGCACTTCAATGGTGACCGTGGAGCCGGCCCGGACGATGCCCACGTCCACGCGTCCCAGCGACCGGCCGTAGCGGAGCACATTGGTCAGTGACTCCTGCACAATCCTGTAGACCGTCAGCTGGAAGGCCGCGTCGTCGGGCAGCGCCGGGCCGGTGTGCGAGTAGTGCAGCGGCAGGCCCGCGGTGCGGAAGCCCTCCAGGAGCTTCGCCAGGCTGTCGCCCGAAGCGAGCGGCAGCCGTGGCGCCGTGCCGCCGGCGTCGTCCCGGAGTACGCCCAGGACTCGCCGCATGTCCGCCAGGGCGGTCCGGCCCGTCCGCGACAGTTCGCCCAGCACTTCGCCGGCGCGGTCGGGGCTTTTCCGGACCACGACGGCGGCGCCATCGGAGAGGCTGACCATCACCGTCAGTGAGTGCGCCACGACGTCGTGCATTTCGCGGGCGATCCGGTTGCGTTCGTTGACGGACGCCAGGCTGGCCGTCCGCGCCGCCCAGGCGGCGATCTCCTGCTCATGTTCCCGCCGCTGCCGCACCGAGATGCCGATCCCGGTGGCGATGACGTTGGACAGGGCGATTGTGGCGCCGGTGGCGATGCTGGTCAGGAGGTGGAAGTCGCCGGGATTGCCGCCGGCATCGTGGACGAAGGAATTCTCCATGGGACCAACGGCGGCCAGCAGGTACAGCAGGGCCAGCGGCGCCGTGGCGGCGGCCATGGCCACCAGCGCGAACCGGCGCGTGTGCACCACGGCCACGGCATACAGCGAGAACCACAGGCCCGCCGAGACATTTGAGCCCCACGGGTGCAGCAGCGTGACCGCTACTTCCATCACCGCGACGAAGGCAGCCAACGCCACGGAGTGGGAGCGCCGGAAGAACAGGGCCCCGGCGACCACGAAGAGGAGCGCCGCCGCCAGCCAGGCGCCGGACATGACCGAGTCCACCACGGTCGGCGCCACCAGCAGCGCGTAGCTGAACACCACCACACCGTCCATCACCCGGGGGTGCTGGTAAAGGTAGCGCCGGAGCAGCCCGCGGCGCTTGGCCGTGATTTCGGCAAGGGACGCGTCGGCCTGGCTGGCCGGCGCGTCCCTGACGAGAGCCGCTTCATTCATGCTTAGAGCCTAGTGTCCGCCTAGACGTCGCGTTTCTTAAGCACAATCATGGCCGGTACCAGGAACAGCAGAACGTAGCCCAGGAATATCAGGCCGCCATGCCAGGGATCGATGATGCCGTCGATGTGGCCAATGGAGAGGAACCGTCCGCCGGCATCGCTGGGGAGGTACTGGGGCACGTACTTCCAGAAGTCGCCGGGTATGAACGTCATAAAGCTGGCCGCGATGGACAGGACAAAGAACAAGCCCACCAGGACTGTGATGCCGCCGGCGGAGTTGCGCAGCAGTGCGCCGAGCGACAGGCCGATCAAGGCCACACCGGCCACGTAGAGGCCGCCCGTGAAGACGCTGTACAGCACGCCTTCCGTGGACCAGTCCAGGTCGAAGCCCAGCCCTTGGAACACCGGCATGGCGATCAGGAAGGTGGCAACAGCAGCGATGGTGGTGATGACGTAGGAGATCACGGCGAGCAGGATTGCCTTGGCCACAAAGGCCGGCGTGCGGCGCGGGACGGCGTTCATGGTGGAGCGGATCATCCCCGTGGCGTATTCGGAGGAGATGAACAGGACGGCCAGCGAGCCCAGCACCAGGATGCCGATCTGCAGGCCGGCGTTGGGCAGGTTGTACAGGTCGAAGCCCGAGCCCGGCGGGAAGGACTGCGCCATCATTTCCGGCGTCAGGGTCTGGCCCTGGTCCCGCGCCTGCCTGGTCATTTCGTCCAGGAACGTGAATCGGATCAGGACGGCAAGGGCCCCGACGCCGACAATCGCGACCAGGGTCAGGAGCAGCAGGATGCGGGTGGACATCAGGGAGAACAGCTTGATCCATTCGGACCGCAGCACACCGGCGAAGGTCACGCCCTTGGTACCAGCGGTGGAGCGGACCCGGGAAGTTTGGGTTTCAGTCATGGTGGTCATCGTCCTTACTTTCCTGCCGTTGCCGGGGCGGTTTCCCGGGCGAACTCGCCGGAGGGTCCACCGGTCAGGTGTGAGTGGTATTCCACTTCGTCCTTGGTGAGATCGAAGTAGGCGTCTTCCAGAGACGACTGCTGCGGGGTGAGTTCGTAGACGAGAACCCGGTTGTCCAGTGCCACCTGGGCGATCTGGCGTGCGTCCAGGCCTGTCACTTCCAGGGTTTCGGGCTGGCCCTGGTCCACGGTCACGCCATCGCCGGACAGCAGGGCGGACAGCTGGGTGGCTGCGGACGTGCGGACCAGGGTCTTGACCTGACGGGTGCCCGCAATGATGTCCTGCACGGGGGCGTCCGCGATGATTTTGCCGCGGCCGATCACAATCAGGTGGTCTGCCGTCTGGGCCATTTCGCTCATGAGGTGTGAGGACAGGAAGACGGTCTTGCCCTGCCCGGCGAGGTAGCGGACCAGGTTGCGGACCCACAACACACCTTCCGGATCGAGGCCGTTGACCGGCTCGTCCAGGATCAGGGTCTGCGGGTCGCCAAGGAGCGCGTTGGCAATGCCCAGGCGCTGCCCCATGCCCAGCGAGAAGCCGCCTGCCTTCTTCCGGGCCACTGCCTCCAGGCCGGTCATTTCGATGACTTCATGCACCCGGGACGTGGGAATGTTGTGCGTCGCCGCCATGGCCCGCAGGTGGTTGTAGGCGCTGCGGCTGGTGTGGACTGCTTTGGCGTCCAGCAGCGCACCCACCTGGTGCAGGGGGGCCTTGTGATCGGCGTAGTGCAGGCCGTTGACGGTGACCGTGCCCGACGTCGGCCGGTCCAGTCCCATGATCATGCGCATGGTGGTGGATTTGCCGGCACCGTTCGGGCCCAGGAAGCCCGTTACCTGCCCTGCTTTGACGGTGAAGCTGACGCCGTCAACCGCCGTTTTGCTGCCGTAGACCTTTGACAGGCCTGTTGCCTCAATCATGGAAATGTTCCTTAGAACAGCAGCCTGGTGGCTGCGGGATGCGGGGAAGTTTTCGTGTGTACGCTCCACGCTACCGACGGCTCGGCCGGATTTCGCCTGTCTCAGGGATGATTCAGGGTCGAATCAGGGTAGTCCGCACGGATGATCAGGGGTCCCCTCAGGGGGCGCAGCAGCCTTAGGTGCGGGGCGAGTAGTAGGTCAAGGCACGCGGTTCCACCCGGATCCGGACGCTGCGCACGCCCGCCAGCGCCTCGCCGTCGACCGCCAGTGCCAGGGGGGAGCCCTCCGACTCAATCCGGACCTCGGTAGCCTCCCGCAGATGGGTGATCCGGGAGGTCGCCACCGTGCCGGTCAGCACCGACCACAGGAGCCGGAGCCGGGCAAAGGATTCGTCGGCGGTGATCATGCGGACATCCAGGACGCCGTCGTCCAGCACGGGCCGCGACAGGGGCGCGTGGTCCCGGGGGTAGTAGCGCCCGCGTCCGATGTACGCGATCCAGAGTTTGTGCCGGACACCGTCCACGGTCAGGGTGGTGGGTGTTCCCGCGGCGAAGGTCCGGAACATTGCCACCACGCCGGCCAGCGGTTTGCCGAGGGCCGGCTGCAGCTGCTCCCTGCGCCGGACCAGGTTGGGGTAGAGGCCGATGCTGGCCGTGTTCAGCATGACCAGGTCAGCCGTTTCCGGGTTGCCCGCCAGCCCGCGCTCCACGGTCACAAGGCCGACGTCGGCCCGCGCGGCTTCACCAGCGGCCGCGGCTGCCACAGCGTCCTTGAGGTTGGCAGTCCCCGTGTCCCGCGCGAAGTGGTTGAGCGTCCCGCCCGGGAGCACCAGCAGGGGAAGGGAATGTTCGACGGCGGCTGCGGCGGCGGTGCCAACAGTACCGTCGCCGCCCCACACGCCCAGGGCACGGGTGCGCGGGTGGGAAGCGGTGGCCTGGATGGCCTCTTCCAGGCTCTCTCCCAGCTCGACCGTTTTTATATACGCCTTGGGGAATACTTCCTGGAGTGCGCCTGCCGTTTGTTCCGTGAAGGAGCCGCCGAGCGTATTCACCACGATGCTGAGACCTTCACCGGCCGGCAGCTCCGGGGCCTGGGTTGCGGTGCGCGATACTCCGGGAAACGGTGGGCGGACGGGCCACCACTTACGGGTCACCAGCGCCGCCCCTGCGCCGATCGCCGAACCGAAGAACACATCCGATGGCCAGTGGGCCCCCGTGTGGACGCGGGAATAGGCCACCCCCAGCGCCGCCGGCGCAAGTGCCGCACCGACAACCGGCTTGACCAGGCCGGCGCCGAGCGCGAAGGCGATAGCTGAGGCCGAATGCCCCGATGGCATGGACGAACTGGTGGGCTGCGGATGGACGAACCGGAAAACCGGCAGATGCTCAGGGAGCGGGCGTGCCCGCGGCAACAGGGTCTTGAACACCACGTTGGTCACCGCCGATGCCACCGCTTGGGCGATCAGCCCGTGCAGGGCGGCCCGGCGGGGTTTGCCGGGGAAGGCGGCCATGATCGCCGCTGCCCCGATCCACAGTTTGCCGTGGGTGGCGGAGGCGGAGAGGCGCCGGAAAAACTCATCGTGGTTTCCACCCGGGAACGACGACACGCCGCGGACCAGGTGCCGGTCAAAGCGGCTGATCCAGCCCGGTCCATTGCGCCACACTCTGTACATCTCCCCACCCTAATACCGGTGGGGTTCCCCTACTTGGAGGACTGGGGCGCGGAGGACTGGGGCTTGGAGGGCTGGGACTTGGAGGCCAATGGCCTCGCGGCGCCGGCGAGGAGCAGTGCCACCAGGATCGGGGCGAGGATCGCGAGGAGCGCCAGGTGGATTCCCGTGAGGTCGCCCAGGTAGCCCAGCAACGGCGGGCCGGCGAGGAACGAAACATACCCCAAAGTGGATACAACCGAGACCCGCGCCGCTGCATGCTTCGGATCGTCGGCCGCCGCTGACATTCCCATGGGGAAGGCCAGCGCGGAGCCCACGCCCCACAGCGCAGCACCAACCCCGGCCAGCCAGATGTTCCCCGCGAGCACAAACAGGCACAGACCCGCGGTGGCCGCGGCCATGCTGGCCCGGAGCACTACGACGCGGCCGTAGATGTCGATCACGCGGCCGCCAAAGAGCCGCATCGCCGTCATCGCCAGGACAAACAAGGCGAACATCAGGGCACCGGTGGATTCCGAACTGCCCAGGCCGTCAACAGTGGCCTTGGCGATCCAGTCGTTTCCGGCGCCTTCGGTGAGGGTTGCACCCAGGACCACAACGCCGATCAGCAGGGTGCGGCCGTCACGCCAGGCCGATGGCCCCTTCACGGCCGTCGGTTCACCCTCGACCGGAGCGGCCTGGGCCGCGTGGGGGAGGAAATAGCGGGGCGCCACGAGGGCTACCACCACTACTACAGCGGCGATGACCAGCAGGTGCAACGGCAGGCCAATACCGAGTGTTGAGAGGCCCGCACCGATCAGTGCCCCCACAAAGGCCCCGCCGCTGAAGGCCGCATGGAACTGCGGCATGATGGTGCGCCGAAGCTTGTGCTCGACGTCGGCACCTTCAATATTCTGGGAAACGTCCCACAGCCCGACGCCAATGCCGAAGAAGAACAGGGAAACGGCAGTGCCCGGGATAGATTCCGCCGACAGGGAAAGGGCAATGCCCACCCCGGCCAGGGCTGACAGCAGACCGCCTGTGCGCACGGCATTGGCGGTGCCGATCTTCCCCACCACAAGTCCCGCCGTCGGAAGGGCGAGCAGGGAGCCGACGGCGATGCACAGCAGCAGCGTGCCCATCTGGCCGGAGGTCAGGTGCAGCGTCTCGGTGACGGCGGGGATCCTGGCGGCCCAGCTGGCAAAGACAAAGCCGTTGATCCCGAAGACCACAAAAGTGGCTGCGGCGGCTGCCCTGAGGGACGGTCCGGCCGTCGTGCTGGTGTTGATGCTCATGCTTTGACTACTTCCACCGAGAGCTTGTTGAGGTGTGCGAGTTCGTCCGCACTCAGGTCTTTGTCCGTAACTATCACGTTCACTGCGTCCAAGGGGGCAACCAGGGCCATCGCGGTGGCATTCCATTTGGCGCCGGCGCAGGCAACAATCACCCGCGCCGCGGATTCGAGTCCGGCCCGCTTCACTGCGGCGTCTTCCAGATCATGGGCCAGGAGACCGTCCCTGAGGTTCAGGGCGCAGGGCGTGACCACCGCCGTGTCGAAGCGCAGGGACCGGATGTTGGCTTCCGCGAGCGGGCCGCGGAAGGAGAGCTCGCCGGGAACCAGGCTTCCGCCGGGGAGCAGCAGGGCGGGACGCTGGCCGGCATGCGGGTCGTCGTCGGTGACCGTCGTCAGGGCGCGCATGGACATGGGCATCAGCGTCAGTTCGCGCCCGCGGAGGACGCGGGCAATTTCCGTGGCTGTGGTGCCGCTGTCCAGCCACACGAGTTCGCGATCTCCCAGCAGGCCTGCAACGGCGACGGCGATCCTGGCCTTCACGGCCTGGTCTTCGAGTTCGCGCTGGCCGTAGCCCGGGTTTTCGCCGCCGGCAATCAGGCTCCTGGCACCGCCATGAACCCTGCGCAGCACACCATGCGATGCGAGCAGCTCGAGGTCGCGGCGGATGGTGGCGCCCGATGCGTCGCACGCCTGGGTCAGCTCTTCCACCGAGATCTCGGCCTGGTGGCGAAGCAGCTCCCCGATCAGGCGGTGCCGCTCTTCAGTCTTCATGCTCATATGATAGCAATTTTTGATCATATGAGCGCCGTCCGATGCTCAGCGGGCGCGCTGAACCCGCTTTTCGTCCCACACGGGCTCGGCGGATTCGTAGACGCGGCCGTCGGAACCGAACACCAAGAACCGGTCGAAGGTGCGGGCGAACCAGCGGTCGTGGGTGACTGCCAAGACGGTTCCCTCGAAATGGTCAATGGCTTTTTCCAGTGCCTCGGCCGAATGAAGGTCCAGGTTGTCCGTGGGCTCATCCAGCAGTAGGAGTGTGGCGCCGGAGAGCTGCAGCAGCAGGATCTGGAACCGTGCCTGCTGGCCGCCGGAGAGGGAGTCGTACTTCTGCTCCGACTGCGACGCCAGGCCGTAACCGTCCAATGCGCCGGCGGCTGCCTCGCGGCCCAGGCCGGACCGGTGCTCGTCGCCGCGGTGCAGGATCTCCAGCAGGGTCTTACCCAGGAGGTCGGGCCGGACGTGGGTCTGGGCGAAGAAACCGGGGCGGATACGGGCGCCGAGTTTCACGGTCCCCTCGTGCGGCACTTCGGCAATATCGACGTCGGACACGGGGACGTGCTCCCGTTCCGGGTCCGTCCCGCCCGTGGCCAGCAGGCGCAGGAAGTGACTCTTGCCGGAGCCGTTGGAGCCGAGCACACCCACGCGGTCCCCGAACCACACCTCGGTGGAGAACGGCTTCATCAGCCCGGTCAGTTCCAGTTTCTCAGCCACAACGGCCCGTTTGGCGGTCCGGCCGCCCTTCAGGCGCATGCGCACGTTCTGCTCGATCGGCAATGCTTCCGGCGGGCCGGCCTCGAGGAACTTGGCCAGGCGCGTCTGGGCGGCCTGGTAGCGGTTGGCCATATCGGAGCGGAATGCCGCCTTGTTCTTGTACATGTTGACGAGTTCTTTGAGCTTCACGTGCTCCTCGTCCCAGCGCTTGCGGAGCTCTTCGAAGCGGGCGTTCCGGTCGGCGCGGGCGTCGACGTAGGAGCCGAAGCCGCCGCCGTGCACCCAGGCACCTGCGCCGTTGATGCCCGGCTCGAGGGTCACGATGCGGCCGGCGGCATTGTTGAGCAGCTCGCGGTCGTGGCTGATGAAGAAGACAGTCTTTTTGGACTCGTTGAGCTTGTCCTCCAGCCAGCGCTTGCCAGGCACATCGAGGTAGTTGTCCGGTTCGTCCAGGAGCAGGAGTTGGTCAGGTCCCGCGAACAGGGCCTCCAGCACCAGCCGCTTCTGCTCGCCGCCGGAAAGGCTCGACGCCGGGCGGTGCTGTGCGCGGTCAAAGGGCAGTCCCAGGGCGGCCATGCAGACCTCGTCCCAGACAGTCTCCACGTCATAACCGCCGGCATCTCCCCAGTCCACGATGGCCTGCGCGTACCGCATCTGGCTGGGCTCGTCGTCGTGCTCCACCATCGCGAGCTCGGCCTCGTCCACCTCCCTGGCCGCGGCGGCCAGGGCCGGCGGAGCGGCGGACACCAGCAGATCTCGGACCGTGGAATCGTCCCGGACCTGGCCCACGAACTGGCGCATGATGCCCATGTTTCCGGAGCGACCGATCACGCCTTCGTCCGGTACGAGGTCGCCGGAAATGATCCGGAAGAGCGTGGTCTTGCCCGTGCCGTTGGGGCCGATCAGGGCGGTTTTGGTACCGTCCGGGACCTTGAAAGTCACGCCGTTGAGCAGCTGCGTGCCATCGGAGAGGAAGTAGTCAATACCGGAAATGTCTATGTGGGCCACGCCAACAATCTTCCCACGCCCGCCCGACCCGGGTTTTTGTCCAGATAATATGCCTTCGAGGCAGTTCTGCGCGCATTATCTGGACAAAAAGTCGGGGGCGCTAGCCGGCGGCGGCGGCGGTCAGGAACTGCTTGAGCAGCGGACCCGACGTGGTGGCTCCGAGTCCGCCGTCCTCGACAAACACGGCCACGGCCAGGTCACCGTGGACGGCCACAATCCAGGCGTGCGTCTTGGGCGGGTTCTCCTTGCCGAACTCCGCCGTGCCGGTCTTGGCGCCCACCGGCGCGCCGGGAACTGTCGTCAGGAAGCCCGCGTGGCCGGACGTGACTACCGCCCGCATCATGTCGGACAGCGCCGCGGCCTCGGCGGCAGTGATGGGCTGGCCGGACGCCTTGGCCGGTGCTTCCGGCGTAACGGTCGACGACGGCGACGCGCCTTCCGCCGTCGTCCCGCCGGAGGTGTCTGCCGCGGCAGCCCCGGCGTCGGGGTTCAGGACCAGCTGCGGTGAGACGGGGGATCCCTTGCCCACGGAACCGGCCATGATGGCCGCTGCCAGCGGGGACAGGAGCACCTTGCCCTGGCCGATCATCGAGGCGGCATGTTCGGTGCCCGCAGCCTCGCCCGGAACGGACCCGAGGAATGCCGCGGCGCCCAGCGCGGGGGCCTCCACCGCCACGCCCATGGCGACGGCGGCAGCCTCCAGCTGGGCCTGCGTGACAGTGTCGCGCGCAGCGATGAACGCCGTGTTGCACGAGTGGGCAAAGGCATCGCGGAGTGCCACGGACCCCAGCGACGTTTCCGGGTAACCTTCCGCGTTCTTGAACGTCCGGCCGTCCACGGTAAGGGTGGGTGTGCATTCCACCTTCGAATCGGGCGTCAGGCCGTTGCGGAGCATGGCAAGCGAATCGACGATCTTGAAGGTTGACCCGGGCGCGTACTGGCCCAGCATGGCGGTGTTGTAGCCGTTGCTTCCCGGGCCTGAGGCCGCGGCGAGAACGGCCCCCGTGGAGGGGCGGAGCGCCACGATGGCCGACGCCGGGCCTACACCGGCAAGGGTGCTCTCGGCGAGTGACTGGAGGTTCGGATCAACGGTGGTTTTCAGTGGCGTGCCCGGGGTCGGGGCCATCTCGAAGACCACCCTGCGGGGATCCGTTCCGGCGGCCTGGATCTGTTCGCGGGTCAGGTCGGCCAGCTGCGCACGGATCACCACGGCGTCGGTGCCGCGGAGTTGCGCGTCGTACTGCTGCTGGAGCCCGCCGATGCCAGTCACGTCGCCGGCGGTCAGGACGCCGCCGGACGCCTCGATCTGCTCGGCCGTGGCCTCGCCGACGGTGCCGAGGACTGCCCTTGCGAACGTGCGGCTGGGTGCCAGCGGCTGGGCTTCCGGGATGGCGCGGGCACCGGGAATGGCCGTGATCTGCGCGTCCGTGACGGTGCGGCCCTCATCACGGAGAGTGATGGCCCGGACGAACGCCTCGGCACCGGAGGCCGCAACCTGTTGGGCGTAGGCGGCGGGATCCACACCCACCAGTTCGGCCAGTTTGGTGGCTGATGCGGCGGCGTCCGCGGATCCCAGTAGCAGTCTGTCGATCCCCACGTTGACCACGGGACGGTACGTGACCAGCTTCGCGTCATCCGCGCCCAGGATGTCGGCGCGTTGCGGCGACTGGGTGCCCTTGCTCAGGATTTCGTTGTCGGCGAGTCCGGGGACCAGGGCTGCCGGGTTCCAGACCGCCAGCCAGTTATCCCCTGACTTCGTGAACTCTGCGGAGACCGTGTATTTCCACTCGCCGGTGCCGATTTTCCAGGTGTAGTCCAGCGGAACGGTTGCAGTGTCGCCGTCCAGGGTGAGCTCGCCGGCCGCCACTGTGGGCTTGTCCGGCTCCAGGGCCTTGAAAACGTCCTGGACCTGTTGTTTGGCCACCCCGGAATCCTTGCCATCAAAGGCGACCGAGCCGACGTCGAGCGTGGAAAGAGCGGACGCAAACTGCTTGGCCGCGCTTTCGGCACCCCCTCTGCCGTCGTCGCAGGCAACCAAGGAGGCGCCGAGGATGAGTCCAGCTATGGCAAGCGATAGTTTCTTTGAGTTCCCCACGGCGCTATTATGCCCCGATTTGGAACGCGCCTGCTGTCACCCATTCCGCGCGAACGGACAGTTGAGGCCCTACCGCTGTGCGCGAAAGGACACTTGAGGACCGCTGTCAGGGGCTTAAGTGTCCTTTCGCGCCGGCATAGAGGCGGGGTTCAGAGGCCGAGCGAAGGGACCCCAAGACCAAACCTGTCTTTCAGGGCATGTTTCGCGGCGAAGAACCCTGGCATGCCCGTTACGCCGGGGCCGGGCGGCGTAGAGGAGGAACAGAGATACACGCCGGGCACGGGCGTCCGCCATGGAACGCGGGAGACGACGGGGCGCTGGATAAGTCCGCGCACATCCATGATGCCGGCACTGAAGTCCCCGCCCACGTAGTTCCGGTTGTAGCTGGCCAGTTCCGCCGCAGTGGTCACCCGGGTCTGCATCACCACATCCCGGAACCCGGGCGCGAAGCGCTCCAGCTGCGCGGTGACGGCCTCGCCCATGTCGCGGGTTGATCCGGCAGGCACATGGCAGTATGCCCACAGGATCTGCCGGCCGGCTGGCGCCCGGCCCGTGTCGAACCGTGATGGCTGGGCCACCAGGACGTAAGGGCGTTCCGGGTGTTTCCCGGCGGATACTTCGTTCTCGGCACGGGCCAGTTCAGCACGCGTGCCGCCGACGTGCACCGTTCCGGCGTCCCCCAGTTCCTTTGCTGCCCACGGAACGGGTCCGGACAGGATGAAGTCCACTTTGCAGGAACCATTCCCATAGCGGAACGCCTCCAGGGCTTGCCGATACTTGGCCGGGAGGCTGTCGCCTGCAATGTTCAGCAGGTCCCGTGGGGCCACGTCCAGCAGAGTGGCCCGCGCGCCGCGGAGTTGTTGGAGGCTCTCGATCGTCGCCCCCGTCCGGATCACCCCGCCGTGGGCACGGATGTCGGCCTCCAGCGCGGCCGCAATGGAGGCCGATCCGCCCAGCGGAATCGGCCAGCCTTGGGCGTGGGCCAGTGCGGTGAGCATGAGCCCGGCGCCTGCAGAGGCCAGCGAGGGCAGCTGCGAAACCGCATGGGCGGCCACGCCGCTGAGCAGCGCAGGCGCAAGGTCCTCGTGGAACCCCGCGTTCCACAGCCGCGATCCCTGCTCCAGTGTCCGCAGCCCGAAAAGCGCCGCCGCCAGGGGATCCCGGGGGATCCTCAGCAGCTGGTGCTGCGTCAGATCCATCACGCCGTCAATGCGGTCAACCAGCGGGCCAAGAAGCCTGCGGTAGGCGTCGCCGTCCCGGCCCAGGCCTTGGACAGTCCGTTCGAGGCTGTGATATCCGAGGGCCGCCCGTCCGCCGTCGAGCGGTGATCCGAACGAAAGCTCCGGGACCACCAGGTCTATCCGGCGGGCCAACTCGAAGTCGCGGAAGAAGGGTGATGCCAGCGCCATGGGGTGCACGGCCGAGCAGATGTCATGGAGGTGCCCCGGCTGCATCAGTTCGGCGGTGCGGGTGCCGCCTCCGATGGTGTCTGCCGCCTCGTGGACTTCGACGGAGAGGCCGGCGCGGGCCATTACGGCGGCTGCAGCCAGCCCGTTGGGTCCGGACCCGACGACGGCGACGTCAGGCATGGTGTTTCGCCCGCCAAGGGAGCACCGCATGCGAGGGATGGCGGGGGCTGAACCGCAACCAGTCCGGGAGTCCGTCGAACGGCCCTCCCTGTGGATCATCGAGGTGATGGCGGCGGACGGGATCGTAGTCCGGATCGTGGATGTCCCATACAACCCGGAACATCAAATATGCCGTTGCAAGCATATGTGCTGCCACGGCCAGGACGTAGTAGGGCATGTCAATATTGTGCTGGGTCGGGCCCTGGCTGGCCACCTGGCCCAGGTACATCCAGACGGCTGCCCAGTGCAGGCCTTCAACGCCCTGCCAAATAAGAAAATCCCGCCACCGCGGCCGGGCCAGCGCCAACAGCGGGATGAGCCACAGGACATGCTGCGGCGAATAGACCTTGCTGGTCAGGACAAAAGCACCCACGATGAGGAATGCCAACTGGGCCAGCCGCGGCCGGCGTGCTGCTGTCAGCGCCACCGCGGCAATCATGGTGCAGGCCAGCAGGAACACGGCCAGCGCCAGCCAGTTGATGGTTGCGGGATCCAGCACCGGCCAGCGCAGCCGCCGGGCCACCAGGTTGTAGGCGAACCATAGGGACCCGTAGCCGGCTTCCCTCGTCTCGGTGAACCTGAAGAAGTACCCCCAGCCGGACGGATTGGCCACCGCAACAGGCACGTTAATGGCCAGCCAGGCCGCTGCGCTGGCGCCCGCAGTGACCAGGAAACCGCGGATCCGCCCGGTCCGCAGGGCCAGCAGGAGGACGGCTCCGAGAACCAGGGCGGCATAGGGCTTCGTCGCTGTGGCGAGGCCAATCAGGGTGCCGGCGAGGACCAGCCTTTCCCGCGAAAAACACAGCATCCCCAGCGCCAACAATGCCACGGCCCACATGTCCCAGTTGATGGTTCCGGCCAGCACGATGCCAGGTGCCAGCGCCACCATGGCCGCATCCCAGGGGCGCCGCTGTGACATCCGGGCCGTAGCCAGCACGGTGACAATCCAGACGGCTGCAACCAGAGTGGCATTAACGTCGAAGTAGCCAAGAATCCGCGCGTCGCTGATGCCCTGGCCCGGGACCATCCAGGCAGTCACCCCGGCAATGAGTCCCATCAGGACCGGGTCTTCAAAGAGAGATCCCGGGCTCAGGACCGGGAACGTGCCGTCCCCCAGGCCGCGGTTGCGGAAGAATTCCGGGAAGTCGGAATAGCACGTGGAATAGAACTGGCCGGGGCTCGCCCAGCCGTTGGCCCGGCAGTAGCCCTTGATGGCGAGGCCGGCCAGCGCCGCCACGACGGTCAAGATGATCAGGACACGTTCCACGGTAAAAACGCCGGGGGAGACGAGGCCGGGCGCCGACCGGGCACCCATCGGCCCGCCGATCAGTTCCGTGAAGTTCTTCAGCAGCAGGTCGCTGCGGCTCGGAACAACCAAGCGGGCGCGCCGTGGGTGCGCCGGTGGCTTCGTCTCCTGCATGTCTGAGAGCTTACCCGGGACGTGCGCTGCCGGACCGTGGACTCCATACTCGGGCCCCGCCTCAGTTCATGCCGCCCATCTGCTGGTGCAACAGGACGAAAACGTCTTCGCGTTGCCGTTCCAGCAGCTGCCCGTTGAATTCCCGGCGCGCATCCCGGACGGGCCGGTCATCCCGGACAGGCTTCCGCAGGAAGAATAGTGCGTTCTTGATTCGTTTGATCATGGTGGTCACCTCCTTTCGGCGTGTAATTGGGCATGACAAATAAAGCCATTTAATGTCGGAGCAATAACGGCATAATTAGGCAGGGAAATGCCCGGTGGTTATGAATTGTTCGCGAATGCGAAGAAGGACCCAGTTGCAGCGGCAGTGCAGGCCCCAACAAAGAAGCTTGAGTTCCGAACTATGGGGATGCTGCGGCGCCGCGCGGACCAGCCCTGAAGCTATGCCGACAGGAGACTTCCAGCAGGCGTCGCCTGAGGCGAGCCACTAGCGCGAGCCATCCGAGAAGGAGGTGGCCTGGATATACCTCATTGCAAGTGACGCCGCCGCGTGGACGGGATCAGTTGCGGGAAGGCTAGGAGGCAGGGACTCCGTTAAGACGGCGCGCAAAAGCATCAGAGGCCGGGTTCGCGGTGATGGTCATCTTCCATCCGCTAGTCAAAGTAATCATTTTTCCCAACCTCCTTTTCCGTTATGCCGCTACCTCGGCTGACTGGCCTGGCAACGCGCGCCGCGACCCCGGCAAAGACGCTCTGGGGTCAGGAATAAAATTACCCTACGAATGCGGCAATGCGCCACTTAATTCGCAAAGTTTTTCAAGAAAGTTTATGAATGCGCCATTAGAGTCCCCAGCGGACAATGGCCGGGGTCCGCTTATCCCAGCCGAGCGTGCAGACTTTCGCGGTTCCCAGGATGAAATGGCGGCCCTCGGCAGGCGGCAGTTCCAGCCAACGCGCGGTGAGGATCCGGGAGAAGTGCCCGTGCGCCACGATCAGAACGTTGTCCAGGCCGGATTCAAGCACGCTGGCCACAATCTTGTCGGCGCGGGCTGCCACTTCGTCCAGGGTCTCGCCGTTGGGCACACCATGGGTCCAGATCAGGTAATCCGGGTTGTCCTTGCGGATCAGGTCCGAACTGATGCCCTCATAGTCGCCGTAGTTCCATTCCACCGCCAGCGGCTCATGCTGCGCGTCAGGGTAACCAGCCAGCTCCGCGGTCCGCCGGGCGCGGCGCAGCGGAGACGTCAGGACCAGGTCGAAGTCCACCTGGTCCAGCACCTTCCGGGCCTCCACGGCCTGCTGCTCGCCTTCCACGGTCAGGGGCAGGTCGGTGAGCCCGGTGTATTGCCCGCTCTTGGACCACTCGGTCTCGCCGTGGCGCAGGATCCAGAGCTGGGGGCGGGGCGCGGTCATCGGGTTATTCATTTGGACTCCTCGTTCGGGGAAAGTTCGACGGCGGCGGGAGACTCTTCTGCTTCCGGAACCGGGGGTGCTGCCTCGGGCTGCTCTGACCACCAGGCGAGCAGCCTCGCTTCGGCGTCGTCCGGTTGCAGCGGTCCGTGTTCCATCCGTTCCTCGAGCAGGAACTTGTAGGCACGGCCCACCACGGGACCAGGTTTGAGGTTCAGGATGGACATGATCTTGGCGCCGTCCAGATCGGGCCGGACCGCGTCCAGGGACTCCTGCTCGCGCAATACGGCGATCCGGTCTTCCAGGTCGTCGTAAGCGAAGGCGAGACGCTCAGCCTTCCGCTGGTTGCGCGTGGTGACGTCCGAGCGGGTCAGCCGGTGCAGCCGCTCCAGCAGCGGGCCAGCATCTGTGACGTAGCGGCGGACGGCCGAGTCGCTCCACCCCGCATCACCGTAACCGTAGAAACGCATGTGCAGCTCCACCAGCCGGGCCACCGCCTTAATAGTGTCGTTGTCGAAGCGGAGGGTCTTCATCCGCTTGGCCGTGAGCTTGGATCCCACCATGTCGTGGTGGCGGAAGCTGACCGCGCCGCCCGGTTCGAAACGCCGCGTAGCCGGCTTGCCGACGTCGTGCATCAGCGCTGCGAACCGCAGCACAAAATCGGGGGCCGGCACGGCGCCGTCGGCATCCGTTTCCAGGGCGGCGGCCTGTTCCAAAACCTGAAGGGAGTGCTGGTAGACGTCCTTGTGGCGGTGGTGCTCGTCGGATTCCAGCCGGAGCGCGGACACTTCAGGCAGCACAAACTCGGCGAGGCCGGTGTCCACCAGCAGGTCCACACCGACCCGGGGGTTCGCACCGCAGATGAGCTTGACCAACTCATCACGGACCCGTTCAGCCGAGATGATCTTGATCCGCTCGGCCATCTGGGTCATGGCCAGCCGCACGTCATCGTGCACGGAAATACCCAGCTGCGATGCGAACCGGGCGGCGCGCATCATTCGGAGGGGATCATCGGAGAAGGAGGCCTCGGGTGAACCGGGCGTCGCCAGGACAGAGGCGCTGAGGTCCCGGACGCCGCCGAACGGATCAATAAGTTCAAGGGAGGGCAGCCGCAGCGCCATGGCGTTGATGGTGAAGTCGCGGCGCAGGAGATCGTCCGTGAGTGACGTGCCGAATGCCACCGCGGGTTTGCGCGACTCCGGATCGTAGGCCTCGGCGCGGTAAGTGGTGATCTCGATCTGGAAGCCGGCTTTCCGCATGCCGATCGTCCCGAACGCACGGCCGATCTCCCAGAAGTTGTCCGCCCATTTCTTGATCAGGGCAACTGTCTGGTCCGGGCTGGCGTCGGTTGTGAAGTCCAGATCCGGCGACGTGCGTCCCAGGAAAAGATCCCTTACCGGACCGCCCACCAGGGACAGCTCGTGGCCGGCGTCGACAAAGCGCTGCCCGAGCTCCAGGACCACCGGGTCCACCTGGAAATCGACGGTGTTGGAATCAATCTTGTGATGTGCGTGCGCCATAGTTACTTAAGCTTGTCAGAAACCTGCGGCTTGGCAGGCCAAAATCTCCTCAAGATCGCTCCTATTCGCCTGCAGCCCCTCAAAGTGCGTCATACGCAGTCCACTTTGATGTCATGTTCCGGTCATCATGATCGGACAAGAGTCGTTAGAGTGGACTCCATGGCCCATCCCGTACCGAGCGCTCCCGGCAGGAGGACAAACGCACCGTTGCCGTCGGCAATTGGTGCCCACGTCGCGCCTGTCTTGCACTCGGCCCCGGCCTCGCTGCCTACGGTGGAGGAAATTTCCGCCGGCGGCGTTGTGGTGGACACGTCCGACGGCGAACTAAGGGTTGCCATCATCGCCCGCCTTAACAGGGGCGGACGGCTGGAGTGGTGCCTGCCCAAGGGCCATCCTGAAGGCAAAGAAGACAACGAGCAGGCAGCAGTCCGCGAGATTGCCGAGGAAACTGGCATCGAGGGCGACATCCTGGCGCCGCTGGGCAGCATCGACTACTGGTTCACTGTCAGCGGGCACCGCGTGCACAAGACCGTGCACCACTATCTGCTGCGCGCCACCGGCGGCGAACTCACTATCGAAAACGATCCGGACCACGAAGCCGTGGACGTCGCCTGGGTCCCCATCAAGGAACTCGCACGGAAGCTTTCGTTCCCCAATGAGCGCCGCATCGCGGATCTGGCCCGGGACGTCCTGCCCGAACACCTTTAAGGCTGCGTCCGCCGGAGCCGCATGTATGCCTGCTCCGGCATACAGCCTGTCCGTTGCGATACAAACAGCATCCGGGTGAGACGATGAACTCGATGTCAGCTACCAATCCCCCCTCCGATAAACCAGGCCGCGCCGCCCCGAGCGAAACCTCGAGTGAAACCCGGTCCAGCGCCATTATGGCTGCAGGCACCCTGGTATCCCGGTTCCTGGGCTTCGGCAAAACGTGGATGCTGGGAGCTGCCCTGGGGCTGAGCTCCACTGTCAACGACACGTTCATCAACGCCAACAACCTGCCCAACCTGATCTTCCTGCTGGTGGCAGGCGGCGTGTTCAACGCCGTGCTTGTCCCGCAGATCATCAAGGCCAGCAAGGCGCCGGACAGGGGAGCGGACTACATCAGCCGGCTGCTGACGCTCGCTGTACTCCTGCTGCTGGGCCTCACCGCCCTGGTCACGCTGGCGGCGCCCCTGATCATCGACCTGACCACGCAGGGATATTCGCCCCAGCAAAAATCGCTGGCCATCGCGTTCGCCTTCTGGTGCCTGCCGCAGATCTTCTTCTACGGCCTCTACGCCCTCCTCACGCAGGTACTCAACGCCAACGGCGCCTTCGGCCCGGCCATGTGGGCGCCCATCCTGAACAACCTCGTGGCCATCGGCGGCCTGGGGATGTTCATCTGGATTTACGGCGCCAACGAGATCAATTCGCACACCCTGGACAACTGGGGTCCCTCGCAGACGCTCTTTGTGGCGGGCTTCTCCACAATCGGCGTGGTGGCCCAGACGGCCATCCTGCTCATTCCGGTCTTCCGGCTGAAACTGGGCCTCCGTCCCCGGTTCGGCTGGCGCGGCGTGGGACTGGGGCAGGCAGCAAAACTGAGCGTATGGACGCTGCTGACCGCCGCCGTCGGGCAGCTTGCCTTCCTCTACGTCATGCGGATCGCCACCATCCCCGGCGCCGAACGCCTCCGCCTCGAACAGGCGGGGGACCCCGCCGCCGACTTCCTGCCCGGAAACGCCGTGCTGGAAGTGGCCAGCCAGCTTTATCTGCTGCCGCACTCGATCATTGCGTTGTCCCTGGCGACGGTCCTTTTCAACCGGATGACCCGTGCCTCGCAGGACGGCAACAAGGCCGAGCTGCGTGACGCGCTGTCCCATGGCCTCCGCACCATGGCCGTGGCCACTGTTTTTGGCGCCCTTGCCCTGTTCGCGCTGGCAGGGCCGCTGGGCATGTTCTTCTCCGGCGGGGAAAAGCAGGACGGCGTGATGCTGGCGCAGACGTTGACCATCCTTGCCCTGAGCACCCCGTTCATGAGTGCCAACTTCATGATGTCCCGGGTGTTTTATGCCAACGAGGACGCGCGGACGCCCTTCTACATCCAGCTCCTCCTGGCAGTTGTTTATGTGGCCGGCGCCTTCGCCATCCAGTTCCTGCCCGTGGGCCAGGTCATCTACGCGATCGCCATCCTCTACATGATCGGCAACATCCTCTCCGTGGTGATCAGCGCCTTCTTCCTGCGCCGGCTCCTGGGCCACCTCGACGGGCCGCGGATCGCCAACTCGTATATCCGGATGGGTTATGCGGCGCTCGGTTCTGCGATCGCGGGCGCCGGGGCCCTGTGGCTGATGGGCAGCTACAGCGCCGGCGGCTTCGCCTGGAAGGACCGGCTCGCCGCCCTGGTGACCGTTATCGTCGTCGGACCCATCATGCTGGTTGCCTATGTCTTCCTGCTGAAGGTCTTCCACGTCGCCGAACTCCGGGACCTCATGCGCCCCCTGTTGGGACGGCTGGGACGCGGCACGGGACCGTCCGGCGGCGGGGGAACGCCGTCGTCGGCTGCGGGTGCCGACGTTTCCGGAACGGAACGTCCGACGCCGGAACGCGCCACGGTCGCGGTGGACACCGGCCTGATTCCCCGGATTTCCGGCGAATTCGACGCCGCCTCCTTCCGCGCAGGACCCGTACCGGAACAACAGGCAGCGCCTACGGCGCCAGCTGACGGCGCACAAGGGGAAACTGAAGCAGTGGCTAACGGAGGCACTGAAACCGCCGCGGGATACCTTCCCGCAGAGGACGTGCCCGGCACAGCGCGGGGCGGGCTGCTGCGCGACGAGATTCCCCTTCCCGGCCGGCGCACGTTCCAGGGCCAGGCCGGACAGAACCCCCATTTCAGGCCCCGCCGGCCTCGAAAAAAGTGATCTTCTCGCGGTTTTTGGTTGCCTGTCGGCCACGGCGGCCATAGCCGATCGGCTAGGATCGACAGTGAACAGGGGTAGTTGCAGGCAAGCGCAGACCGGCTCGCCGGCTGGCTTTTGGCCGGTTTCTGACCGGCGGTGGCATCATCTACGCCGGCATTCCCGGACAGTCTAGGAGGAACACGTGTCCCACCCGATCGACGTTGGATCAGTACTCGGCGGCCGCTACAAGGTCACAGCCACGGTATTGACCTCACACGACCAGGATCTGGTGCTGGACGGGGTGGACCAGGTTCTCAACCGACCGGTCAGCATTCTGGTCGCCGGCCCGGACAACACCGAACAGGTGGCCCAGAGCGCCCGCGAGGTGGCTACCGGTGAGCGCCCGGGCAACGTCCAGGTCCTGGACCTTGGGGTCACTGAGGCCACCACGTACCTCATCACCAACCACACGTCCGCGGCAGACCTGTTGGACCTCGTGGTTGCCTCCGACGCGCCTTACGTCGAGCCGTTCTTCACGGATACCCTGGGCAGCGAAATTTTCGGCCAGGTGCGTTCACACGAACCGGAACCGTACGACGACGAAGAGAACGTCGACGCCGGATATATCAACTATTCGGACAACCACCACAGCCAGGTTGACCCACGCCGGTCGGCCGCACCGGTTGCTCCACCGCTTGTACCCCCGGTTGTTCCGGCCCGTCCGCCGCTCCGCCCGGCGGTCCGTCCGGCGTCGGGGCCTGCCAAGGCCGGAGCCGTTGGAGCAGGGGCCGCCGCTGCTGGCGCCACTGCCGCACATCAGCACGTCACTGCGCCGCAACCGGTGCAGGCTGCGGAGAACCGGCCAGTTTCCGGACCGGCCGAGCCCAAGGCAGGTGCGGGATCCGATTCGCCCAAGGTCTCCCTGTGGTCTGAGGACGACTATTCCAACGGCTCCCAGGACGCAGCCTACGACGAACCCGTGATCTCCCGAGCGCCGGAACGCTCCGATCGCGCCGCGGGCGCCGCGGGCGCCTTCCCGTCGCTTGCCCGGAAAGTGTCTCCGGCGGCCGCAGTACCGCCTTCCGGCGGGACGGATGACTATTACGATGACGACGAGCCCGAGCGTGAGCCCCGCTCGATGCGCTGGCTGGTGGGCGGGCTGCTTGCCGTGGTGCTGATTGCCGGGCTGGTCTTTGCGGTCACCAACCTGGGCAGTCTATTCAAAACGGGTCCTCAGGCGGCCCCATCCTCCACGTCGACGGGCTCCACCCAGCCAAACACCGGGTCGCCTTCACCCAACCCGAGCTCCGCAGCGCCGGCGGCACCGCCTGCCATCGACAGCATCACCCGCCAGGGGGATTTTGACTTCGCAGGCACCTACGACGTGGATCTTGTGAAGGCTTTTGACGGCAACGCAGCCAGCTACTGGTCAGACATGGAATTTGCCACCGAGGGCTGGGGCGGCCTCGCAACCGATGGCGTGCCCTTGTTCGTCAAGCTGAAGAATCCGGCGAAGGTTTCATCCATCACCCTGACTCAGCTCGGAGCCTCGGGCGGCAATCTCAGTGTCTTCACCAATGACCGGCCGTCACTGGACGGAGCCAAACTGGTGGGGACCAACAGCTTCACGTCAACAGATCTGACCATGCCACTGGCCGAGCCGGTGGAGGCACAGTACGTGATCGTGTCCATCAAGACGCTTCCCAAGCTGGCTGCCCCGAAGACCCGCTATGGCTTTGGCATCCGCCTGGCGGAGATCAAGATCCAGTAGGACCACACCTGCGTCGTTCCCGTTGAGCCGCGGCTGTTCTGCCCGGAGCATTGCTCCGCAGTAACAGACGCGGCTCAGCTGTTTTCAGACGGTAATCTGGTAGGGCGTCCCGTCCACGTGACGGGGTTATGGCCGCTGATGGTTCCTCCGTTCGCGCGGCGCCCGGAATATTCACCACCTAGATTCAGTTGTGCCATGTGGCCGGCCGCAAAAGCCGGCGCATCGACTAAGGAAGAGGTTCACCGTTCAGTGAGCAACGCAGAAAACACCGCGTCCGAAGTACGTGATGTCATCATCGTCGGCTCGGGCCCGGCCGGGTACACGGCCGCTGTCTACACGGCGCGCGCCAACCTGAAGCCCTTGCTTCTGGCCGGATCAGTTACCGCCGGCGGCGAACTGATGAACACCACCGACGTCGAAAACTACCCTGGCTTCCCCGAAGGGATCATGGGGCCGGACCTCATGGAGAACTTCGAGAAGCAGGCAGCCCGGTTCGGAACGGAAATCCAGTTCGAGGACGTCACAGCACTGGACCTCGACGGCGACATTAAGACTGTCACCATCGGTACCGGCGAGACCTTCCGTGCGCGGGCGATCATCCTGTCCACCGGATCCGCTTACCGTGAGCTGGGCCTCCCGAACGAAAAGCGCCTCTCCGGCCACGGCGTCAGCTGGTGTGCAACCTGCGATGGTTTCTTTTTCAAGGACCAGGACATTGCGGTCATCGGCGGAGGAGACTCGGCCATGGAAGAAGCCCTCTTCCTGACCAAGTTCGCCAAGTCCGTCACCGTTGTGCACCGCCGCGACACACTCAAAGCTTCCAAGATCATGGCGGACCGTGCCCTGGCCCACGACAAGATTTCGTTCATCTGGAACAGTTCCGTTGACGACGTCATCGGAGCGGACAAAGTCACCGGGCTCAAGATCAAGAACCTGCAGGACGGCACCGTGTCCGACCTCGCCGTCACCGGCGTCTTCGTCGCCATCGGAAACGACCCCCGCACCGACCTGGTCAAGGACTCCCTGGAGATGACGGCGGCCGGTACCATCGCCGTCGAGGGCCGGAGTTCCAAGACCAGCATCCCTGGCGTCTTCGCCGCCGGCGATGTCGTTGATCCCACCTACCGTCAGGCAATCACGGCCTCCGGTTCCGGATGTGTTGCCGCGATCGACGTGGAACACTACCTCGCAGACCTTCACGCGTAATCTCGCGTACCCGCCGTTCGAAGAGAGAGACAAGGTTATGAGCAACGCTAAAGACGTAACAGATGCAAGTTTTGCTGCGGACGTACTGTCCGCCGACAAGCCGGTAATTGTGGACTTCTGGGCTGAATGGTGCGGCCCCTGCCGCAAGCTGGGACCCATCCTCGACGAGATCTCGGTGGAATACAGCGAGAAAGTTAATGTCGTCAAGCTCAACGTCGACGACAACCCCGCCATCGCCGCCGAGTACGGAATCACGTCCATCCCCGCCGTTTACCTCTTCCAGGACGGCCAGGTGAAGAGCACTGTTATCGGCGCAAGGCCGAAGCAGTTCTTCGAAAAGGAATTTGCGGACGTCCTGTCCTAATCAGGTAGGGGACTTCTGTCCCATATGACCAGTGACACCGGCCTGTGGCCACTGCTTCCATGAAGCGGTGGCCACGCGTCTTTAAGACCGAGCCCGTCGACGCACAAGCACATTGCATCAACCTTCATTTGTTTCTTAACTTCAGTGATTGCTCAGAGTCGCTTCTGGAGACCCAGTGCAGGGATTGAGGGTCTTACCTATGAGGGCTAGTGGGCTGCAAATTCCAGTCAGACGTCCCCGCCGCCATCCTGGAGTTCGCCTTTCCGGATTCGGATTCTTGTTTCACGTGAAACATTGGCGATCGAGATGCAGAGCCTCGTACGTCTGGCCTCGCGCCCGTGAGGGAAAGCGTACGACAATGCGAGACACTTCGCAGGATGTACGGTCTTCGTTGGCTTCGGCCGCCGGGCCGCGGCAAGAAGGCATAGGTTCGCCGACAGTAGACAAGGTGTTTCCAGATTCCAGCTCGCTACGGGACTTCTAATGCCCGCCTACGCGAACCCGAGTGCTCTGTTTCACGTGAAACATTGGCGCTCGAGAGACATGGACTCACGTGAAACATCGACGATTCGTCAAGCCAAGCCGCGTACGGCGTGGCCACGCTCGCCGGACGGGCAAAAACTTCTTCGGCGTCGGTGCATGCTGATCCTTACATCCGAGTGCCCTTGCCGCACGACAATGCCGCAGCGATTCAGTTCGACATACTTGAATTCAGTTCGACTCACGACGGTAAGCAATCAACCCAGGATCCCACTTTCGCGACGATCATACTCTGCGCACTGATGCGTACCCCGCGCTTTGTTTCACGTGAAACACTGCCCAAGCCTGCATGAGTCTGCTCCCTCCAGCTCGTACTGGCCTGCCCGACGGCAACTCGAGCCAGGCCTCATGGATCGGGTTCACGCGATGAAGCACGTAATGCGTCCCGTCCATTCCCTGAGGAGAATAGCCGCGGCGCACTCAGACATTGGATCGAACTCTGAGCAGCGAATGCCAATTGGATTAGGTGGCTTAGTGGCCTTCACGCCCCTTTTCACCTCGCGGGGGACAACATGGAACCGGAGCATCGGACTACCGTAAGCACCCTGACCAGGCCAGCGTTCCAGTCTCGCTGGGCGTCCATGGTCTGAATCAAACTCCGATTCTCCCAGTTGACGCCTAGAAGATCGGGTGACGCCTTAGAAGATCGGGGTTCCAAGGGTTGGTCAGAGTCAACGCCGGTGGTCGGGGGAGACGGCGTGCGTCGGGAGAGACGGCGCTGGTCGGAGGAATCCAAGGAACGCCGGCGACGCCAGGTGACTGATATAACGCTAGGATCCGAGCAATTGGAATAGATCCCCGACAGCAAATCGCTCTGGCCCCTCGTAAATGACTGCTAGGTCAGAAATGCGCCCAAGCCTCATCGCCAAACCGCAGCATGTCGGTAATCTGCCACGACGGTATCCAGTTCAGTGGCAGCCTGACCAGTTGCCACAGTTCAGTCTTGTCCACCGCATGTCGACGACACGGCAGCGGGCAACTCAAGATTTCAGCGGCCCCCGGGAGCACACTCACACAGCGCTGGGACCCGCCAGCACCGACAAGTTGCCTGCGGACGAATTCGGGACCGTGGGCCTGGAGACTCACAAAGCCCGTCCGCCGATACCTCCAGCCTCGGATGGTGATTCGGGAACCGCACGGAGAGGCCCCGCGTCGCGCATTCGGCCTGTGCTCGCCGCTGGTGGGTCCATTCGGGATCATCGTCGTATTGTGCGAGGTGTCCATTGATGCCGATGGCCCGAAGACGAAGCACATGCGGAGATTGTCCAGGCCCGATATTGGCCCCGACCGCACCCAACGACGGTCTCGACACACACCTGTTGCGGCCTCATCCCTTGACAACGCCGTGCTCGTCTCAGCGGGGCCATACCAGGAGACGGGCCATACCAGGAGACCTCCTGGGCGCCATGGGCCGGGCCGGCAAAGACGGCACGAGGACACGGATCTTATTCCGGGCCGGATTGTTTCACGTGAAACAGTCCGTCCCCGGCGACGGCTTCGTGGATGGCAAGAGCTCGAGCGTACTGTTTCACGTGAAACGAACTGACCGAAAACTCCGTCCAAGCCTTCCCGGAATGGGATGCTAAGGACGCCGGCTTCGCATGTACTGGATGCTATCCCCTGAGGCCAACTGCGAGATGGCCGCAACCCCACGTCAAGCTCGTTGCGCCACGACCGACAATACGTACACACCCGGACCACCCGTACACAGCCCAGGCACACGAGGCATATTCTCCTCACCGCAGGTATTCTCTGCACTGCCAAGCCCCAATCTTGCCACAGGGCCCTATGCACGCTTGCGTGACGGTTGAGCCCTCGCCCAAGCCCTGCTGTCTACTGCGCCAGTGGGGGATCGACAGCCTGACCCTGGACTGGAGGAAGGTGATCTCCGTGTATCTGCCCGTGGCCCAACTAGGACCCGTGGCTTCGCCGCCACGCACATCTCTGTTGGCAAGATCGCTACGGCTGCCGTCCAGTCGGCGAAGGACGGTACCAGAGCACCCTTGCTCGATCATCAGCCAAGGACGGTACCAGAGCCGCCTGCTCGGTCGTCAACATGTCAGTCCGCACTGCAGATCCCGACCGGAGCGACACGCCTCCGCATGTGCCGATAGGATGCTCGTCTGAGCAAGGCACCAGGCACCGGCCGCGAACGCCTGCTAGGCCAGGTCATGAATCAGCTGGCCAATGCCGACTTTCCTGTTCGAACGGCGGCGCCCTAGGTGCCCGACCAACTCCACCCCAAAGACCTAGAGCAGGTGACAAATGTCAGCGGATGACGGAATCGTATCCATCCGAAGTGTGACTGTTCGGTTCGACTGGAGGGTTCCATCGCGTTGATGTCCACCGACTTCGAAGTTATCCCCAAATGTTATCCACACCGATATCCACAGGCTTATCCACCGGCCTGCAAATCGTGGATGCAGTACCCCTAGTGCCGTTCTTTAGATCAGCCGATACCCTCAAGCCGGCGTTGCTCCCAGGACAACTACCACGGACGAAGCGCATGCTCACGTAGGACTGGAAATATCGCCGGAAATCCAACTATTGAAGTCGCTTTCCGTCCCAAAAGAGAGTCAGGATCGGCCTTGGTAATGTTTCACGTGAAACGGGACTGCAGACGCTAAGCAATGCTCGTGCGGACCGCGCGTTGCAGGATCCGCTGGTGTGGGCCAAATCTCTTCGTGATGCCTGCCACCAAGCAATCTATCCACAAAGTTATCCACAGCGATATCCACCGCGATATCCACCGGGCAGTTCACACCTATGGGCCCAAGGCTGTCTTGGTTCCATCTGTTGTTGTGGCAAGTTTGCCGCACACGATGATGAAGAGTGGGCCGAGGAATCATAATCTTTCGGGCATTCTCTTTCCCGTAAACCAGGCTGCCGTCCGCCTGGCAAGCTGATTCACCTTCCGCCGGGCCATGATCAGACGTGGTTGCACGTGTGGTCGCTTCCCGATCGGCTCCGAACCTTTCCGAACAGTCCGGTCTGTCTCGATCTGCTGCACAGCAAGAGGACTCGGCTTCGACCAATTCCTTGTCCTCCCGGACACTCCAAGACTGGGCCTATTCTGTGCATCCCGCGGTCACGTCCTAGAGGGGCGAAGCCAAGTCACGGAGCTGGTCCAGGGACGCACTATGGCGAGCTACTCAGCGACATGCTGTGACGTCTTGGAGTGTCGCAGTCCCTGCCCAATGGTGGTTCCGGATGCGGCAGTTGGCGACCCTATTGGCCAAGCCAGGGGATCGAGGCGCCCTCCTGAGACTCGTATGTATCAAGGCGCCCTCCTGAGACTCGTATGTATCAAGGCGCCCTCCTGAGACTCGTATGTATCAAGGCGCCCTCCTGAGACTCGTGTGTATCGAGGCACCCTGCAGATTCGATTCCGTCGACTTCCCATCTCCACAGAAGACTGTTTGACGAAAGGCCCCGGGGGCGAGGTCGTACCTGCCTGCCTGCCTGCCTGCCTGCCTGCCTGCCTGCCTCAGCCGATGCTACCTATGCGCCGGCGTGCGGCCAGCAGCCCGACCCTAGCCCGATCATTCTGAGGTGCCTCGGTCTCGGGCATCGACACTGGCTGCCAGCTCAAGGGTCCTCGGATGTGCCAGGAAGCTATCCGTTCAGGCTAACGGCCCGGCGGATGGAACTCAGGCGTCAGGGTTGGGCCACGGCGGACGGATAAGCTTGACTCATGCCATGGCTCTCCACTGGATACGAACCCTCCGGACGGTTTGCCAAGGTCCCCGAGACATAGGCGGGCATGCGCTGGGTCAGCATGTTGTCGCCAGTCGCGGGCCGTCACTGCCGGCGGGGGATTGGGGGCGGCATCATCCTCAAGGCGTGAAGAGGACATCGTAGGCTCTATGCCGTCAACTCCCAAGGTCTGTGAATTGTCTCTGTTCCCACGGCGATCGAGATGGGAGGGCGCCTGGGCTGCATGTTTACAATCTGCGTCGCAGCCCGCTTGCCGACGCCGTGAGGGCGTCGGGTGTCGGGGCCATGGAGAGATGCCGGGCACAGTGCGCTGGACTCGTCACGATGTTTCACGTGAAACCATTTGGAGAACGACTGGGCGCAGGCCGCGTTTGCTCAGCAATCCCGGCTATCCTCACGAAGCTTGATGACCTGCTTCTGTTGGAGTGGTTCTGCCCGGCTTTGGCTGCGGACGAAGCCCCCCGGATGCTGCAAACCGAATTCACTTCACCGCAGCCGCAGCCGCAGATCAGGTGGCGCGCTGGCGACATCACGCGCCGAGAGCTTTAGACCATACCAACTTCATGTTTGTTCTCGATGGCACAGTCGCCTACATCCGGCACCTACCCTGTTGATGTTTCACGTGAAACAGCAACCGCGAGGCGACTTCCCATCTGAACCAGACGTTGCCGAACCCGGATGTTGCCGAACCAGATTGAAGGTCAGAATACTATCTGGCGACAGCTCCGGGGGAGACGTCCACCCTGGCGCATCCCCGTAGTCAACGAGCCAGCCGCAGGCTGAGACCAGCACCTGCACGCGTACGTGCGCTGCGCACCAGCTCCCTGGCACAGACCGGGGCAAGAGCATCGAACACGGTGTTCCCGCCGCTTGGCAGGATGAGCACAGCACCGACTGATTGGAAATTATGCGAATCGACGCAATCTTCACTACTTCGGAGCAATGGAACCCATTGGGTGCGCAACATCACGAGTCGCATCGAGGTGTCCAGCGATCCGTCGAATCCTCCACTCCTGCCTGATCGCCGTCTCGAGAGTTCGCGGCACCGCCATCCCCATCGCTCTCAGTGCCCACCTCCAGTGCGTCAGCAAACCCGAAGCCACAGAAGTCCACCGCTGCCGCGGGGACACAAGCAGAGACGCCAGTCGTTAGAGGAGTCCAGTCTTTAAGGGAGTCCAAGGCAGCAGACAGTGCCAAACTCGCGTCCACAACGGAACTATTCCACCGGGCCCAGAATGGTACGCCACGCGAACCGCGGGCTCGATCCCGGGGCGCGTCACAACAACGATGTCCACGCCAGTATTAGCTCCGGAGTGCAAAGATGGCGTCGATACAGACGAAAGAAGGGCCTGTTTCACGTGAAACAGGCCCTTTCTTTGAACAGAGAACGCTAGTTCTCAGATCCTGGCGCAAGAACTTCCATGATGCGGTTCAGGTCTTCAACACTGGCGAATTCAATGCTGACACGCCCCTTGCGGACACCCAGGGAAATCTTGACGTTGGTGTCTAAACGGTCTG
Organism: Pseudarthrobacter sulfonivorans; assembly: GCF_001484605.1. Taxonomy (NCBI): domain Bacteria; kingdom Bacillati; phylum Actinomycetota; class Actinomycetes; order Micrococcales; family Micrococcaceae; genus Pseudarthrobacter; species Pseudarthrobacter sulfonivorans. The sequence continues at coordinate 2,311,328 of NZ_CP013747.1, read as the reverse complement.
ACAACGAGGATGCCAGATAGTCCAGGCGCTCATGGCGGGCTCCCGGACGAGGGATGTTGTTCTTGGCAGGCTTCGCAGGATCCTGATAGAGAGTGACGGCCTCTTCGGTTGCCCGAACAGACATGCCTTCAGCCACGATCTTCTGGGCGAGGCGTTCCATGGCTGCCGCATCCGGCAGGGCGAGCAGCGCGCGCGCGTGGCCAGCGGAAATAACGCTGGCCGCCACACGACGCTGAACCAGGGGCGGAAGTTTGAGGAGACGCAGCGTGTTCGAAACCTGCGGACGTGAACGGCCAATGCGGTCCGCAAGTTGCTCGTGAGTGGTTCCGAAGTCTTCAAGCAGCTGCTGGTAGGCCGCTGCCTCTTCGAGCGGGTTCAACTGGCTGCGATGCAGGTTCTCCAGCAGTGCATCCCTGAGGAGGTCATCATCAGTAGTGTCCCGGACGATGGCAGGGATGGTCGCCATCCCGGCCGCCTGTACTGCCCTCCAGCGACGCTCACCCATCACCAGCTCATACGGTTCTCCACCTTCTTCGGTTGAAGTACGAACCACAATTGGCTGGAGGACGCCGATTTCGCGGACGGAGTGGATGAGCTCCGCCATGTCATCGTCATCGAAGACTGAGCGGGGCTGCTTACGGTTCGGATGGATGTCGGTGACCGGAATCTCGGCAAAACGCACGCCCGGGACTTCCACGAGGTCAACACCGTTATCCGGCATGCTGCTCTGGGATTCAGGCGCCTCGGACACAGACTCGCTAGTCGCGTCTTCACCTGGCGTGGGCGAACCGTCCACCGTCGATGTAGCTGCACCGCCCTTTACAGGAGCTTTCGCAGGAGCCTTGGCGGGAGCTTTTGCGGCCGGCAGCTTGTCTGCTGCCTTGGCCGGCGGATTCGCAGGGGAGGCCGTTCTCGGCGCGGCTGCTTCCTTCGTTACCGAAGCGTCGTTGGCCTGAGCCGGCGCAACCGACTCGGAAGCAACCGACTCGGAAGATGAAGCATCTGAAGCTGCCCCACCATTCCCTGAAGCGTCGTCAGGGGACGCGACTTTCTTACGGCCTTCAGGGAAGAAGAGATCCACAGGCCGCGACACAGCGCCGCCGTTGCCCGATGCACTACCGGCGGAACTTGGAATGAGTGCGCCAAGACCGCGGCCTAGGCCACGTCGCTTTTCGCTCATGGATAAATCCCTCCGATGGAAGAGCCAGACCTTGCCGGACTCCGGTTGTTGCAGTTCTTGAAGATTCTAGCGTTCAGCGATTTCGGCTGCGGCTTCCAGGTAAGACAGGGCTCCACTGGAGGAAGGATCGTACGTCATGACGGTTTGCTGGTAGCTCGGAGCTTCTGAAATCCGCACGGAGCGGGGGACTACAGCACCAAGGACCTGCTCGGGGAAGTGGAGGCGAACTTCCGCTGCCACCTGGGCTGCAAGATTGGTCCGTCCGTCATACATCGTGAGGAGAATAGTGGAGACCACCAGATCCTCATTCAGGTGCTTCTGGATCATCTCAATGTTCTTGAGGAGCTGACTGAGGCCTTCCAGTGCATAGTACTCACACTGGATGGGGATAAGGACCTCACCGGCAGCACAGAAGGCATTAACCGTGAGCAACCCGAGGCTGGGCGGGCAGTCAATGAAGATGTAATCGAGGCGTTCTTCGCCGTTCTTTGCCCGGGTCTTGGCATAGACATCGATCGCCCGGCGGAGCCGCTGTTCACGGGCCACAAGCGAAACAAGCTCAATCTCCGCGCCCGCCAGGTGAATGGTGGCAGGAGCACAGATCAGGTTGCTGATGTCCGGGCAGGGGGCCACGACGTCAGCAAGAGGGAAATCGTTGATGAGGACGTCGTAGATGCTGTCCACATCGGCATGGTGCTCGACGCCGAGGGCGGTGGAGGCGTTGCCCTGGGGATCGATGTCAATGACCAGGACGTTCAGGCCGGCTGCGGCCAGGGCAGCAGCGATGTTCACGGTGGTGGTGGTCTTGCCCACGCCGCCTTTTTGGTTGGACACCGTGAAGATACGGGTCTTCTCCGGCTTGGGAAGTTTCCGGCCAACCAGCCGTTCGCGGCGCCTGGTCTCGTGCGCGAGTTCCCGGGCGATAGGACTGGAATCGTCCATGGTGTCCATGACGTTGATCCTGCCACCCGTTGTTGTTTCACGTGAAACAGAGGCAAGAATTGCCATTTCCGCAACCGGATTAGGGTGACTTTCCCCTCGTCCGGGCGCGGAACCCATGCCCATGCCAGCAACTGATCGTGCTGACCCCAAAGACACAAACGGGGGTATCCGTTGTGTGGAGGCTTCGCTACTGGTCACTGGGACACACTCACTCTCGTTCGGCTTTTGCTGCCGTTGTCTAGCCTAACCGCTTCGCCCTGCAGACCAAGGCTACCGGGCCAGGACTAGGAGATCTTTCGGGACTTGTTAACGACGATCCGTACCACCGTGGTGGGTTCCTCCAGGAGGTTTTCACCGACAGTCACTACAGAGGTCTGGACGCCACCGAGTTTCCGGATGACCTTCGCTGCTTTTTCGATTTCCTCGCCTGCGCTGCGTCCCTTAATGGCCACAACTTCGCCCTTGCCGGCGAGCAATGGGATCGTCAGGCCGGCGAGGTTGCTCAGCGCGGAAACAGCCCGGGCAGTCACAACATCAGCTTCCACCATGCCAACCGCAAGCTCCGCGCGGGTCCGCATCACCGTGACGTTTGTCAGGCCGAGATCGTCTACCACTTCCTGGAGCCAGATCACCCGGCGTTCCAGCGGCTCGATCAGTGTCAGCTGGAGGTCCGGACGCGCGATGGCGAGGCAAAGTCCGGGAAGTCCGGCTCCGCTTCCGACGTCGGCAACATGGCTGCCGTGCGCGATCTCGCTTTCGATAACGGCACAGTTAAGGACGTGCCTGCTCCACAGCCGTGGGATTTCGCGCGGCCCGATCAGCCCGCGTTCGGTTCCGGACGTGGCCAGGTGCTCCACGTAGCGTTTGGCCAGGTCCAGGCGGTCACCGAAAATCTTCTCGGCCGCCAGCAATTCTGCTGCCGTGATGTCAACCATGATTAGCGGTTCAGCATTCTCTAGTCTGCGGACACTACGATGTGACGCCCGGCGCCTTCGCCCTCGGACTCGCTGACGAGTCCCAGGTCAGCGACGGCGTCATGAACGATTTTGCGTTCGTAGGCACTCATCGGCTCCAGTGCCACGGCTTTGCCGGACTCCTTGACCGAAGCTGCGGCGTCCTCGGCGATCTTCTGGAGGTGGCCGGCGCGCTGCTGACGGTAGCCGTTGATGTCCAGGACCAGGCGTGAGCGGTTCTCCGTTGCGGAGAGAACAGAGAGCCGGGTCAGTTCCTGAAGGGCTTCGAGGACTTCGCCGTCTTCGCCTACGAGGCTGTCGAGACCATCGGTTTCATCCTCGGCAACGATGGAAATGTAAGTGCGGCCGTTCCGGACTTCAATGTCAATATCGCCGTCGATGTCAGCGATATCAAGGAGTTCCTCCAGGTAATCGGCAGCAACGTCGCCTTCCTCTTCGAGGCGGCTGGCAGCGGATCCCTTGGGCGAAGCATCGGCGTCCGTCGAGGCTTCGTCCTGATCGTCAATGACCTCGTCGGAAAGGGCGTGTTCGGTGCTTTCGGCTGACATTACTTTTTCTTCCTGTTCTTACGCTGGGGCTGGACGCGCTGTCCCTTTTGTTCGATGACCGCAGCTGCGGCAGCTGCCTCCGCTTCGGCGTCGGCCTTCTTCCCGCCCAGAATGGGCAGGACCGGCAGGCCCTTGGCAGCCCGGCGCTCAGCGAGTGCCTTGGCGGCGGGGGAACCCGGCGTCGGCATGCGGCGGATAACGAAGAACTGCTGCGCCATGGTCCAGAGGTTGGTGGTGGTCCAGTAAATGAGGACACCGATGGGGAAGTTGATGCCACCGACGCCGAATACGATCGGTAGGATGTAGAGCATCATTTTCTGCTGGCGCATGAACGGGCTGGCCATGGCCTCTTCGGACATGTTCTTGGCCATGATCTGCTTCTGCGTGATGAACTGCGAGGCCGTCATGGCCAGGATCATCACGATCGACAGCGTCCACACGGCCACCACGTTGCCGCCCTCAGGCGTTCCGTGCAGCAGGGTTGCCGACAGCGGAGCACCAAAAATGCTCGACTCGTCGAACTGGACAACCTGTTCGTGGCTCATGGCCCCGATGCCCTTTTCCTGGTCACGGGCGGTGCTGATGCCGGACAGAACCTGGAACAGCGCAAAGAAGAACGGCATCTGGATCAGCATGGGCAAGCAGGCAGAGAACGGGTTGGTTCCGTGCTTCTTGTACATGGCCATCTGTTCCTGCGCCATTGCCTGGCGGGAGAGCTGGTCGGTCTTGCCCTTGTACTTGTCCTGGAGTTTCTTCAGGTCCGGCTGCAGCAGCTGCATGCCACGCTGCGCCTTGATCTGCTTGACGAATACGGGGATCAGGGCGGCCCGGATCACCAGCACCAGCCCGATGATGGACAGCGTCCACGTCCAGCCTGAGGCCTCAGGCAGCCCGATGCTGCTCAGGCCCTCGTGGAAGCCCACCATGATGATGGAAACCAGCCACTTGAACGGAAACATGATTGTTTCAAAGAAGTCCATACGATATCCCTATTCGTCAGGCCGCAAGGCGGCCTTCTCCATCAGTCTGAGCAGCCAGGTACTTGTCCGGGTTGTTCAGCACAACAATTGTGGGGGTCCGGTGATCGGGCCAGTGGCGGTGGCCGGCGGGGACATGGTCCACACCGCCGGCATTCCACGGATGGCAGCGCAAAAGGCGACGGGCCGCAAGCCAGCTGCCCTTCACTGCCCCGTGGACAGTGATCGCCTCAAGGGCGTACGCCGAGCAGGAAGGAAAGAAACGGCAGACCTGGCCATACAAGGGAGAAATCACCTTGCGGTAGGCCATCAGCAGCAGAATAAGAATGTTTCTGGGCAGGTTCCAGAGGAAGGTACCTACGGCGGCAGCAACAGGATGAAGGTAGTGGACGACGGCGGCAGTTACCTTACGCACGCTGTGTCCCTTCCTGTGTTGTACCGGTTGAACCGTTTACAGCAGCCCGCGGAAGGCGGCTGCCCAACCGGCTCATGGTTGATTCCAGTGCGGCGTTGTAGTCCGCCAGCAGTTGATCCCAGCTGGCGGCAGCGGACGCAGGCAGCGCCCGGACCACTATGGCGAACCCGGTACCGTACTCCCGCAGCGAGGCAGCACCGGCTTCTCTCAGTCTCCTCTTAACGAGGTTCCTGACCACAGCGTTCCCGACACCTTTGGAAACGATGAACCCGATCCGGCTGGGTTCGTCGGCAGCAATAGCTGCCGCATATAACACTACGTTCCGGCGTCCATTGCGGACACCGGAACGTACGGTTGTTGAAAAATCGGTTGCAGTCCTCAAACGGTTACGGGTGGCCAGCACCTTAAACTCGCAAAGAAAAGTTAAACCGACGAGTCAGTTATCTAGGCCGACAGTTCGGTGCGGCCCTTGCCACGACGGGCTGCCAGGATGGCACGGCCGGCACGGGTACGCATACGAAGGCGGAAGCCGTGCTTCTTGGCTCGACGGCGGTTATTCGGCTGAAAAGTCCGCTTGCTCACGTTAGTTACTCCAGTGGATCAAAGGTGCGCCCACCCGATCAGTAAAAGGGGAAGAACTGGCCGACGCTAAGTTTTGTATATGCACGCTTCCCCCGGCTGCTCCAACGCGGTGCGTCAGAGAGATTCAGAAGGGGCTAAAAAGCGTACACAAAGGACTTCACAACGTTAGGGCAAAATGCCTGCCAGAGTCAAACCGGGGTACCCCTGCGTCCCTGTCCCCGGCTGTGGTTAACCTGGCCCCACAGCCTGTGGATGAAGTGGCTCACAAGGCCTGTTTTCGAACCACAACGGTGTAATTATCCACAAGCTACTTCCCAGCTATCTTCTGGCCTTTTGTTCCCCTAGAGTGGCTCAGTAGCCGATTATCCACGGACTGTGCATAACCCTGTGGATGAAGCTGAACCAGCATCCTGGTTCGGGACTTGGGGCTGCACGTAATGCAGGTACGCAAGTTTTGAGGAACTGATTGATGACAGTAGACGAAGCCAACCACGCCAATACTGTCGGAAGTTCCTGGCGTCGGGTTGTGAGCCTGCTCGAGCAGGACGACCGCGTATCTCCACGGCAGCGGGGCTTTGTCATCCTGGCGCAGGCCCAGGGCCTGATCGGATCCACCCTCCTGGTGGCCGTTCCGAACGAACTGACCCGTGAAGTCCTTCAGACCCAGGTCAAGGACGCCCTGGATGACGCCCTGCATAACGTTTTCTCCGAGGACATCCGCTGCGCGATCGACGTGGACACCGATCTGGTGCCGCTCCACACGGAGCCGGAACCCGTCGTCGAACCTTCCTACTCGCCGGACCAGCTGATCGAACAGAAGCCGCAGCCGATGCTGCCGAGCACTTCCCACGAGTTCGGCCGGCTGAACCCCAAGTACGTCTTCGATACCTTTGTGATCGGTTCGTCCAACCGCTTTGCCCATGCAGCTGCCGTGGCCGTGGCCGAAGCGCCCGCCAAGGCCTACAACCCGCTGTTCATCTACGGTGATTCCGGGCTGGGCAAGACCCACCTCCTGCACGCGATCGGCCACTATGCCCGCCGTCTGTACAGCGGAATCCGGGTCCGGTACGTGAACTCCGAAGAGTTCACCAACGACTTCATCAACTCCATCCGCGATGACGAAGGCGCCAGCTTCAAGACCACGTACCGCAACGTGGACGTGCTGCTGATCGATGACATCCAGTTCCTGGCCGGCAAGGACCGGACGCTGGAGGAGTTCTTCCACACGTTCAACTCCCTGCACAACAACAACAAACAGGTGGTCATCACCTCGGATCTGCCGCCCAAGCAGCTGGCAGGTTTTGAGGACCGGATGAAGTCCCGCTTCGAGTGGGGCCTCCTCACCGATATCCAGCCGCCCGAGCTCGAGACTCGCATCGCCATCCTGCGGAAGAAGGCCCTCAGCGAAGGCCTCTCCGCCCCGGACGATGCCCTGGAATACATCGCTTCCAAGATCTCCAGCAATATCCGCGAACTCGAAGGCGCACTGATCCGGGTGACGGCATTCGCCAGCCTGAACCGCCAGCCGGTCGATGTTGCGTTGGCTGAGATGGTCCTGAAGGACCTCATCACGGACGACGGCGCCCAGGAAATCACGTCGAGCCAGATCCTGATCCAGACGGCGGAGTACTTCAAGCTCACCATGGAGGAACTCTGCAGCAAGTCCCGGACCCGCACGCTGGTGACCGCCCGGCAGATCGCCATGTACCTCTGCCGCGAGCTCACGGACATGTCCCTGCCGAAGATCGGCCAGGAACTCGGCGGCCGCGACCACACCACGGTGATCCACGCGGACCGCAAAATCCGTGAGCTGATGGCTGAGCGTCGTGTGATCTACAACCAGGTCACCGAACTCACCAACAGGATCAAGCAGCAGCAGCGCAACTCCTGAGCCGTCGCCTCTATACCTTATTAACAGGTGCATGTGGATAACCCTGTGGATACTTAAGGGGACAACCGAGCTTAATGGGCTTAAAACCCTTAAGCCGCCTGTGGATCAGCGAAAACCCAAAAATTGTTATCCCCATCCACAGCCTGTTTAAAACCTGCGTCACCCACAATCCATGAACAGGGCTTAACCGCTGGATCCTGCGGCCGGATCGAGTTATCCACAGTATCCACAGCAGTTATTAACACTACTAATCCCAAGAAATTGATTTCCCTCAAATAACAATCTCGATCCGCACCCCGAACCGGCCCAGGCCCAAGGGCCTCCGGACCCCAGGCGTCCTGACCGGGGATGGGTTAATCAGCAGTCTTGCGGCTAAGCTGTCAGCAGCGCTCCCATCCTCGGGTTTCTTTGTGGTTCAGCACTCGATGAACCATGCAGGTTCCGTTGTTGGGGCGCCACTACTTTTGGGCTCCCTGTGGGAGTTTCCGGTTCAGACAAGGCAGCAGCAATGAAAGGCGGCACCCTTCCGTGAAGTTCAGAGTCGAACGGGACGTCCTGGCAGAAGCCGTCACCTGGACAGCCCGGTCGTTGTCTCCGCGGCCGCCGGTTCCAGTGCTGTCGGGCCTGCTCCTGAAGGCTGAAGCCGGCACGGTCAGCCTCTCGAGCTTTGACTACGAGACCTCCGCACGGCTGGACATCCCCGCGGACATCACCGCCGAGGGAACCATCCTCGTTTCCGGACGCCTCCTCGCAGACATTTGTCGAAGCCTTCCTTCCGCTCCGGTGGTCGTGGAGACCGATGGCAACAAAGTGACGCTGACCTGCCGCCGCAGTAGCTTCCATCTGGCCACCATGCCCGAGGCCGAATACCCGCCGCTGCCTGCGTTGCCCGCCATCAGCGGCACCGTCCCGGGTGATGCATTCGCCCAGGCTGTGTCCCAGGTGATCATTGCGGCCAGTAAGGATGACACGCTCCCCATCCTGACCGGCGTTCGGATGGAGATCGAGGACGACCTCATCACGCTTCTGGCCACCGACCGCTACCGTCTGGCCATGCGCGAAGTACCGTGGAAGCCCACCACGCCGGGAATTTCCACCAGTGCGCTGGTCAAGGCAAAAACCCTCAACGAAGTGGCTAAGACCCTTGGCAACAGCGGCGACATCAACCTCGCCCTTGCTGACGATGACAGCCGCCTGATCGGTTTCGAAAGCGGCGGCCGCACCACCACGTCGCTGCTCGTGGATGGCGATTACCCCAAGATCCGCTCGCTGTTCCCGGATTCCACGCCCATCCACGCAACTGTCCAGACGCAGGAACTTGTGGAAGCCGTCCGCCGTGTGTCGCTGGTGGCCGAACGCAACACACCGGTTCGCCTCGCCTTCACCGAAGGACTGCTGCACCTGGACGCCGGCACCGGCGAAGATGCCCAGGCCTCCGAAGAACTCGAAGCCCAGCTCTCCGGAGACGACATCACCGTCGCCTTCAACCCGCACTACCTGGTGGAGGGCCTGAGCGTCATCGAAACGAAGTACGTCAGGTTCTCCTTCACCACGGCGCCGAAACCCGCGATGATCACGGCCCAGGCAGACGCCGACGGTGAGGACCAGGACGACTACCGTTACCTGGTCATGCCCGTCCGCCTTCCCAACTAGGTAGCAGAAACGTCGTTATGGGCGCTCATGACGACACTTAGTGCGACCTAGTTCGGCTGACCCGTTCAGCAACAGCCAACCCCGCGCAGAAAAGAGACCCACGTGCATATTGGACTGATCGGCCTTGGCAAGATGGGTTTCAACATGCGCGAACGCCTGCGCAAGGGCGGCATTGAGGTCACCGGCTTTGACCGCAACCCCGAGGTCACCGATGTTGCCTCCGTGGATGAGCTCATTGCGGCGGTTCCGGCCCCGCGGCTGATCTGGGTCATGGTCCCGTCAGGCGACATCACCGATGCCGTCGTCACCGAACTCCGGGACAAGCTCGACGCCGGCGACCTGGTGATCGACGGCGGCAACTCCCGCTTCACCGACGACCAAAAACATGGTGTCGCTCTGGCTGAGAAGGGGATCCGTTTCGCCGACTGCGGTGTTTCCGGCGGAGTGTGGGGCCTCCAGAACGGGTACGGGCTCATGGCTGGTGGCGACGCCGCCGATATTGAGCGGGCACTGCCGGTTTTTGATGTGCTCCGTCCCGAAGGCAAGCGGGCGGACAGCTTTGTCCACGTCGGCGGAATCGGTGCGGGCCACTACGCCAAGATGGTCCACAACGGCATCGAATACGGCCTGATGCAGGCTTACGCCGAAGGCTACGAACTGCTAGCTGCCAAGGACATTGTTGACGACCTGCCCGGTACGTTCCGCGCTTGGCAAAAGGGCACCGTAGTCCGCTCCTGGCTCCTGGACCTCATGGTCAAGGCGCTGGACGAGGACCCGGGACTGGAATCCATCGATGACTATGTCGAAGACTCGGGCGAAGGCCGCTGGACCGTTGAGGAAGCCATAGCCAACGCTGTCCCGGCACCGGCCATCACGGCTGCACTCTTCGCGCGCTTCTCCTCCCGCGAGGAAAACTCGCCCGCCATGAAGATGGTTTCAGCGCTGCGCCACCAGTTCGGCGGGCATGCCACCCGTCCCGCCAAGTAACATCCACCCCGGGACCCGCAGGTTCCGAGAATTGTCGAACACCGCGTGTACCTAGAACACCTTTCGCTCACTGATTTCCGCAGCTACGCCCAGGTTGACCTTCCCCTCGAACCGGGGGTCACTGTGCTCGTCGGGGCAAACGGCATCGGCAAAACCAACCTCATGGAGGCCATCGGGTACCTGGCCACCCTCAGCTCGCACCGGGTCAGCTCCGACGCCCCGCTGCTGCGGTTCGGCACGGACCGCGCGCTGGTCCGGGCCCGCCTGGTCCGCGGCGGGCAGACCACGGTCCTGGAACTTGAGATCAACGCCAGCCGCGCCAACCGGGGGCGGATCAATCGCAGCAATCCCGTCCGCGCCAGGGATCTCCTGGGAATCTGCCAGACGGTGCTTTTCGCCCCCGAGGACCTGGCGCTCGTCAAGGGAGATCCGTCCAATCGCCGCCGGTTCCTCGACGAGCTGCTTGTCAGCCTGATGCCCCGGCATTCGGCGACGCGCACGGACTATGACCGTGTCCTGAAGCAGCGCAACGCCCTGCTCAAATCCGCCCGGGCCGGAAAATTCACTGCCGGGCACGAGGCCACCCTCGATGTCTGGGACCAGCACATGGCCCGGGCGGGCGCCGAGCTGCTGCACGCGCGGCTGGAACTGGTGGAACTGATAAGCCCGCACCTGGCCAAGGCGTATGCCCAGCTCACGGATGGGTCCAAGGACGCCAACGCCGTCTACCGGTCCACCCTCCAAAACCTGATGGACGACGACGGCGGCGCGGCACCGGGTGCCGGTGGCGGTTCGTTGACGGATGGGTCCGGCGCTGCCGAAGATCTGCGGGACCTCACCGTTGAGGACCTCACCGGCCGCTATGTCCAGGCCTTTGCGGCCTCCCGCCGCAAGGAACTTGAGCGCGGAATTTCCCTGGTGGGGCCGCACCGGGATGAGCTCGAACTGATCCTCGGCGAAGCGCCCGCCAAGGGGTACGCCTCGCACGGCGAAACCTGGTCGATGTGCCTCTCCCTCCGGCTTGCCTCCTATTACGTCATGCTCGATGATGCGAGGACCGGCGGGTCCGCCCCGATCCTCATCCTCGACGACGTTTTCGCCGAGCTGGATGTGGGGCGCCGGCGTAAACTGGCGGCAATAGTCTCCGGCGCGGAACAGGTCCTGGTGACCGCCGCCGTCGACGCCGATATCCCGGAGGAGCTCTCCGGCCGGCGGGTGAAGGTCATCCCGGGAGGAATCGATGAATAAGGATGAAAAGGGCGGGCTGCAGCCCGGCCGGGATCCTGACAACATCGACGCGCCGCAGGCTGCGCTGAACCGCATGCGTGAGGCCGCGGCCGCACGCGGCGAAATCCGCCGGAAGGCACCCCCCAAGGCCGGCGCCGCCAAGACAAAGGGTGGGATCCGGGATACCCGGGGTTTCAGCCAGTTCCATTCCACCGGCCGTGATCCGCTGGGGCTCGGCAAAGTGGTGGGACGCCTTGTGGCCGAACGTGGCTGGAGCTCTCCGGTAGCGGTGGGCTCGGTCATGGCAGAGTGGGCCACGCTGGTGGGCCCGGAGATTTCAGCGCACTGCATCCCGGAGAGCTTCACCGATACCACCCTTCATGTGCGCTGCGACTCGACGGCTTGGTCCACGCAGTTGCGCCTGCTGAGCAACAGCCTGCTGGAGAAGTTCCGCACGGAACTGGGCGATGGCGTGGTCACCAGCATCCAGGTGCTCGGACCGTCAGCACCCAGCTGGCGCAAGGGCGGACGTACCGTCAACGGCCGCGGGCCGCGCGATACCTACGGCTAGGCACCGCCGTCGACCCTTGAATATTCGTCCGGCGGCGTGTAGGGCGGGCTAACGCCCTTGGGGCGTATAGGAACCCGGAGGCGGGACCTCGAGGGCGCCCTAGGCGGGGTCAATGGCCTCGCATCGGCACATCAAGGTCCCGCGACGCCCGCCGGAATGCGGGTTTGCAGCCCATTTCACGATAGAATCACAGCAGATAACTGGGCGCCGGTGAAACGTTGACTGAGTCCGTTTTCCGCACGCTCTCCGCAGGCGGACTGCGGTCCCGCACGTCGACGTATCCGTCAGCGCCATCAGCTTGTGCCTGTTGGCGGATGCTTTCCCCATGGAAGGCGGCCGCCGGCCATCATCGAAAAAGAGGAGTCGACAGCACCTGTGGCTAACGACAATACAGATACCCAGGCAGTGGAACGCGCAGCGGAGGACGTACCTACCCCCGATACGCCGGCGGAGGCCGTGACACCCCGGGAATACGGCGCAAGCGACATCACCGTACTTGAGGGCCTCGAAGCCGTCCGGAAGCGCCCGGGCATGTATATCGGCTCCACTGGCCTGCGCGGCCTGCACCACCTGGTCTATGAAGTGGTGGACAACTCTGTTGACGAGGCGCTGGCCGGGTACTGCACACACATCGAAATAGTCCTGCAGGCCGACGGCGGCGTCAAGGTTGTTGATGATGGCCGCGGAATCCCCGTGGACATGCATCCCACCGAGCACAAGCCCACTGTTGAAGTTGTTATGACCATCCTGCACGCCGGCGGCAAGTTCGGCGGCGGCGGTTACGCCGTCTCGGGCGGCCTCCACGGCGTGGGTATCTCCGTGGTAAACGCGCTGTCTAGCAGGGTGGACACTGAAGTCCGGCGGCAGGGCAATGTCTGGCGGATGTCCTTCGCCGACGGCGGCAAGCCCCAGGGCGGGCTGGTCCAGGGTGAAGAGAGCGCTACCACCGGCACCACCCAGACCTTCTACCCTGACGCTGGCATCTTCGAATCCACGGAATTTGATTTCGAGACGCTCCGCGCCCGCTTCCAGCAGATGGCCTTCCTGAACAAGGGCCTGCGGATCACCCTCACGGACGAGCGCACCGCAGCGTCGAACGCGGACGCCAATGATGACCTTGACCTTGACGTGGTGGTCACCGAAGGTGAAGTCACCGCTGAGCACCGCACTGTGGTGTACCAGTACGACGACGGCCTGCTGGACTATGTGAAGCACCTGAACTCGGGCAAGAAGGTTGATGTTGTCCACGAGGACGTCATTTCCTTCGAAACCGAGGACACGGAACGGCACATCGCGCTGGAGATGGCGATGCAGTGGACCAATGCGTATTCCGAGAGCGTCCACACCTACGCCAACACCATCAACACCCACGAGGGCGGCACCCACGAAGAGGGTTTCCGTGCCGCGATGACCTCCCTCATCAACCGCTACGCGCGGGAGAAGAGCATCATCAAGGAAAAGGACGACAACCTCACCGGTGACGATATCCGTGAAGGCCTCACGGCGGTCATCTCCGTGAAGCTGGCCGAGCCGCAGTTTGAGGGCCAGACCAAGACCAAGCTCGGCAACTCCGAGGTCAAGGGCTTCGTCCAGCGCGTTGTCACCGACGGGCTGGGCGACTGGCTGGAACGCAACCCCGGCCCCGCCCGCGATGTCATCCGCAAGGCTATTTCCGCGGCCCAGGCCCGGATGGCCGCCCGGAAGGCCCGTGACAATGCGCGCCGCAAGAGCCCGCTGGAATCCTTCGGGATGCCCGGCAAGCTGTCCGACTGTTCCTCGAAGGATCCCGCCCGCTGCGAGGTGTACATCGTGGAGGGCGACTCCGCCGGCGGTTCCGCCAAGCGCGGCCGCAACCCTGAAACCCAGGCCATCCTGCCGCTGCGCGGCAAGATCCTGAACGTGGAACGGGCCCGGTTGGACAAGGCCCTGGGCAACACCGAGGTCCAGTCCATGATCACCGCGTTCGGCACCGGCATCGGCGAGGACTTCGACCTCAGCAAGCTCCGGTACCACAAGATCGTGCTGATGGCCGACGCTGACGTTGACGGCCAGCACATCACCACGCTGCTCATGACGCTGCTGTTCCGCTACATGCGCCCGCTGATCGAAAACGGCTACGTGTACCTGGCGCAACCCCCGCTGTACCGGATCAAGTGGTCCAACGCGCCGCACGACTACGTCTTCAGCGACAAGCAGCGCGATGCCAAGCTCCTGTCCGGGCAGGCCGCCGGCCGCCGTATCCCGAAGGACAACGGCATCCAGCGCTACAAGGGCCTGGGCGAGATGGACTACACCGAGCTGTGGGACACCACCATGGACCCGGACCACCGGACCCTCCTGCAGGTCACCATGGACGATGCCCTGGCAGCGGACCAGACCTTCTCCACACTGATGGGCGAAGACGTGGAGTCCCGCCGAAACTTCATCCAGCAGAACGCCAAGGACGTCAGGTTTTTGGATATCTGACCGGTTCACCGAGTAGATATTCCAAACCCGACATATACCTGAAACGGAAAATATAAACGATGAGTGACGAGACACCCGAGAACCCGGCGGAATCCGCCGATCTTCCGGAAGCCGTTCTTGAAGGCGACGTGCTGGTTGACCGTGTGGAGCAGGTGGACCTGCAGACGGAAATGCAGCGCTCGTACCTGGACTACGCCATGGCCGTTATTGTGGGCCGTGCCCTTCCCGACGTGCGCGATGGCCTCAAGCCAGTGCACCGCCGCGTGCTGTACGCGATGTTCGACGGCGGTTACCGGCCGGAACGGTCCTTCAACAAGTGTGCCCGTGTGGTGGGCGAGGTCATGGGCCAGTACCACCCCCACGGCGACACCGCGATCTACGATGCGCTGGTCCGCCTGATCCAGGATTGGACCATGCGCTATCCGCTGGCCCTGGGCCAGGGCAACTTCGGTTCGCCGGGCAATGACGGTGCCGCCGCCCCGCGGTACACCGAAACGAAAATGTCCCAGCTGGCCATGGAGATGGTCCGGGACATCGACGAGGAAACCGTCGACTTCCAGGACAACTACGACGGCAAGAACCAGGAACCTACCATCCTGCCGGCGCGTTTCCCCAACCTGCTGGTCAACGGTTCCTCCGGCATTGCCGTGGGCATGGCCACCAACATTCCGCCGCACAACCTCCGCGAAGTAGCTGACGGCGTCCAGTGGTACCTGGCCAATCCGACGGCCAGCCGCGAGGAACTGCTCGAAGAGCTGCTGCTCCGTATCAAGGGACCCGATTTCCCTACAGGGGCAACGATTCTTGGCCACAGGGGCATTGAGGACGCGTACCGGACGGGCCGCGGCTCCGTCACCATGCGCGCCGTGGTCAATGTCGAGGAACTCCAGGGCCGCACGTGCCTGGTTGTCACCGAACTGCCCTACCAGGCCAACCCGGACAACCTGGCCATCAAAATCGCCGAACTGGTCAAGGACGGGAAGATCTCCGGCATTGCGGACCTCCGCGACGAGACCTCCGGCCGCACCGGCCAGCGGCTGGTCATTGTGCTCAAGCGCGACGCCGTGGCCAAGGTGGTGCTGAACAACCTCTACAAGCACACCGACCTGCAGAGCAACTTCTCTGCCAACATGCTGGCCATCGTGGACGGGGTTCCGCGCACGCTGAGCCTGGACGCCTTCATCCGCCACTGGGTAACGCACCAGCTGGACGTCATTGCGCGACGTACCCGCTACCGTCTGCGCAAGGCCGAGGAAGAGGCGCACATCCTGCGTGCCCTCCTGAAGGCACTGGACGCGCTGGACGAAGTCATTGCGCTCATCCGTGCGTCCAACACCACCGAAGCCGCACGCGACGGCCTGATGCAGCTGCTGGAGATCGACGAACTGCAGGCCCGGGCCATCCTGGACATGCAGCTGCGCCGCCTGGCAGCCCTGGAACGCCAGAAGATCCAGGACCGCCATTCCGAACTCGAGGCCCTGATCGCCGAGTACAACTCGATCCTTGCCTCTGAGGAACGCCAGCGCGAAATCATCAGCACCGAGCTGGGCGAGATTGTGGCCAAGCATGGGGATGACCGCCGCACCAAGATCCTGATGGGCTTCGACGGCGACATGTCCATGGAGGACCTGATCCCCGAAGAGGAAATGGTTGTCACCATTACCCGCGGCGGCTACGTCAAGCGCACGCGCAGCGACAACTACCGGTCGCAGCAGCGCGGCGGCAAGGGCATCAAGGGCGCCCAGCTCCGCGGCGACGACGTGGTGGAGCACTTCTTCGTGACCACCACCCACCACTGGCTGCTTTTCTTCACCAACCTCGGCCGGGTCTACCGGGCGAAGGCGTACGAACTGGTGGAGGCCGGCCGTGATGCCAAGGGCCAGCACGTTGCCAACCTGATGGCCTTCCAGCCGGACGAGCACATCGCCCAGGTCCTGGACATCACGGACTACCAGCAGGCCCCTTACCTGGTGCTGGCCACCAAGCGGGGCCTGGTCAAGAAGACCCGGCTGGAGGACTACGACACCAACCGTTCCGCCGGCGTCATCGCGATCAACCTGCGTGACGAGGACGAGCTGGTTTCCGCCCAGCTGGTCTCCGAAACGGATGACCTCATGCTGGTGTCCCGCATGGGCCAGTCCATCCGCTTCACCGCCACCGACGATGCCCTGCGTCCCATGGGCCGGGCCACGTCAGGTGTTACGGGCATGAAGTTCCGCGAGGACGATGAACTGCTGGCGGCGGACGTCGTTACGGACGGTTCGTTTGTCTTTGTGGTCACCGAGGGCGGGTACGCCAAGCGCACCGCGGTGGAGGAATACCGCCTGCAGGGCCGCGGCGGCCTGGGCATCAAGGTGGGCAAGTACCAGGAAGAACGGGGCCACCTCGTGGGCGCCCTGATTGTCCAGGAAGAGGACGAGGTCCTGGTGGTCATGGAAGGCGGCAAGGTTGTCCGTTCATCCGTGGCCGGCGTACCGGCCAAGGGCCGCGACACCATGGGTGTTATCTTCGCGAAGCCGGACAAGAACGACCGCATCATTGAAGTGGCAAGGAACAGCGAACGCGGCCTCGAGGGCGAAGAATCCGTGGACGATGACGTAACGTTGGCTGAAGAGGCCGGGTCCCCCGAGGGATCCGCAGGGTCAGCAACAACGGCAGAAACATCACCGGCTGTTGAGTCAGAGGACGCCTCCGGCGACGCTGAGCCGAACGAAGACTACACCGGAGGTAACGAGTGAGTAATCCCGACTCATATCCCAAGCCGAGCAGCAATGTCCCCGGCGGAACGCCGCCGCCCGCGGCCGCACCCCGGGTGAACGCTCCCGTCCGTCCGCAGCAGCGCCCACCGGCCCCTACGGGCGCGCCGGGGCAGCGGCCGGCCGTTCCCGGCCAGCGCCCTGCGCAGGATCGGGTTCCGGCAGGCCAGGCCGGCCAGCGTGCCGGGGAGGGCAGGCTTCCGGCAGCCCAGTCCAGCCAGCGCCCAGTGCAGGGCCGGTCTCCGCAGGCCCAGCCCGGCCTGGTCAAGCCCGCGCCCAAGGCCAAGGTCAGGCGTGCACGGCTGCTGGTCAGCAAGGTGGATCCCTGGTCGGTCCTGAAGATGGCATTCCTCCTGTCGGTGGCGCTGGGAATCGTCACCGTCGTGGCCGCCATCGTCCTCTGGACTGTCCTGGACCTCACCGGAATCTTCGACCAGGTGGACAGCCTCCTGGGCACCCTGGCAGGCTCCGAAGGCGGCGGGTTCGAACTGAAGAAGGTCGCATCCCTGGGCCAGGTGGCTTCCTTTGCCACGATTATCGCCGTGGTGAACGTTGTCCTGCTGACGGCGCTGTCCATGCTGTCAGCGGTGCTTTACAACATCTCCGCAACGCTTGTTGGCGGCATCGGCGTCACCCTTACGGACGACTGAAAACCCACGATTTCACCGGAAATTCTCCGGCGAAATGCCTCGATTTGAGATCGGGCCGGGATGTGCTGTAAAGTCATGTCTCGGCCCGATGAGGCATCGGGGCGTATAGCTCAGGCGGTTAGAGCGCTTCGCTGATAACGAAGAGGTCCCAGGTTCAAGTCCTGGTACGCCCACGGAACCTGTGCAGGTTCGAAGGAAGGTTCGGTTTGCTTCACGGCAGGCAGGATCGGAACGGGGAGCATGTGAAGAAGTTGCTGGTACTTGCAGCTGCGATCGCAGGCGTCCTGCTCTACAGGAAAGCACAGGAATCCGAGGCCCGGAAAACAGTTTGGAGCCAGTCGACCGACAAGGTCGAATAGGCCGGATTCCCGGACCGGGAGCTTGCAAAAGGCTCCACGGTTCTAGGGTATGATTGACGGGTTGCTTCTTATGGGGGCATGGCGCAATTGGTAGCGCACCTGCTTTGCAAGCAGGGGGTTCGGGGTTCGAGTCCCCGTGCCTCCACCATAAGGAAGTCCCGGACAGCCGTAACGCTGTCCGGGACTTTTTCGTTAAAAGCAGAACAGTAGGGTTGAACGGTGAACTTTCTTCTTGCGGCCGTGGGCGTCCTGGGCGTGGCGTCGTCCGGGCCGTTGATCGCCGCAACCCTCGGTGCCACCACCGTCAGTGCCCTCGCCATCGCCTTCTGGCGCAACGCCATCGGGGCCGCCGTCATGGCCACTCCCACCGTGGTCCGCGAACCCCGGCAGTTCGGCCGGATCACCGGCCCCGAGTTCCGCTGGTCGCTGCTCGCCGCCGTCGCCCTGGCCCTGCACTTTGCCTGCTTCATCACGTCCCTCCAGCTGACGTCCGTGGCTGCCGCCACCGCCCTGGTCTGCCTGCAGTCGGCCTGGATCGCCGTCTTCCAGCTCTTCCGGGGCACCAGGCACCGCTGGCAGGTGCTGGCAGGGCTGGGGATCGCTTTTGGGGGCGTTGTCACCATCACTGGGTTCGACATGGGATCCTCGCCGGAGGCGCTCGTGGGCGACCTGCTGGCCGTTGCCGGCGGGGCTCTGGCCGGCCTCTACACTCTCGCCGGCGGCAAGGCCCGCCAGACCATGACCACGGGAACGTACACCACGCTCTGCTACGGGATGTGCGCGGCCTTTGTGGCGGTGCTGGCGCTCTTCAGCGGCCAGCCGCTGGTGGGGTTCGACGCCATTGGTTGGGTGGGGATCCTGGCCATCACCGTGTGTGCCCAACTGGTGGGCCACACAGCCTTCAATCACCTGCTGGCCACGATGAGCCCGCTGCTGGTCTCGATGATCATCCTGCTGGAGATCCCCGGCGCAGCCGTGCTGGCCGCGGTCTTCCTGCACGAGACCCTGCCCGCCGGCACCTACGGCGGGCTGGGGCTCATCCTCGTGGGCCTCGCCGTCGTGGTTCTGGGACAGCGGTCAGGCTTCAGGAAACGGCGTGAAGGTTCCGCCGCGCGTGGGGATGAACCGCCGTCGGACCGTCTGGCGGAACTCGGCACGGACTAAGGCAAGGTAAGGGCCGTACGGGTGGCTTATTGCCCGCCGCGGCGGACAGGCTGGGCGGTGTTGACCGTGTGGATGGCCCGCAGGAGCTTCGCCGGGAAGTAGACCGAGAAGAACACCACCATGGGTGCCTTGAGGGCCATTTTCTTGACGTTGTGCGCCTTGTACGTGCGGTCGAAGCGGGTCACGTAATACCGGTAGTCCCGCGGTGAATCCTCGAGCCGGCGGGCGGACATCCCGGATACCATCTGGGGCCAGTACTGGACCTTGAGTTCGTGGTCCGCGAGGTGCAGGGAGAGGTCGATGTCCTCGTGCATCTCGTCCTTCTCGTCCCGGCAGGTTTCGTCCCGGATGGTTTCCCATGCCGTAGCCCGCAGGGCCATGTTGGAGCCGAACAGGAAGTGGTACTGGTGCTTGGCGAGCTTGAGCATCAGCTGACGCATCTTGTCGTCTGCCTTGAGCCCGAAGCGCCGCATCGGCATGTCGTAGTAGACCACCGGTCCGGTGGCTGCCTGGACTGACGGATCAAAAAAGGCCTTCTGGACCTGCTCCACCCAGTCCGGCTCGACAACCGAATCGGCGTCAATGCGACCCAGGACGTCGCCGGTGGCATGGTTGAGGCCAAAATTTCGGGTGGGAATCAGGCCCTGGTCCCGATCCTGGCTGAGCAGGATGATGGGACTTTCCGGATACTCCAGCTGCATCTGCGCCACGATGGCGGCGGTGCGGTCAGTGGAGAGGTTGTCCACCACGATGATTTCGTGGGCCGGTACCGACTGGTACACCGCAGCGATGAGACACTGCCGGATGACACTTTCCTCGTTGTAAGCCGGGATGACAATGGACACGCGCGGCAGCTGTGCTGCGTCGTTCAGGGCATCCCCAGAGGATTTATCGGCTGACATCAGTTCAAATTTAGCACCGATCAGGGTTCGTCCCGCCAGCGACTGGGTCCAGCTCGGACAAACACTGGGAAAACACTGAAAGGGCCCCGCACCAGGCGGAGCCCCTTCAGTGGGCGGCGCGAGGGCGCCGGAAGTGCTAGCTGCTGCTCTTGTCCGCGGAACCGTTCATGTTGGCCGCAATGTTCTTTATGGCGGTCTTGGCATCGGTGGACGCCTTGGCTGCTGCGTCTGCCGATTCATCGGCGACGTGCTTGGCCGTCTCGTCCGCGTCCTCCGCGTCCGCGGCAACATCCTCTGCCTGGCCGGCCACGGCGTCAGCGGCCGAAGTGGTGGCGGCTGCAGCCTTGCTGGCTGCGTCCCCGGCCGTGTCCTTGGCGTCGTTCACGGTGGTGGCAGGAACCGGCGCCGGAGTCGGCGTGACAGGAGACGGGGTCTTCCACGGATCTTCTACGGGCTTGGAGGCCTTCCACGCGGCGACGCCGGCGGCGACGGCCGCGGCGATGATGCCGAACACCAGCCAACCGCGCTTCTTGGGCTTCTGGGGCTGGGCGATCTGGACTCCTACAGCCTTACCGGCTTCGTGCGCGGCGGCCTTGATATGGGTGCCGGCTGTCTGTGCCTGTTCTTGGAGGGAATGCACTACGCCGGAATCGGCAAGCCGCTGGGCGACGGCGTCCACGTGGGACGGCGCGCTTTCCAAAGTGCGGTGCACGGCGTCGGACGCGTGCCCGATCTGGTCCGAAAGGCGCGGCAGGTATTCCACCACCACGCGGTCCCTGGCGTTCTGGATGACGGGAGTGGCCTTGTCCAGGGCTTCGTACAGGCGCGGTGTGGCGACCTCAACGGCGTCGTGGATTTTCGGGGCAAGCTGGGCGAGCCCCTCCTGGATGCGCGGTGTTACTGTTGCGACGCCGTCGGCAAGGTTGTAGGCCGCGGTCTTGAGCCCTTCCTGAATCCTGGGAGAAGCGGTGTCCAGGCCATGCTGCAGGCGGGGAACTGCCCAATCCACGGCTGCTTCCACGCGGGGGGATGCCCAGTCCTTGGCGTTCTCAACCGCGCTGTTGACTGACTGTTCAAGGTCACGGGCAATACGATCCGATTTCTTCACAACTACCTCCCGATTAATGTGACGGTTCTGTTGTTAGCCTACGTGCCTTGACCTGCACCGGCTATTCTTCCCGCGGATTTCCGGCTGATTTCACCCAGCGCGGAACTGCCGGTCCAGCCCCTTTCACGTTGACCTGCCGTGAAAGAATAGGCGGCATGACTGCAATCGCAACTGCAAAAGCAACCATCCACACGAGCCTCGGCGACATCGTCGTTAATCTCTTCGGCAACCATGCACCGAAGACGGTCAAGAACTTCGTTGGCCTGGCCACCGGGGAGCAGGCCTGGACCCACCCCGAGACCGGTGAGGACAAGACTGGCACGCCGCTGTATGACGGCACCATCTTCCACCGGATCATCAAGGACTTCATGATCCAGGCCGGCGATCCGCTGGGCCGCGGCGTGGGCGGACCCGGCTACAAGTTCGACGACGAGATCCACCCCGAACTCAGCTTCAACGCCCCGTACAAGCTGGCCATGGCCAACGCCGGCATCCAGGCGGGCAAGGGCACCAACGGTTCGCAGTTCTTCATCACCACCATCCCCACCGACTGGCTGCAGGGCAAGCACAGCATCTTCGGCGAGGTTGCTGACGAGGACTCCAAGAAGATCGTCGACGCCATCGAGGGCGTCCGCACCGGAATGGGCGACCGCCCGGTTGAGGACGTCACCATCAACAGCATCGACATCGAGCAGCTCTAACCCATCACATGAGCTACGGAATTCCGGCAGCTGAGCCGTCCGCGCAGGTTCCGGTGTGCCCCAGGCACCCGGACCGGCCCTCCTATGTGCGCTGCCAGCGCTGCGGCCGCCCTGCGTGCCCGGACTGCCAGCGGGCGGCCGCCGTCGGATTCCAGTGTGTTGACTGCGTCAACGAAACAAAGCGCACGACGCCGGCGGTCAAGACTGTCTACGGCGGCGCCGTGGCAACCGGGAAACCCGTAGTGACGTTCGGAATTATCGCCCTGTGTGCGGTGATGTACGTTCTGCAATGGGTGGTCCCCGGCGAGTGGATCTACCAGAACCTGGCGTTCGCCAATGTTTTTGCCACTCCCGAATTTGGTGAGTTCGAACCTTGGCGGATGCTGACGGCGGCGTTCCTGCACTCCCAGGGATTCATCCTCCACATTGTGCTGAACATGTACATGCTGTGGATTTTCGGCCAGGCACTCGAACCGCTCCTGGGCCGGGTCCGCTTCCTGGCGTTGTACCTCATCTCTGCCATCGGGGGGTCCGTCGGCTACCTCTTGCTGACCCCCGGCTACGTGCCCGGCGTGCCTCTTGCCGGAGTGGTGGGCGCCTCGGGTGCGATTTTTGGACTCTTCGGGGCGATGCTGCTGGTACAGCGGCACCGCGGCGGGGATACGCGGCAACTGTGGGTCCTGATCGCCATCAACGGCGTGATCGGATTTGTGGTCCCCCAGATCGCCTGGCAGGCGCACCTGGGCGGGCTCGTCACAGGCGCCCTTTGCGCTGCCGTGATTGCGTACACCCGCCGGGGCCCACGGCAGGGCCTGCTGCACGGGGCCGGACTGGTGGCCGTCGTTCTCCTGCTGGCCCTGGCGAGCTGGCTCCGCGTCACGGCCGGCTGACCGTCCGGGTCCTCGGGCCCAGCTCCAACAGACCACTTAGACCCCGGTGTCCCAACGGACACCGGGGTCTTTTCTGTGCCTCATGAGGCCTCCGCACCACGCTGCCGTTCACTTGCTGGGTGCGTCCCCGCGTGCGAGCAGCCCGTGGTCCGTGTCAGGCCTGACGACGGCGCCGAAGTTATCCACAGGGGTTATCCACACTGTTGGTAACTTACACGGGTGTAGTTCAGGATTTCGATGAGCTCCTGCTCCCGCATGTCCGCCCTTTTGCCGGACTTGATCATCCGGTTGTCCACAATTGTGGAAAACATCTGGGGATGCGCCTGTGGTTAAGTGGAAAAACACGCCATTTGAGCCCGGCCTGTGGATATCCTGGCCATTTTCCGCGTGGGGGGCCCACAGGCGGGGGTCCGGCCTGCCCGTATCAACAGGGTTATTCACAGTGTTAATAACTTACAGACATGTAGTTAACCTTCGGTGTTTCCCCGACTGGGGCAGCTGAGGGGTCCCCTCGGGCCATCCTGTGGATTGTTGTCCACAGCTGTGGATAACTTGTGGGTAGTCCAGTGTTAGTAAGTGGATAACATGCGTGTGTGCGAGGGTGTTCGTACGCAGAACCAACACATACGAGCTTCCAGCCAGGAGGACCGCCTTGAGCGCCGCAACAACCCAGCACATCTACCTCGACAAGCAGCACCCCGCGGTTTGGCGCGCCCTTAACGGGCTGGGCCTGAAAGTGCGCGAAGCCGCCGACGCGGCCGGGGTAGACCGCAAGACCATTGAACTTCTCCACGTCCGGACCTCCCAGCTCAACGGCTGCGCCTATTGCCTCGACATGCACGTGCGGGACGCCGTGGAGGCCGGCGAGAGCCCACAGCGGCTCGCAGTGTTGTCGGCATGGCGGGAGACGGCCCTGTTCACGGAGAAGGAGCGTGCGGCCCTCGCACTGGCCGAATGCATCACCGAACTGCAGGATCACACGGCACGCGAACGTGAAGAAGGATATGCCCGTCAGCACCTCACGGCGGACGAGTTTTCGGTGGTCAGCTGGCTGGTAATCACCATGAACGCCTTCAACCGGGTGTCCATCACCAGCCACCATCCTGTCCGCCGGGACCGCTGACCAAGGACGCCATGTTCGGGTCCGTGTGAATTATCCACAGCCAATCCACAATGTTAATAACTGTCCGTCAGAGCGCTTTGGATCCGGTCCCGTGCGCCATGGCCTGCATGCGCGGCTGTCGCTTCCGGCGCTGGGAAAGATATACACATTGTGGATAACTTTCCCAACAGCTGTGGACAACCTGCCCCGGCGGAGCGCCCGGTCAACTCCCCGCTGAGCGTCCGGTCAGCCGGTCCAGACGCCTGAGGATCCGCGCCGGTGGCTGTCCAGAAGATGGGTGTCCACCATGCCGATGGCTTCCATCAGCGCGAACATGGTGGTGGGGCCAACGAACGAGAATCCCTGCTTCCGCAGTGCCTTGGACAGCGCCACCGATTCCGGTGACTGCGTGGGGATGTCCGCGTGGGTGGCCGGCTGGGGAGTGGTTGGGGGCCGGAACTGCCAGACGAAGTCAACTAGGCCTTCCCGTTCGCGCAGCGCGATGGTGGCGTGGGCATTGGTGATGGCGGCACGGATCTTGAGCCGGTTGCGGACGATGCCGGGATCCTGGAGCAGGCGCTCAACGTCAGCTTCGGTAAAAGCGGCAACAGCGTCCGGCTGGAAGTCGAGGAAAGCCTGACGGAAGGCAGGGCGCTTCCGGAGGATGGTGGCCCAGGAGAGACCTGCCTGGAAGCCCTCAAGGCAGATGCGCTCGTAGAGGCCCTGTTCGTCCCGGACGGGGAGGCCCCATTCGGAGTCGTAGTACTCGCGCAACAGCGGATCCACGGCGGCCCACGGTGGGCGGGCGAGGCCGTCGACGCCCAGGACAGTTCCGTCCACACCCTCGTTTAGGGGCTGGGCGGCGGCAGCGGGAGTCATGCGGGTCCTGCGGTCAGGTCAGGAACGCCAGCGCGTGGTCATCAGGAAGCCGATGATGGCAATGCCGAAGCCGGCCACGATGTTCCACGACTCCCACGCCTGGACAGGAAACCGGCCCTCGCTGATGTAGAACGTGATGATCCAGAAGAGCCCGATGATCATCAGGCCGAACATCACCGGCTTGAACCAAACAGCGTTGGGCTTATACGCCTGCGCCGCGGAAGCGGGCTGCGCGGCACTGGAAGTCTTCTTGCGAGGCTTTGACTCGGGCACGTGCTCTCCTTGGCGGACTGGAGCAAGCTCGGCGCCGCGGGCTTGATATCCTGCAAGAAGGAAGTTGCCAGCGGTCTGCGCGATCTTGGTCAAATCTGGATTCTTACTAGCAGTCAATTCTAGCCGTAGTTCAGGGCATTCAAACGCCCATCGCGGCCACCCCGGAGGAGAACGCGTGGTAGTGCAGGAGAAGGCGAGGCGCGCCGCCACGCGGCCCGCCCGTGCGGCGCCCGCCCGCGCTTCCATTCTGCGTGGCACAGTGCAGGTGCTCGGCGAGCTGCTCATCACAGCCGGCATTATCCTCCTGCTCTTTGTGGGCTGGCAGCTGTGGTGGACCAACATCGAATCCGACGCCAAGCAGAGTGCCGTCATCAAGGAGTTCGCCCAGGGGCTGGGCGGCGCGATGCCTGCAAGCCCGGAACCGGATCCATCGGCAGCGCCCGTGGATTACGGCACCCCGGCCGTTGCCGCGGCACCAGGCCATGCCGGCACCATCGGCATCATGTATATCCCCCGCTTTGGCCCCAACTACACGCGACCCATCGTGCAGGGAACCACCGGGGATGTCCTGGATACGCTGGGGCTTGGCCATTACGCCAACACCGCCATGCCCGGCGCCGTCGGGAACTTCGCGGTGGCCGGACACCGACAGACCCACGGTGCCGTCCTGGACAATATCCACACCCTTGTCCCGGGGGACAAAATCTACGTCCAGACCAAGGACGGCTACTACATCTATGTCTTCCGCAACAACCAGATTGTGATGCCGTCCCGGACCGATGTCCTGGAACCGGTCCCCACCCGCCCCGGCGTCACTCCCACCGAAAGCTTCCTCACCATGACCAGTTGCAATCCGCGCTTCGGCGCCGAGGAACGCATCATCGCGTACGCGCTGCTGGATAGCTGGCAGCCTGCCTCGGCGGGCCCGCCAGCCGAGATCGCCGCCCAGGTGGCCGCAGCCGTGGGAGGAAACTGAGTATGTACGGCTGGATTTTCCGCCACCTGCCGGGCCCCCTCTGGCTGCGGATCCTCACGTCGCTGGTGCTCATCGCCGGCGCACTGATCCTGATGGTTCAGTTCCTGTTCCCATGGATGTCCGGGTTCACCGCATTCACCGACTCAACGATTGGTTCTGCAAGCCAGCCATGACCACAACCAAAATCCTGGTCGTAGACAACTACGACAGCTTCGTTTACACCCTGGTGGGCTACCTCCAGGAACTCGGCGCCGAGACCACCGTTGTCCGCAACGACGACGTGACCCTCGCTGAAGCCATCGAGATGGCACAAACGCGCGACGGCGTCCTCATCTCACCCGGTCCGGGCAACCCCGCCGAGGCGGGCGTGTGCATTGAGCTGATCAAGTGGTGCGGGGCGAACAACAAGCCGATGTTCGGTGTGTGCCTGGGCCATCAGGCCCTGGCCGAAGCCTATGGCGGCACAGTGACCCACGCGCCGGAGCTGATGCACGGCAAGACCTCGCTGGTGGAGCACAACGGCACCAGCGTCTTCGCCGGGCTCCCCTCCCCCGTGACAGCGACGCGCTACCACTCGCTGGCAGCGGTAAGGGACACCATCCCCGACGTCCTGGAGATCACCGCCGAGACCGCGACCGGCGTCGTGATGGGTCTGCAGCACCGCACTGCCCCGCTGTGCGGCGTGCAGTTCCACCCGGAGTCGGTCCTGACCGAAGGCGGCTACCAGATGCTGGGCAACTGGCTCGAGTCCCTGGGAATGGCGGGAGCCGCCGCCCGTGCCGCCACGCTGAGCCCGCTCATCCAGCACTGACCGGCACACGCACGAACAACGCGGGGTCACTTCGCGCCCATGTTCCCCTTCGGGATGGGCGAGAAGTGACCCCGCGTTGCTTTAAGGAGCGGGCGGAGGCTTAGCCCTTTTTAGTGGCTGAGGGCGTAGCCGTTGGCGTTGGCGATGGCGGCGGGGCCGGTTCCTTGGCCACCACAATATTGATCGTCTTGCCCTGGTCGACGGCGGCATTCACGGGGTCACTTTGATCCGTGACCCGGCCCGCCTCCACCTGGGAGTTCTCCACTTCCTGGACGTTGGGGACCAGGCCCAGTTCCTTCAGCGCCGTTTCCGCCTCGGCACGCGTGCGGCCCCGCAGTTCAGGCATGGACACCTTGCCGGTGGAAATCACGATCTCCACCGTGGTGCCCACTCCCACCATCTGGCCCGGTGCCGGGCTGGTGGTAATCACACGGCCGCCGGGAACGGTGGCGCTGTTGGCTGTGGTGGTGGAAGGGGCTCCCACGAGTCCTGCCTGGCGCAGGATGTCCCGCGCCGCGGCTTCTGTCTGGCCCGGAAGGTTCTCCGGAATCTTGACGGCGCTTGGGCCTTCAGAGATATTCAGGATCACCTCCGCATTGGGGTCAAGCGAGGTTCCGGCCACCGGGTCAGTGCCGATGGCCGTCCCACTGGGTATGGTCTCGTGCTTGTTCCGTTTGATCTGCGGCCGCAGGTTGGCACCATAAAGTTCCTGCAGGGCCGCCGACTCCGTCAGGGACACGACCGCCGGGACCGCCACCTTGGGCGGCGCTGGAGCTGGCTGGTTCATGATGTTGTACAGCCAGAGACCGCCGCCGCCAAGAACCAGCAGGGTGAAGATCACCAGTGTGGCAATCCACGTACGACGACGGGACTTCTGCCGGGCGGTCCGCTCACGTTCCGGAGCGAAGCCCAAGGGCAGTTCATCGACATCCGACTGTCCCAGGGTGGCGGCCGCCATAACCGGTACGCCGTCAGTCCGGGTGTCGTCCGCATTGCGCTGCCAGCCGGTGGGGGCATCGTCCAGGAAGCCGGCTCCGGTGAGCCCGAACGCCTCTGTCACGGGCGGGCGTTCCGGCGTCGGGACGTGGTCGTTGGGATCGGTGGGCGCTTCGGTTGCGGCCAGCGCGGGCACGGACACGCCCGCCCGGGCGGCGCGCAGCGCACGCCGGAAGGCGGCCGCGTCCTGGAAACGGTCCGCCCGGTTCTTCTGCAGAGCCTTGGCCAGGACACTGTCCAGGGCGGCCGAGACCTCCGGGTTCACGCTGCTCGCGGGCTCCGGGATTTCCCTGACGTGCTGGTACGCCACGGACACGGGGCTGTCACCAATAAAGGGCGGGCGGGCGGTGAGCATTTCGTACAGCAGGCACGCTGCGGAGTAGAGGTCGCTGCGCGCATCCACTGTTTCGCCCCGGGCTTGCTCGGGCGAGAGGTACTGGGCAGTGCCCACCACGGCCTGGGTCTGCGTCATGGTGGCGGATGAATCGGCGATGGCCCGGGCGATCCCGAAGTCCATGACCTTCACGGAATTGGAGCCTTCGCAGTACATCACGTTGGCGGGTTTGATGTCCCGGTGGACGATGCCCGCCTTGTGGCTGTATTCAAGGGCAGAAAGCACGCCCAGGCAGAAGTCGATGGCCTGGTCAATGCTGACTTCCTTGGCCCGGATCAGGTCGCGGATGGTCCGGCCCTCAACAAACTCCATCACGATGTAGGGCACCCGGACACTGTCCTCCGAGCCATCCGGAACCGTATGTTCGCCCGTGTCGTAAATGGCGACGATGGACGGATGGTTCAACGCCGCCACGGACTGCGCTTCCCGTTTGAAGCGCGCCTGGAACTGCGGATCACGGGCCATATCCGGGCGGAGAAGCTTGATAGCAACGGTCCGGCCAAGCCGGGTATCCACTCCGCGGTGGACATCCGCCATCCCCCCGCGGCCGATGATTCCGCCGAGTTCGTAGCGACCGCTCAGGACACGCTGGTTATCCACCGGGAGGCTGTCCTCCCGGTGCAGCGGGGTGCGGGCCGAATCACTCACTGTCAATCCTGTCGGCTACGGCGCGCAGGTAGGGGGCAGCCCGGGCAGTTGGCCGGGGTTGCATTTGGACAGGGTGGACGTTGGCTCAGCGGAGGCCGGCGTGGATGGCGGAGCGGTCGGCGTGCTGGCCGGGACCGGGACGGCGTAGGTCACAGTCACTTCAGCCCCCTTGGGCACGGTGCCCGTGGGGTTGACCTGCAACACCGTTCCGGCGGCGGAAGTACTCTGCTGCGGGATGACCCGGACGGACAGGCCCATGGTTTCCAGCGCCCCCTGGACCTGACGGTAGTCCTTCCCGAGGTAGGCCGCAGAAATGATGTCCACCGTGCTGGGCGTGGGCGTTGGAGTGGGCGCATCGGTGGTCCGGCTGGGCGTAGGTGTAGCGGATGCCGAGGTCTTTGTCGGGCTGGCGCTGGTGGACGGCGGGGTGCTTGATGCCGAGTTGGTGACGGTATTTGCCGGGTTAAAAATCCCCTGCTGCGTCAGGAAGAACCCCACCAGCGCGAACAGGACCAGCACGATCAGGGCGACCAGTGGCCACGTCCAGGGGCTGCGGCCGCGACGGTCGGGCTCGTCGGCTGGCTCGTCGTCGTACTTCTCTTCCTCCTGCACCCAGCTGCGCTCCGCAGCCAGCGCGTCCGCACGCGAAAGCGTGCTCCCGGCTCCAGTGGCTGCGCCTGCGGCCGCGGCGCCGACTGCAGCTCCGCCGGCAGCGGCACCCAGCACGGGCAGTGCGGACGTCGACGTCGTGTTGCTGTCCTTCTGGGCGATGACGCCGGTGGGGGCCGTGGCAATGTCCACCGGCGCGGTAATGGGGCCCGTGGTTGCCTCGAAGAGCAGCATGCCGGGAACCGCTGCGTGCGCGGCGTCAATATCGCCGTTGCGGATGGCCTCGGCGGCTTCGGACAGCTTGATGGCGTTGGCCGGGCGGTTCTTGGGGTCCTTGGCCAGCATTGACATCAGGAGCGCGCGGACCGGTTTGGGCAGGGTCTCCGGAAGCGGCGGCGGGGCGTCGTTGACCTGGGCGAGGGCAATGGCGATCTGGGATTCGCCGGAGAACGGCCGGTGCCCGGTGAGGCACTCGTAGCCGATCACGCCGAGTGAGTAGATGTCCGAGGCGCCGGTAGCGGTCTGGCCGGTGGCCTGCTCGGGGGCGAGGTATTGGGCGGTGCCCATCACCTGGCCCGTCTGCGTCAACGGGACCTGGTCGGCCAGGCGGGCGATGCCGAAGTCGGTGACCTTGACCCGGCCGTCGGGGGTGATCAGCAGGTTGCCCGGCTTGATGTCGCGGTGGACCAGCCCCTGGGCGTGGGCGACGGAAAGCGCGCGCGCGGTCTGCGCCATCATGGACAGCGTCCGGTCCGGGGACAGCACCTGCTCGTGCTCGATGATGCTGCTCAGCGGCTGGCCCGGAACGAGCTCCATGACCAGGTAGGCGGATCCCTCCTCCTCGCCGTAGTCAAAGACATTGGCGATGCCCACGTGGTTCAGCAGTGCGGTGTGGCGTGCCTCGGCGCGGAACCTCTGGAGGAAACCGGGGTCCCCAGTGTATTCCTCCTTGAGCACCTTGATGGCGACAATGCGGCCCAGGACCTGGTCCTTGGCCTTCCAGACCTCTCCCATCCCGCCGATCGCAATCCGCGTGGTCAGCTGGAATCTGCCGCCGAGGGTGATTCCCGTTGTAGGCCTCACTTATTCAACACCGCCTCAAAAATCTTCTTCGCGTTCGGACTGGTTAGCTGTGCGCCGGTGGTGATGTCTACGCCTTCCATGACGATGGTGACACTCACCTCCGGGTTGTTCGCCGGGGCAAACCCGGTGAACCATGAGTTGTTCAGGCCGTTGCCCAGTTCAGCGGTTCCGGTCTTGCCGGCCACTTGGACACCGGGGACGGCAGCCCCGCGGGCTATGCCCTGGCTCACCGCACTGGTCATCCACTCGGTGATCTGCCGGGCAATTTCCGGGGTGGTGGACGTCCGGAGCGCTTCAGGCTGGGGCTCGTCAATGACCCTGAGGTCCGGGGACCGCACGGTCTTGACCAGGCTGGGGCTCATCTGGACGCCGTTGTTGGCGATTGCCGAGGTCATCAAGGCGATTTGTAGCGGAGTGGCGCGCACGTCCTTCTGGCCGATGGCGGACTGGGCCAGGCCTGGCCCGTCCAGGTCATCGGGGAATCCGCTGCCCCTGGCGTAGGCGAGCTTGAGCTGGTCGCCCAGATCCTCGCCGAAGCCGAATTTCGCAGCCTGCTCGGCGATGGCGTCGCGGCCCAGGTCGAGGGCAATGCTGGCGAACGGCGTATTGCAGGATTGCTGCAGGGCGAAGGCAAAGCTGGCCTTGTCCTGGGTGTAGCAGTTGCCTCCGGCGTAGTTCGGGAGTTTGTACTGGATCCCCGGGAACGGCATCTCGGCCGGGTTGGGGAGCACGCTGTCCTTGTTGTACTTCCCGGAGGCGAGGGCCGCAGCCGTATCCACCAGCTTGAAGACTGATCCCGGAGCGAGCAGCTCGCCCGTTGGTCCGCTGACATTCTGGTTCAGGTTGATGCCGGGTACCTTGACCAGCTCATTGATGTTGGTGGTTTCGGCGTTGGGGTCCTGGGTGGCGATCAGGTTGGGGTCATAGGACGGCTTGGACACCATGGCCAGGATGGCGCCGGTCTTGGGGTTGGTGACCACAATGGATCCCCGCTGGCCGTCCGGGATGAGGTCGTAGGCGAGCTTCTGGATGGCGGGATCGATGGTGAGTTCCGCCGAGGCGCCCTTCGGCTGGTTGCCCAGGAAGAGCTGGCCGATCCGGTCGAAGAACTGCTGGTCTGAGCTGCCGGCCAGCTGATCGTTCATCGCAACTTCCAGGCCAGTGGCACCGTAGTTCCGGGAGAAGTAGCCGGTGAGGCCTGCATACAGTGCCGGCTGCGCGTAGGTCCGCTGGAACTGGCAGACCTCCGAGGTGCCTTCCACCGATTCGGCCACCGGCTCCCCGCCCACGATGATGGCGCCGCGGTCGTTGCAGTAATTCTGCAGAATGGCCCGCTGGTTCAGGGGGTTGCCCTTGAGGTCATCGGCACCGACCACCTGGACGAAGCTGATGGCGCCGAAGATCAGGGCAAACATGGCGATCGCTGCCACCCAGGAATTACGGATTGCTTGGTTCACGCTCGTTTCACCGCCTCGGTGGGAGTATCAATTCCTGCAGGTTCCGCAGCGCCGCCGGGAGGAAGTGGTGTGGTGTCCACCGGTCCCCGCGCCGTATGGGAGATCAGCAGGAGCAGGCCCACGATGATCCAGTTGGCCAGCAGCGACGAACCGCCGGCGGCGAGGAAAGGCGTGGTCAAACCTGTCAGCGGGATCAGGCGTGTGACTCCGCCGATCACGACGAAGCACTGAAGGGCGATGGCGAAGGAAAGTCCGCAGGCCAGCAGTTTCCCAAAGGCATCTCGGGTGCCCAGCGCCGCCCGGAACCCTCGTGTGAACAGCATCACGTACATCAGCACCACGGCGAACAGTCCGATCAGGCCCAGCTCCTCGCCGATGGACGCGATGATCATGTCGCTGTTGGCGAAGGGGACCAGGTCCGGCCGGCCCTGGCCCAGGCCGGTACCCACCAGGCCGCCGTTGGCCATGCCGAAGAGTCCCTCGATGACTTGCCGGCTGCCGGTCTCGTACACGTCTGGGCTGAAGGCGTTCAGCCAGCCGTAGATGCGGACTTCGACATGGGAAAACACCTGGGCTGCCACGAAGCCGCCACCCAGGATGAGGCCCACGCCAATAACCACCCAGCTGATACGGCTGGTGGCCACGTAGATCATCACGATGAACAGGCCGAAGAACAGCACGGAAGACCCGAGGTCGCGCTGGAAGATCAACACGCCGATGCTCACCAACCAGGCGGTGATCATGGGACCCATGTCCTTGAACCGGGGGAACTGCAGCGGGCCGATCTTGCGGCCGGCCAGCAGAATGAGGTCGCGGTTGGAGGAAAGATAACCGGCGAAGAATATAGCCAGGGTGATCTTGGCGATCTCACCCGGCTGGAACGTCATGGGACCCACCCGGATCCAGACCCGGGCGCCCAGGATTTCGCCGGCCGAGATGCCGGGCACCAGTGGAAGAATCAGCAGGAGCGCGCTCACAGCCAGCGAGATGTAGGTGAAGCGGCGCAGCACCCGGTGGTCCTTGAGGAACCAGATCACGCCGATGGCCACGGCCATGGCGATCAGGGTCCAGCGCAGTTGGTTGTTGCCGGTGTCCTCCCCGGGGGCGTCGAGGCGGTGGATCATCGCGAGACCCAGGCCGTTGAGTGCCACCACCAAGGGAAGTATCACCGGATCGGCATATTTAGCCCGGATCCGCAGGACCACGTGGAAGACCAGGGCGGCCACCGCGAGGAGGCTGGACTGGAACCAGAAATCGGAGTCGAACGCCTTCGCCTGGTCAACGCCCACCAGCATGTTGGCGCCGATGCCCACAGACAGGGCGAGGATCAGCAGCAACAGTTCGACGTTGCGCCGGGGCTTGGGGATGGTGCTGAGCTGGCTCACTGGCCCCCCTCACAGACGGTAGTGGGGGTGGGTGAGGCGGCAGGGGCCGGCGCTGCCGCAGGAGCGGACGGGTCCGGCGACGGGACAGGTGCGGTGGGTGTTGCAGCCGGCGCAGTTGTTGGGGCCGGAGTGGGCGAGGGGGTCAGGCACTCATCCGGCGGAGCAATGGTGCCGGTGCCTTCAAGGTTCTTCACGATCCGCTGGGCGTCGTAGAGGTCACGCGCGGGAACTGTCTGCCGGACGCGCTGCTGGGAGAACTGGGGCAAGGAATCCATCCGGATCTCTGTTACGGCTTCGAGGGTTGAAAGCTGGAGGGGACCAAGCCGCTGCGACACACCGTTGTAGATGGCCACACGGGAATCGTATTCCCCGATGTAGTAGCGGGTCTGGGTCCAGGCGTAGCCGAGCCAGAGGCCCAGGGTCAGCACCACCAGCACGGACGCGGCGATGGACATAGTGACCCAGCGGCGGGGTTTGGGCTGTCCCAGGAGGTCATCCGCCTCAGCAACGGGGGCGTCGGCCTTGTGCGTCAGGACGGTGGCGGCCCGCCGGGCCACGGTGCGGCCGGCGATGGTGGGAATGGAGCCGGACTCGGCCGCAGTGGCCGCAGCACCGACGAGTTCGTGCGGGCGCGATGCGAGTTCCTGCCGCAGCACTTCGGCCGAAAGGTGCTCGCCGAGATGGGGGTCGGTGGAGGGCGGCGGTTCCGCGGCAGCTGGCTTTTCGGGGGCTTTGTCGGCGGCGGGCTTTTCGTCGTCGGCCGCCTCGGGGTCCGGTGAAGCGCTGGTGGCGTCGCTGGCCGCGGCGAGGGCTTCGGTGAGCAGCTGTGAAGGGATGATGTCGACGGCGGCGGTACTGACGTCGTCGGACGTTTCCTCGGTGATTTCCACCATGACCACGGTGACGTTGTCCGGTGAGCCGGCTTCCAGCGTCAGGTTAACCAGGGTTTCGACGCACTCACGCAGATCTTTTGTCTCGCGGACGGTCCGCTCCACCACGTGTCCGGCCACATAGTTGAGCCCGTCCGAGCACAGCAACCATCGCTCCCCGGGTTTGACGTCCAGGGTGTCCAGATCCAGCTCGGGGCTGGCGTCCACGTCGCCCAGGACGCGCATGAGGACGTTTTTGTGCGGGTGGGTTTCGGCCTCTTCGGGCCGGAGCCGGCCCTCATCGATCAGCCGCTGGACGAACGTGTGGTCCACGCTGACCTGTTCAAACTCGCCATCACGCAGGCGGTACGCCCGGGAGTCGCCGATATGCGCGAAGTGCAGCTTGCCCTCGGCGAGCAGCAGGGATGTGACGGTGGTGCCCATGCCGGCGAGCTTGGGGTTGATGTGCACCAGCTCGGATAGCAGGGAGTTGGCCGTCTGGATCTCGTCGGCGAGGACCGTGCCGGCGTCGCCGTCGTAGTCGCCGTGGTCCAGGTGCAGCATGTCCAGCACGGTGGCGGCGGAGGCAACATCGCCGCCCGCGTGGCCACCCATGCCGTCCGCGACCACTGCCAAATGGCGGCCGACGTACGCCGAGTCATCATTCTTGGCCCGGATGCGTCCCACATCCGAGCGCGCGGCATAGCGCATGATGAGGGGCCGCTGGACGGGTGTGGCCCCGCCGGCGGGAATGTCAGCGGCCATGGCTACGGCCTCAATTCGATGACCGTCTTGCCGATCCTCACGGGTACACCAAGCTCAACGGGCAGAGCCCGGGTAAGTTGCTGGTCGGCCAGGTAGGTGCCGTTAGTGGAGCCAAGATCCTCGATGAACCATCGACTGCCTTGCGGGAACAACCGCGCGTGGCGGCCGGAGGCGTAGTCGTCCTCAAGTACCAGTGTGGCTTCCTGAGCGCGGCCCAACAGGATGGGGCTGGCGGCCAGGGGGATGGTGGTTCCCTTGAGCGGGCCTTCGGTGACCACCAGTTGGTGGGCCTGCTGCTTGAGCGGCTGCGGCGGAGCCTCGGCCAGTTCCGGGTTCTTGCGAACCTGACGGGCGGTGGGGGTGCCGGCGGCGGCTTTGCGGCCCACCATCAGGTCCCGGCGCATGGCCGAAACGATGCTGAAGATGAGGACCCAGAGCAGGATCAGGAACCCAAACCGCAGGGCAGTGATGGTCAGGTCGCTCATGGGCGGCCCCCAGGGTTGGCGGGAAGCAGGCGGAAGATGATCTTTGTCCGTCCCATCGTGATGGTGGAGCCGTCGGTCAGTTCGGTGCTGCCTGCCAGTTTATGGCCGTTGACGTAGCTGCCGTTAGTGGAGCCGAGGTCCACAGCGCTGGTGACGCCGCTGGCGGTGCGGATCTCGAGGTGGCGGCGCGAGACGCCGGTGTCGTCAATCAGGATGTCGGCCTCGGAGGACCGGCCCAGGACGATGGAGGGGGCATTGAGGGAGTAGCGCTGGCCGTCGATGTCCAGGACGGGCTGCAGCCGTACGGGCGGGCGGCTCGGGGCTGCCGGCATGTTAGGCCTGGCCGAGGAGACTCCGGGGCCGGCTTTGGACTTCTCAGTGGAGGAGACGATTTCGAAGTCCCCAGCGCGCAGCTCCTCGGCACGGCGGAACGAGATCCGCACCGAGCCCTGCAGGGTGTAGCCCTGGCTGCGGACATGGTTGATGACAACGTCGCAGAGTTCTTCGGCCAGCGGCGTGCCCCAGTCCTGTGCCCTCCTGAAGTCGTCGTCACTGAGTTGGACGTCGAAGACATTGGGGGCCAGCGTGCGGCCGGCGGCGATGGTGAGGGCTTTGTTGTCCACCTCGCGGCGGAGCCGGCTGGCGATTTCCACAGGTTCCACCTGGGCGCGCGAACCGGTGGAGAAGACACCGCGGACGGCTTTTTCGATGCCGCGCTCGACCTTGTCCAGCAATCCCATGGTCCTTCTCCTTTCCCCCCGACTGCGGGGCAGTTTTCGTTCCGGAACTCAGCCAACAATGCAGTTCAGAACCCAGCGGCCTGCCTGGCAGTGGCAGGCACTACTACATCAGATACTACTGGGCAGGCCTGTGAATGACCTTAATCCACAACGGCCGGGCCCCCGGAAAAGTTCGCTAGGGGTTCCCTGCCGGCCCCCTCCCGGCGGGGAATTTGACCGCTCCCGGGGCTCAATTGGTGTTTTGCCGCCGATGTCCGTTATGCTTGATCTCGCTGCTTTTACAAGGTTGCGGATACGGGAAACCGGCCGTAATTCATGGAAAAGAAGTTGCGCGCGAGTGGCGGAACGGCAGACGCGCTGGCTTCAGGTGCCAGTGTCCGAAAGGGCGTGGGGGTTCAAATCCCCCCTCGCGCACGCAATCAAAAGAACCCCGGTCTTCGGACCGGGGTTCCTTTCTTTAACGCTGGGCCTCTTCAACAGGATGAGGCTGAGAAAGCCCTGCGCCTACTCGCGTAACGCCCCGAAGCCCGCAATAAGGGCCTCAAGCCCGAGGCTGAACGCCACGTCCGCAGGTTTCTCGTGCCGCAGCGCGGCCAGGCTCCGGACTGCGCCCGTGAAGCTTGGCGTCGACTCCGCCATGCTGCCGGAATCGAAAATATCGGCTGGGGCCGTGACGTCGTAGGCGGATCCGAAGATGAATGATTCCAGGGCCACGATGGCGGACACGATCCGCTCCTCCGGGAATCCGGCCGCCCGGAATCCGGCGCTGACGGTCTCATACATGGCGAGGGTCTGCGGTGCGTCAGTCACGGGAAGTACTGCGATGACGGGAATCAGGGGCGTGTGCTCTGCGAAGACGTCCCGGTAACTCCAGGCCCACTTCCGCACGGCGGACTCCCAAGGTTCCGCCGCGAATGCGGTCACATCCACCAGGGCAGTCAAATGGTCTTCCACGAGGAGGAGCACGTCCCGCTTGGATTCCACATGGTTATAAAGGGCCGACGGCGCCACGTGCAGTGAGCGGGCCAGTGCGGCCATGGTGAGACCGTCGTAGCCGTTCTTGCCGATGAGCCGCAGGGCTGCTGCCGTGATGCCCGCCAGGTCCAGGACCGCGGCGGCGGGCCGCCCCGCGCGGCGCCGTGCCGCACCGGTTTTCGGCACGGGCTCGCGCTCCGTGGCAGTTCGTGAAGCGGCTGGTGATGCCGGCATTGCTGGCCTTTCTGCGGGCAGATGTCTCCAGCATTATTCCACCCGGCACTTCCTTGCGGACCGCAAAACAGCTATAGTTCTAATAAATGAATGGCATTCATTTAGTGGTTCGTGTCACTCGACCGGCCATAGAGAGGACATCATGCTGAATCTTGACCGTGACGTTGTGATCGTTGGCGCCGGACCCTCCGGGCTCACCGCTGCCCGCGAACTGAGGAAGGCCGGCCTCAGCGTGGCAGTGTTGGAAGCACGGGACCGCGTGGGTGGCCGAACCTGGACCGACACCATTGACGGGGCCATGCTGGAAATCGGCGGCCAGTGGGTCTCCCCGGATCAGACCGTACTGCTGGAGCTCCTGGACGAGCTCGGCCTGAAGACATACTCCCGCTACCGGGAGGGCGAGTCCGTCTACGTCGGCGCCGACGGGAAGAAAACCCGCTACACCGGTGATTCCTTCCCGGTGAGCGCAGCCACCGGGGCGGAAATGGACAAGCTGATCGGCATTCTGGACGGCCTCGCCGCGGAAATCGGCGCCACCGAGCCGTGGGCCCATCCCAAGGCCCGTGAACTGGACACCATCTCCTTCCAGCACTGGCTGCGCCGGAACTCGAACGACGAGGAGGCCTGCAACAACATTGGCCTGTTCATCGCCGGCGGCATGCTCACCAAGCCCGCGCACGCGTTTTCGGCGCTGCAGGCGGTCCTGATGGCAGCCTCCGCCGGGTCCTTCAGCCACCTCACCGACGAGGACTTCATCCTGGACAAGCGGGTCATCGGCGGGATGCAGCAGGTGTCCCTGCTGCAGGCAGCGGAACTGGGTGCCGACGTCGTACTTAACAGTCCGGTGCGCACGGTCCACTGGGAGGATGCCGGGGAAGGCGGACACCGCGTCAGCGTTGTCTCGGAGCGCGCCACCGTGAATGCGCGTTTTGTGATCATGGCCGTGCCGCCGAACCTCTACTCGCGCGTCTCCTTTAACCCGCCGCTTCCGCGGCGGCAGCACCAGATGCACCAGCACCAGTCCCTGGGCCTGGTGATCAAGGTCCACGCCGTCTACAGCACGCCGTTCTGGCGTGAAGACGGACTCTCCGGAACGGGTTTCGGTGCCGGTTCGCTGGTCCAGGAGGTCTACGACAACACCAACCACGGTGATTCACGGGGAACCCTGGTGGGCTTCGTCTCGGATGAAAAGGCCGACGCCGTCTTCGAGCTGAGTGCCGAGGACCGCCGCCGCGCCATCCTGGAATCGATTGCCGGGTTCCTGGGGGACAAGGCCCTGGAGCCAGAGGTCTACTACGAATCCGACTGGGGGTCCGAGGAATGGACCCGGGGCGCGTACGCGGCCAGCTACGATCTTGGCGGCCTGCACCGTTACGGCAAGGACCAGCACGCCCCCGTGGGCCCTATCTACTGGTGCTCCTCGGACCTCGCCGCCGAAGGCTACCAGCATGTTGACGGAGCCGTCCGCATGGGCCAGCGCACCGCGGCGCGCATCGTGGCTGCGGCTGGCGCTTCCGGTGCGGCAATCGAGGCCGCGGCCGCCGTCGGCTGAGCGCACCAGCTCCACCCCATTCAGCGTCGAATGAAAGAGAGGCAAGGCCATGAGTCCCAAAGAAGTGACAGCACAGCCACCCAGCGCCCCGGGCAATGGCCTGGCTGAAAAAGGCCTGAGCGGGAAGGGCCTGAAGGCGGGCGCGGTGGGATTGCTGGGCGCCGTCGTGATCGGTGTCTCCTGCATCGCGCCTGCGTACACGCTGACCGCGGCGCTGGGGCCAACGGTTTCGGAAGTGGGGGTCCAGCTGCCGGCGATCTTCCTGGTGGGATTTATCCCCATGATCCTGGTGGCGTTCGGCTACCGCGAACTGAACAATGCCATGCCCGACGCCGGCACCTCGTTTACGTGGGCATCGCGCGCCTTTGGTCCGTGGATCGGCTGGATGGGTGGCTGGGGGCTGATTGCAGCCACCATCATTGTGCTGTCCAACCTGGCGGCGGTCGCCGTCGACTTCTTCTACCTCATGCTGGCCCAGCTGTTCGGGAACCCGGAACTGGGCGAGCTGAGCAAGAACTTGCCGCTGAACATCGCCACGACCCTGGTGTTCATCGCCCTGGCTTGCTGGATTTCCTATCGGGGCATGGAAGCCACCAAGGGCGTGCAGTATGTACTGGTGGCGTTCCAGCTGCTGGTGCTTGGCTGGTTTGCCGTTGCCGCCTTCAGCCACGTGGCCAACGGCTCGGCGTTTGATGCGACCGCCATTTCGCCGGACTGGTTTAATCCGTTCGCGGTCGGATCCTTCTCAGCCTTTGCTGCCGGGGTTTCCCTCTCCATCTTCATATACTGGGGCTGGGACGTCACTCTGACCATGAACGAGGAAACCAAAAATCCGGAGAAGACTCCGGGGCGGGCAGCAACCGTCACCGTGGTGGTGATTGTGGCGATCTACATGACCGTTGCGCTGGCAACCCTGTCCTTTGCGGGGGTGGGCGAAACCGGCCTGGGCGCCGGGAATCCGGACAACCAGTCGAGCATCTTCGCCGTCCTCTCCGGGCCGGTGATGGGACCGTTCGCCATCCTGATGTCCCTCGCCATCCTGAGCAGTTCGGCCGCCTCGCTGCAGTCAACGTTTGTGTCTCCGGCGCGGACCATGCTGTCGATGGGTCACTACAGGGCACTCCCGGGCCGTTTCGGCAAGGTCAGCCCGCGCTTCAAGTCCCCGAGTTACGCCACGATCGCCGCGGGCGTTGCCGCCGCAGCCTTCTACGTCATCACCCGGACCACCTCGGAGAACGCGCTTTGGGACACCATCACGGCGCTGGGCATGATGATCTGCTTCTACTACGGCATCACAGCCCTGGCATGCGTCTGGTTCTTCCGGGCCCAGGCGTTCAGCAATGGCCGCGCCTTTTTCTTCAAGTTCCTGGCGCCGCTGCTGGGCGGAGTCATCCTGCTGGTGATGTTCTTCAAGACCGCCGCCGATTCCATGGACCCCGAGTACGGCTCCGGATCATCGGTGGGCGGGCTGGGGATGGTGTTCATCCTGGGCATGGGCGTGATCCTGCTGGGCGTGGTGATCATGCTGATGATGTCCCGGCTGCGGCCCGAGTTCTTCAAGGGGCAGGTGCTGGCCCGCGGCCGCGAGGAGCGCTGAGCGCGGGCGGTGCCTAAGCGGGTGGGCGTACCGAAGCCGTGAACCGCCGTCGGGAATTTGCGAGGTGGCTGCGCATGGCGGCTGAGGCGGCGGTCTCATCGCCGTCGGCGATGGCGGCAGCGATGGACCGGTGCTCGTGCACCACCTGGTCAAAGTGGTCCCGTGCGTAATGTTCGACGCCGGTGAGCAGCCGGGTGCGCGGCATCGCGATCATCGTCTGGCCCAGGGCGGCGAGGCAATCGGAGTAGAAAGGGTTGCCGGAGGCGGCCGCGATTGCGCGGTGGAACTCGAAGTCCGCCTTCATGGCGTGGCCGGGGTGGTCAGCGCTGGCGGCGAACTGTTCCAGGGCAGCATTGACCGCCCGGAGCTGGCGGTCGGAGTGGTTGCGGGCGGCCAGGGCCGCAGCTTCGGTCTCGACGCCCAGCCGGAATTCCAGCAGGTGGATGCGGTCTTCGATGCTGGCGACGGGGCGGCTGCCCGGGACTGGCTGGGGGCCGTCGTCGGGCGGGGTCAGCGCGAAGCTGCCCCGCCCGCGTTCGGTTTCCACCAGCCCTTCGGCCTGGAGGCGCGTCAGCGCGGAGCGCACCACGGTGCGGCTGACGCCGAAGTCGACCATCAGCGCGTTTTCGCTGGGAAGCTTGTCGCCGGGCTGGATGACGCCGTCCACGATGCGGGTGCGAAGGTCGGCGGCGAGGTCCGCGGTCAGGTTCCGGCTCATGCGTTCAAGGTTACGCGCCGAACTCCACGGACTCGGTGGTCCAGGCGCGGGCCTGGTCACTGAGGGTCACGCCCAGGCCGGGACGGTCCGGGACGAGCATGCGGCCGTTCTTGGTTTCGAGGCGCTCGTTGAACAGCGGATCCAGCCAGTCGAAGTGCTCCACCCACGGTTCCCGCGGGTACGCCGCGGCGAGGTGCAGGTGGATCTCCATGGCGAAGTGGGGCGCCAGGCCAAGCCCGCGTTCGTCCGCGAGGGCAGCGAGGCGCAGGAACTGGGTGATGCCGCCGACGCGAGGTGCGTCCGGCTGGATGATGTCGCAGCCGTTGGCGGTGATGAGGCCCTTGTGCTCGGCCACGGACGCCAGCATCTCGCCCGTGGCGATGGGGGTGTCCAGGACGTTGGCGAGGTGCGCATGGCCCTCAAAGTCGTAGGCATCGAGCGGCTCTTCGATCCAGATGAGGTTGTACTGCTCCAGCTGGCGGCCCATGCGCAGGGCAGTGGCCCGGTCCCACTGCTGGTTGGCGTCCACCATCAGGGGAACATCCCAGCCGATGTGTTCGCGGATGCCGGCCACGCGGCGCAGGTCTTCCTTGCTGTCCGGCAGGCCCACCTTGATCTTGATGCCGCCGATGCCTTCCTCCAGCAGGACGGTGGCGCGGTCCTTGACCTCTTCCAGGGAGGCATTGAGGAAGCCGCCGGACGTGTTGTAGGTCTGGACGGAGTCCCGGTAGGCGCCCAGGAATTTGGCCAGGGACAGGCCGGCGCGCTTGGACTTGAGGTCGTACAGCGCGATGTCGATCGCGGCCAGGGCCTGCGTGGCCACACCCGAGCGGCCCACCGAAGCGCCGGCCCAGAGCAGCTTGGTGTAGATCTTGCCGATGTCGTTAGGGTCCTCGCCGATAAGTCCCTGTGCGACCTCCTTGGCGTGGGCATACTGGGCGGGGCCGCCGGCGCGCTTGGAGTAGCTGAAGCCGATGCCGCTGTGGCCCAGCTCCGTAGTTATCTCCGCGAACAGGAACACCACTTCTGTCATGGGCTTATGGCGGCCGGTGAAAACCTTGGCGTCACTGATGGGGACGGCCAGCGGCAGCCGCGCGGTGGAAAGCTTGACGTGCCGGATGGCATCAACGGTACTCATGGTTGCTCCTCGAAAGCAGGCTGTCCGGGCTGCGTTGCCCTCTTACTTATAATACAAGTCTGCTACTTGTATTACAAGGGAGCGCTATTCTTTGGGGCGCAGGGTTGGTGTAAGCCACTCAATTCTTCGCCTGGCGTAGATACTGTGGGGCGCTGCCTGGCTGATTCCGAACTCGCGGGCCTCGCCGTCGAACTGGCGCTTGTCGTTCTGGTCCAGGGTGCTGACCCTTGTATACCGATCCTTTGACCTGCCACTGAAATCCTGCGCCGAAGGCGTCAGGATGAAATCTATGACTCCCAAAGGGGGTGTGTCGAGAAAGCGGGAAATCGATCCTATTCTGACAACTAATTTGGACAATGCCTGACGTCAGGTTGGGGTGTACTTGAGTCTGACGGGAGCCTGAAGGACCGCGTCGAGCAAGGGCTGCTAAGCAGTGATTTGGTTCCTGTTTTCTGGGCAATCGGAGATACTTCAGCGGCAGGGGTGTTCGCTGCCCTCATCGACTGCCTTCATCAGCAGCGAGTACGCCAGACCCCGGCCCACGATGGCGCGGATCGTGTGCACGTTGGAACTGCTGTAGACGGGATCTTCGAATCGCTTTGCGCAGACAACAGGTTTCTTAAGGCAGACTCGCAGGTTAGTTTCTGCTGCTGAAGGCCGCATCGAACGAGGTGTTCGAGGCGGGGAAATCGAATTTCTTCAGCGCGGCGAGGGCTTCCGGTGCACCGTGGAGGCGGTCCATGCCGGCGTCCTCC
The DNA here is from genome assembly GCF_001484605.1 of Pseudarthrobacter sulfonivorans. Classification (NCBI taxonomy): domain Bacteria; kingdom Bacillati; phylum Actinomycetota; class Actinomycetes; order Micrococcales; family Micrococcaceae; genus Pseudarthrobacter; species Pseudarthrobacter sulfonivorans. Next base: position 2,267,944 of record NZ_CP013747.1, on the reverse strand, counting down.
CATTCGACGGAGATGGGGCCGGTGTAGCCGATCGCTGCCAGGGCCCGGAAAGACGATTCCCAGGGCACGTCGCCGCGGCCCGCGGAGACGAAGTCCCAGCCGCGGCGGGGGTCGCCCCAGGGCAGGTGCGAGCCGAGGACGGTGTTCCGGCCGGTGGGGCGGAGCTTCGTGTCCTTGCAATCGACGTGGTAGATCCGGTCCTTGAAGTCCCAGATGAAGGACACGGGGTCCATGCCCTGCCACATGAAGTGGGACGGATCCCAGTTCAGGCCGAACGCTTCGCGGTGGCCGATCGCTTCGAGGGTGCGGACGGTGGTCCAGTAGTCGTAGGCGATTTCGGAGGGGTGGACTTCGTGGGCGAAGCGGACGCCGCATTCGTCGAAGACGTCCAGGATGGGGTTCCAGCGGTCCGCGAAGTCCTGGTAGCCGGCGTCGATGACCTTTTCAGGGACGGGCGGGAACATGGCGACGTACTGCCAGATCGAGGAGCCGGTAAATCCGACGACGGTGTCCACACCGAGTGCCTTCGCCAGCCTGGCGGTGTGTTTCATTTCCTCCGCGGCGCGGGTGCGGACGCCCTCGGGGTCCCCGTCGCCCCAGACCTTCGCGCCCACGATCGCTTCGTGCCGGAAGTCGATGGGGTCATCGCACACGGCCTGGCCTTTGAGGTGGTTGGAGATGGCCCAGACCTTGAGGTTGTATTTGTCCAGGACGGCGAGCTTGGATTCGACGTAGCCGGGTTCGTCCCAGCGCCAGGCGTCCAGGTGGTCCCCGGATACGGCGATTTCGAGGCCGTCGTAGCCCCAGCCGGAGGCCAGTTTGGCGACTTCTTCGAACGGGAGGTCGGCCCACTGGCCGGTGAACAGGGTGTAGGGGCGGGGCATATCAGGCTCCTTCAGAAGCAGGCGCTGGGTCAGCGACAGCGGTGATCGTGCTCTTGTTGTTGGCAGATGCTTCGACTGCGGCCAGGACGCGCTGAACTTGCAGTCCGTCTTCGAACGACGGGGAGGGCGCTTGACCGGTGTCGATGGCTATGAGGAAGTCGCGGATCTGGTGGGTGAAGGTGTGTTCCCAGCCGATGATGTGGCCCTGCGGCCACCAGGCTTCGAGGTACGGGTGTTCGGGTTCGTTGACCAGGATCCGCCGGAAGCCCTGTTCACGGACCGGGGCGGTGGCGTCCAGGAAGTTCAGTTCGTTGAGACTTTCCAAATCGAAGGTCAAAGCGCCATCCGTACCGTACACCTCGATCCGGAGGCTGTTTTTCTGGCCGGTGGCCACACGTGATGCTTCGACGGACCCGCCCATGTCCCCGGTGAGCCACAACGTGGCCCAGGCGGCGTCGTCGACCGTGACGTCCTCAGTACCATTCGGCCCGGGGCGCTGGGCGATGAAGGTCTTCAGCACTCCGGACGTCTCCAGGATGGTTTGTCCGGTCAGGTACTGGATCTGGTCGATGGCGTGGGAGGCGATATCTCCCAGGGCGCCTGAGCCAGCTGTTTCCTTGCGAAGCCGCCAGGTCATGGGGGATTGGGCGTCGGAGAGCCAGTCCTGGAGGTAGGCGGCTCGGATGTGCCGGACAGTACCCAGCCGCCCTTCAGCGATCAGTTCGCGGGCGAGTGCCAGAGCGGGGACACGGCGGTAGTTGAAACCGATCATGGACTGCATGCCCTTGGACCGGGCCGTCGCGGCGGCGTCCGTCATGGCCTCGGCCTCGGCCAGGGTGTTCGCCAAAGGCTTTTCGACCAGGACGTGCTTGCCTGCCTCCAAAGCCGCGATAGCGATCTCTGCGTGCATCCAGCCGGGTGCGCAGATATCCACAATGTCGATGTCGTCCCGTTCCAGAACGGAGCGCCAATCGGTGGCGGACTCAGCCCAACCGTACTTGGCCGCCGCTTCGGCCACCTGGGTAGCGTCCCGGCCAACGAGCACCTTCTGCTCGAAGGCCGGGACGTCGAAGAAGCTGGCCACGTTCCGCCACGCATTCGAGTGGGCCTTTCCCATGAAGGCGTATCCGATGGCGGCCACGCCCAACGGGCGGTCGGCTTGCGAAACCTGCCGGGAAACCGGGCTCTGGTCAGTGTGGGCGGGGGTGGTCATGGTTCGATTCCTCGCTATTTCTGTAGGGTTGCGGTTTCCGGTGCCCAGTCCTCAGGGAAGGCTGCCAAGTCAAGTGCGTTGCTGGTCACGTCCACGAACGAGCCTGATTCCACCTACTCCGCGATGGAGACCGTGGTGTCTAGCACGTGGTAGGCGAGGTCGCCGGTGGCTCCGTGCGGGACGTCGGCACGGATGGAACTTGCCCTGTCGAGAACGCGCATGCCACGGCCGTTGACCGGACCGGTCGCCGGGATGATTTCCGGTTCTTCAGCGTCCGGACGCCGAGCTTGAGTTCGCCGTCGAAGTAGTTTTTATCCGGCAGCGAGAGCGTCGCCTCGGAGATGTTCCCGGCGCCGATGATGGCGACTCCAACCGGTCCCTTGCGGGTAGAGGCGGTGAGGTGCTCATACGTTGGCGCCTTCCGCTGCCTTGGCCGAGGGACCTGCGGCGTTAAGGAACGTCAGGCTTTCCGTGATGCCTTCGAAGATGTCGCCGGAGTAGTCGTCGAACTCCACCACACCCACTTCCAAGGACTTGGCGGCGCCGATGACGTCCCACACGGCGACCTTGCCCTGCCCGGCGGGCTGCTGTGCCTTGGTGTCGGTGTTCAGCGGGCCGTCCTTGATGTGGATTAACTTCACCCGGTCACCCAGCCGTTCCAGCATCGCGACGGGGTCCTGACCGCCGACCGCGACCCAGTACGTGTCCACTTCCAGAACCAGTTCGGGGTCAAGGAGGTCGGCGAAGTACTCTAGCGCCGTGCGGCCCTCGATGGTGGACTCCAGCTCCCAGGCGTGGTTGTGGTATCCGACGCGGATGCCGTATTTGGCGGCTTTTTTGGCTGCCGCGTTGAGCTTCGCGGCGGTCGCCTGGATGGTGGCGGCGTCCTGCCAGTGCTCAGCCGGAAGGTAGGGCTCAATGACCGTGGTGATGCCCAGTTCCTTGGCAGCAGTGAAGATCTCGTCCTGGTCCTGGCTCAACAGCGGCGCGTGGCCGGAAGGAGCAGCGAGGCTGTTTTCCTTCAGGGCAGCTCCGAGCTCCTTGGCCGTGGCCACGAAGTTGTACGGCTCAACCTGCGTAAAACCGATCTCCGCGACCTTCCTGAGGGTTCCAGGCAGGTCGTCCTGGATTGCGTTGCGCAGGGTGTACAGCTGGATCGAGTAAGACATGGGTTTCCTTTGCGGGTTACTTTTGGGCAAGGTTAGGCGGCGGAGGCTCAGGAATTCGCCGTTGCGAGGACCGAGTGGCGGTTCCTCCCCCTGCCCGAGACAAGGACGTGTCCTTGCTGCGACTTCCCCTTGTCCCAGGCGGCGACTTGCCAGATGTTCAAGGGGTAGCCGAGGACTTTGTGGGTTGTTGAGCTGTCGGTACGGACGGCAGTCATTGTTCGTTCCTTCCAAGTTGTTTGGGAAGACCAGTAGCCAAGCCCTTGAAGTACGTGTCGACCGGGCAAGGCCCCTGGGCAACGAGAACCACGTCCATAGCTGGTAGCTGTCAGCACGTTGAGATGGCGGCCTGGTCTACGTGCCGCCGCTTTGGAACCAGCGTTTGTCCGGGGCGCATCATTCTGAATATGGCAGCCTGGTTCAGGAGACGGGGTGGATTCTATCGATCGCCGCACGGGCCCTGAATCAGGTTGACGGACTCATCATTCAGGGGTGCATGACGGCTACGGCTCGTTGAAGCGTGGCGAAGTCCTGTGTTTCGGCTTCTTCCGAGAGTGTCCGGATGGCGCGTCGCCAGGTGGAGCGGTGGGCTGATTCGTATTGCGTTGGCAGGAGCAGTTCGCCCTCGTGCGTGGTCATGCGGACTTCGGCGGGGATTGCTGTGTCCGGTGCGGGAAGAAAGACCGTGATGCTCTCGTCCTGGGTCAGAAGCCGGATTTCGAGGTGCGTGTGCTCTGCGCCGGTGACGACCGCGGAGACCGTAACAGGAGCGCCACCGGCGAGGGTCCCGGACATCTGATAGCCGTACTCATCGGCATGGAGCCGGCGGATCGAGCCAGGAGGAAGCGAGTTTTCTCCCACGATGTGGGCTATTGCTGTCAACTGGTCCAGTAGGACCTGGTTGAGGTCTACTCCTGCTGGCACAACGAGGCGGGATTCGAGCAGCGTCACAGGTGCGACTAGTCGGTCTGCGGCTTCCGCAGCCTTCTGGACGGCGGGGTTGGATGCAAAGGCCCAGTCGAACAGGATCCTGGAGCTGGTCTTCGGTGCGGGACCAGTGGTCGAAGTTGGTGAAATTACGACTGTCGCCCGGGCACCCCGGTCGAGCGCCTCCTGCGCCCGCTCCGGCCACCCGGTTTTGCTTCCGTCGAGGGCTACGATGTCAGGTTCTAAAGTCGCGTTTGCCAGGGAAATGGGGAGCGAGGCGACTACGGCGTCGATGGAACCGGTTTTGCGCGCAGTTTCTTCTGCTGCCACTGTGAAGGGGTTGCTCATGCGTGGGCCTCCTCAGGCTGTACTGCCGGGGACATGTCGGCTATTGCAGCCGCCCCGGCCGCGTTTGCTATTTTCAATGCGAAGCTCAGGTCCTCGATCAGGGTTCTGGCTGCGGGAGCGGTGTCGGTGCCGGCGATGATGCCCGCGATGCGGCGCCACTCGCCTTCGTACCCGTTGTATGTGAGCGGGCCAGCGACCACCTTTCGGCCCGCTGTGCTGAATTCAGCAATGGCGGATCCGGCCTGCACGTAGGAGGGGGTGAAGGTAACCTTCAGCGCAGACTCCGGGCCGTAGGCCTCAAACGTCCAGTCGGGCTTCCATGATTTGTTGATCGAGGCCAACAACTCGATAGTCCGGCCACCTGCGCGCAACACGATCGAGTAGCCGAAGGGTTTGGCGATCGCAGCATGCAGTACCTGAAGATCGTCGAAATCCGGCACGAAGCGACGGACGAGCGGAAGGTCGTGGATGGCAAGGCCCAGCACCATCCCCTCAAAGCGTGCCTTGATGACGGACGGGTCGCTGTAATCAGGTGTTGGCATGGCAGAAGGACGGGCAATTACCTCGGTTGCGAAGTCCTCAAAACGGGCGTTAGGCGGCAGGACAATCGAGGATCGTATGTAGTGCGCCGTCTCGGGAAGGTCACCCCACATTTTTTCTGCGGCCAGCCAGCCGGGATCAAAGGTGTGCATAGCCCCGACGATGACTGGCACCCCGGTTTCCGCTGACACCTTGCATATGTTCGTCGCCTCCTCGGCTGATACTGCAAAGGGTTTTTCGCAGAGCACAGCCTTTTTGCCGGCCCGGCAAGCGGCTATTACCTGTTCCGCGTGGAACTGATGGGGGCTGCAAATCGCCACGACCTCAACGTTGTCATCGGCCAGCAGGTCGTCGATGGAGGAGGACGAACGGGCACCCACCCGTCCCGCAACCGAGTCAGCAACAGCCGGATTGACGTCCATGATGTGGCTCACCTTGAAGAGGTCTGTTAGGCGGGCAAGGCTGGGCAGGTGGATGGCCTGGGTTACTGGCCCGGCCCCCAGGAAGCCAACACCTATGCGTTCGTCCTTGCTTTTTAGCGGAGTTTCTTGGTCTACATTCATTTCAAGCCTGTCTGCTTATGGCGTCCGAGGTGGCGGTTCGGACGGGGATCGGTGGGGAAGCTATTCCCTGTGCTGCTGTGGGGCTTTGGCCGAAGCGTTCTCTGGCTATGGCATTCGTTAGGGCGAGGGCTCGGACATGTCTGCACGCTGTCGTAGCTCCAGCCCGAATCCGTACTCGTACAGGGGGTCATCAGTATCGCCCGGGACGTCGGGTCGGGACGAGGCCACTGAAGCGTTCGAGCGGGGGAGCTGAAACGGAAGTCGGCCGACGGGATCAACGTCACCCGTCAAGGCCTGGAGGACCGCCTCATCACATGCCCCGTAGACGGCCGCGACGGCGGTGCAGTTCGGTTCCAGCGGCGTGAGTATTGCCGGGCGGTCGAGATGCGGGACCAAAACGACGGGAACCTTATCCGCGAGGCGCTTGACGCTGATGACGGTCTCATCTCCGAACTCCAAATTTCCGGCGTGGAAGCTGGCCTCAAGCATGTACCGGTCGCGGTACTCGAATGGAGCGTTGAGGCGCACGATCGCCACGTCCGCGTCCCCGGGTTCCGTGGCGGGCCGCAACCCGGCCATTGCCAGGGCGTCTGGACTGATCTCCGCCGAATAAACACGGAGCCCGCGGGCCAGGGGCAGAAGAGGCGCGCCGTTGACCATGTCATTCTTCAGTACTGTGACGGATCGAGCCTGTGCGCGCCGGCCTGCTTCCACGTACTCGGGAAGTGCCGTCCGCGCCTCCGCGTGTGCTTCGTCCACGTAGGGGTTGTCAAACAGTCCCAGTTCGAACTTGACCTTGAGCAGCCGGCGTACCGACGCGTCAATCCGTTCCTCCCGGATCAGCGCCTTATGGACCAGGTTGACGATCAGTTCCGGGCATTCTTCTCCCCCGAACTGGTCACAGCCTGCCTCGACGATCTTGAGGATTCGTTCCTCAACGGACAGGTCTTCCACTCCCCATGCCCGGGGCGGCAGTTGACGCCCGAAGAGGTTTGACTCGGTGACCAGGCCCCAGTCAGTGCACACCACCCCGTCGTACCCCAGTTTTTCGCGCAAAAGACCGGTGATGATTTGCCGGTTGTAGCCGAAGCCGACCTGCTCGACCGGCTCCCCGTCGAGCTCCAGCCCAACCGGTAACCCGTAATAGGGCATGATCGCGGAAACCCCCCGAGCGATGACGCGTTTGAACGGTTCCAGGTGGTGTTCGAACATGCCGCCGGGATAGACCTGCTCGCGGCCGTAGGGGAAGTGCGGGTCCTCTCCGTCTTGTTGTGGTCCGCCGCCGGGGAAGTGTTTGGCCATGCAGGCGACGCTGTCGCCATTGAGCGGCTCGCCCTCAAATCCGTCAAGATATGCCAGGGCGAGGCGGGCCACGAGGTCGTTGTCCTGGCCGAAGGTGCCGTATTGGCGCGCCCACCGTGGTTCGGTCGCGAGGTCCAACGTGGGGTGGAGTGCGGCGCGGATGCCGATGGCCGTGTACTCCGCCCGGGCGATGCCTGCGAACTGGCGGACCAGCTGCTCGTCACCTATCGCGGCGAAGCCGAGGGGTTCAGGCCAGGCAGAGAAGTGGACGGCCATGAACGAGGCCCCCCAGTTCTCAGCGAACGAGTGGCGGGGGTCTGTTGAAAGTGTGACGGGGATGCCATGAGGGCTCGAGGAAACCGCCAGCCGTTGCAGCTCGTTCACCCACCGGGCGGCTAACGTCGGGGTGGGAAGCTGATGGACGTTAACGTGGTTGATGAGCTTTTCGGACACGAGTTCGTGCGTTCCGCTGCGACCGGGCCTGGGCTCATCGTCGGCCAGCCTGCCACTTTCGGCAGCGCTGACTACGCTGTGGAACATCAGGCCGGCCTTCTCCTCCAGGGAGAGCCGGCCGAGGAGGTCCTCGACCCGCTCTGCGACGGGGAGCCCCGGGTTTTCATACGGGTCCATGATGCCGTTGCCGTTGAGGTCCCGGTACACGGTGCCGTCTGGTGTGCGCAGGAATTCCGGCGTGAGGTCCACGCTCATGCTGCCTGTTCGGCGGTTGCGGTGACCAGCTGGCGGCGTGCTTCGCGGCGTTCGCGTTGCTGGGCGGGGTTCGGCACCGGAGCTGACATGAAGAGCCTCTGTGTGTAGGGGTGGGCTGGCTGGGAGGTGACTTGGGCGGCGCGGCCCTTTTCGACGATGTGCCCCTTGTAGAGGACGATGACGTTGTGGCTGATATGGCGGATGACGCTGAGGTCGTGGGAGACGAAGAGGTAGGCGACCTTGGTGGCTTCCTGGATTTCGACCAGGAGGTCCAGGACTGTTGCCTGGGTGGTGAGGTCCAGGGCTGAGACGGGTTCGTCGCAGACGATCAGGCGTGGTTTGACGGCGATGGCCCGGGCGATGGCGATGCGTTGGCGCTGGCCGCCGGAGAATTCGCGGGGCAGCCGGCCGCCGGAGTTGGCGGGGAGATGGACCCGGTCCAGGAGCCCGCGGACCCGTGCCAGAGCATCTTTTTTGGTGGTGCCCTGAATGGTGAGGGGTTCGGAGAGGATGTCCTCGACTGTCATTGACGGGTTCAGGGAGGTGTAGGGGTCCTGGAATACCACCTGGATGTCTCGGCTGAGGGCGCGCCGGTCGTGGCGGCTGGCGTGGGTGATGTCCTTGCCGTCGAAGCGGATGTGCCCGGCGGTGGGTTTGGCCAGGCCGAGGATGGCCCGGCCGATGGTGGTCTTGCCTGAGCCGGATTCGCCCACCAGGCCCAGTGTTTCGCCTTGCCGGATGGCGAAGGAGATCTCCTCCAAGGCTTTGAAGGCCGGCTTGCGGCCGTGGCCGGGGTATTCCACGGCGAGCTTCTCGACTTCCAGGAGCCGGTTGGTGTTCGTCATGGTTTACTCCTTGGCTTGCAGGGGTGACGGAAGGTCATCGTCGAAGGGATAGGGGCGGGTTGGGCTGTCCTCGAGCATGGAATCGAGGAGTTTCTGCGTGTAGGCCTGGGACGGTGAGGTAAGGATCTTCTCCACGGTGTCCACTTCCACGAGGCGCCCGTCCTGCATTACGGCCACCCGATCGCAGATGTCGGCCACCACGCCGAAGTTGTGGGTGACCATGACCACGGCCATGCCCGTTTCGCGTTGCAGGTCCCGGAGCAGGTCGAGCACTTCTGCCTGTACGGTCACGTCCAGGGCCGTGGTGGGCTCGTCGGCGATGAGCAGGCGGGGGTTGCAGGAGACGGCGCCGGCGATGAGGACGCGCTGGGCCATGCCGCCGGAGACTTCGTGCGGGTAGGACTTGAACGTCTTCTCCGGGTCGGCGATCCCCACCCTGGCCAGCAGCGCCAGGGCACGGGACTTCGCGTCGGCTTTGGAGAGCCCGAGTTTGGTCCGCATGGGGACGGTGAGCTGGTGCCCGATCCGGAAAGACGGGTCCAGGTTGCTCATCGGTTCCTGCGGGATGTAGGCGATGTCGGTGCCGCGCAGGGCCGTACGGTCCTTTGGTCCCATGGTGGAGAGCTCTTTGCCGTCGAACAGGATGGAGCCTTCCGAGACGCGGCCGCCCTCAGGCAGCAGACCCAGGATGGAGAAAGCGGTCTGGGTTTTTCCGGAGCCGGACTCGCCTACGAGGCCCAGGACTTCGCCGGGTGCGACGTGGAGGGTGACGCCGTGGACGACTTCCTTTTGCCCGGGGCCGATGCCGTAGGCGACTTTGAGGTTCTGCACGGACAGGAGGGCGTTCTCCGGGTGGGCTGGCGCCGGCGTAGCCGCGGCTGCGGTGGCCGAAGGCTCGACGGCGGGGCGGGCCGGGAGCCGGACGGCGCGTGTGGTGCCATGGCCGCGATCTTCCAGGGCGTCCCGGAGCGCGTTGCCGAAGAGAACGAGGGCCATGCAGACCAGGCCGATCGCGAGGCTGGGCCAGAGGATGAGGCCGGGGTTCAGTGCGATCTTGCGGAAGCCTTCGTTTAGCATGTTGCCCCAGGAGGGGACAGAGCTGTCGGTGACGCCGAGGAATTCAAGCCCGGCCTGGATGGCGATGGCGATGCCGGCCACGCGTGCGGCCTGGATGATCACCGGTGCCCTGACCACCGTAAGGATGTGGCGGGAGATGATCCTGGCATCGCTGAGGCCGGACACTCGGGCCGCGTCAACGTAGAGTTCGTTGCGGACCGACTGCACTGCTCCGCGGACCACCCGGAAGAACGCCGGCGTGAGGAGCACACCGAAAACAGCCATGGCAATGTACACGGACGGGCCCACCACGGCGCGGACGGCGAGCAGGACAACGATGCCGGGAAGCGCCATGTTGAGGTTGTTGAACCATGACGCGCCGCTGTCGAACCAGCCGCCATAGTAGCCGGCGAGCAGACCGGTTACGGTGCCTATGACCAGTGAGATGGCGAGGGCGATGCCTGCGCCGATGAGGATGACTTGGCTGCCCCACATGAGGCGGCTGAACGTATCCCGGCCGGAGCTGTCGGTGCCCAGCAGGTGGCCCGGGCCGGGCGGGCGCGTGGCTTCGCGCAGGTTCACGCCGTTGGGGTCGGGCAAACCCAGGAAAGGAACCACGATGGCGATGACGATGACAACCAGGAGCACAATGCTGGAGATCAGCCCGAGGGGGTTGTGGAGGAAGCGCCGGATCAGGCCTGAGCGGGCGACGACGGGTTCGACGTCGGTGGGAACTTCGGTCGCAAGTGTCATGACAGTCGGACTTTCGGGTTGAGCCAGGCGACGAGGACGTCGACGATCAGGTTGACGGCGACGACGATGAGCACGACGGCGAGAATGACGCCGACGATGAGGGGCAGGTCGGTCCGGCTTGTCGCTTCGACGGCGAGTGAACCCAGTCCTGGCAAGGCGAACACCACTTCGATGACGACGGCGCCGCCGAGGATGCCTACTACCTGGACGGCCAAGCTGGTCAGGCCGTTCGTGGAGGCGTTGCGCAGCACGGACGTTAGGATGATCCGGCGCTCGGACAGCCCGCGGCTGCGGACGGTCCGGATGTAGTCATTGCGGAGCACCCCGAGAGTGGCAGAGCGGACCTGTTGGGCCACCCCTGCCACACCGCCGATCGCGAGGGCAATGACCGGCAGGGTGATGGTCCTGACCCAGCCGGCCGGGGACTCGGTCAAGGGGATGAAGCCCGTTGCGGGAAACACCTTCTGCTGGATGGCGAAGTACGTGACCAGGAACAGGGCCACGATGAAGGGTGGCAGCGCATCTCCGAGGGTGGCCAGGATCTGCAGGGTACGGTCCACCCAGCCTTTGCGTACCGCGGCGTAAATGCCGGCCGCGAAAGCGAGGACGCCGGTCAGCAGCGTCACCACGATCACCAGGCTCAGGGTGACCGGGAGCCGGATCATCAGGGTGTCCCAGACCGGCTGGCTGCTGAAGTACGAGACGCCGAGATCGCCGGAAATCGCCTTCATGAACCAGGCGAAGTACTGGATCATCAGCGGCTGGTCCAGGCCGAGCTCCTGGTTCTTCAGTGCAACCTGGGCCTCGGTGGCGTTTTCACCCAGGATGTTCCGGGAGATGTCCCCCGCGGTGGGGAAGAGCAGCACATAGGCCAGGAAAGACACCGCCACGAGCAGGACGACGGCGGAGAATAAACGCCGCAGCAGAAAGTTTGTCACTTGGGACTCCTATGTCCGGGTAGTCACGGGTGCCGGGGCCGTAGCTCCGGCACCCGTGGACTGCTACTTGCCCGTGGGCTTGTAGTTGTAGATGGACGGAACTGCCTGCTCCGCCTGGTTCTGAACATCAACCTTGTCGTTGTGGTAGAAGTGCTGCTCCAGCCGGTAGATGGGGCTGAACCAGTACTCGTCAACGACGATTTTGTTTATCTCTTTCGCGGCTTCAGCGATGGCCTTTTCATCCCCGGTTTGGGCCTTCGTGATCAGTTCATCGATTTCAGGACGCTCAGTTTTGAAAGGGTTCCAGGTTGCGTTCGGTGCGAGCAAGAGCTGGATGTGACGCCAGTCATCGCGCTGCACCAGGCTCATATAGGCGACCGAGAACTCGCCGCGGAGCATCGACGCAATGGCTGTGCCGGGTGCCCACTGGTGCCGGGTAACGTTCACCCCGACGTCCTTCCAGTTCTGTTCGATACCGTCATAGATCGACGGGTCAAAGGCCTGGCTGACTGGCAGCGTCACGGCCAGGTTCTCCGCTCCGGCTTCCTTCAGGAGTTCACGTGCACGGTCGGGATCGTAGGCGTACTTACCATCAAGGGCCTGGTCATATCCCTGGGTGGCGGGGCCGAAAGTTTGGCTGGTCAGCTCACCCTTGCCTAGGCCAACGCTCTGCAGCAGGGCCTCGCGGTCGATCGCCAGGGACAGTGCCTCGCGGACCCGGACATCCTTGAGTTGCGGCATCTTGGTTCCATCACGGTCAAAGAACCAAATGCCTTCCCAGTTGGTGGCGTACGGCTTGTGCAGCAGTCCCGCGCCTTCAGCCTCTGCCGCCGTGGCGGTCCGTTGGAAGACCGCAGCGTCGACCTGGCCTGACTTAAGCGCATTCAGGCGTGCCGTCTCTTCGGCCAAAACCTGGAACTCAACCTTGTCATACGGGAGCTTGTCGCCCCAGTAGTCAGCATTGCGGGTCATTGTGATCTTCGAACCTGCAACGGTGTTGGCGACATCGAGAACGTAGGGACCGGAACCAACCGGGTTGGTCTTAATTCCGGTTGTCTCGAGTGCCTTGGGGCTACCCATGTAGCCAGCGGCGTTCGTCAGGGAGTACGGAAGGCCGGGGTCGGCTTCCGAAAGCTTCAATACAGCAGTTGTGGTGTCGGGCGTCTCCACCCCGACGACGGAGTCCATCGAACTGGCAAGCGGCCCGTTTGCCTTCTTGAAGTGCTCCACATTGGCCTTCACCGCAGCAGAATCGAAGGCCTCGCCGTCCGTGAACTTCACACCCTCGCGCAACTTCAGTGTGTAGGACAATCCGTCCTGGCCCGGCTCCCACGAGGTAGCCAGCATCGGGCTAAGCGCCCCGTCTGCTTCCCGCTTGATCAACGTGTCATAGACGGCCTGGTAGATCGGCGCCAGGTGACCCTCATTGGCCTGCGCGGGGTCGTAACTCTGGGGCTCCTGCAGGGCGCCGATCCTCAGAAGCGGAGCCGTTGCGGGCCCTTCCTGATTGGAAGTGGACTCCTGCGGAGTGCCGCTGCAGCCAGTGAAAGCCAAGGCTGACACCAGTGCCGCCGCCGCAGTGGCGACAAAACGTCTTTTGATACTCATCATGTCTCTTCCTAAAACTCCGTTGTGGTAGGACAGCGCACTCCGTTCTCCAGAACGAGGTGCATTTCCGTAGCTCCGGTCCAATAATCACCGTTCGCTTACTTTTAAGAAATATAAGCGTCTGGTAACTTTTTTGCAAGAGGCTCGATGCAGTACGCCTCATCGAACCTTGAGATTCGTTGGGAGTCGGGGCAGGAGGAAGGCCCTGTTCTGGCGCAGGGTCACATTGCAGAACATCCATAAAGACCCCCGGCTGTGCGCGATACCGGTCTTCAGCGGGCCTTACCGGGCGAGACGTAAGATCCCACGGTGTTCGGGGCAGGCCGGCGTCGTTCGATGGCGGGGTCCTCGACGAGCCGGAGCGCCCGGAACGGAAGCCTAGAAATGTCGCCGGACACCAGATGCGCGGGATCCCCTTCACTGCAGAGCCAGAGTGAAGGGGCAGTGTGCGATTTCGGCCCGATCCGCTACCAGCCCGCCAGACCGAGGGCCAAGCGGGACGGCCCAACAATTATGGATCGCTCAGTTTTCAAAAATATAAGCGTCTGGTAACTTTTTTGCAAGGGCTCGTTCAAAACGGAACAGAATGGCGGTGACGGGCGTGGCAGAGAAGCCGGCGACCAAAGGCACGTACCCCAAAGGCGTCGCGCGCCGTAAGCAGATCGTGAGGGCGGCAGCCCGCATCTTCGCCCAGTATGGCTACCACGCAGGGTCCTTGCGGAACATCGCCGACGATGTCGGCGTCACCAGTGCAGCCTTGATCAGACACTTTCAGGACAAAGAGGGCTTGCTCACGGCCGTACTCGAATACTGGGATGAGGAGAGCCAGGTGGCCAGCAGCACAGCTCCAGGCCTCGACCACATCCGCCAGCTCCCGGCAATGATGGAGTACCACCTCACCCATCGGGGCCTCATAGAGCTCTTCCTGACTCTGGCCACAGAAGCATCGAATCCGGAACACCCCGCACGGGATTTCATCGTGAAACGGTACGACAGCACGGTGGCGAGCCTGAGCTCCCGGATACGCGAGGCGATTGACGCCGGGGAAGTTTTCCTGCCAGCGGAGCAGGTCGAAAGCGAAGCCAGGGGACTTATGGCCCTGATGGACGGCATCGAGCTCCAATGGCTCCTCCAACCCGAGCTCGATCTAGTGGCCCTTTTCAGCAGCCACCTGGACCACACCCTCGCAAGGTGGACGGGCGAGGTCCAGCCGTTAAGCAACAGTACTGAGGCTTTCGTGGTGCAAGGCATAGCCTGACGGCGATCCTCCTCCTGCAAGCTACCGCTCCGTCCCGGAGGGAGAATTATCCGGTCCGATGCGCAAACCCTGAGGTGCGACGTGCTGCACACGGTTCAACGACAGAGAACGTTGTGTCCGGGTAGGCGCAGGTGATCGCGTGAACGGTGCCAAGGACAGGGTCAGGGGTGGATGCGATCAGCGTGGCGTCTGCGTTGGCCCAACCGGCGATGTAGCCGGCACGGGGGCGTCCGCGCCTTCGCAAGCGAGCCGCTCGCGGCGAGTCGCTACGGCAACAGCGTCTAGGAGTTCCAACTGCGCATCAGTAAGCGGTTCACCGAGATTCGCGGCAACGCTGAACAGGGGGCCCGACCTGCCAGCCGAGCCTATTCTGGCGCCGAGGCAACCTCTTTGGCTAGGGGCGAACAAGGCCCTTTGTCGCCCGAGGCCGTCCAGCGAACAATCGTTAGATCGAGGTGGCGGTCGAAGAGACTAACCAGTTCCACGCTGGGGTCGAGGAGCCATTGAAGCTCTAGTCCGTCCATGACTGAGATTAGAGTGCGACACTCTGCCGAGATCTCAATCGAGTCCATTCGTATCACCTCTCCTCGCTGGACCGCGGACGCAAGGTGCCATGTGAACCGTTCGAGCGTCTGAGCGTTTCGTTCACGGATGAAGTTACCGGCCGGGTGGCCGGGATTCGACGCTTCAGTGCTCAGAGTGAGAAATAGCTCCAGGAATCCCCGATGATTCGCGTTGTATCTCATCACCGAGCGGAGACCCTCGAAGTACTCGACGCCGGCGGCATCTCCATCCGGCTTCGGGCTTTGTTCCCCCCAGTAGCGAAGCACCTCGACGAGCAGGTCCTCCTTGCTCTCGAAGTGTCGCATGAGGGCTGCCGGTGTGACCCCCACCTCAACCGCAATCTGCCGGAGCGAGCCCGCTCCGTAACCATAAGTCGCGAAGACCTCGCTCGCCTTCGCGAGGATCTGCTTACGTCTCATGAGACCGCTTTTGTAGGGGCCGCGGGTATGTCGGATCTCGCTCATCTGACCGTCTCCCAGTGATGTCATGAAAATCGTCGAAACGTCTTTATAAATGTTATCTCGACGTCTTGTTTAAATGTTATTGCGCTTATACAGTTGGCGAAACGTAATCACGCGGATACTTTTCGCTGACCGTGGATACCGTCCCCCGGAGTGGACGACCATGCTCCCAGGTGGGCATTCCCTGTACGTAGTTCCAATGTCAAGGAGGACAAATGAAACGCGCCGGACTAGTTTATTTCGCGGGGTTCACGATCATTTCGCTCGGGCTGCTGACGGGATGCTCGGGATCATCCAACGCAGCGAACACAAGCGCTGGTAGCAACGCATCTGGATCTGGCGTCAAGATCGGGGGCGTGGTCCAGAACGCTTCTGATCCGTTCTTCGTCACGCTTATGTGCGGCGCCTCCAAGGAGGCCGAGGCCGAGGGTGCGACGATGACGTGGAAGCCGACAAACTCGACATCAATCCAGGAACTCCAGGCCAACCTCGACGCGGTATCGCTAACCAATCCCGGTGGAATCCTGATGTCCGGCAGCGGAGATAGCAGCTACAACACCAAGATCCAGAGCCTGCAGCAGACGGGTACCCCGGTCGTCGTCGTAAACGTCCCGGTGATCCCTCCGGTCGAATACGCCCAGATCACGAGCTCATCAGATAACACCGACTTCGCCCACTATGTCGCAAAGGACATCGGTCACGGCGGCGAACTCGGCATTCTCGGTGGCATCGCGGGCGCGAAGATCTTCACATCTCGCTACCAGCCTGTAATCGACGCGCTGGGCAAGGTCGCCCCCGATGTGAAGGTACTGCCCGTCCAGTATGACGACGTCGATCGCACCAAAGCAGCATCCGTGGCATCCGCGCTCATCGTCGCGCATCCCGATCTCAAGGCAATCTACGCGGTGAGCGGCCCTGAGGGCGCCGGAGCCGCAGCTGCGGTGAAGCAGGCAGGCAAAGCCGACAAGGTCAAGGTGTACACCTACGACGCGACACCCGAGGTCGTCCAAGGCCTGCAAGAGGGCACCATCAGCGCTGCCCTCGCTCAATCCGCATATCGCATCGGACAGGAGGGTGTGAAAGCCATCCTGGACTACCGAAAGGCGAACCCTGGCACCACGCCGGTCATGCCGGACGCTAGCAAAAATCAAACGATCCCCTTGAAGATCCTCACGAAGGAGAACGTGAACGACGCCGATTCGAAGGCGTTCCAGTACGTCTCCACCTGCAACTGAGGTATTCCAGTTGCGCCGGTGACCTGCACGGGCCGACGCAACTGGAATTCCATCCATCATCTGAAATCCAAGGACGCCGCCATGAACCGCCCAGAAGCGATGACCAATGCCGGCCCAGTAAGAGGGGTATGGCGCGGGGGATCGGCCGCCTTCTACGGAATCCCCTTCGCCGAGCCGCCTGTTGGCGAGAACAGGTTCATGGAACCCCGCGCACGACGCCCATGGTACGGGGTTCGGGACGCCTCTCGGCCAGGGCCCACACCGCAACGAAGGCCATTTATGGCCGTCTCATCCGTGCCCGAACCTAGCTATCCGGGGGATGACACACTCCTTGTGAACGTCTTTACATCCGCCCCGGGAAATCCCGACGCACGCCTGCCGGTATTCGTATGGATTCACGGAGGAGCCTATGTCGCGGGTTCTCCGTCGAGCAGCTGGTACGACGGGCGAGCGTTCAACCGCGACGGAGTCGTCACTGTCTCAATCTCCTATCGACTCGGATTCGACGGGTTCGGATCGATTCCGGGGGCGCCGGAGAACCGTGCCGTCCGCGACTGGCTCGCCGCTTTGGAATGGGTCCAGGAGAATATCGTCGCGTTCGGTGGAGACCCCAGTCAGGTCACCATCGGCGGGCAAAGCGCCGGCGGCGGTGCAGTACTGACGCTGCTGACGATGCCACGTGCTCAGCACCTGTTTCGTGCGGCAATCGTCGGGTCCGGCACTACCGACCACGTGGAACTCCACGAAGCGCGCGACCAAACCGAAACTATGGCCCGTCTCCTCGGCATCGCCTCGAATCGAGAGGCGTTTGCAGACCTTGACGAGGACGCGATCCTCGACGCCCAAGACGTCGTCGCACCGAAGTCTGAGCCCGACGCCGGGCGAGTAGTCGCCAACGCCCTCGGAGATGGTCGAATGCGTCTGCGTTTCGCACCTGTAGTCGACGGACCTCTGGTCGAGTACGACGTCATCGAAGCCGTGCGCCGCGGCATCGGTAGCGACAAACCGCTACTCATCGGTGCCACGGCACATGAATTCAACATGATCGGCATGGCAGCACAGGACGCAGTTGCGGACACCCAAGCCCTAGACCTACTTGAGAAGTTCGGCTATGACGGCGACTTCGCGAAGCGATTCGTCCGGGAACTGAACATATCCACGCCGACAGACCTTGTTGGGCAGGGCATCACCGAACGACTGTTTCGTGGGTCGACAGAACTCATCGCATCACTTCGGACATGCTCGACCTGGCTGTACGACTTCCGATGGAAGAGTCCGACGATCGGAATAGCGGTGCACTGCCTTGAACTGCCGTACGTGTGGGATCACCTCGATGCCGAGCTGGTCTCGACCTCATCGGGCGATAACCCGCCAGCGTCTCTCGCACGCGAGATTCACTCATCGTGGGTCCGATTTATCACCGAGGGCGAAGCCCCGTGGCCGAGTTATAACTTCCGTCGATCCGGACGGACTTTCGACGTCGAGTCGCGAACGGTCGAAGATCCGTATCGCCTCTCTCGCGATTTCCTCGTAGCCAGAACCCCCGACAATGATGTCGATCCTCACATTCTCATCACGAAGGAGTGACCAGTGACAGATTCCATCACTACAGGCCAGCAAATACTTGAACCGACGGTCGACAACCGAAGAATTGCGATCGCCGGGCGACATATCGCCAAGCGTTTCGGTCATGTGCAGGCGCTCTCGGACGCAAGCATCTCTGTGCATGCAGGGGAAGTCGTCGCCCTTTTCGGGGACAACGGGGCTGGAAAGTCAACGTTTCTCAAGGCGCTTCTGGGCATGGAGAAGCCCGACGCCGGCGAAGTCATCGTTGGCGATGAGGTCGTGGAACTCGGGAATATCCGCGATGCGCAGAGCCTCGGCATTGAATGTGTGCACCAGGACCTCGCACTGGCAGCGGAACTTTCGGTGGTGGACAACATGTTCATCGGGCACGAGGTCTTGCGGTCCGGCGCGCTTGGAAAGTTTGGTGTGCTGGACAGGGCAGGGATGACCGAGCGTGCCGACGTCGCTCTGCGAGAACTTTCTATCAAGTTGCCCTCGTTGAAGGTGCCTATCCGTGACCTCTCCGGGGGGCAGAAACAAGCCGTCGCCGTTGCGCGGGCGGTCATGTGGGGACATAACGCCGTACTGATGGATGAGCCGACGGCAGCTCTCGGCGCTCGGCAGAGCGAAATCGTCTGCGATCTGATGCGAACGATCGCAGAGCGCGGTCTCGGTGTCCTCGTCGTCTCTCACGACCTCCCCCGCGTGCTCAAAGTCGCGGACAAGGTCACCATTCTCTGGCGCGGGAGCACCACTCTCGAAGCGCCGGCATCATCCCTCACCGTCCCCGATGTGGTGGCGACCATGGTCGGTTACAAAAAGGAGGTCGCAGCATGAGCATCGCAAAAGTCGCCCGGACGCGAAAGCAGGAATCGATTGCCCCACAGCCCATCGATGCTGATCTACGTGCCGTTCCCAAGAAGCCATTAATCCAGCGACTGCTCGCTCACACGGCAACGTGGGTCTTTCTCGTCGACGTCGCGCTCATTCTCGCCTTCGGCCTTCTGTCAGAGCAGCAGTCGTTCTGGAGTCTGGCCAACATTCAGTCACTGCTCCTCGGCGGAACACAAGCCCTGCTGCTGGCGCTCGGACTTGCGCTGCTGCTCGGCGCAGGGGTCTTCGACTTCTCGCTCGGCGCCAACCTCGTGCTCTCCTCCGTGACAGGCGGCCTGACCGTCCAGGCAATTGCCGGCCCTTACGACCCCCAGGGGGTCTACTCGGACGTGGGGTACGCGTTGCTCGCCGGTTTCGTCGTCGCAATCGTGACCGGAACCCTTTTCGGCCTCGCGAACGGATTGATCATCTCCCTCCTCGACATCAACCCACTCATCGCAACTCTTGGCACTATGGGAATCGGAACCGGCATCGCGCTCGTGATCACCAACGGCGGGAACATCTCCGGACTGCCGTCGCAAATCCAGAGCGCAATCGGCCTGAACATGATCGGCGGTGTCCTTCCGCTTCCGACCCTCGTCGCGCTTGTCGTAGCTGCTCTCGTCACCTTGCTCCTCAAGTACACCCGATTCGGAATGAGGTCACTTGCAATGGGGTCGTCGCGAACCGCGGCGGAGCGCGCCGGAATCAAAACCAGACGACAGACCATCCAGCTGACGATGATCGCGGGCGCATTCGCAGGCCTAGCCGGGTACATCGACCTGGCGCGATTCGGGTCGACCTCTGCCTCGGGACACACCCAAGACGCGCTCAACGCCATTGCGGCCGTCATTATCGGTGGCACACTGCTCGTTGGCGGTCGCGTAAGCATTCTCGGCGCAATCTTCGGAACCATCCTCGCGGTAGTCCTTCAGACCGGACTGGTCATTATCGGCGTTCAAGCCTACTGGCAACTCATCGCGGTCGGTGCAGTCCTCATCATCGCAATCGCAATCGACCGATTCCGCTACACGCTACAAAAGGCATGACGCGAGTAACACGATGACCAGAACTCCTCTCGGCTAGGCATCATCGGTGGCCGGCCAGGTCAATGCCCGAGCTTCGACCGTCCGGTCAGACGAAGCGAACACGAGCCGCCACGCGCTTCGCGACCGCCAGGTCTCCGCCTGCTTTATGGATGCATCCCGCAGTTGACCGCCACGCCCGTTTCCACCCACCGACCCATCACCGCGTCCCGAGGAGGGAACCCCGGATGCCCACTACCGCAGGCCTCGCCACACTGACCGAGTTCGACGTGCCGATACCAATGCGCGACGGTGTGGTGCTCCGCGCGAACATCACCCGTCCGGCGGATGGGGAGCCGGCGCCCGTGCTCCTTATACGCAGTCCCTACCCGCTGGAAGCCATCCGCTTCGAAGTCGACACGATCGGGCGAGGCCCGCCGCGGGCCTCACCCTCGTGGTCCAGAGCACCGCGGCACCGGGGCCTCTAACGGCAACGTCGAGCGACGGGGAGCGTGGCAACCTACGGCCGCTCCTACCTCGCACACGCGCAGGTCTACGAAGCCGGTGCGCACCCTCCAGCACTAATGGCCATGGGCTTGTGCGTCGTCCCGAGCGATTCCTACGAACTCACATATACGGGCGGGGCGCTCGCTCTGGGATCTACGCTGTTCTGGGCGATGGGAATGGCCGGCAACCTGACCGCTCGCCGCGCGATGCGTGGCGAGGATGTCGCCGCCGACCTCGACGAGTTCACGGCAGCAGTGAACGACTTCCCCACGCTGTACCGCACCACCCCGCTGACGGACATCCCGATCCTCGACAAGCACTTCCCCAGCTGGCGGAAGTGGCTTGAGCACCCAGCGCGTGACGAGTGGTGGCAAGCGCGAGCAGTTCCCCGCCGTGACGATATCCCCACAGTTGTCGTGGCAGGGTGGCACGACCTCTTCCTAAACGGAAGCCTCCAGCAGTTCGCCGAAGCAGCGCCGTACGCGGGCTCCCGGCTGGTCATTGGGCCGTGGGGCCACGGAATGCCCGGCACGGCGCTCGAAGACGTCGATTACGGCCGTGCCTCTTCGGGAATGGCGGTCGGACTCGATGCCGAGATGCTCGACTTCCTCGCGAGCCACGTCCGGGGCGAGTCCTCTGATTCCAAACCTGCCAGGGCGTCAGGGTGTTCGGCATGGGGAGAACCGCTGGCGGGACGAGCCCAATTGGCAGCCGACAGGCACCACTCAGACCGACCTGTTCCTCTCCGCCGACGGAAGATTGTCTGCCGACGGGGAGATCGTAGATCCCCCCGTCCACTTTCGTGTTCGACCCCCGGGACCCGTGCCCACGATGGGCGGACCCCACTTGTTGCCGACGGGGATGCCGCGAATGCCAGAGGCTCGTGTGACCAGCGCCCGCTCGATCTGCGCCAAGATGTCCTGCGGTTCACCACCGAGCCTCTGGCCACCAATATGGACGTGATCGGGCCGGTGATTGTTACGCTGTTCGCCGCGGCCTCGGCGGCCGACACCGACTGGACGGCCAAACTGGTCGACGTCTGGCCCGACGGCCGGGCGCTCAACATCGTCGACGGAATCGTCCGTGCCCGGTACCGGAATCCCTCCTGCGGGGAGGAGCTCCTCGAGCCAAACCGCCCTCACGAATTCGTCATCGAGCTGGGGGCCACAGCGCAGCGGGTCACTGCATCCGGCTCGATATCTCCAGCTCGAACTTTCCCCGCTTCGACCGCAATCCTGGCACGGGGGCTCTCCCGCAGACACCGTTGAAGAGGACTTCGTGATTGCCCACCAGAGCGTTCTGCAAGGGCCCGAACACCCGTCGCGGTTCACCCTGCATCGTGCAACTTGATTCGGCTGGGGGTCTTAACTGGCGTGGAAGCAGAATCTCTACATATCTTTCAGGCCGCCCGCAGGGGTTCATCAATGCCATCCTGTGCTAGCCAGAGAATGTCTCGTCCGGGAGTTACAGCGACAATTCGGCCCTAGTAGTACTCTGTTAGGTTTTGGGGTGAAGCCCTTCTAATCCCTTTGGGCGTCTGTTAATTTCGGATCATCCGGGATGAAGAGAGTTGCAGCGGTGCGGAGCGCCTTGGAGAACTTTGTGGCCGAAGTGTTCGCGTCGTTGCCGCGGAAGGATCAGTGGCCAAGGGCAGCCTCTATTGCGCTCAATGCCATTACGAACGCGCCCGCGATCATCGTCAGCTGGATGGTCTGTCGTCTGGTTTTGATTCCGGCGCGCTCCGCCGCGGTTCGCGACGACCCCATTGCAAGTGACCTCATTCCGAATCGGGTGTACTTGAGGAGCAAGGTGACGAGAGCAGCTACGACAAGCGCGACGAGGGTCGGAAGCGGAAGGACACCGCCGATCATGTTCAGGCCGATTGCGCTCTGGATTTGCGACGGCAGTCCGGAGATGTTCCCGCCGTTGGTGATCACGAGCGCGATGCCGGTTCCGATTTCCATAGTGCCAAGAGTTGCGATGAGTGGGTTGCGGGGAAGCGCCGGGCGCAGCGGGGCACCCGGCACCTCAAACCCCTAGCGCAGTCTTGCTACGCATGTCCTGGCCGCATCACTGCTCGAACAGCCAGTCGAGCATGACATCGTTGGTGTAGGTCGGAACCCAGGAGAAGTGGTTGAAGACCGGTGTGGTTCCCGCGGGGAAAGTGGTGAATAGGTGCTGGCTGCCGGTGGCTGCCGCACGGTCATGGGCTTCCTCAGCCAAAGCCTCCTGCTGCTCGTCCGGCAATGTGCCCGCCCACTCGCTCCACGTCACCGGGTGCCCGGCGGCTTCCAATGCTTTGAAGATGCGATAGTCCGAGCCCGGAGCGTCATAGGGAACGACCACGTCGTCTGCAGAGTGCACGGCCCAGATGGGGAAGTCACCCAGGGTAGCCACTGAGGCCGCTTCATTGCCCGATCCGCAGACGAGCAGCGCCCCTGCGAATAGCTCCGAGTTAGCGGGAAGGATGCCCCACGAGCCATAGGACCCCATCGAGAGTCCAGTCAGGTAAACCCGGGCCGGGTCTATTGCGGGGTTCTCCGCAATCGTCTTCTTTACCAGTTCGACGACGCCGGCCTGCATCTCACCTCGCCACCACGCGCCGTTGGTGAGGCTAGTGGGGTCTGCTTGCGGCGATAGCACGAAGGAAGGATCCGACTCCTGGCGCTTCGGATCGGCGAATGCGACGGAAATCTGGTTGCCTGCTATCTGGCCAAGGTTGTTGGTTCCGCTCTCGCCATAACCGTGAAGAGTGACCACAAGCGGGTATTTCCGCTCTTCCTGGACCTCTGGCGTAAAGAAGCGGTATGGGAGAGTGACGCCCGACTGGGCTGAGAATGTACCGGCGTCGTACTCATCGACGATGAGGTTCCGGACTCCACTGTTGGCGACGTCCCGGCCCGGGTGCGCGTTAATTCGCTGGTTCGCACCTTCAATGATCTTCGTCTGGCTCACGTCGTAGCTGCCGGTGAGGTCGTAGAACGTGGTGAATCGGCCGCTGTCATAGGACGCGCGTGCCAGGGGGTCGTTCTCGTCGAGCTCGAGAATGATGTACTTGCCCGGTTCCGAGACTCCGCCGACCTCGATGTCCGAGGACGTGAAGGCGTTAACAACCGCCCTTTCGCCGGTGAGCGGAGCAACTCCGGGCTGGTTGAGGGTCACGTCGACGAGGAAGGAGCTCTCATCGATGTCGGCGGCGCCGAGGTCCACGATGCCGTTATACTCGACGGCGAGGCCGGTGACTTTGAGGCCGAGTGGCGTGACCTCCGTGATCACCGTCGAGTCGATGGCCTTCAGCGGCCGGTCGTTGCCGGAGTCTGCGTTCGCGACGCCGGCGCCAAGAAATGTGCTGGCGAGGGCTGCGGCCGCAACGGCGGTGATATGGATCTTCCTGTGCTTGAGCATAAGTTCTTTCTCTTCGTTGAGTGGTGGTGTGAGCGTGGCCGTCGGCCTACCGGGTCTCGGTGGCGCATCGGGTTCCTGCATCGTTACCCGTGGGGGAGCAGCTGCCAGCGGGAATTGCTCTGTCCACGCCGAAGCATCACGTTACTTATCCGTACAGTCAACCGGTTGACAAACCTCAAAAGTATCCGTGCGATGACATTTCGTAACTGTATAAGCGCGATAACATTTGCACAAGACGTTTCGCGGATTTTCATGACATGGCTGGGAGACGGTCGAATGAGCGAGGTCCGACATACCCGCGGCCCATACAAAAGCGGTCTCATGAGACGTCAGCAGATCCTCGCGAAGGCGAGCGAGGTCTTCGCGACTTATGGTTACGGAGCGTCGCTCCGGCAGATTGCGTGGATGCTAGGACATCATGGAGTTTTTGGGCGCTGCTAGATCCAATGAGTGCCGCCAGAGCGTTCCCCCGCCGAACGTGGAACGCCATGATAGTTGTGACGCTCCCGAATGAACGTACTCATCACGGAACCGACGGCGCGTTCGAGCGGGACGTTTTCAGGGCCGACCATGGTGATCAAGCAGGCGGCTTCGTGTGGGTGGCGGCGGACTTGCATCCGATGAACCCGCGAGCCGACGACAACAAGACGCGCCCTGGGCTTCAGTCGTTCAACGCCGGCTGTATAAAGCCCAGACCAATCCTCGGCTTTGACTGCGGCCACCTGTCTACCTGGTTCAGGAACTCTGCTGCCGCAGTCCTGTTTTCTTGATTTTTCCGCTGGCGGTCCGCGGCATCTCCGCCACGAACACGACAGACTTCGGAATTTTGTACCGGGCGAGCCGGCCGTTGAGGTGTTCCTTAAGTTGGTCTTCCGTGAGGTGGGCGCCTTCACGTAGCAAGATGACGGCACGAGGCACTTCACCCCACTTTTCATCGGGAACGCCGATGACTGCGACACTGGCCACTGCCACGAGCTCGGTGATGGCCTGTTCCACTTCGGCCGGGTAGATGTTTTCGCCGCCCGAAATGATCATGTCCTTGAGCCTGTCGGAGATGAAGACAAAGCCGTCGGTGTCCTTGTATCCCATGTCCCCGGATTTGAACCAGCCATCGGCCGTTGTGGATTGGTCGATGGCCTCCGGCCGGTTCCAGTACTGGCCAATGACGTTGGGGCCCTTGATGTGGATTTCGCCCACGGTTTCGGGCGGAGCCTGGTTGCCGTCAAAGTCGGTGATCCGTACGTCGGTGAAGAAGTGGGGCAGTCCTGAGGAGCCGGCCTTTTCCCGCGAACGGTCCGCCGGGAGAGTGGTGGCGCCCGGGGCGGTCTCGGTCATGCCGTAGCCGTTGGAGAAGTGCAGGCCCCGCTGCTCGTAGGCGTCCAGGACCCTCAGGGGAACGGCTGAGCCGCCGCAGGTCAGCTTTGTCAGGGAGCTCAGGTCGGTGCCTTCCCAGTCCGGATGTTCGCAGAGCATCTGGAAGGTGGTGGGCACGCCGCTGAGGGTGGTGGCGCGGTGCTTCTGGACCAGTTCGAGGGTGCGCTGGGGCTCGAACTTGGCTTCCAGGACCACGGTTCCGCCTTTGAGCAGGGTGGGCAGCACGCCCATGTCCAGGGAGGCGACATGGAACATCGGGGAGATCATGAGCGCCACGTCCGTGGACGCGAAATCGAAGTCCACGATGACGTTCATGCAGTTCCAGACCACGTTACCGTGGGTCAGAAGCGCCCCCTTGGGCCGCCCGGTGGTGCCCGAGGTGTAGAGGATCATGGCGCCGTCGTCGAGCCCCACGGTCTCATCCCGGAACTCCTCCGTGCCGGATGCGAGGACCGCTTCGAAGTCCTCAACGGAAACCACGGCCTGGTCCCGGGGAGTGGCTGTTGTCGCCGCCGCAGTGTCGGCGGCGTCGTTGACCACGATGCGCCGTGCTACCGGGGTGGCGTCCGACCCGCGGGTGCCGAGCACATCGAGGCTCTGGGAGTGCACGAGGATGTGTGCCCCGCAGTCCTGGAGCTGGAACTGGATTTCGGGGGGTGCCAGCCGGGTGTTGAGGGGGACGAAGATGGCCCCCAGCAAGCCTGCGGCGAACAGGGTCTCGAGGAATGCGGGGTGGTTTTCGCCCAGGTACGCCACCCGGTCGCCCTTGGCCACGCCGCGGTCGCGGAGGGCGTTGGCCAGGCGGACGCTGCGGTCCGCGAATGCCTCATAGCTCAGCTCCCGGTTGCCGCTGATGAGTGCGGTCTTGTTACCGGACTTCGGGCGGCGACGCTGCAGCCAGGAGCCGATGCCAAAGTTCTCCACGGGGGTCCTTTCATGAAGTAGGGAAGAGGCGAATTACTTGTAGAACCGGGCCAAAAACTCGGCCACAACAGCGGGGCGTTCCTGGCCCTCGATCTCGATGGTATTCGCGACTTTGATCTGGGCACCGCCCTTGACCTCGGTGACTTCGGCGATGGTGGCCTGCATGCGGATCCGCGAGCCCACCTTCACGGGGGAGGTGAAGCGGACCTTGTCGAGGCCGTAGTTGACCTTGGCCGTGACGCCGTCGACGTCGAACAGCTCGCCCCAGAACGGAATGATCAGGGACAGGGTGAGGAATCCGTGCGCGATCGGTGCGCCGAACGGGCCGTCCTTAGCGCGTTCGGGGTCGACGTGGATCCACTGGTCATCGCCGGTGGCGTCGGCGAATTTGTTGATCTGGTCCTGGGTGATTTCAATGTATTCGGTGACGCCGAGGTCGGTGCCGGCGAGGGTGAGTAGTTTGTCGAAATCGACGACGAGGTTGGGCATCTTTGGCTCCTGGATGGTTCTTGGGGTGGAAAAAGCGTGCGGTTAGGGTGTGGTGCTGTCCAGCCCGAGTAGGCGGACGGCGTTGTGTTTGAGGATCTTGGGCCGGACGTCGTCCTTGAGCGGGAGGTCCGCGAACGCGCCGAGCCATTTCTGCGGGGTGATCAGGGGGAAGTCGGTGCCGAAGAGGACTTTGTCCTGGAGGACCGAGTTGGACATGCGGACCAGGGATTCCGGGAAGTACTTTGGTGACCAGCCGGAGAGGTCGATGAACACGTTGGATTTGTGGGTAGCGATGGAGTTGGCTTCGTCCTGCCAGGGCACGGAGGGGTGGGCCATGATGATCTTCAGTTCGGGGAAGTCCGCGGCGACGGCGTCGAGCAGCAGCGGGTTGGAGTAGCCAAGTTTGATGCCGTAGCCGCCGGGAAGCCCGGCGCCCATGCCGTTCTGTCCGGTGTGGAAGATCGCCGGCAGGCCCAGTTCCTGGAGGGTTTCCCAGAGCGGGTAGAACTGTTCGTTGGATGGATCGAAGCCCTGCAGGGACGGGTGGAACTTGAAACCGCGGGCACCCAGGTCGATGGCCTGGTGCTTCGCACCCTGGATCGCCTCGGTGCCGGTGCGCGGGTCCACGCTGCCGAACGGGATCAGGACGTCGTTGTTCCGGGCCGCGCCGGCGATCAGGTCGTCGATGCTGTTGGGTTCGTGCTTGAGCTGGGTGCGGGCGTCGACGGTGAAGACGACGGCGGCCATGTTCAGTCCGCGGTAGATCTCCGCGATGCGGTCCAGCGAGGGCGTGCGGTCCTCTGATTTGAAGTACTTGGCGGAGGCTTCGGTTAGGGCCGGCGGCAGGGACTGGTGGCCGTGGCCATCAACCTCGAGGTGCACGTGCATGTCGATCGCATCGAGCTTCGCGGCGTCGATGCCCAGTTCGTAGCGGGTTGCGGCCATGTCAGCGCGCCTGGGCGGGTTCGGGCTTGAGGTCCTCGGGCAGCGGGAGGAATTCCTCGCCGACGCTTTGGAGCTTGTTCCCGAAGAGGGCGTCAAAGTTATCGACGAGGTCCTCGTAGCCCCAGCCGCCCTCACGGTATTCGGTGGCGGCGGCCTCGGGGTGGGTCCAGAGCTGCAGCCGGTCACCGCCGGCGCCGATGACCTGGCCGGTGATCCCGGCCGCCGCGTCGGAGGCGAGGAAGGCAATCAGCCCGGCGACGTCGTCGGCCGTTCCGAAGCCCAGCTCGTGGCGGAAGAAGGCCGGCATGGCCTCGCCGCGTTCGTCCGCTTCCACGGCCTTCTGGAAGTACGGGACGGTTTTGGTCATGGCGGTCGCGGCGACCGGGATGACCGTGTTGACGGTGACGCCGGCCTTTTTCATCTCCAGGGCCCAGGTCCGGACCATGCCCACGATCCCGGCCTTGGCGGCGGCGTAGTTGGTCTGGCCGAAGTTGCCGCGCTGTCCGGTGGGGGAGCCGATGGTGATGATCCGGCCGGCGATGCCATTCTCCTTGAAGTAGCCGAACGCTTCCCGGGCACACGTGAAGGTGCCCTTCAGGTGGACGTTGATCACGAGGTCAAAGTCCTCGTCGGTCATCTTCAGCAGTGACCTGTCCCGGAGGATCCCGGCGTTGGTGACCAGGATGTCCAGCCGGCCGAAGGTCTGCACTGCTTCCTGCACCAGCTGTTTGGCAACTTCAGTGCTGCCGACGGGGGCGACGACGGCGACGGCGCGGCCGCCGTCGGACTCAATGGTGCGCACAGCGTCCGCGGCGACGTCCGCGTCAACATCGTTGATAACGACGGCGGCACCCTGGCGGGCGAGTTCCCGGGCGTAGGCAAGGCCAAGTCCCCGTCCGCTACCCGTGACGATTGCTACTTTGCCTGACAGGCTCATCGCTGCTCCTTTGCTAACTGACTGTGCATCCCGCCGTTCGGCATGGGATGCTGTTCTGTATCCATGAGAATATAGATTGTTGTAAATGTCAACGATTTATTTTGGGAACTATTTGGAGCGGGCCATGACAGTCGAAATACGGGGCGAAAAGCTGTCCGGCGCGCAGAAGCTGGTGGATGCCCCAATCACCGATGCCGTGGGGTTCCTCTTGGCTAAGCTGCACGCCGCCGGATCCGTGCTGAACAACCAGGCGTTGGCTGACTTTGGCCTCAAGGAACGCTCGTACTCAGTGCTTGTCCTCGCCAACAGCGGGCTGGAGCCGACCCAGCGCGAGCTCGCCGACTTCCTCAGCCTGGATCCAAGCCAGATTGTTGCCCTGGTGGACGGCCTGGAGAAGCGCGGCCTCGTAACCAGGGCTGCCGGAAAATCGGACCGCAGGGCCAAAACCGTAACTGTCACGGCGGCTGGCGCCAAACTCCACGCGCGCGCTTCCGAGGCAGCCGCCCGCGCCGAGACCGAGACGCTGCAGGTCCTCGAAGCAGCCGAGGTGGCCACCCTCAAGGCGCTGCTGCGCAAAGCGCTGTGGGGCCGCGCGTAGTAGTACCCGCAAACGGACATCTGATCAAAAGCTCTTGGCAATGGTCATTGCAGCGTGTGCAGCACGTCGCACCTCAGGGTTTGCGCATCGGACCGGATAATTCTCCCTCCGGGACGGAGCGGTAGCTTGCAGGAGGAGGATCGCCGTCAGGCTATGCCTTGCACCACGAAAGCCTCAGTACTGTTGCTTAACGGCTGGACCTCGCCCGTCCACCTTGCGAGGGTGTGGTCCAGGTGGCTGCTGAAAAGGGCCACTAGATCGAGCTCGGGTTGGAGGAGCCATTGGAGCTCGATGCCGTCCATCAGGGCCATAAGTCCCCTGGCTTCGCTTTCGACCTGCTCCGCTGGCAGGAAAACTTCCCCGGCGTCAATCGCCTCGCGTATCCGGGAGCTCAGGCTCGCCACCGTGCTGTCGTACCGTTTCACGATGAAATCCCGTGCGGGGTGTTCCGGATTCGATGCTTCTGTGGCCAGAGTCAGGAAGAGCTCTATGAGGCCCCGATGGGTGAGGTGGTACTCCATCATTGCCGGGAGCTGGCGGATGTGGTCGAGGCCTGGAGCTGTGCTGCTGGCCACCTGGCTCTCCTCATCCCAGTATTCGAGTACGGCCGTGAGCAAGCCCTCTTTGTCTTGAAAGTGTCTGATCAAGGCTGCACTGGTGACGCCGACATCGTCGGCGATGTTCCGCAAGGACCCTGCGTGGTAGCCATACTGGGCGAAGATGCGGGCTGCCGCCCTCACGATCTGCTTACGGCGCGCGACGCCTTTGGGGTACGTGCCTTTGGTCGCCGGCTTCTCTGCCACGCCCGTCACCGCCATTCTGAGCAGGAGTCCTGTCCGCGAAGCCCTGCGGATTCTCACCAGCGAGGGAATCGTCAACATGCCGGCGGGCGGTTCGGGGGCCACGGTACGCACCCGTTCGCTCGAGGACCTGGTGGAGCTCTATGACCTCCGTATTTCCTTGGAACCGGAGATCGCAAAGTTCGTCACCCAGGGAGCGATGCGCAGGGACATCGACGCACTGCGGACCTTGGCAGAGAAGATGGCCGCTTCCTCATCCGTTCCCGAATGGATGCGGCTGAATTTTGATTTCCACACGACGCTCTACAAGCTGGCAAACCGGCCTCACACGGAGCATTTCCTGAAGAACCTGCTCTCCTTGGTACAGCCATATACCCAAACCAACATCGAATGGCTCGGTGGCAGGAACCGCGCCGATGACGAGCATGCCGAAATGATCAAGGCCATAACGGACGATGATCCTGAAAAGCTCGCCAAGCTCTTCGTAACCCACCTCGTCGCTGCCCGGGACCAACTGGTCGAAAATTTTGAGGCCGAAGACAAGGATGACCCACTCCTGCATTTGCGCGGATTCACTTCCACAACGCCCAGTTGAGCACAAGGACCGAAGGACCTGCGAAAATGCCAGATGCTTCAGGAGACGGGAGTTTCGCAATCACTTCTACTCCCGTTGTTTAACCGGCAGGGGCGGGTATTCATGAGGCGGGAGTAGGCCTCGTGAAAAGGAGGCAGACCTTTGGAAAAGCCTTTAGAGCCACCGATAGGCCGTTAGGATCCGTCAGATCACAGGTCTCAAGTGCCTCCACATCCGCGGGGTCCAGAATCGTGCAATCAGTGATGGGTACCGCCGTGGGCGTCGCAGCGGTGCCGTCACACGCGGTGTGTCCTCCGGGGTCAATGCCAGGTCGGCTTAGCCGCCTTAGCGGCGCCCACGGGCCATCCAAAGCCGTACCATTGAATGGAACTTCAACCGACGACGCGAAGGATCCAGCCGTGGCAAATTCTGCATCAGGTGATTCCGTGGTGGACCGCGTGGTTCGGGTGATTGCGGCCTTTCCTGAGGGCGTGACGTCGCTACAGTTGTCCGACCTCGCTTACAGGTCAGGCCTTCCGTTGTCGTCGGCCCACCGGCTGGTCCGGCAACTTTCCGAGCACGGCCTGTTGGAACTTGGCGTCGGTGGGAATGTGCGGCTCGGGCTGCGGCTATGGGAACTCGTCAACAGGAATTCGCCCACGTTGGCACTGCGCCAGGCGGCGATGCCCTTCATGGAGGATATCCAGCAGGTCCTGAATCAGAACGTGAATCTGGCCGTGCTGGATGGCTGGGAAGCGCTCTTTGTGGAGCGGCTTTCGCGGCGTGGATCCGTCGCTAACCGGGCACGGATTGCAGGGCGAATGCCCGTACATATTTCCTCTGCCGGACTGGCGTTAATGTCGCACCAGAGCCGTGAGATGCAGGCGGAGTACCTCGAGCAATTCGCGGACCCGGCCGGTAGGTTGACTACCGACGGCGTCCGCCATTTGCTGGCCGAAGCTGCCCAGCAGGGCTACGCGCAGCTCGCTGGCATCGTCGACCCGGATACCTGGGGCATCGCGGTGCCGGTCACGGACGGCAAGCGCCGCACGGTGGCGGCACTCGGCGTCGTGGTCCCCCTGGCGGAGATGCGCCTTCAGGCGCTGGTTCCGGCGCTCCAGACGGCGGCGCGGGGGATCGGACGCCAGCTGGGCGGATGGCGGCAGGACTGAATCCGACTTCCGTTCAACGGAATTTGTCTAACGCTAGTCAACCAGCGCACGCCACACTGATTCCAGACTCATCCCGATCCGAAACGCCGGGATCCGCAACGAAGCGAGGAACACCATGGCACGCACAACCATCATCACCCAGGTCGCCATCATGGGCGCAGGCCCTGCCGGCCTCATGCTCTCCCACCTGCTGGCCAAGCAGGGCATCGAATCAGTCGTGGTCGAGATCCGCAGCCGCAAGGAAATCCAGGAAACCGTCCGCGCCGGCATCCTGGAGCACGGCACAGTCAACATGCTGGTGGAGTCCGGCGTCTCGGACCGTGTGCTCCGCGAAGGCGACCGCCACGACGGGATCGAGCTGCGGTTCAACGGCGAAAGCCACCGCATCGATTTCAAGGACCTCGTGGGCGAGTCCGTCTGGCTCTACCCCCAGACCGACGTGTTCGCAGACCTCGCCGCACGGCGGGAGGCCGACGGCGGCGACGTCCGCTACAGCGTCACGGACACCACCGTTCATGACCTCGAAGGCAAGCCGAAGGTCTGGTTCACCGACGCTGACGGCGCGGAGTTCGAGATCCAGGCAGACTACCTCGTGGGCGCCGACGGTTCCCGCAGCCACTGCCGTTTTCAGATCCCCGAGGCCCACCGCAAGTGGTACTTCCACGAATACCCGTTCGCCTGGTTCGGCATCCTGACCGAAGCTCCGCGCAGCGCCGACGAACTGATCTACGCCAACTCCGAGCACGGCTTCGCCCTGATCAGCCAGCGCACCGAGACCGTCCAGCGCATGTACTTCCAGTGCGACCCCAAGGAAAACGTGGCCGAGTGGGATGACGAACGCATCTGGTCCGAGTTCCGCAAGCGCGTCAACGGCAACGGCTTCGAGCTCAAGGAAGGCCCCGTCCTGGAAAAGATGGTCCTGCCGTTCCGCAGCTTCGTGCACACCCCCATGCGCCACGGCAACCTCTTCCTGGCCGGCGACGCCGCCCACACCGTCCCACCTACCGGTGCCAAGGGCCTCAACCTCGCCATCCACGACGTCAAAGTGCTCTTCGAAGGCCTCGACTCCTTCTACTCCAACGGCTCCACCGCGTTGCTCGACTCCTACAGCGACCGCGCGCTGGACCGGGTATGGAAGGCTCAACACTTTTCCTACTGGATGACGTCCATGCTGCACACCGTCCCCGGCGCCGACGACTTCGACCGCGCCCGCCAACTCGGCGAGCTGCACTCCGTGGTCTCCTCCCGGCACGCCAA
This sequence comes from Pseudarthrobacter sulfonivorans, assembly GCF_001484605.1. Classification (NCBI taxonomy): domain Bacteria; kingdom Bacillati; phylum Actinomycetota; class Actinomycetes; order Micrococcales; family Micrococcaceae; genus Pseudarthrobacter; species Pseudarthrobacter sulfonivorans. The sequence continues at coordinate 2,235,129 of NZ_CP013747.1, read as the reverse complement.
GGCCTACTTGGCGGAGTCATACACAGGCTGGCCTGCAGTCGGATAGACGTCCGCCTAATGTGAAGGAACAGGAGAGTGATGACTCCCGAGCGTGCTTTCAAGATGGGCTTGAATGTCCTCAGGTGAGCATCCTGGTGGGTAAGCCACAGGGAAGGTGACGCCCGCGAGCTCGGCGAGCTCGCGGGCGCGACGCATCACCGAGGCCATTGAAAATCTGCGTGTCCAGTGGCCGAGCCCATGGCCGCAAGATAAATCCCGCCAAGGCAAACCGCGGCTACACGCCGCTCTCGCCGCGGTGTGAGTCCGGCGGGGCAAGCATTTGCACGCGCCAGCTATCCTGATGGCCGCGAGCGTCCGTTCGACGGCGCAGAACAGGCCGACGCCCGGATCCCTGAGCATCGTGGAAGGAATCCCGGAACACCAACCATTCATGCAATACCCAATGCATGGAAACATGCATTAGATGCAGGTAACCTATTAGCTTGCAGCGTAACGGGGCAGATCCGGGCAGCGCAGCCGAATCGCTTCAAACGCACAACACGTCTTTGACCTGCGGAAAACGTCGGATTTTTCATGGACTGGGAGTTCTCGGATCCAACACAACTCCCGTACTTCCACGCCGATAATGAATCTTATGTAAAGTAGTACTCTGCGTATCTCATCGGATGAATCATTCAGGCCCTCTCCCGCGGAGTTCCGCGCCACGCGTTGGAGGCGGCCTTGCGCCGCGGCGTTCGGGGGTTTTTCCGACTCCCGTCGATGTTCCCAGTCATGACTGGGCGGGCCGGGCTTGTGCGCCGAATGACAGAAAAAACGCCTCTGACCTGCGGATTTGCTGAGATGATGCATTTAATGAAACATTGATTCAGATTTTGAAGCAGGTTTAGGAGGCGGAATGGCAGTCGATGGATCCGGACGGGTGCACCTTCTGGGCTCCGTCCAGCTGCTTCATCCTGAACAGCAGACCTTCGATCAGATGCTCGATGGCTGGCGGAACCAGCAGCTGTCTCGCAACCTGAAGTTCGACACCATCGACCAGCGCATCCGGTATGTTCGCAGGTTCGTGGATCATGTGAATGAATTTCCGTGGCATTGGACGCCGGCCCATGTCGAGGAGTATTTCGGGGACCTGCGCTCGATCCGGCACTTGAGCCACTCGACGCTTCGGGCCCACCAGTCCGCGCTGCGTCACTTCACGTCGTACGTCGCCAATCCAGATTATGGCTGGGACCGGGTCTGCGAACAGCGCTTTGGTACCCATCCGGCCCAGGTCTTCTATGAGTGGAACACCGCCACCCATGTGCAGGAATTCGAAGGCCGACCCTCCAAGCGTGCCTACACGAAAGAGGAACTCCAGAAGCTCTTCGACCACGCCGATGACGAGGTTCAGGTCATTGAGGCCTCGGGCAAGAAGGGTTGGCAGGCGGCCTACCGCGACGCTGTGATGCTCAAAATGGCTTACTCCTACGGGCTTCGGTTCAATGAACTGCGGCACCTGCAGACCGTCGACTTCGCAACCAACCCGCACGCGCGCAAGTACGGGAAATTCGGTGTCTGCAAGGTCCGGTTCGGCAAGTCCCGCAAGGCATCACCGCCCAAGCCCCGCAGCGTCCTGACGGTCTTCGACTGGACCACCGGCGTCCTCGAGGATTGGCTCGCCAACGGCCGGGGAACCCTTCACACCCTCGACCTCTTCCCCAGCGAACGCGGCGGACTCATCGTCGAATCCACCCTCCTGCGGCGGCTCCGGCGGTATCTGGACGAGCTGGGAATGCCGCCGGACGGGCTGGACCTGCACTCCCTGCGGCGCTCCTACGCGACCCACCTGCTGGAGGCCGGATGGGATCCTAGATTCGTGCAATACCAAATGGGCCACGAATACGCCTCCACCACCGGCATCTACCAATTCGTCAGCGACGACTTCCGCAACACCACGCTGCGGGCGTCCCTGGACCGCACGATGGACCACGCACTCGGCAAACAATCGGGAGGTCAGCGATGAAGCGCCAGGTCGAATACACGTGGCGGCTCTCCGAGCTGATGGCAGCACGCGGCCTGCACAACACCACCGACCTCATCCCCTTACTCGCCGAGCGCGGAATCACCCTGTCCCGGCCCCAGGTCTACCGCATCGTCAACCAGAAGCCCGAACGGGTCGCCCTGCAGGTCATCGCAGCGATCTGCGACATCTTCTCCTGCGGCCCCGAAGACCTCATCACCGTCACCGCCGCCGACGTCCGGGCACGCAAGACCGGAACCGCCAACTCCCCCAACGTCGTAGACCTCAACCGCACCGTCCGCCCGCGCCGCGCCCGCATCATCGACGATGACCACTGAACACCCCGAAGGACTCACCCCGCGCAACACCGTCCGCGGACGGCCCCGCACAACCGGAACCGTCCAGTGCGCCCGCTGCGGCCGCAACGCCGGCAAGACCCGGGCGAGCTGGCCCGAAGGCAAGATCTGCGGTCCCTGCTTCACCGTCGCGACCCGCACCCACGGCACCTGCCCCGACTGCGGCCACCACAGACTGCTCCCCGGCCCACCCGCAAAGGATGGAGGACCACGGTGCGCACCCTGCGCCGGTATCCTCCACAACTTCCACTGCGCCCGATGCGACCAAGAAGGCGAGTTCTACCGCCGCGGCACCTGCGCCCGCTGCGCACTCAGGGACGACCTCACCACCCTGCTGCTCACTCATCCGGCCGATCCAACAATTGCAAACCGCCTGATCGAGGTCCTCTGCCAAGCCGATCGCCCGGAAAGCATCATCACCTGGAAACGCTCTGCCAAGGTCCAGACGCTCCTGACGGCCGTCTCGAGCGGACAGACTCCTCTGACCCACGAAGGCCTCGACAGCCACCGCGAAACGGCAGGACGGGCAGCCGACCATCTCCGGGCGCTACTCGTGCATCACGGGCTCCTCCCCCACCAGGACCCCTATCTGAGCCGCTTCGAAACCTGGATCGACGACAAGCTGCGCGCCCTGCCCGCCGAAGTTGCCAAACCCGTCGAGCATTTCGCCAAATGGCACCACCTCCGACGCATCCGTGCCATGGCAACGCCGGACAAGCCAGCCCAGCGCCCGGTGCACTCCGCCAAACAGGAGATCACTGAAACCATCAAGTTCCTGGACTGGCTCTGGCAGACCCACAGCCGCACAGCCGCCACCTGCACCCAGCAGGACGTGGACACCTGGCTCACGACCGGGCCGACCACCAGAAAAGCCATCCGAACTTTCTTCATCTTCGCGAAAAAGACCGGCACGAACATGCGCGTCGAAATCGGGCACTACGCCGCTAAAGGCCGGCCTGCCATCCCGCAGGACCAACGCCTTGCCTGGCTAAAGGAACTGCTCACCGGCACCAGCGAGTCCCTGCCCTACAGAGTCGCCGGGACACTGCTCCTCCTCTATGCCCAACCACTGGTCCGGGTGGCCGCGCTCCGCACCGACGCGGTCAACATCAACGACACCACCGGCACGATCACGATCTCCCTAGGCACGCATCCAGTGCCTGTCCCACAGCCTTTCGCGGAACTCCTCAGCCAGCACCTCCGGAACCGCCCCAACCTCCGAACAGCATCAGGTACAGAAAGCCACTGGCTCTTCCCCGGAACCAGGGCAGGCCAGCACCTCCACCCGAACACGATCATGCTCAGGCTCCGTGGCCTCGGAATTGAACTGCTCGGCTCACGGAACACGGCACTGGACGAGCACCTCTCCGTGACTCCGCCACCACTGGTCGCCGACGCACTCGGCTACAGCTACCAGGTCGCCTTCCTCCACGCAGATGCCGCAGGAGAAGCTTGGACGCGTTATGCCGGTGAGCGCACGTGAATAGGGCGCCATTACGCGACCTCGTGCGAGACTTCCAAGCATGGTGACTACCGCTTTCTACTTTGCGACCCTTGAGGACCAAGCGACGCTACTCGACTCCCTGGGAGAACCGGACAAGGTCACATTGCATCCGTGGCCAGTTGTTCGAAATCCCCTGGTTGCCCTCAGCCGCGGGGACGCCCTCGCCACCCCGCAGGTGATGGTAGTCAATCGGGACCTCGGCCCACCGGTGCCGGTCCGCCCAGGTGACGGCGCGCTGGATCAGCCGACGAAAGCCGGCGTCTTCAACAGGCTCAATTGGGGCCGGTTACACCCTGCCCTCGACGAAGCTCTAGTGGACTCGAATGCCTCCCCTGTGCTTCTCTGGGTCCCCGCCGAAATCGGCAGTGAAGTCATAGGCGTCAGCCAGCTCGGATCGCAGGCCGACGCAATGGCAGCAATATCGGCAGATTATGAACGCTGGGTCAACCGAACGACCGGCTGGATACGACGCAAGGGAACGAAAGTCTGGGGCCTTGAGCAAGGCACGGTTCGGCCCGATCTCAACATACAGCTCGGCTTCATCAACAGTGTCTACGCACTTCCCGGAGCTCTTCGAGCACTCGAGCAAGGTGCGGCCGGACGCTAACGAAGCGCAGCCGCACCCAATAATGAGCGCCTGTTCCGAGGAGAATACGCACCAACTCGATACGCAGGGGTGCCAGTAACTTAGTTGAAGCTTCAACTAAGCTGCCTCTTTCCTGACGATTTGCTAGTGCACCCCGATCGGCCAGGCTTTTGTGAGATCGGCCCTGCCGCGGCGATCCAGCCTGAGGCGCAATCTCAGCAGATTGATGCGCAGCTGCAACAACGACACTTCGAAGGATCGCGATGGCGAGAATGCTGATTATTGGACCTCCCGGTTCCGGAAAGGAAAGCCGGCGCAACGCATTTCCGAGCGACTCTGCGATGCTGCGATCTCCACCGGCGATATCTTCCGGTCGAACGGGAAGGGCCAGATACTTCTTGGCATCGAGGCCAAGTACATGGACGCCTGGGACTTCGTTCCCGACGGCGTGACCAACAGGATGCTGCGTGACCGTCTCAGCGGGTTCGACGTCGAAAACGAGTTCCTTTTGAACGGCTACCCGCGCACCACTGGCCTAACCGTAAACCCCCGAGCAGGTCAGGACGTTGAGCAGTCAGCCCTACCCGTGCGCAGGCGCGGGACCCACTGATTCCCGAATGATGAGGCGAGGGGACAGCGTTGTGCTCGAAGATCTGGACGAACCCTTGCGCGAGCCCACAGCATCGAGCAGCGCCGAGGCGGCCATAAGGCCGGCCTGTTCAGCCGGAGTTGAAATCGTGGTTAGCGGCGGCCATGACATGGATGTTCCGAAGATGTCATCACACCCAACAATGCTAATGTCCTGGGGCACCCTGATCCCACGTGTTCGGAGGCGCTCAAGCATGCCAAGGGCAATGATGTCGTTGAAGACAAGGCAGGCGGAGGAACCGGCATGTACAGCGGCGTCAGCCGCTGCAGCCCCTTGGGACAAGTGCGGACTGAAGGGGCCCAGGCTTCGGACGGCCACTCCCAGCTCCTTGCCTCTGTCCTCAAGGGCAGTCAGGCATCGGACTTCGTTCCACGTGCCGATGTCTCCCCGGATATAGGTGATCTCTGAATGGCCCAAGGCGACCAGGTGTTCCATGGCCTGCACGCTTGCCGAGGGAGTGTCAATGATAATGCTGGGGACTCCTTGAATGTCCCGGTTAATGGTAACCATCGGCAAACGTTTATTGATCTCCCGAGCCGCAGACTCGTCCAACGTCGGAACTACCAAAACTGCCCCGTCGCAAGTACCCTGAAGCTCCTCAAGAATCTGTTTTTCCTGGGTCGGGCTTGAACCTACAGTCACAACCATCTGCCGAAATCCGGCTGCTCGGAGCTGAGCGTCGACCCCTCTCATGACGTCGAGACAGAATGGGTTCTCCAGTGTATGGACCACCAACGCAACCATTCCGTGGCGCCCGTCTCCCCAACGGTTCCGAGGACGTTCCAAAGACACGTATTCCAGTTGCCTCGCCGCATCCTCGATCCGTATCCGTGTTTCCTCGGACACCCTGTCAGGAGCCGTGAGAGCACGGGAAACAGTGGACGCAGCAACGCCGGCCAAGGCCGCCACGTCGCGCATGGTCACGTGCTGCTTGACACCCTGATCTGCAGACGCTGGCACTTTGCTCCTCGGAGTTGAAAACTGGCTGCTGACCCTCATTATTGCAGGAAGTGCTGCAACAGTTGCAACTGGTGCAGCAGCCGGCCACGTGCGGGGTTTTCGATTATCGAGGATGCCAGGTCCGTCCGGCAGAAGAAAGACGTGTGGGCATCAGTAAGTCAGCACGACCGCGAGATACTCATCGAGATTCTGTTCGAGCTGGTCGTATAGCAGAGGAGCGTCAACGTAAGGAACGACGTGGGTCCGGATCGAGCTGAGCTGAAGGGCACCGCCGCAGACTTCAAAGACGCATGGAACATCGAGCTTTCGTTGCTCCGGCGAAACAGTGTGTTCGTGAGCACCGATGACTGTTAGGCCCTTCAGATGAATGTCCGTGTACGGATCAATCTCCATCGTGTTGCGCGGGCTACCCAGCAAAACAACCCGTCCACCTCGAGCAGCGACTTTGAGACACGCGCTGATGTTGCTCTCAATGCCGGCCGCTTCAATGACGAGGTCCGGAGCGGCAGCGGGATTGGCCGCGTACCACTCCTCCAGCGACTGCGCTCCGAGGTTAATTGTTTCGCAGCCGAATTGCTTGGCCCTTTGAAGTCGGCCAGCGGAGTAGTCAGCAGCGGCAACGTCGGCCCCTGCGATGCGGTAGAGCTGTGCACACAGAATACCGACCAGACCCAACCCGCTGACGAGGACCTTCTCGCCCAGTGCGGACGGAGCTCTTCTGATCGATGTCATGGCAATCTGTGCCAGGCCGAAGAACACCGCGTCCTCGGCTGCGACACCGGCCGGAACAAGGCGGCAACACTCAGCGGCAACTACGGATGCCGTGGAATGCGGGCTCGGGTGCCAGACAAGATCTCCTGCCTTCAATTCTGTGACATCCTTACCGGTTTCCTCCACGATGCCTACGCTCGCGTAACCGGGATAAAAGGGATACTTCACCCAGTTGGCCATTCTGCCGCCAGTTGCGAATGCCCTATGCCTATGGCGCAGAACTGCGAGCTCAGTACCCGGGCTGATCAGCGATGCCAGGTTGCGAACCCGGACCTCCGCTGGTCCGGCCTGGGGCAGGGTGAACGATTCGATTTTGCAGATGTCCTGGGCTTCAAAGATGACCCTTTGTTCCTTTGGCATGGTTCACGTCTCTCTTTCAGGGAGTCAGACGCTCCCACAGTGCTGTTCTCACGCACTGAGTCAGTGGAGCGGTTGGGTTATTCAGAACTGATCTGCGCAGGTCCGGTGGATCCACGGATAGTCAGATGTGTTGGGAGGGTGGCTCGTGTTCGTGCGTAACGAGCCCCCTCTGGCTGCAGCTGGTCGGTCAGCATCATGGTTGCTATACGGGCCGCCTGCTGGGTAGGAGATGTCATCGTGGTCAAGGGTGGGTTACAGAAATCAGCCCCGAAGATGTCATCGCAGCCGACGACACTGATGTCTGTCGGGACACAAATGCCCCGGGCGGAAAATCGCCGCAGCATGCCAATGGCAACAAGGTCATTAAATGCAATGCATGCGGTAGCACCACTGTTGAGCGTTGCATCTGCCGCCGCGGCCCCCGACATCTCCGTCGGAGTGAACGGACCGATCTTCGTCACGTCTACGTCAAGCCGACGCCCGGCTGTTTCGATTGCATCCCAGCGTGACGCTGCCGAGGACGATGTCGCCGGACCTGAAATGTAGGCGATGTGACGGTGGCCGAGAGAGTAAAGGTGTTCGACGGCCTGGCTCATGGTCGATGACGTGTCGATGACGACAGAGGGGACCTGCCCCACCGTGCGGTTGATGATAACCAGGGGCATGCTGCCTGCAACCTCGAGGACTTGCTCGTCCGAGAGGCGCGTGGCTCCGAGAATGGCTCCGTCCGCAGTCTTGCCCAATCTCTGGAGGACCTGCATTTCCACCTCGGGCGACTCGTCCGTGTCGCACAGCAATTGAAAGCATCCTGAGGCTCTCAGCTGGGCTTGGTTCCCTCGGACCATGTCGAAGTAGAACGGGTTGGTCACATCAGGAATGAGCAGGGCTACAACGCCGGTCCGACCCATCCGCAGGGACTTTGCAAGCGGGTTGGGCAAATAGTTCAGCTCCGCGGCGGCCAATTCCACGCGCTTGCGGGTTGCGCCCTGGACGCGGCCGGGATTACTCAGGGCCCTGGAGACTGTGGACGTGGCGACTCCCGCGAGTAAGGCTACGTCGCTGATTGTCGCTCTTGGGGTCAAGGCGTCCTGCTGAGTCAAACCGGGCCTCCTTCTCTTCGAACCGGAATGCAACAAACATACGGCGTCCGGCAATTTTTGGCAATCATTGCATTTGTTGCGCAACGGAGCTATATATTGATGCAGGCCGATTCGTGGCGAGCGTCACAGTCCGCGAATGGAACCCACTAGAGAAAGAAACAAACAATGAAGTCTGTTAGAAGCCTCGCGGCATTGTTGGCCGTGGCGGCCGCCTCAGTCTCTCTGAGCGGCTGTGGCGGCGGAACCGCCCCCCAGGGACCCGTTTCGACCGCAATCGACGGCAAGGGCCAGACACTCAATGCCTACCTCCCGGCCGATTCGGTGAACAGCGAAGCACAGAAGGCGTGGTTCGCGGAGGTCGGCGCCAAATTCAAGGAAGAGACAGGAGCTGAGGTTCACTGGGAGACCTTCGCCTCAGCTAATGAAGAGCTCACGAAAATTCAGACCTCAGTGGTGTCCGGGCAGGGCCCGGACCTCTACGGCATCGGGACCAGCTTTACCCCCACTGCGTATTCGACCGGGGCCTTCGTCAAGCTCGACGACACCCTCTGGAGCACCATGGGAGGACGCGACAAGTTCGTGCCGGCCCAGTTGGGTATCTCCGGGCCCAATGAGGACAACCAGATCGCCGTTCCTCTGGCGACAGATCCCTTCGTAATCGCGTACAACACAGAGCTATTCCAGGCCGCAGGGATGGACAAACCGGCGAACAGTTGGGACGGTCTTGTCGAACAGGCGAAGAAGCTCACCACTGACACGGCATACGGCATGGCAATTCCGTATAAGGACAATTTTGCACCGTGGAAGTTCATCTGGGGCATGAGCGCCCAAGCCGGAAACCCGCTCGTTGATGGCAAGAGCGTCAGTCTGGATGACTCCAGCACCGTGGAGGCCTACGAGACATTCTTCGGCTGGTTGTCCAACGATAAAGTAGTTGACCCGGCCTCCGTAGGCTGGAACTTCAGCCAGGCAACGGCCGAGTTTGCCTCAGGCAAGGCAGCCATGCTGCCCATGGCGAGTTCACGTATTATCCCTACCCTGGAGAAATCCGCCGTTGCAGGGAAGGTCAAATTCGCCCTACTGCCGACGACTCCTCCGGGTGAGACGAGCCGTCCCAGCGACGGAGTCGAGGCAGCCAGCATTATCGGCGGCACCAACCTGGTAATCGCCGACTATTCACAGCAGAAGCATCTCGCTGCAGCCCTCATCAAAGTCATGACGGGCGAAGAAGCCCAGCTCTCCCAGTACACAAAACTAGGCATCCTCCCCTCCACGAAGGCGGCCCAGGACGCGCTGCCCGCCTCCAATTACGACTACAAGCCGTTCCTGGAAGCAGCATCCAAATCGAAGGCGACTCCGTTTACAGCCGCATGGAGCGACGTCCAGTTGGCAATGACAAATGTGGTCGTGCAGTCCCTGCCTGAACTTTCGTCCGGAACCCTGGACAGAGCAAAGATCAAGCAGCGCGTGGAGGAAGCACAAAAGTCAGCCGAAAGCGCAGTTGAAAGGATCAAGGGCTAGCCCATGTCGATCTCCACTGGAAAGAGACTGCGCCCGCAGTTAGACGATCAGCCCGACGTGGCTTCCGCAACGTCCAAAGCCACCCTCAATGGCGGGCGCCGGGGTGTGACCCAGAGAAACCGCCCGCTCTGGCTCCTGGCCCCGGGTGGAATGATGATGCTTCTCATCATCGTTATCCCCCTGCTCATTGGGCTGTACATTGCATTGATCGACCTGGACCAGTACACGCTCCGGCAGTGGATGGCCACACCCTTTGTGGGCCTTGCCAACTTCATTGAGGCGATCACGGAAACGTCGCTGCTCAAAGCGATCTGGCTCAGCGTGTCCTACTCCGTGCTGTCCACGCTACTCACTGTTCCCCTCGGGGTTGCCGCCGCGGCGGCAACACAAAATCACTTCAGAGGGCGTGGAATCGTCCGCTCGCTGTTCCTCATCCCGTACGTCATGCCCGCATTTGTGGTTGCAACAGTGTGGCAAACCATCTTCCAGCCCGACGGAATTCTCAACCAGGTGCTCAACACCCAAGGAACCCTCTGGCTTAACGGGCCCAACAGTTACTGGGCCCTCGTCATCGCCCAAGTATGGTCCGCATGGCCCTTCATCTACCTAATGTCCTTGGCCGGACTGCAATCTGTGGACCATGAAGTCCACGAAGCCGCAGCACTTGATGGTGCCATGTGGTGGAAAAAGCTCCGATACGTCGTCTTCCCATATTTGAGGGGTCCGGTGGCTTTGGCCTGCCTCATAGGGACGCTGCACCACATCAACAACTTCACGCTGCCGTTCGTTCTCTTCGGCGTACCAACACCAATTGATGTTGAAGTTCTCCCCATCCTGACATACGTAACGGCGTTCCAAAGCCTGCGGTTCGGCCTCAGCGCCGCCATGGCCATCGTCTCCCTCGTACTCATCATGATCCCCCTTTTCATCTACCTCCGAGCCGTAAAGCTCGACACCACCGAAGAACCCGGAGGCACGAAATGACACAGCAGCAGCCGGCATCCCCTAGACAGGTCGGGACAAACATGCGCCAGCAGGACGTCACGCGTCTCCTACCAACGCCCGTCCGGACGAGCGTACTCATCCTGATGTGCGCCCTGGTCCTAGGGCCCGTTCTATACATCGTGCTTGCTTCTCTGAACACAGACCTAGGAGTCGCAAGCGGAGAGATAATCCCCAAGCACCTCACCATCGAAAACTACATCAACGTCTGGACCACCGTCGGCCTGGCCAAGGGCATCGGCAACAGTATCCTCATCGCCGGTCCCGTCGCCGTAGTGTCGGCCATACTTTCCGTCGGAACGGCCTACGTTCTGGTGCGGTTTGCCTTCAAAGGACGCCTTTCCGTCCTCCGCGGGCTACTGGGCCTCCAGAGCATCCCGGGAACACTGTTACTACTCCCGGTATTCGTACTCTTCGCTTCCGCAGGCACTTATCTCGGCGTCGTCGTTATCGGCACTCGATGGGGAATGTTCCTTACCTACCTGACCTTCGCACTGCCGTTCTCCACCTGGGTGATGGTCACTTACCTGCGGGGACTTCCGCCAGCACTGGAAGAAGCTGCCCGGATAGACGGAGCAAGCAACCTTGGCGTGTTGTTCCGCATCATCATCCCCCTCAGCTGGCCAGGCATTGTCGTTTCCGGCATCTTTGCCTTCCTACTCGGCTGGAATGACGTGCTCTTTTCCTCCGTTCTGAGCAATCCCGAAACACAGACGGCGGCTGTCGCCCTACATCTCTTCAGCGCGGCACAAGACGGAGGGGCACTCCCCCTCTATGGCCAGATGATGGCCTCAGCCCTCATCTGCGCCAGCCCGGTCATCATCCTGTACCTTGCCTTCCAGCGGTACCTCGTCGGTGGCCTCACCGCAGGAGGCGTTAAGTGACTAAGCAAAAGATCACACCGGAACCATGGATCCTCACCGGCTTTGGAGACGAAATCCACACAGACCCGCGAATTCAGATAGCCGTTCTCAAAGCCCTTGGCGCGAAGCACATCGAGATCCGCAGCGCCTGGGGAACCAACATACTGGACCTCAGCGAACCACAGCTCCACGAACTGCGGTCGCTCATGGACACCAACGGCATCAACGTCTCCGCCGTCGCGTCACCCATCGGAAAAGTCGAGATCGAACTTCCGGTGGAACACGAAGTGGACCGGCTTCGCACTGCTATCCGCGCCGCCGATATCCTGAAGGCCAAATTCATTCGCATCTTCTCGTTCCACTGTGGCGCAGCTACAGGCGAGGCCAGCATTCGCGACGCCGTAATGGAGCGTATGACGGCGCTGGCAACACTCGCAGAGGACGCCGGCGTCGTGCTGCTGCACGAAAACGAGAAAGACATCTACGGCGACAATCCGGCTCGGATCCTGGACATCATGGAAACCGTCGATTCCCCTGCCCTGAAAGTCGCCTGGGATCCGGCCAATTTCGTCCAAGTCGGAATCTCCCCCTTCGATGAGGCCTATGCCCTGCTCCGACCCCACGTCGCCTACCTTCAGATAAAGGATGCACGAGCATCGGACAAGGTGGTGGTTCCCGCAGGCGAAGGCGACGGTGATATCCCACGGACGATCAGCGCCCTCAAAGCTGACGGGTATTCGGGATTCATCTCCGTCGAACCCCATTTGGCCAGCGCCCACCTGCTCGGCGGCTTCTCGGGTCCAGCCGCCTTCGGCGACGCAACCCGCGCCCTGACCAGCATCCTCGCCGACGCTGGAGTCCAGACCGCATGAAACCCATCAGGGTCGCCATAGTCGGATGCGGTGCAATCAGCAAGACCCATGTACGCGCCATCCAGTCTTTCCCAACCGCCACGATCACAGCCCTCGTAGCACCTTCTGGGACCTCATCGAACGACTTGGCAGACAAGATCCAGAATGAGAATTGTCCCCGTCCAGGAACATTCACGACCCTCACCGAAGCGCTGAGGGCAGACAACTTCGACCTCGCCGTGATCACGACGCCCAGCGGCCTGCACGTCGAATTAGGAATGCAAGCACTAAGCGCCGGCAAACATGTTGTCATCGAAAAGCCCGTGGATACTGATTTGTCCCGAGCAAAGAAACTTGAGGCTGCCGCAGTGCAGGCCGCGTCCCGGGGCATAGTGGCATCAGTAATAAGCCAACACCGCTTTGATCCAGCCAGCATGGTCGTGTCCCAAGCCACAAAGCAGGGTAGGTTCGGCAGGCTCGCATCGGCCGTAGCTTCCGTCCCTTGGTGGCGAAGCCAGCGCTACTACGATTCCCAGGAGTGGCGTGGGACATGGGGCACCGACGGCGGCGGTGCCTTCATGAATCAAGGCGTCCACACCGTTGATCTGCTTCTCTCATACTTCGGACGACCGATCGAGATATACGCACGAACAGCCTTGCTCGCCCATGAACGGATAGAAGTAGAAGACACTGCTGTAGCCACCGTCACTTTCGCGAACGGCGCTGTGGCGGTGTTGCATGCCACAACCGCCGCCTACCCCGGCCTCCCGACCCGCATCCAGATCATGGGCTCTCAGGGGTCAGCCGTCATCGAAAACGATCGCCTCGCGTATTTCCACTGTGCAGACGGGACCCCGACAGCACCAGACATGGGACTGTTGGGCGACGAGAACCGTGCAGCAAGGGAACTCGCTGAAGACCACATGATAGGGGCTTCCGGGCAGGACCCAACCGTAGATGCGTCTGGTCACATCCGTCAATACGACGATGTGATTCGCGCCATTAAAAACGGCGGCGAGCCTACCGTGACGGTTAGCGACGCTGTCATGGCTCTGATTACTATCCGCGGAATTTATGTTTCTGCAACCCTCAATCATCCCGTCCTTTACGGGGACATAGCAGCCGGAAAGTACTCCGGCGTAGACGTGCGGCCTGGCGTGCCCGGCCGAGGAAGTATGTGAGCGTGAAGTATTCCGTATTTACGGCGTCCACTCCCGAATGGACGCCGCAAGAAACAGCTACCATGCTGGCAAGGCAGGGGTGGGATGGCGTCGAATGGCGTATCACCGATCAGAAAGAAAATTCCACACCGGGATTCTGGGCGGGCAACAAGTCGACTTGGCCCATGACCCGCTTGGAGGAGAACCTGGAGACCATGGCCTCGGTGACACGCAGCGCCAGCCTGGAATTCTCTGGTCTCGGCAGTTACGTCACCTGCTCCGAGCATGAGGACGTCGAACGCATTCTGGCCGCCACGGCATGCCTGGGCGCCAAGCAAGTACGCATCCTGTCCCAGCCCCTGGGCACGGCTACCTGGGGCGGCCGACCTGCATCTGGCATCCCCGCCCGCAATCTCTTTGAGCAAGCACGACAGGACTTCCAGTGGATCGCTCAGCGGGCTGAACATTACGGCGTTAAAGCACTCCTGGAGCTCCATCAGTGGACCATCGCACCATCAGCATCGGCCGCGCTCCGACTCTTGGACGGACTCAATCCCCGCCACGTCGGCGTAATCCACGACTTGGGCAATCTTGTCATAGAAGGTCAAGAAGACTACTTCGCAACATTCGAGCTTCTCGGTGACTACCTCGCGCACATCCACGTCAAGAACGCAGTATGGAAGCCAATCGACAACCACGATACTGACCTTCCTGGCGTCATCCGCTGGGGCTATGCATGGGCCCCGCTAAAGAAGGGCCAAGCGAGCGTGGAAGACTACTTTACAGCCCTGAACCATTTTGGATATGACGGCTGGGTCACCGTTGAGGATTTCTCCACTGAACTGAGCATTGACCAGCGCACTGCGGACAACCTTGCTTATCTGAAGGCGGTAGCCAAGGCGAGTGTCCAGGCTCACTGAATGAAGCCCCGGCCCGGGCAGGACATTGGTCAGCGTTATTACCCAGCACAGCTATCCGTGCCGTCCGGCACATGCACGGATGCCACGGAACCGGCAAAAGCCATGGGTGGGTAGCGAGCCTGTTTCCATGGCTGCACTTTTGTCCGGCCTATGTGCTCAAGCAGCGGGCCAGCCGGTGTGCGGGGAGGTCTGTGCGAACCTCCTGGCCGAGTTCACGCTGCCCCTCCTCGATCAAAGGGCCAGCAGATCCCGTCTGGCATCCGCGGTCCAGTTCCAAGCGGCCTCACTGAGAAGTGACCGTTCAGGGTTCCTCAAACGAACAGCCTTTGGTCTGAGGCGAAGAATTCTTGTTGCGGACGTAGGGTTCTGCTCAGGCTAGGCCTCGGGGCTATTGAGTCTCGGACTCACGGAACCGTCCAGCCTTAGATTGCGGCCGTGAATTTCCTCGCGGGTTCGCCGGCCGGGGTCGGGTCTGTCCGGCCGGGATCCCGGGCCATTTCCTGCCGCGGTTGTATTTGCGCTGTAACCGCCGAAGTTCCCGCAGGGTGGCAGCTTCGACTAGTTCGGTGATCGAGGCATAGCCTTCGAAGTGGCCGACAGCGTTGAGCGCGGCGCGGATCTGGTCCGTGTCCTCCTCAGTGAAGTACGGCGAAACGGACTTGGTTTTCCTGGGAATCGGCATTCTTCGCTTCCGCACTACGAGGCTTTTTCGCTCGGTCTTTAGCGCGTGCGTTCTGCTGCGGCGCCCGGCAAGCTGATGATACCCGCCGGGTTCGCGTCCTTGCGGAACCACGGATCGTCGTCGGCATAGCCGCCGACGCCATCGCCCATCTCGATCGCGGGCTCTGCGGCCTGGCTGGTGGACGTTGGTGATGCCTGGCGGCCGCCCTGGAGGCGGCTAGGTGTTGCAGCTGTGTAGCGCAGGGAAAGTCCGATTTCGTCAACCTCGAGCTCGATGATGGTGCGGTATTTTAGGGGCGACGATCGGTGCTGCTGCGGCGGTCGGCCCGCTCCTGGGCGGCGTTCTGATCCAAGTGTTCGGGGATTTTGGCTGGCGGATGGTGTTTCTGATAAGCGCCCCGCTGGGCGTGCTGGTGATCGGTGCCGGGATCGTGTTGCTACCCAAAACGCAGTCCGAAGGCAACTGCGCAGCAGGCTGCTGCGCAATTGGCCCATCGGCCCAGGTTCCGGCGAATGTCGTCATGTATTGGATGTTGCGGGCTGAGAGCCCCTTCATGTCTGGGAACTCTGCGCGGAGGTCTTCGGACAGAAGTTTGATGACCTGACTCCCCCACCCCTGTTTCTCCTGCTGTACACGGACGGAATTTCCGATGGACCAGTACAGCTCAACGAGCTGGGTGTTGACGGTTCGCAGTGCCTGAGTGCGCGCGGCGCGGACGCGGTTCTTGAGCTCGCCGAGGAGGTCGGTATAGCCAGCGGGGAGGGCGAGGTCACGGGCGTCAGTCATGCATTCGATCCTATCGATCCAGCCCGGCCCAAACGGCAGTCGAGCGAGCTTGAACCGGGTGTCCAATCGCAGGCGTCCTTGTTCTGCGGGCTTGCCCGCTGGCTTCCAGAGCTGTTGTTCGGCCACTAGATAGTTGCGGCCAAGGCCAGGGATCTCTTCGGGTCGAATTCCCGGCCGCCAATAGTAGAGCTGCAAGTATCCAGGTGTCCTACAGGCTGGGTCCGCGGCGTCCCTGTTCCGGGCCGGTAGTGGGTACGCGGCGTGCAGCCTTAAGCTTGGCTTCCTCAGCGACTTGGTCTTCCTGGGCCTTGCGGATCTGGGCCAGTTTCTCGGCAAAGTCATTCGTGGCGGCAGGCTGCTTCTGCTGTGCAGCGGCCAACCTTTCCTGCCACGACTTCTTGGCTTCCTCGCCAGCAGCCTCGCCGGTGGAGCGCTCTTCCTCCCGGCGTGAGGCAATGTCCTTCAACGCCTCGTTGACGGCTTCCGGAGCATGCTCCGGTTCCGGTGCACCCCTGCGGGCTTCCAGGTTCTCGCGGACCTTCCGGGCCGTAGCAGCAACGTGTTCATCCCGTTCCTGCTCCGGCGTCAGGGTGACGTCCTGGGAACGTTCCTCACGCAACACGTCCACCACGCGCTCTGCCGGCGTCGGCTCGACGGCCACCGTTGCCTGGACCTCGGCAGCCTCGGCCATGAGCTTCGCGTCGTCGGCCGACAGCGGTTCCTTGGCGGTCTGGGCGGAGTATTTGTGCATGGCGGTGACACGTGCGGCCAGCTCGGCACCGGTTCCCTTCTCCATGAACTGGGCAGGCAGGACCGTCGTTTCCGTCTCCGGGATCCGGTAGGTGTCGCGGAAGGTCTTGACCTCCACGGCAAGATCCCGCCACTGCTGCTGCTTTTGCGTGTCCGACGTTATGGGCCCGAGAGCTTCGGCCCATGCCGGCGGTTCTGCGGCCAGCTGGGATCCGAGACGGTTGACCTCCTGGGCCATGAACTCGCGGCGTCCTTCGAGTTCGTTGCGCCATAGTGCCGGGGTGTCCTGGTGGGTGATGACGTCCGCTGGGGCCATCCATGCCGGCAGACCATCCGGTGCCGGGGTGGTGGCAACGGGCGCCGGGAGACGCCGACGGAGCATCTGCTCTGCTTCGATCCGGCGGAGGAGCTGATCGGCTGCCTGGACGCGGGAAGCGTTCTCGTCGCGGCTATAGTTGGTGACCGCGCCGCGTTCGTAGGCTTCATCTGCACGGACGGGCTCAGGCATCAGCTCCCGCAGGGCTTTCTCCTTCTGGAGGCAACCGGCGAGCCAGCGGGCCTTGGCGGCCGCGGAGGGATCGTTGATCGTGTCGTCGGTGCGGAGCTGTTCCTTGGCGCGGGTGATCCGGGCGTCAAGGTCATCGTCGGTGACGTGGCCGTGGAGCCGTGCCTGCCAGGGGGTTTCCTTGGTCTCCTTCAGCCAGTTCCGGGCGAGGTCCCGGCGCTCAGCCCGCCCTGACGGCAGTCCTCGGCAACCAAGTGGAACTGGCTACCATCCAGCTCGGCGAAGCGATGCCGCAGATCAAAGCCGGAAAGGTCACGCCGCTCCTGGTCTTCTCCGAAGACCGGAACAGCTTCCTCCCGGACACGCCGACGGCGAAGGAGTCAGGCTACGACGTCCCAGTTGCCCAGTACCGTGCAGTCGCGGCGCCCAAGGGCACCTCGCAGGCAGCCAAAGACAAGCTGCTCGCCGCCTTCCAGGAGACCTTCAAGTCGGAGGCCTACAAGGAGTTCAACAAAAAGAACTCCCTGACGCCGAAGGAAATCTCGGGTGAAGAAGTAGTCACCGAGTGGAAGAGCTACGCGGCGAAGTACAAGGAACTGGTGGAGAAGTACGACATCAGCCTCAGCGGAACAAAGTGAATCCTATGAAGGACTCACCCGCAGGAACCACAGGCGAAGTTCTCGATGACCTGACCCCCGAACAGCTCGCGGCCCAGTGGGAGGACGAAAAGCCTCCGGCCGCCGGAGCCCTGGCCAACGCGGCCTCGTCGCTGGTGGTCGTGGGGGTGGGCCTCGGTGCCGTGTTCCTTTCCCTGGCGATGGGACTGGGAACTCCTGACAAGCCGCAGCCCGGCCTGTGGCCGTTCATCATCAGCTGCGTCATGGTGGCTCTCGGGCTGTTCCAGCTGATCGCCGGCCGGCACAACCGGGATGCGGAGAAGTTCACCCGCATGTCCAGTGCGCCGCTGACCGGACTGGTGACCCTGGCCGCCATGGTGGCCCTCATGCCGGTCATCGGGTTTGAGCTGCCGGCCCTGGCGCTGTGCCTCATCTGGATGCGCTTCCTGGGCGGCGAAACGTGGCGCTCCACGCTGGTGGTCAGTGCCGCCGTCGTGATTTCCTTCTACGCCATCTTCGTCCTCGCGCTCCAAACCTCCATCCCCCATCTCTTCTAGGAGACCCCCGTGGATTTTCTGAATCCCGTCATCAACGGATTTGCCGTTGTCCTGGAGCCCACCAACCTCCTGTACTGCCTGCTTGGCGTGGTGATCGGCATGCTGATCGGTGTGCTGCCCGGCCTGGGGCCCGCGGCAACCATCGCCATCCTTCTTCCGCTCACGTACAACGTGGAGCCCGTCACCGCGATCATCATGCTGGCCGGTATCTTCTACGGTGCCCAGTACGGCGGCACCATCACCTCGGTCCTCCTGCGGCTGCCTGGCGAAGCGTCCTCCGTGGTCACCGTCTTCGACGGCTACCAGATGGCAAAACAGGGCAAGGCCGGCACGGCGCTGGGCCTGGCGTCCATCGGCTCCTTCATCGGCGGAACCGCCGCTATCATCGGCCTGACCTTCCTCGCGCCCCTCGTGGCGAGCTTCGCGCTGGACTTCGGTGCGCCCGAATACACCGCCCTGGCGATGCTCGGCATCCTCCTGGTGGCCACCATCAGCAGCGGATCGAAAGCCAAAGCGCTCATCGCCGCGGCCCTTGGACTCCTGCTCGCCACCGTTGGCCGGGACATCTTCACCGGCGAAAGCCGCTTCACGTTCGGCAGCCTGCAACTGGCCGACGGCATCGACTTTGTGCCGATCGCCATGGGCATCTTTGGCCTCGGCGAGATCCTCTACAACCTGGAGGAACGGCATCGGGCCGCCAAAGCGCCGTCGAAAGTCACCAACGTCTGGCCCTCCCGCCAGGACCTCAAGCAGGCTTCCGGCGCCATCGGCCGGGGATCCGTCCTGGGTTTCTTCCTCGGGATCTTGCCCGGCGGCGGCGCCACGATTGCGTCCATGGCCTCCTACGCCATGGAGAAAAAGCGCGCCAAGCAGCCCGAGCGATTCGGCAAGGGCGCACCCGAAGGTGTGGCCGGGCCGGAAACAGCCAACAACGCTGCCGCCACCTCGTCCTTCATTCCGCTGCTGACCCTCGGGATCCCCGCCAACGCCACCATGGCGCTGATGTTCGGCGCGCTGCTGATCCAGGGCGTAACCCCCGGCCCGCAGCTGGTGGAACAGAACCCGGAGCTGTTCTGGGGTGTGGTGAACTCCATGTACATCGGCAACATCCTGCTGCTGATCATGAGCCTGCCGCTGGTGGGAATCTTCGTGAAGATCCTCCGCGTCCGGGCCGCCATCCTGGCGCCCGTCACGGCCCTGATCACACTCTTGGGTGCCTACACCATTAACAACAGCATGTTCGATGTCACCCTGGTGGTTGTCTTCGGCATCGTGGGCTACCTCATGAAAAAGTTCGGTTTCGAACCTGGTCCACTGGTACTGGCCTTTGTGCTCGGTGAACTGCTCGAAAGCTCGATGCGCCGCTCGCTGCTGGTCTTCGGCGGCGATCCCATGGGCTTCTTTGGCCGCCCGATTTCGGCCACGCTGCTGCTGGTCTTTGTCCTGGTAGCGGTGCTCCCGGCCATCCGCGGTGCCATTGCCAAGCGCAAGTCCCTGGCCACCCCGGCCGTCATGCCTGAGATCAAGGAGAAAGTATGAGCATCGTCGTCGGATTCGTTCCAACACCCGCAGGAGAAGCCGCACTGACGGCAGGAATCGCCGAAGCAAAGCTCCGCAACGAGGACCTGGTGATCGTCAACTCGGCGAGGGAAGGCGCGTTGGTGGACAAGTCAGTGGCGCCCGACGACGTCCTCGCACAGGCAGCCAGCCGCGCCACCGAAGCCGGCGTGAAGACCACCGTCATCCAGCCGCCGTACCTCAACGATCTTGCCGACGAGTTCCTGGAATTCGCCCGGGAGGCCGATGCGTCCCTGATCGTCATCGGCCTGCGCCACCGAACACAGGTGGGTAAGTTCATCCTGGGCAGCCACGCGCAACGGATCCTGATGCAGGCGGACCGGCCCGTCCTGGCGGTCAAGGCCGGTACTTCGGACACCTAAATGCTTCGGGCTACGGCACCACTGTCAGCGCGGCGAGGACGGCGGGGAGCAGTACGTCATTCCGTCCCCAGACCGGATCCAGGATCTCCACGTACCAGGAGTCGGCGAGCAGGAGCGCCAGTGTTTCATTGGTTTCCTCCGCCCAGTCCAGGATCTGCTCTTCCTGCACCGGAGTCTCGCTGGAGCCGAGGACGGTAACTACCTCGTCGCCGTCGAGCGTTACCGGGATGGCGGCGCTGCTGGCCTCACCGGGGGCGTGCGCCACCGTCACCAGCTCAGTCCGGGTGGAGAGGGCCAGGAGTTCCACGGCCGCCTCTGCGCTGCAGAAGCCGGTCACGTACTGGCGCTGGGCTGATTTCTCGGTCCGCAGGCCGGGCTGGGATTCCTTGGTGAACAGTCCGTTCCTGTTGAGGGCGGCAAGCTCGGTGGCGATCGCTTCTGTTTCGGCGTCGTAGCGGACCGTAAAAGTGGCGGCCTGGTATTCGCTATGGCCCTCCAGCCAGCGCGCCGTCAGTTCCCCGGCCGCTGCAAGGGTGATGGCCTGCCGCCATGCCCCCTTATCCTCCAGGCGCCTGCCGAACTGGTCACGGATTTCCGCTTCTGTGGGTTCCATCCTCGGATGCTACGGCGCCCCGCCGCCGGACTCCAGTGGCGGCGACACAGCAGTTAATGTCCGACGGCGGGAAGTTCCGCAGGGATCCCGGCCGCCCGTTCCGCCGCGGCGAGGGCAAGGCCAAAGCGGACGACGGCGGGAGCGTAGCCCTGGTGCGGCACGGCCCGCAGCTGCTCGGCCTCCCTCATGGCGCGGATCAGCGCGGACGTTTCGGGCAGCCGGACGTCCGTCATGGCGGGGTAGTCGATGCTGCTGGCAGGGTCCAGTTCGTAGCGGCTCCACCGGGCCAGGAGTGCTTCATGTTCAGCCTGCGCCGCGGTGTGGACCGGCCGGTCCTGCCGCAGCTGCCGGCGGCGGTCCTGCCAGGCCAGGATCTGGGGACTGCCCCGGTAGGCGGCCACGCCCGCCCCTGCGCCGAGCGCGGCGAGGACTACGCCGGACCACGGTGACGCGAGTGTGGGAATAAGGATCGCCGGAAGTGCCACGGCAGAGCCCATAAAGACGTCCCAGAACACGGGGTCCGGGGCCCGGACGGCAGGGTCCGGCGTCGAATGCCGGCGGACAGCCAGGACGGTGGCAGCCACCGCGCACACCAGCACCGCACCCCAAAAACTCAGCTGCAACGCTCCAAACAGGACGGATTCTGCGAATGCCGGCACTGCGGCACCTCCCCGCGTCAGGCCCGGCCCAGGATTCCGGGTTGCTCCTTCCATTGCATCCCTTCCGGCCACCGGGGTCAATGGCGGGACCGGCATACGGGCACGGTTGCCGGACTGGAGGTTCCCGCGCCTGCTGCGGGCCGGGTAGCTTGGGACCATGAGACTGAAAATGTGCAGCATCCATGTCCAGGATCCAGCCGCCGCCCACACGTTCTACACCGGGACCCTCGGGTTCGAGACGCTGATGGCGATGCCCGAGTACAACCTCTTCATCATCAAGGATCCGGGCTCCGACGCCGGTTCGGTGGGGTTGCTGCTGGAGCCCAGCGACAACCCGATCGGCGCCAATTACATGAACGCACTGCACGACGCCGGGATCGCGGCCATCACCTTCGGGGTTCCGGATGTGCAGGCCGAGTACGACCGGCTGGTGGCTGCCGGCGTGAAATTCCAGGGCGAGCCGTCAGAGGATCCGTCCGGGATCAGTGCAGTCTTCGACGACGGCTGCGGCAACTTCGTGCAACTGCACCAGGACTGACGTCCCAGGGCTGACTTTCCTCCAGAAACAACGGAGGCCTGTCCGCGGATCCGACCCTTCAAGGTTCGGACCCGCGAACAAGCCTAGGAAAAGCGCAGGTGACTCAGAAAGCGGGGGCTACTCGGCCTGGGCGCGGGCTTTCTTGGCGTCCTTTTTGGCAGCCTCGTCCTTGACGCGCTGGGCTTCGGTGCGGACGGCGGCGTGGGTGGAGCGCTCGGTGACCAGCCAGGCCGGGGGAGCCTGCAGCAGCGCGGTGATTTCCGCCGTCGTCAGCGCTTCCTCAACACCGCTGCGGGCCAGGCCGCTGATGGAGACGTTCAGCTTCTGGGCCACCACCGGGCGGGGGTGCGGGCCGTTACGGCGGAGCTCCACGAGCCACTCCGGCGGGTTGGCCTGCAGTTCGGCGAAATCGGCGCGGCTGATGGTTGAATCCTGGAACTCCTGCGGTGTTGCCGGCAGGTAGATGCCAAGCTTCTTGGCAACGGTGGCCGGCTTCATGGACTGGGAGTTTGCAGAGGTCATGGTTCAAGGGTATCCGGCTGCCTGCCTGAAAGGCACCAACTCAGTACCAGCACTGCGCCATCTCAGCACCACCTCTGTACCAACCCCGCACCGGTTCCGGCATTGCGGGACCGCGCGGGCGGTACTGTGAAGACGTGCCCGCAGACAATGAATCCCCCCAGAACGCCAGCCCCGTCGAATCGCCGGACCAGGAGGCGCCCCGCGTGCTCCGCTTCGCCTATGTGGCCGGCGTGACCCCGGGCAAGTGGATCCGTCGCTGGGAAGAGCGCGTGCTGGACATCCCGCTGGAGTCGTTTATGTCCGACGACGGCGCCCAGCTTTCGGTATTAAGCGACGGTTCCGCGGACCTCAGCTTTGTCCGGCTTCCGGTGGAACGGGAGGGCCTCAACGTGATCCCCCTGTATGAGGAGCAGCCCGTGGTGGTGGCGCCCAAGGGGCACGAGATTTCAGTGTTTGAGGAAGTGGCCCTGGCCGACCTGTCGGCAGAGACTTTCCTGGACGTCGCCGAAATGGGTGGCCCGGAAGCGGCCATGCAGGTGGTGGCGTCAGGTGCGGGGCTGGTGATCCTGCCCATGTCCGTGGCCAGGCACTTCAACGTCAAGGACACCGTTGCCCGCAAGCTGACGGGTGCCCCGGTCACGGAGATCGCACTGGCATGGCCCAGCGATTCCACGGACGACATCATCGAGGAGTTCATCGGGATTGTCCGCGGCCGCACCGCGGCAAGCTCCCGGCAGCCCTCGGCCCAGCAGGAGAAGCCCAAGAAGGAGCCGAAGCCGGACCGGCGCGGCCCCGCGGTCAAGAAACCGAAGGTAGCCCAGCGTTACGCGCCGAATCCGGACAAGGGCCGCGGCAAGGGCTCACGCAAAAAGGGCAAGCGCTAGCTTGTGAGGAACGCGGGGTCACTCCCTGCCCAATAATCCCTGGTTATTGGGCCGGAAGTGACCCCGCGTTGCCTTAACAGAGGCGGCCGGGAACTACGCCGAGCAGGCTTCCGTCAGTGCTGCGACTGACTCAGCCGGCACCTGGTCTCCGGCTTCGGCGATCTGGCCCAGCGGCGTCGTAATTTCCGCGGGCACCCCGGCAGTGTCCGCGGCGGACACCAGCCCGCCCAGCAAAGCCTTGTCCTGAACGCTGACCAGCCCGTCCTCCACCACGGTGCAGACCTGCTTCCTGACCTCGTCCGAGGCTGCGGTGGCCACCTTGGAGGCGGCATCGTTCGCGGTGGTTTCAGCGACTTCCTGGACCGATCCGCAGGCGGAGAGGAGGAGCATCAGGGGGACGGCGGACAGAGCTGCAAGGCGGCGTTTCATTCGTCCAGCCTAACGGCTCAGTCTGTTCCTGCTTCGCCGTGCACTTCGCTCAGGTTGTATTCGGAGCGGTCCAGATACGCCAGAAGCAGGTCAGCAGCACGGTCCAGTTCCCCGGCTTCCAGGGCCAGGCAGATCGCTTCGTTGTCCGGCAGGTAGTGCTGGTAAAACTGCGCGTCCACGGTGGCTTTGTGGAAGAACAGACGCATCTCCGCCAGGACCTGGCCCATGATGCTGTTCAGCCGCGGGCTTCCCGCCATGGCAACAATGGCGCCGTGGAAGTGCTGGTTGGCGGTGCCTAGGGCTTCGTCGTCACTGGCCGCCGCGGCACGCTTGCCTTCCTCGACGGCGGCCCGGACAGCGGCCACGTCCTCCGGGCTGCCTCCGGCGCGCAGGGCGCTGACCTCGATGGCGCGTCGGACGGTATAGACGTCGTGGACATCGCCTGCCTCCAGGCTTGCCACAAAGACGCCGCGGTTGGGATGGCGGACCACCAGGCGTTCGCTGGCAAGTTCAACGAAGGCCTCACGCACCGTGTTGCGGGAGACGCCCAGGTCCTCCGCAATGGTGGATTCAGTGAGCCGCGTTCCGGGAAGCAATGCTCCCTCCGCCAGTTGCAGGCGGAGTTCATCCGCCACCCGCTCAGCCACGGATGGAACTGCCACCCGCAGGCGGCCTGAGGCGGTCCGCGTCGCCGCGTGATTCGCCGGAACGCGGGAAGAGGGGACGATCGGTTCTGAAGAGGCCATACTCGAGAATTTACACGATCGTCACATTGTTGAATCGAAGGATTGTTGAACAATCCGTAAATTTAGTGCATCCTAGTAGGACCACTCAATGAGACGGGGATCACAAATGGCAACGATTGACCTGAACAGCGACGTCGGCGAGTCCTTCGGACGCTGGAGCCTGGGCGATGACCTGGCGATGTTCGGCTCGGTGTCGAGCGCGAACGTGGCCTGCGGATTCCACGCCGGAGATCCCAGCGTCATCCGCAGGACCTGCCGCGAGGCCGCTGCTGCCGGCGTTGTCATCGGCGCCCACGTCGGCTACCGGGACCTCGCCGGTTTCGGCCGCCGTTTTCTGGACATCAGCCCCACGGAACTGGCCGACGACGTGGTGTACCAGATCGGTGCCCTGCAGGCCCTGGCCGCCGTTGAGGGAGCCCGGGTCCAGTATGTGAAGCCGCACGGCGGACTGTACAACGCCATCGTGACGCACACAGCGCAGGCCCAGGCCGTCGTCGACGCCGTGAAATCGGTTGACCCCAACCTACCGATCCTCGGCCTCCCAGGTTCGGAAGTCCTGCGGCTTGCCGAAGCAGCCGGACTGCGCGCCGTGACCGAGGCGTTCGCGGACCGCGCCTACAACCCGGACGGCACCCTGGTGTCGCGCTCCCTCCCGGGAGCAGTGCTTGAGGATCCGGAACAAGTGGCGGAACATGTCCTACGGATGGCCACGGAATCCGCCGTCCGCGCCATTGACGGGACCACCCTCAAAATCCGCGCGGAAAGCATCTGCGTGCATGGTGACTCACCGGGGGCCGTAGCGATGGCCACTGCAGTGAAGTCCGCTCTCGGAGACGCCGGTGTGAGCATCGGCTCCTTCCTCTAGCCCCCCCATCCCATGGCCGCACACCGGCCACCCCGTACCACCCCTCATCCCCCCGGAGGAAACCATGACCAGCACGAACAAGGCCGCAAAGGCCGCGGCAAGGAAGCCGCCGCCCGGCGCGCTCAAGGCGTACGTCGCCAGCCTCACCGGCACTTCGCTTGAGTACTACGACTTCGCCATCTACTCGGTGGCCTCGGCCCTCGTTTTCCCCAAGATCTTCTTCCCTTCGGACGATGAATTCGTGGGGCTCCTCCTGTCCTTCTCGGCGTTCGCCGTTGGCTACCTCGCCCGCCCGATCGGCGGCATCGTGTTCGGCCGGCTCGGCGACAAGGTGGGCCGCAAGTACGTCCTGGTCTTCACCCTGGTGCTGATCGGCGTCGCCACCGTCCTCATCGGTGCGCTGCCTGACTACTCCGCAATCGGGATCTGGGCCCCCATCATCCTGGTGCTCCTGCGCCTGGCCCAGGGCATCGGCGTCGGCGGTGAATGGGGCGGCGCTGTGCTGCTGTCCAGCGAATTCGGCGACCCCAACAAGCGTGGTTTCTGGTCCTCCGCAGCCCAGATCGGGCCGCCCGCCGGCAACCTCATGGCCAACGGCGTACTTGCCATCCTGGCAGCCTCGCTGAGCACCGAAGCGTTCCTCTCCTGGGGCTGGCGCGTAGCCTTCCTGGCCTCGGCCCTCCTGGTGGTCTTCGGCCTGATCATCCGCCTCAAGCTTGAGGAAACCCCGGTCTTCAAGGCCATCGCAGCCCACGGCGACCAGCCGAAGGCGCCGATCAAGGAAGTCTTCACCACCCAGCCCCGTGCGCTGGTCTCCGCTGCCCTGTCCCGCGTCTGCCCGGACGTCCTCTACGCACTGTTCACCGTTTTTGTGGCCGTCTACGCCACCAAGGAACTGGGCATGACCACCGGCAACGTGCTGGCCGCCATCCTCATCGGCTCCTCGTTCCAGCTCTTCCTCATCCCGCTCGCCGGCGCACTCACCGACCGGTTCAACCGCCGCTGGGTTTACGGCATTGCCGCTGCCGCCACCGCCGTCTACATTCCCCTGTTCTTCCTGATGATCGCGGGCAAGTCCGTGGTGATGCTGATCATCGGCGTGGTGATCGGACTGGCCCTGCACGCCTTTATGTACGGCCCGCAGGCAGCCTTCATCACCGAGCAGTTCCCGGCCCGCCTCCGCTACGCCGGCAGCTCCCTGGCCTACACCCTTGCCGGCGTCATCGGCGGCGCTGTGGCTCCGTTGATCTTCACCGCACTTTACGGCGCAGCGTCCGGCGGCTGGTACCTGATCGCCGGGTACATCCTCCTGACGGCCATCATCACGATCGTGGGCATGCGCCTCGGCCGCGACCCGCAGCCGGAAGAGGACCTCCGCCTGCTGCACCGCGACGACTCGCGGGAGAGCCGCGCCTGAGCGGCGCGGCCTGATCCCCATGGAAACAGTCAGCAAGCGCACTGCCGCGGCCCGGGTGCTCGCCGTCAGGCCGGTAGGTACGACGGCGGTGCTCGCCGAGCTCTCCGGGCTCCACGACGTCCTGGCCCTCCAGGCCCTCCTGCTGGAGGAGCCGCTGCCCGGCCAGGTGGACGTCCTGGCCGCCGCCGAAACCGTGATGGTCAAGGCGGATTCACCCGCTGCGGCCCGCCGGATGGCGGCCCGGCTGCTGGCGATGGACCTGACGGTCCAGTCCCACGCCGAAGGCAAACTGGTACGGATTGAGACCGTGTACGACGGCGACGACCTCGCCGAAGTGGGTCGGCTCACCGGGCTGGGTACCGACGGCGTCATCGCCGCCCATACCGGGCAGGTCTGGACGGTGGCGTTCGGCGGCTTCGCGCCGGGCTTCAGCTACATGGTGGGGGAGAACCAAGTGCTTGAAGTCCCGCGCCGGAGTTCGCCCCGGACGGCCGTTCCCGCAGGTTCCGTGGCCCTGGCCGGCAACTATTCGGCCGTGTACCCGCGGAAGTCCCCGGGCGGCTGGCAGCTGATCGGCCGCACCGCGGCCCCCATGTGGGACCTCAGCCGGGAGCAGCCGGCCCTGGCCGCGCCCGGTGACCGCGTGCAGTTCAGTGCGGTCCGCGAGCTCATTGAAGTCGCGGCGCCGCTGGTTGCGTCGGCGGATTCCGAAACCCCGGATTCCGAAACCCCGGGTTCCGGGGAACCGGACGTCCAATCCGGCCTGCTGATCCTGTCGCCGGGGCTCCAGAGCCTGATCCAGGACCTCGGCCGCCCCGGTCACGCCGGGCTCGGCGTGTCCTCAGCCGGGGCACTGGACCGCTCCTCCCTGCGCCGCGCCAACCGGCTCGTGGGCAACGACCCGTCGGCCGCCGTCGTTGAATCCGTTGCCGGCGGGCTCCGCGTGCAGGCCGTGGGGGACCAGGTGCTGGCAGTGGCCGGCGCGCCGTCGGCACTGACTGTAGTGACGCCGTCGGACGTTCCCGACTCAGATGCTGCGGAAGACGAAGCTGACCAGTCCGCGTTTGACCAGTCCGAGCAGGTACGCGAGGTGCCCATGGCCACGGCGTTTGCCTTGCTGGACGGCGAGATCCTGACCATCGGCGCACCCGAGCGCGGCTTCCGCAGCTACCTGGCCATCCGCGGCGGCGCAGCGGTCGATGCGGTGCTGGGGAGCCGGTCCACGGACACCATGTCCGGGATCGGACCTGCACCGCTGGCCGCCGGGCAACTGCTGGCAGCCGGCGCCGCCACGTCCTCCAACGTGGTGGGCAACCCTGAGCTGCAGCCTGACTTCCCGGACACCGGCGTCACGGTCCTGGAGATCGTTCCCGGACCCCGCGATGACTGGTTCGACGCCGCAGCACTGGACTCGCTCTGCGCCCAGGATTGGGCAGTGACGCCCCGCTCGAACCGCGTGGGCATGCGTTTGGACGGCCAGCCGCTCAGCCGAAGCCGGGACGGAGAGCTGCCCAGCGAGGGAACCATGGCCGGCGCGCTCCAGATCCCGCCGGAGGGACAGCCCGTACTCTTCCTGGCCGACCACCCCATCACCGGCGGCTACCCCGTGATCGGCGTGGTGGTTGACCACCAGCTGGACCTGGCCGCCCAGGTTCCCATCGGCGGGTCCATCCGGTTCCGTTGGGCTCCCGGCTACGGGCTGCCCACGAGCTTTTCCCATTCTTCCCCTGACATTTCCCAGACAAAGTGAGCAACTGATGCGCAAGGTCCTGATCGCCAACCGCGGAGAAATCGCCGTCCGCATCGCCCGCGCCTGCGAGGACGCCGGACTGGAGTCCGTGGCTGTCTACGCGGACGTGGATGCCGACGCCATGCACGTGGGCGCCGCCACCGAGGCGTACAGCCTGGGCGGCAACGCGCCGTCGGAGACATACCTCGATATCCCCAACCTGCTGCGCGTGGCCGCGGAGTCCGGGGCGGACGCGGTGCACCCCGGCTACGGCTTCCTGTCCGAAAACGCCGGCTTTGCCCAGGCGGTCCTGGATGCCGGCCTGACTTGGATCGGGCCCAGCCCGGAGGCAATCCGGCAGCTGGGCAACAAGATCACGGCGCGCGAGATCGCCGTCCGCGCCGGCGCCCCCTTGGTGGCCGGCACCGACGGTCCGGTGGATTCGGCCGCGGAGGTCCGCGAGTTCGCCGAGGAGCACGGCCTGCCGATCGCCATCAAGGCGGCCTTCGGCGGCGGCGGGCGCGGGCTGAAGGTGGTCCGCGAGATGGACCAGATCGAGGAGTCCTTCGATTCCGCGGTGCGCGAAGCGGTGGTGGCCTTCGGCCGTGGCGAGTGCTTTGTGGAGCGTTATCTTGACCGGCCCCGGCATGTGGAGGCCCAGGTCCTGGCGGACCAGCACGGCAATGTGGTGGTGGTGGGAACGCGCGACTGCTCGCTGCAGCGGCGGCACCAGAAACTGGTGGAAGAGGCTCCCGCACCCTTCCTGACAGAAGAGCAGACCCAACTGATTTACGACGCCGCCAAGGCAGTGTGCCGCGAAGCCTCCTATTCGGGGGCCGGGACGGTGGAGTTCCTCGTGGCCGCCGACGGCACCGTCGCGTTCCTCGAGGTGAACACGCGCCTGCAGGTGGAGCACCCCATCACCGAGGAAACCACCGGCGTGGACCTGGTCCAGGAGCAGTTCCGGATTGCCGCCGGTGAGCCGCTCCGCTTCACTGCCGATCCCACGCCGCGCGGCCACTCCTTCGAGTTCCGGCTCAACGCGGAGGACGTGGGCCGGGGCTTCCTGCCGTCGCCCGGAACCATCGCGACCTTCAGCGGCCCGACGGGACCGGGCATCCGGCTGGACTCCGGGGTTCGCTCAGGCTCCATCGTGGCGCCGCAGTTCGATTCGCTGCTGGCCAAGCTGATCGTCACCGGCGCCGACCGCCAGCAGGCGCTCCGCCGGGCCCGCCGCGCCCTCGCCGAAATGGAGATCACCGGCGTGGCCACCGTCCTGCCGTTCCACCGTGCCGTGGTCCAGGCGCCGGACTTCACGTCCGAGACCGCGCTCGGCATCCACACCCGCTGGATCGAGACTGACTTCGCGGATTCCATCGCGGCGGATCCGGAGTTCGGCACGTCCGTTCCGGACGGTGAGCGCCGCACTATTACCGTCGACGTCGACGGCCGGCGCCTCGCCGTCGGCCTGCCCGCTGACCTGCTGGATGGCTGGGCGCGCTCCGGCGCGGCCGTTCCGGCGGGTGTCTCCCTTGACGGGGCTGGTTTGGATGGCGCTGCCGACGGCGGTCCTGCGGCAGGTGCCGCTGATCCCGGCGAGCTGCGGGCCGACATGGCCGGGACCGTGGTCAAGTGGCTCGTGGAGCCGGGCGCCGACGTTTCGGCGGGGGACGCCGTCGTCGTTCTTGAGGCGATGAAGATGGAGACGCAGGTGACCGCCCACCGCGCCGGAATGCTGACCGGGATCCGCGCAGAAGCCGGCGGGGTTGTCAACGCAGGAGCCGTGCTGGCGCTGATCGGCTGAGCGGGACTAGGCGGAAACTCTAGTCTTCCGTTTAACAAGGAAGGTCCGGCCGGCGTTCTCACGCGGCCGGACCTTCCTGACGTGTGGAGGTTCTTCAGTCGACGTGCTTGGACAGGGCCACCAGGACGCCTGCCATGGCAAAGTACTTGTTGCTGCCGAGATCGCGGACCGTCTTGATCCCGAGGCCGGCAAGGAGTTCGTCGTGCTTGTCCGTGAGGCCGGCCAGGGCGGACGGCGGGGCGTCCAGGACTTCCTCCAGGCTCTTGTTCTCGTAGTCCTTGTCGAGTTTCTTGCCCAGCTCAATTGAAACGGCCATGATCATCCTTTGCTTGAACGAAACAACAGTCACAACCCGGCGGCAGCATCACCGCGGATCCCGGGGCCGCGGAAACTACCCGATCCCCAGATGAAACACACTCTAGTACTAGGGCCTGCGGCGCAGCCGGGATCCCCGCCGTCGGAGTCGGAAGAGGAAAGTGTTTGACTATGCTTCATGACACTAAATCGAAACCCGGCGGTTGACTCTTTTCTTGAGTCACTGGACCACCCGCTGAAGCCGGTGATCGAGCGCCTTCGGGTCGCCATCCTGGACGCGGATGACGCAATCACGGAGCGCATTAAGTGGAGGGCGCCGAGCTTCTGCTTCAACTCTGTCGACCGAGTCACGTTCAACTTGCGGCCGCTGCATCACGTGCAGCTGATTTTTCACCGCGGCGCGAAGACCATCGAGGATGACTTTCCTTTTGATGCGTCGAAATGGAGCGGGCTTTTGGAAGTGATCGGGCAAGACCGCGGCCAGGTGATTTTTCCCAGCGCGGAAGCGGCGGCAGCCCGGCAGGACGAATTTGTTGCGCTGGTGCGGGAATGGGTGCGGGCCTAACCTGCACGATTCGACGGCTTTGGCTGGCGGTGCCCTGGCATGATTCTGATAGTCTTCAGTCATCCACGGGCCTCCCGGTCGCCTCTTTGTCCGGTTGTAGATAACGAGTGGGAACTCGCGATTTATCGCGAATGATTAGGAGGCTCTAATGCATCTGACGCCACGCGAAAATGAAAAACTGATGATCGTGGTTGCTGCCGATCTTGCACGACGGCGGCAGAAGCGCGGACTTAAGCTCAACCATCCGGAATCCGTCGCGATTATTACGTATGAGCTGGTTGAGGGCGCCCGCGACGGACGCCGGGTTGCGGACCTCATGAGCTATGGCACCACCATCCTGACCAGGGAAGATGTCATGGAAGGCGTCGCCGACATGATCCATAACGTCCAGGTCGAAGCGACGTTCCCTGACGGCACCAAGCTCGTCACCGTGCACAATCCCATTCGCTAGGCGAAGGAGAACCCCATGAAACCCGGCGAATACATCCTCCGCCCGGAGCCCGTTACGTGTAATGCGGGCCTCATTCCCCGCGCCCTCAGCGTGATCAATCGCGGTGACCGCCCCATTCAGGTGGGGTCCCACTATCATTTCTTCGAGGTGAACGATGCCCTCGAGTTCGACCGGGAGGCGGCCCACGGCTTCCGGCTGGACATCCCGGCGGGCACCGCTGTGCGCTTCGAGCCCGGTGATGCCAAGACGGTCAACCTGCTCGCTCTCTCGGGCGAGCGTGCGGTGTTCGGATTCCGGGACCGCATCAACGGCCCGCTCGAGCCGAGCCGCGGCCTGATCTCCCTGCAGGACGACACCAAGTGAGCTTCGAGCTGAGCCGCAAACAGTACTCGGACCTCTACGGCCCCACCACGGGCGACGCCGTCCGCCTGGCCGACACTGATCTGTTCCTCGAGATTGAGCACGATCACACCAACTACGGTGAAGAGGTGGTGTTTGGCGGCGGCAAGGTGATCCGTGACGGCATGGGCCAGAACGGGCAGCTGGTCCGGGACGATCACATCCCGGACACCGTGATCACGAACGTGATCGTGTTTGACTACACCGGCATCTACAAAGCCGACGTGGCCCTCCGGGACGGGCACATCTTCAAGATCGGCAAGGCCGGAAACCCCCAGATTTCCCGGGGCGTGAACATCACCATCGGCGTCGCCACGGACATCATCGCGGGTGAGGGCAAGATCCTCACCGCAGGCGGCATAGACACGCACGTGCACTTCGTGAGCCCCGACCAGGTGCCCGTGGCGCTGGCCTCGGGAGTCACCACCCTAATCGGCGGCGGCACCGGACCGAGCGATGCGAGCAAGGCCACCACCGTGACGCCGGGCGCCTGGCACATTTCACGCATGCTTCAGGCCGTGGAGAACCTCCCGATCAATGTCGGCCTGCTCGGCAAAGGCCACGCCAGCGCAATCGAGCCCCTCGCGGAGCAGATCCGGGCGGGTGCCATCGGGCTGAAGGTGCACGAGGACTGGGGCGCCACCACGTCCTCGATCGACATGTCGCTGCGCGTGGCCGACGAGTATGACGTGCAGGTGGCCATCCACTCCGACACCCTCAACGAGTGCGGCTTCGTCGAAGACACCATCCGGGCCATCGGCGGCCGGGTCATCCACACGTTCCACACCGAAGGCGCCGGCGGCGGGCATGCCCCGGACATCATCAAGATCGCGGCGCTGCCCAACGTCCTGCCGGCGTCGACCAATCCCACCCTGCCGTACACGGTCAACACCATCGACGAACACCTCGACATGCTGATGGTCTGCCACCACCTGAGCCCGGACATCCCCGAGGATGTGGCCTTCGCCGATTCGCGTATCCGCAAGGAAACCATCGCAGCGGAGGACGTGCTGCATGACATGGGCATCTTCTCCATCACCAGCTCTGACTCCCAGGCCATGGGCCGGGTCGGCGAGGTGGTCCTGCGCACCTGGCAGGTAGCGGACGCCATGAAGCGCCAACGCGGAAAGCTCGACGGCGACCCCGCGGTGGGAGACAACTTCCGGCTCAAGCGCTACGTGGCCAAATACACCATCAACCCGGCGATCGCCCACGGCATCGCGGACGCGGTCGGAAGCATCGAGGAGGGAAAATTCGCCGACCTCGTGCTCTGGGACCCGATGTTCTTTGGGGTCAAGCCCGAGCTCGTGCTCAAGGGCGGGCAAGCGGTCATGAGCGTTATGGGGGATCCCAACGCCTCGATCCCCACGCCGCAGCCACGCACCCTCCGCGGCAATTTCGGGGCGCTCGGCACCGCGGTACATGCCTCCTCGATCACGTTTCTTTCCAAGGCCGCCATAGCCGCCGGAGTCCCCGAGCAGCTGGGCCTGCGCCGCGTGATCCGGCCGGTGAGCGGTGTCCGTACCCTCACCAAGGCAGATATGAAGCACAACGGCGAGACGCCGGATATCGGCGTTGACCCGGAAACTTACGAGGTGACTGTCGACGGCGAGCCAATCACGGCGGAGCCCTCAACGGTGCTGCCCATGGCGCAGCGCTACTTCCTCTTTTAGACACATATCCCTAAGGGGGCATATATGATCATCGACCACGTCATCGCCAACCGGCACGATCTCCCCGACGACGAACTGGCTGGCCTCCACGAGGAGCAGGTCCTCCTGCCGAGCGCGGAACTCGTCAAGAAAATCCAGCGGGTGACCACCGACCACGGCCGCGAGCTGGGCATCCGGCTCAGCGATGCCGCGGGCCCGGTGCGGGATCTCCGCGACGGCGACATCCTGTTCCGCGACGACAAAACAGTCATCGTGGTGACTGCGCTGGCAACCGACGTCCTTGTTATCGCCGCGCGCAGCATCCGTGAAATGGGGTTTGTTGCGCACAACCTCGGCAACCGGCACATGCAGGCGCAGTTTTTCGACGCCGACAGTGAATATGCCGCGGAGGTGATGGTGGTGCAGTACGACCACACGATCGAGGACTACCTGATCCACGTTGGTGTGCCGTACTCGCGCCAGGAACGTGTGGTGCCCGTGCCGTTCCGCCATGCCGAACACACCCACTGAGCACGTGAACGAGCCGCCGTCGTACCTGCTGCCACTGTTGCAGCTCTCTGATTCCGCGCTCCCCACCGGCGGGTTCAGCCATTCCTTCGGTATGGAAACGTTTCTGGAACGTGGCCTCATCGACGGGGAAGCGAGCTTCGCCAGCTGGCTGAGCCAGTTTGTGGGCATCCAGCTGACCTACAGTGACGGGTTCGCCCTGCGCCTGGCGTTCGAGGCGTCCTCGGTTGACGATATTGCCCGGGTCGACCGGATGATCGCGGCGGCGGCGCTGCCCCGTGAAGTGCGCGAGGCGGGGACCAAGATGGGCGCACGGATGCTGGCCATCTCCGGCACGGTGGCGCCGGGAGCCCGGCTCGCGGGCTACGCGGCCGACGTCGGATCCGGGCGTTGCGCCGGGCATCCGGCGGTCGCGTTCGGTGTCGCCGGCCGGCAGTTGGGCGTCCCGCTGGAGGAATTGCTCGCGAGCTACCTCTTCACGGCGGTCACGTCGCTGACGCAAAACGCCATCCGGGCCATCCCCATCGGGCAGGACGCCGGGCAGCGTGTGCTGCTGGGAACGCATCCCAAGATCATGGAAGCCGTCCGCCGGATCCAGGCACTGGATGCCGACGACTTCGGGATCACGGCCCCGGGCCTGGAAATCGCCCAGATGCGCCACGAACGCCAGCGCGTCCGCATGTTTATGTCTTAGCAGTCCGCGGTTCGCCGCACCCAATATTTAGCAAGGAGCACCATGAAACTCATCAAAATCGGCGTCGGCGGTCCTGTCGGCGCAGGCAAGACCCAGCTCGTGGAACGCCTGACCCGCCACCTCAGCGCCGAGATCTCGATGGCCGCGATCACCAACGACATCTACACCATCGAGGACGCCAAGATCCTCGCGGCCAACGGGATCCTGCCACTGGACCGCATCATCGGCATCGAAACCGGCGGCTGCCCGCACACCGCGATCCGGGAGGACACGTCGATGAACTCGGCCGCTGTGGAGGAGCTGCGGCTGCGCCACCCCGGGCTCGAAGTCGTCTTCATCGAAAGCGGGGGAGACAACCTTTCGGCCACGTTCAGCCCGGAACTGGTGGACTTCTCGATCTACATCATCGACGTGGCGCAGGGCGAAAAAATCCCGCGCAAGGCCGGCCAGGGCATGATCAAGTCCGACTTCTTCATCATCAACAAAAAGGACCTGGCCCCGTATGTGGGTGCCGACCTCTCCGTGATGGAGGCGGACACGCTCGAGTTCCGCGGCAACAAGCCCTACTGCTTCACGAACCTCAAGACCGACGAAGGCCTGGAGCACGTCACCAACTGGATCAGGCGCGACGTGCTCATGCTTGACCTCCGCCAGTGACGGGTGCGCCTGCGCCCGAACTCCCGGTGCGCCGCGCCGCCGTCGAACTCGCCGGTACGCTCGCCCTCACCGTGGGTGTGCGGGGCGACCGCTGCATCGCCACGAGCCAGTACCACCAGGGCGCGCTGCGCATCCTGCGCCCGCACTACCTCGATGACACCGGCCAGGTCTGCTACGTGGTGGTCAATCCCGGGGGCGGGTACGTCGGTGGCGACGAGTATGAAATCGACATCACTGTGGAAACAGGGGCCCGGCTCCTGCTGACCACGCAGTCCGCGACGAAGGTCTACCGCACTCCCGGGACCCATGCCGAACAGCGGACGCACATTCGCCTCGGCGCCAACGCGAGCCTGGAATCTGTGCCGGACCCCCTGATCGCTTACCGCGGGGCGACGTACCGGCAGGCCACAGTGGTGGAGATGCACGGCAGCGCCTCGCTGGTGATGGCCGAGATCCTCACCCCGGGCTGGTCCCCGGACGGCACGCTGTTCGGCTATGACGAAATCCGCCTGCGGAACGAGATCTCGGTCGACGGTCGCCTGGCGGTGCTCGACAACCTGTTGATCCGTCCAGTGACCGGAGCGGCGCCGATCAACGGCATGGCCTTCCTTGAGGACTACACCCACGTCGGTTCCCTCCTGGTCATGGATGTCCGCGTGGACGCCGCACTGCTGAACGAGCTGAACGAGCTGTTGCTGCCGCTCGCCGGCGGCTGCAACCTGGGAATGTCACTGCTCGACGGCGGCCTGGTCATCCGGGCCTTGTCCCACGCCACCGAGCCGCTGGACGCCCTCATCCGCGCCGGCGTCGATTTTCTGCGATTCCGCTGGCACGACCAGCCCCGCCTCAACCTTCGAAAGTACTAAATGAAAGCCCTCTTGAACCACCACGAGCGGGAAGCCCTCCCGACGGCCCGCCGCTTGGCGGTCACCTTCGCGGCAGTCGCCGCCCTCCACATCGTTATGCTCGCGCTGCTGGCCGATTCGCTGCGCACAAACCACAACCCTGTGGTGCTCGGCCTGCTCATCACGGCTTACCTGGCCGGTGTGAAGCACAGTTACGACTGGGACCACATTGCGGCGATCGACAACTCCACCCGCCGCTTCGCCGCCCAGGGCCGCAGCCCCGTCAGCGTGGGCTTCGCCTTCAGCATGGGCCACAGCATGGTGGTTGTGCTTGCCGGGGTGCTTATGGTCAGTGGTGCCGGCATCATTCAGGACGCACTTAATGACGGCTCGTCCGCGAACATGGTTTTGAGCATTACCGGGGCATCCGTCTCGGGCCTGTTCCTGCTGACCATCGGTGTTTACAACGCCGCCGCTTTCCGCCGAACTGCTGTGCTGTACCGGCGGGTCAAGGACGGCGCGACCGTCACCCGCGAGGCACTGGCCCCGACCGGTCTCGTGGCCCGCCTGCTCGACAAACCGCTCTCCCGCGTCAACCGCCCACGCGACATCTTTGTCCTGGGATTCCTCTTCGGCCTCGGCTTCGACACGGCCTCGACGATCGCGTTCCTGCTCCTCACGGCGACGGCCGCCCTCGCCGGCATCTCCCCGGTGGCGCTGATGGCTCTGCCCTTCGGCTTTATGGCGGCGATGACACTGTGCGACACGGTGAACGGCGTCGCGATGATGAAGATGTACCGGAGCGCCGTGGTGGATCCCCGGCGACGGATCGGCTTCAACATGGTCATCACGGGTGTGTCTGCAGCCTCGGCACTGTTCATCTCGGTCATAACCATCGCAGGCGTACTGCACGGGATGCTCGGACTTACCGACCCGGTGACCACCTTCCTGGCCGAGCTCGACCTTGGCCACGCCGGACTGGTCCTTGTGGCGATGCTGCTGTTCATCTGGGGTGCGCATACCTGGGTGCGCCGCGTCGGCGAAGCCGCCTCTGCCGCCTCTGCCGCCTCTGCCGCAACGGGTGGAAACCCGCAGGGATAGGGCTCGACGGCGGGATCGCCTTGGTGCCGCCGGCGCCAGGCCGGGGGCGGCGCTACTCGGCGGACGGCCGCTGCCGTTGCCGTTTCGTCGCCGACCGCTGCTCCTTGGCGGCGAGTCGCCGGCGGTTCGAACCACGCGTGGGTTTGGTCGCCCGACGGCGGGGGCCTGCGGGTGCCAGACCTTCCGCCACGAGTTCGGCGAGCTTGGCCAGGGCGGTCTCGCGGTTGCGCAGCTGGGAGCGCTGCTCGGAGGAGGCCACGGTGATCACCCCGGCGACGAGGCGTGGTCCGAGACGGGTGAGCAGCATCTGCCGTTGGTCATCCGAAAGTACGGCGGAGCCGGCGATGTTCCAGGAGAGTTCGGCGCGGCTGTCCGTCGTGTTGACGTGCTGACCGCCTGGCCCGGACGATCGCGAGAACCGCCAGCGGAGTTCCGACGCGGGAATCGTGAGCGCGGTCGACACTTCCAGATCCATGGAACCAGCGTTGCACACTATGGGCGCGATCCAGGCCCGCAGGCTCGCGCCGCGGAGGGAGGTACTGGCAGACCCCTGATAAGCAGAGCCCTCGCTAGGTCCGGTATGACCGGGGTTGTATTGAACGTGAACCCCAGCCGTTCCCCCACCCATAGACCGGAGCCAGCGTGACCGCCGTCGTAACCCCGATTCCCGCACGCGAGCAGGCGGTCGGCCGCCCACTGGCGATCGTGCTCGGCCTGCTGACCATTTTCGGACCTATCTCCATGGACCTTTACCTGCCGGTCCTCCCAGCTCTCACCGCAGGGCTTCAAAGCACGACGTCGGTGGCCCAGTTGACCATCACCGCCTGTCTGCTGGGCCTCGCCATCGGCCAAGTAGTGGCCGGGCCGCTTTCGGACCGCCTGGGGCGGCGGATGCCGCTGCTGATCGGCGTCGTTGCCTACACACTTACCTCTGCGCTCTGCGCGCTGAGCCCAACCATCGAGACGCTCATC
Source organism: Pseudarthrobacter sulfonivorans (assembly GCF_001484605.1). Classification (NCBI taxonomy): domain Bacteria; kingdom Bacillati; phylum Actinomycetota; class Actinomycetes; order Micrococcales; family Micrococcaceae; genus Pseudarthrobacter; species Pseudarthrobacter sulfonivorans. Next base: position 2,196,305 of record NZ_CP013747.1, on the reverse strand, counting down.
ATCGCCAGGTTCGTCCAGGGCCTGGCCGGAGCCGTGGGCATCGTCATTGCGCAGGCCGCCGGGCGGGACGTCTACTCGGGCGCCAAGCTGCTTCGTTACTACGGCCGCCTCACGGTTCTCGGGGGACTGGCTGCCATCGTTGGGCCTGTCATCGGCGGGCAACTGGCAACCGTCACCGACTGGCGCGGAGTCTTCCTGTTCCTCGCAGCCGTCGGCGTCGCCGTCCTGCTGGCGTCCTTGGTGGTCTTCCAGGAGACCTTGCCGGCGAACCGTCGGGTGACCGGAGGCCTCTCCCACACAATCCAGGATTTCCGCCGGCTCCTCGCTGACCCGGTTTTCGTCGGAGCCGTGCTGATCACCGGCTTCACGTACTCGGCGGTCTTCGCCTATTTGAGCGGAGCAACGTACATACTCCAAGGCATGTATGGGCTCTCCCCGCAGGGATACTCGTTGGCCTTCGGCCTGATTTCATTCGGCTTTATGGTCTTTGGATTCATCGCCGGCCGGCTTTCTGAACGGTGGTCCGAACGTGGAACGCTCACGCTGGGCCTGATCATGACGGCGGCCGGCGCCATGGGGCTGCTGGGGACGGCGTTCCTGCACCTGCCGCTGGTCGCGATCATTCTGTCCCTGTTCACCATGGTCAGTGGGGTGGCCGTCACCAGCCCGCCAGCCACCTCACTGGCACTCAAGGATTATCCCGATATCGCCGGGACGGCCTCGTCCTTGCTGGGGCTGGCCCGGTACGCCTTCGGCGGCAGCGCCGCACCCTTGGTAGGTATCGGCGGAGCCAACGACGCCGTCCCCTTTGGGATAGTCGCGGCCGTTTCCGCGACAGCAGCAGTCCTTTGCCTGGGGCTGGTGAGGAGGAGGCGTGGTCCGAGTGTTCTCGGCAGGACGTAAGTCACCCTTCGAGCGTCCCCCCGCACGCTCTACCGCCGCCAGAATCGCCTGGCCCAGTTCCACAGGTTTGGTGAACTGGGGCCAGTGGCCGGTGGGGAGGTCCACGTCAACTCTTCAATAGCGCTCCCGTTGATAAAGCGCCGATAACCTGCCTTCCGTCAAGCGATTTCGACGGCTTCTCCGCGCACGATGATCCCGCCGAGCGGTGGAATATGAATGGTGAGTCTGCTCGGGCGGCCGACGTGGCTGCCTTGGAACACCACCACCCGGCTGGGTGGTTCCACAAGCGAAAGCAGGCGGAGGTATCCGCCGAAAGCAGCGGCAGCCGAACCCGTCGCCGGATCTTCAGTGATGGCGCCCACCGGGAAGAGATTGCGTGAGTCAAACTCACCCGCTCCGATCTCGCAGAGTGTCGTTACGGTACCGGCCCAGTTTTGGGCGTCCATCAGCGTGCGCATGGGATCCGGGTCGAACACGAATGAGTCAAAGGTCCTTCGATCAGCGAAGACCAGTATTGGATGCCAGTTTCCGGCAAAGGCGAGCAGCGGCGGGTAGGTGGGGTGCAATTCGTCCCGACCCACGCCGAGCAGCCCGAGCAGAGTGTCCAGAACACCTGTCGGGAACTCGGCGACGCGAGGCTCCACACTCGTGAAGGATGCCGTGAGGTCAGCTCCCTGGCCTGCAGATTCGATCGAGACTGGCCCCACCGACGTATCGAACTTAAAGGTTCCCGTACCGTGAAGCCTCGACAGCGCGACAGCCAGTGCAATTGTGGCATGGCCGCAAAACGGCACCTCGGCAATCGGGGAGAAGTACCGCACACGGTTTCGACGTGAGTCTCCGTCAACGGCTGCCTCGGTGATAAATACCGTTTCCGCGTATCCGACATCGGCCGCGATGACCTGCATCTGTGCGTCGTCGAGGCGGGTTGCGTCCAGTACCACTCCGGCCGGATTTCCTCCGCCAGGGGTCGTGGCAAAGGCGGCATAACGAAGTACGTCGGGAGTCTGATTCATTGCTACATCCTCGGTGGGTTGTGAAATACGGGCGTGGTGAAGACCAACAGGGCGAAGCGAAATGCGACTGTAGCACTAGTCCTGTACTGCTCGGCCGGCGATGGCGAGGGAGATGTGTCGCGGGAGGCGCTGGGCCATTCCGGCAAGCATGCGATTTATGAAGCCGGAGACGACGCTTACGGGTGTAGTGCGGCGATCGAGAGCGCGCAGGGCAGTGTCGATGACGGCGCTGGCGCTTTGCAGCCGGCCGACCGCTGCGGCCTGGCTCCCGAGGACATCGAAGAATTCGGTGCGGGTGGCTCCCGGGCAGAGCGCGAGTACCCGAAGGCTGGATTCCCTCGTCTCATGTGCGAGGGCTTCCGTGAAGCTCAGGACAAATGCCTTGGTTGCTCCGTACACCGCCATCCCAGGGACCGGCTGAAATGCTGCAGTGCTGGCCACGTTGATGAGTGCGCCCTTCCCGGCGGCGAGCATCTCGGGGAGGAATGCCCGCGTGGTCTCGACGAGAGAGGCCACGTTCAGGGAGATCTCCGAGGCGATGACCGCAGGGTCCTCCTCGACTAAGGGCCCGCTCGTGGCGAAGCCCGCGTTGTTGATCAGGGTGTGGATGCGGATGCCGCGGCCGGCGAGCTCGTCGCGGACTTCCGCTCCGGCTCCCGGCCGGCTCAGGTCCTTCGAGAGCGTTGTGACCGAGATGCCGTGCGCGTCGCGGAGCTTCTTGGCGAGATCCTCTAGCCGGTCGGTCCGCCGTGCGACCAGCACAAGGTTGGCCCCGCGCGCCGCAAATCGTGTTGCAAACTCGGCGCCGAGCCCGGAGCTCGCTCCAGTGATGAGTGCCGTGGTTCCGGTGTAGCTCATGATCATGTCGAATCCGTTCCGTGTCGCGGCTACTCCATGTAGCCAATGTCAACATAGTAGGCACGAGCATCATTGTTGTCAATGACTACTTTGTGGCTATAATGAGCTCATGACCGATCAGCCCTACCATCACGGCAGGCTCCGCGAGGCGTTGCTCGACCGTGCGACAGAATTCATCGAAGAAGCAGGAGTCGAGGGACTTTCGCTGCGGCAGCTCGCGCGTGACTTGGGCGTGAGCCACGCGGCACCGGGCAAGCATTTCCGTGACAAGCAGGCGCTTCTCGATGCCCTCGCCCTTGACGGCTTCCGCAGCATGAATGCCAGGATAATGGGAGCGTCTGAAGCGGCCGGAGACCATCGGTCACGCTTTGTCCGGATCGCTAGGGCCTATGTGGACTTCGCGGTCGCCCACCCGGTCCTGTTGGCCGCGATGCACTCCACCAAGCACCATCCTGATGCCAGTGATGAACTGCGCAGCATCGGCGAAGACGGCATAAGGGTCGCCAGGGCCATCATCGCTGAAGCCCAGGACGCCGGGGAGTTGGCGCCAGGCGACCGCGAGAGGCTCGCGCTCGTCTGCTTCGTGAGCCTGCACGGAGCCGCTGTGCTGGCGGCGGGCAACCTCCTGGATGGAACATCCATCGACTCCCTAACCGTTGCGACAACCGACCTGTTGTGGGCGGGAATGGTCGCAGGCATGCCCGCGCCCCAGGGAGCCTCGGGAATCGGCGCATGAGCCGCTCCATTAGATGAATTCGGCGTCATGAACCCTCGTTGAGTCCGAGCTAGCCATCAGGCAACTTTCGTGGCGGGCCGGAGCACACCCGGATGATGACCGCCAGCTTGCCATGGCCACCGGGAGATCTGCATGGTGCCGAATAACGGCGGTCTCTGCGCGATCGAGCGTCCATCGCCACGCGTCCGGGTGTGAATTGCTCACGGTATCTGGCTGTCGAGCCGAGACCTACGCGGAGGTTCGTGTTACCGGAGTGCGAGTCGAGTCTGAGTTTGGGCGGCGCCGGCATCGGCCTTGAGTTGGCGCAGCAGTAGATCGAGGGCTTTCGTGCTTGGCACAACGACGTGAAGGATGTAGTCGTACGGGCCTGTAACGTGGACGGCGTCCCGTACGGCGTATTCAGTTCCGGCCCATTTTAGGAAGGACGTCGAATCCGTGTCCGGTTTGAGGCGCACGTCGATGAATCCCTCAAGCCCCGCTCCAGGATCAGGAACTTCGCTGGCGAGTATTGCCCGGTAGCCGACGATGACGCCACTTGTCTCGAGGCGGCGGACGCGGGCTGCGGCTGCGTTGGTACTCAATCCAACCCGATGGCCAAGTTCGCTGAACGTAATCCGCGCTTCGCTCTGCAGAATACCTAGAATTAGTTTGTCGATGCTGTCCACGCCGCGATCCTACCCGTCTGACGTCGATATTCTCTGCTGCACCGCGGTCGCCCCTGCATAGTGCATACATGGACTACATCACAGCACTAGGCAGCGGACTGCTTGCCGGCATCGGCTTAGCCGCACCCCTCGGAGCGATCGGAGTGCTGCTGGTGCGCGAAGGGTTGACGAACGGATTCAAGGAGGCGGCTCCGGCCGCTGCCGCAGTCGCGTTGATCGATGCGAGCTACTGCGTTCTAGCTGTCGTGGCTGGCGGAATAACGGCTCCGATTATTGCTTCGTGGGGTGACGCTCCAGCCATCGCAGGAGGGCTCGTCCTCATCGCCTTGGGTCTCTTCGGTATGTATCGAACCTGCACAGATGTCCCCGCTGGCGTGGGAAGAGCTGACTCCGCGCCCTCGTCGAGGTGGCGTCGATTTGGGCTCTTCGTCGGGCTCACCGCGGTCAACCCGGCGACCCTTCTGTACTTCGCAGCGCTGACAATCGGGCTCGGAGGAGTCCTGTCGTCGCTCGCTGGATCAGTTACGTTTATCGCGGGAGCCGCCCTCGCGTCGCTGACATGGCAGTTGGTGCTCGTGTTTGCTGGCTCGTTCTTCCGCGGACGTGTCACTGCCAAGGCTCAACGCTTGCTCTCGGTGATCGGGAACACGATAATCATTGCCCTCGGGCTGGCCGCGATCATCTCGATCGTGCTCTAATTTCGATATCGCATTTATGGGGCTGGCCTAGTTGCAGACGACTTCGCCCGCGTCGTGGCCCTTCCGGCAGGCGCCTGCCCCTTCCGCACCCGCGTTGACCCCGCCAACGACGGATCAGAAGAAGTCTCGGACGCGGCCGACCGCATCAGCGCCGAAGTCCTCACCCGCATCGGCCTCCAAGACCTGCTCACGATCAGACCGGCACCGGTCACTGCCCATTGCCAATCCCGCAGTTGCCGTGGAAGCCAGGCACCTCCCTAATCCTGTTCCGCGGCAGCCAAGGAGACTCACTGTCCTTGGCTCGGCAACTCATGACAAAGGAGCCAGGGTATTCGTTCCCTTGCCTTAGGCAGCTTCTTGACGTAGCGGCACCTGCCGTTGGGTGTGGGCGGCATGGAGGGCGAGGGGGAGCGGCATCCCGGGTGCCGCGCACTAGTATTTCTAGGTCATTTGACCTAAACTCTGATTATGAACGATCTACTCGAACACCAGCCTGCCGGTCCCGTCCTGATCGTGGGTGGATACGGCACTGTTGGAACGGCCCTTACCCGGCTCGCTGCCCCCCTGTGGCCCCTTGTCCTCACGGGCAGAAATCCTGCGGGCGGTGCCGCTCTGGCCAAAGAACACAACCTCGTTGTCCGGAAGTGGGATCTTAACGACCCGACGCCGTTCGACTCTCCGGCGCGGGCCGTCATCAGCACGGTCAACGATCCCGATGACCGGGTTCTGCGCGCCGCCGTCAGCGCGGGAATCCCCTACGTGGACATCACCCGCTGGACGAGCCGCCTTACCAGGGCAGCCACGCAGGCCACACTGCTCAACCCGACCGCGCCGGTGCTGCTGACATCCGGATGGATGGGAGGCGTCATCAGCCTCGTTGCGGCAACATTGGCCGAAGAAGCGGACGGCGCACATCAGATCGACGTTGCCATCCGCTACGACACCAACGACCGGGCTGGTGCCGACTCCGTGGACTTCATCGACCGGCTGGGGCAGGACTTCGAGGTCCGGAAGGATGGCAAGCCCCTGGTCGTCAGCCCGTTGAGTGACACCCGCTGGGTGGATATTGCCGGGCACCGGACCAAAGTTGCGCGGCTGGACACTCCGGAACAGTTCACCTTTCCGATGACCCTAGGGGCGGAGGCAGCCGCCACCCGCATCGGTTTCAGTTCCAACGCATCAACTACGGCGCTCCTGGCGGCGAAGGCGGTGGGACTCTTCCGCTGGGGCCGCGGAGAGAAATGGACATCGATGAGGCGATCTCTCCTGTACTCGCCGGGCAGCGGCGGCACCGCGCACATCCGGGTTGATGTCCAGGGCAGAGAAGGTACTCGCACTGCGGTGATTTCGGACCCTGCCGGGCAAGCCCACTTGACAGCGCTGGGAGGATTGCTCGGTCTCCGCAATGTCCTGCACCAGGATTCACGGCCCGGTGTCAACTTCCCCGAGACCACGCCCCGCCTGGCCGAAGCACTCGCCGAACTCGAGCTGCATGGTGTGACAATATTGAAATCATGACCGGGAACAAGGGGGCACTCAGGCAGGCAGCGCTCCTTGACGCTGCTGAAGAAGTTCTGGCGGCGAAAGGCAACGCCGGCTCGGCAATGCGTGATTTTGCAGCCGCGGCCGGGGTCCGGGTGGGCCACCTGCAGCACTACTTTCCCACCAGGGCGGACCTGATCCGGGCCGTTCTTGACCGATCGCTCCAGCGCTCACTTCAACGGCTCAACGACATGTCCGGGATCGGCGTCGGCGACGGCCCGGGAGCGGGGGAGTCCCTGACCCGGGAACACTCAGAGCGGTTAATTGCCGCGCTCCTGGCTGAACACTCGGATCCGGCCGGAATCGGCATGCACGTTGAGGTCTGGGCCATTGCCTCGGCAGACGAGCAGATTGCCGCGGCGGTCAGAGCCTTCTACGCCCGCTACGCCTTGCACGTGGCTGATCTCGTGCAACAGACCAGGCCGGAACTCGCGAAAAAACAGCGGGATGCGGTGGCCGGCACCATTGTCAGTCTCTTTGAAGGGGCAGCCGTGACGCGCTCGGGCATCGGTGGCCTCCGCACCGAGGACACCGATGCCGAGCTGATCCGCACAGCACAGTGGCTGATACACGGCGCCTGAATCCGCCTCATACCGGCGGCCGATCGCAGGTTCCATTCCGCAGATTCTGTAATAGGGACCCCACCAGAAGTGGCTACCAGCTCGCTCGACTTGACGTCTTAGCATCGTGAGATGTCCTTGTCCGAGGAACGCAAATGGGTGATTGTGTCAAGTATTTCTGGCCCCGGAAGGACGGTTGAAACTGGCCCCACCCCGGCACGTTCGTGCCGGTCGAAATTTGTGGCCGGTTCAACGATCGCGCCGCGTGCGCTGCGGAACGTCACTTTGCCTTGGGCCGCTGTGACGGCGTGATGGGTGTGGGCCTCGGCCGCTCGTTGAAGGTTCCGCGTGACAGGCCGGCTGAATATTTTGTCACGAAAATGTCGAGCATGCTTCTCTAGTCAGTGGATGAAACTTGGTCGTAAAGTGAGCGCCATCACTCACTTCCATGCTCTAGGGATCCGCCCAGGTAATCGAACGTTCGCGAGGCATGGTTCTTTCGGTCATCTCCATGCCGGTTTGCCACGATCACAAGTTCTGAATCCGCACCCCGACACCAGGTTGGCATTATGCGTCACCATTATGATTTAGCGGCCGGTCTTCCTCCTGTTCAGGTAGGGAACGATGTGTTGGTATATCGATCGGCTGTCCAGGTCGTCTTCCGGTTGATCAATGAGGAGAGGCCACGCCTCCTGTGGTTGGTTCAAAATCAGGGTAAGCGCGAACAGCCCTTGCTTGCCTGGAGTCATGGAAGACGGTGCAAATCCCCCGATCCGATCGCCGTCTAGGCAGGCGAGGAACCGAATCTCCCCGGTGACAGTGAGGACGTTGCTTGCAACCTCTCTGGGAGACCGTCCTTACTTTAATCTTCTGCCGGCCCGAAGCCAGGGCTTCCAGGAAGTCACCAGTCTCAGACCTGACCAAATCGAGGTGGATAGCACCGTTTCCTTATCGACGTAGTGGTTTGATCGTTGATTGAAATCTTGCGAAAGAGCGTCGAGTCTCTCCTGCTCGTGACCTTTCCAGATCAAGCTCGATGTCATCCAGTACGGGCATCTTGCCTTCAAACTGTTCCTTCAGCCCCTGCAGATGCTCCAACCTGGTCGTCATGGCCTTGGAGATCTTTCCCAACTCGGACTTTTGTTCGCCTTTCAGCCGGGCGAGGGTACAGCTGTTGAACAGCTATGAGGTTCAACAAGGCATCCTGCTTCTTGAGGCTCTGGACACTGATTTCCAGCTCGGTGTTCCTGCCGTTCTTTTCGATCAAAGCAGCGTTGTCGAGCTTTATCTTTTGAAGCGAGTCATTCAGGGCAATGAGCTTCACCAGGCGGTGCTCCTCTGCGGTGAAGTCAGCCGTGAACTCGACCGTTTTCATGCGGTGTTGTTAGGACATTGCGGCCGGTTGCGGGCTGCGGCTGGCGGACTTTTCGGTGTCGTCGTGCAGCTGTTCGGCTTCATCGTCGAGATCGGACGGCGGCTTTTGCATGCTCTTGCGGCCGATTACTGCCGTGGCGATCGCATTACCCAGTATGTTTGTTGCGGTGCGCCCCATGTCCAGGATCTGATCAACTACGAGCAGCAGGGCGATGCCGGCTATGGGGATCCCGAATGAGGGCACGACTGCCGCGACGATGACCAGAGAGCCACGGGGTACACCGGCCATGCCTTTGCTGCTGAGCAGCAGCAAAGCGACCATGGCGAGCTGTTGGCCTATTCCCAGGTCCACGCCGTAGGCGTTGATGAGGAATACGGAGGCGAACGTCATGTACACCATTGAACCGTCGAGGTTGAACGAGTAGCCCAGGGGCAGCACGAATCCGGTCGTCTTGCGGTCCATGCCGTAGCGGGCCATGGATTCGATGAGCTTTGGGAATGCGGCTTCGCTGCTGGAGGTGGAGAAGGCGACGAACATGGGTTCACGGACCAGCGCTAGGAGGCGGAACGCGGCACGGCCAAGGATCAGGGTGGCCACCCCGATCATGAGCGCCCACAGGCCGGCGAGGGAAAGATAGAACCCGCCGATGAAGGAGCCGTAGGTAGCGAAGGCGCCGATGCCCTCATCGGTGAACGCTGCAGCGACGGCGGCAAAGACGCCGACCGGGGCGGCCAGCATGACGTAGCCGGTCAGCTTCAGCATGACGGGGACGAGTTCTTCGATCAGGTCCGAAATCTGTGTGTGGCCCTGGCGTTTCATGGCAAGCAGTGCGGCACCGAACAGGAGCGCGAATACGAGGATCTGCAGGGCGTTGTTCGTGGACATCGCAGCGATGACGCTCTGCGGAACGATCTTCTCGATAAAGGACTGGAAGTCCAGGGTGGTGGTGTCCAGCGTTGTGGTTTCACTGCCGGTCGCGGTGAGGTCTAGGCCCTTTCCGACGTTCAGCATGTGTGCCATGAAGAAGCCAATGCCGCCCGCGATCACTGACGCGCTGAGGAACCAGGCCAGGGACTTAGTGAGCATGCCGCCTAGGCCCAGGGACTTGGTCAGGGTAGTGATTCCAGTGACGATGATGGCAAAAATCAATGGCGCGATGACCATTTTGATCAGGTTCAGGAACAGATGGGCGATGGTGTCGAACACGGTGACTAGGCCGTCGCGGGATGCGGCTGGCATTACGGCGTGGGCGATCAGGCCTCCAGCGACGCCTGAGATCAGCGCCGCGACAATGAATATGGTCATTTTGTTTTTCACGAAACAACTCCTTGGAAGTGGGCACGACAACATGGCCTCACGGTGGAGGTTAGTGATGCTGGCGGGGAGGGGGCGAAGTGGCGGCGGGGGAGCTGCGGGGCGAAGTTGCCCGGGCTGCATGTGGGGCTGAAGTCAGCGGATCTTGCGGGAGGTGCGGGTGCCCAGCCAGCAGCGGCCAGACGATGTGGTGTTGGTGTTAGAGGGTGTCCCGTGTCACGGCGATGGCCTCGACTTCGACCGCAGCGCCGAAGTGGAGTTCCTTGACGCCCGCAACGGCGCGGGCAGGGCAATGGGAGCCGATCCAGGACGAGTAGATTTTATCGAAGGCGCCCCAGGCCTGGATGTCGGTGACGTAGACCCTGACTTGGACGAGGGCCGAGCGATCCACGCCGACCGCGGCGAGGCAGCTGTCCATGTTCGACAGGGTCTGTTCTACCTGGGCTTCGAAGGGTTGGTCGGTGATCGGGGTGCCTTGGGCGTTTACGGGCAGTTGGCCGGAGATGTAGGCCGTTCCGCCCACCACGCTGACGTGGCTGTAGTGGCCCAGCGGCGGGGTGAGGTCAGGGGCGTTGGTCAGCTCCGGGACGGGGGCAAGGACGTTCTGTCCCATGGTTTCTCATTTCAGATAGTTGTAGATGGTGGCCCTGGAGACGCCGAGCGTCTCGCTGACGGTTGGAATGGATTTCTTGATGTCCATGAAGCCGTTGTCACGCAGTTTTTTCGTCAGTTCGCGGCTGGCTGACTGATCCAGGCTCAGTGGCGTCAGTCCCCGTTGGGCGGCGTAGTCGGCGATGAAGGCGCGAATGTCCTCCAGGCTCTTGGGACGCAGACTCTCCTCGACGATAGGGGCTTGTTCGTCGGTGCGAACGAGGGCGGCGAACGTGTGGGACAGCGCGCCGAGCATGGACACGTCCACGTTCAGGCATAGGGCCGCGATGTAGTTGCCGTTGCTGTCCTTGATCCCGACGGAGGTGCTTTTGGCGGCCCGTCCGTCAGGAAACGTGTTCGAGTAGTTCTGCAGGACTTCGGGGAAACCGGGGTCATGGATCCGCGCGATGCCAAGTTCGGTGGCGGAGTCCCCGGGCTCGCGTCCGGAGATGTTGTTCTCGATCGTGCGCACTGTATGCAGTGGGTCGCGCAGGTCGTGAAGGACCACTTCGCACAGGCCGGGGAAGGTGCGTCCCAGTGCGATGGTGATCTTGTCGAGCTCCTTGAGGAGGTGCTCGGCTTCCTGGTACTCCGGAGGTTGCATTTGATTTCTCCATCAGTTTAGGATTTGGGCCATTTTGTCGGCGGCTTTAAGGGCGGACCCGGTTAGTACCATGACGGTCCGTTCGTCGGGGGCCAGGAATCCCTGGGCGGCGAACCCGGGCACGGCGGCCGCCGCTACCGCGCTCGTGGGTTCAGCATAAAGGCCACGGGAGGCCAGTTCCCGCACCGCCGGTGCGATGTGTCCCTCGGCGACGGTTTGAAACGTCCCCCCAGAGGCCCGGACGGCGGCGAGGACCTCCGGTCCGCGCACGGGTCTGGCGATGGACGTCCCCTCGGCGATGGTGGGCTTCCAGTCTCTCTCGACGGCGTCCAGCGCGGAGATGGCGTGGGCCCTGGCAAGCGGGGAGCAGTGTTCGGGTTGCGCGACGAGGATCCGGGGCAGCCGTGCGATCTGCCCGGCCCGCAGGAGCTCACCGAAGCCGATGGAACAACCGAGGACCAGGCTCCCGGCGCCGGCCGGGACGATGATGTTCTCCGGCGCCTCGAAGCCAAGATCTTCCCAGATCTCGTAGGCGATGAGCTTGACCCCTTGGAGGAAGTACGGGTGCCAGTTGTGGCTGGCGTAGAAGAACTGCTCGGATTGGCGCAGCGCTTCGGCGGCCGTCTCATCGCGGGTTCCGGGCACCAGCTCAATTTCGGCGTTATGGAACCGGCTTTGAAGAATCTTGTTAGCTGAGGTGCTGGCCGGGGCGAGGATCTTGGCGTGCATCCCGGCGGCGGCTGCATACGCGGCAACTGAGGAACCACCGTTGCCGGAGCTGTCCTCAAGAATGCTGGTGATGCCGTGGCTCCGCAGGATGGAGACCATGACGGAGCTGCCACGGTCCTTGAAGCTCGCGGTGGGATTGAACCACTCAGGCTTGACCTTCACTTCGATACCTCCGATGTTCGTCGTCAGCATCGGGGTGCATCCCTCACCCAACGTCACGCGGTCCTGGATGTCGACTGGCAGTGCCGCCCGGTAGCGCCACTGCGACCGCTCACCCGTGTCAATATCGGCGGGGTCGATACCAGACAGGTCAGAGATCATCAGGGGTGAGGAGTCGTCCCCACGCCACCGGGGCTCCTCGATCGAGTAGCGGGTTCCGCTGCGGTCGTACAGGTACGGCGGGATTGTTTCAGACATTTCGATCCTTGTTGACGAACACTTCAGGGAAGTAGGCGAATAACACTTTGTGCAAGTATAGACAAAGTGTCAGAGAACACAAGGGGCTGTGTCACAGTTCTTGGGGGACTAGGCCCCTTCCCGATGTAATCCATGCGCCCTCACCGTGGCCATCGCAGAAGTCATGTGACATCCCAAAGCGTGAACGGCCTTTACGACGTCATGAAGCGCGCCAACTCGCTCACCGCGGGCATGACCCTGGAGCTTGATATGACCCGGGCCCGCATCGAGCCCGACGCGCTGGAAGAACTCCAGGCCTGCTCGAAGTCCCGCCACCTGCCTGCCCGCGTCGATCCGCTCCAGTCCGACTACAGGCTGAGCATCCTCGCACCCGACAGCGCGGCGCCCCTGGCAGCAATGGCTACACAGGCAGCCTGATCCGCAACAGCAATCTCCCCGTCAGGGTAGGAAATCCACCCTCGTATCGCCGCTCGAGTCGCCGAAGCCACGTCCCAAGATGACGCCCCCACGCTTTCTGGGGCTAAACACCGCTAGGAGGATGCGTCACGCTGACGGCGTGCTGTCGTATTCTGCGCCCTGACGAAGACGGCCTAACCTTCGCACTCGATGCAGTACGAGTGGCCCTTGCTCTCGCGGGCGAGTTGAGACCGGTGCCGGACCAGGAAACATGAATAGCAGGTGAACTCGTCCGCCGCCTGGGGAATGAGCTGAACGATGAGCTCCTCGGCGACGATCTCTCCCCCGGGGGTTAGGCCCTCATCGAGTGCATCGGCTTCGTCCAGTTCATTGACGACGCTGCGGGCATCCGGGGCATTCGCAGACTGCAAAGCCTCCAAGGAACGGTCCTGTGACTCCTTGACATCGGAACGGACTTCGTCGTAATCGGTTGCCACTTTAGGTGATTCTCATTTCTGACTTTTTCTACGATGTTCATTCTGACGAGACTGCAACGTACACCAATGCGCCGTTGTTCCCATGTCAAAGGACCGGACGCCGACGGGCCCACGCTTCGCAGCCCGCGTCGGCGCATTCCCCTCGCCCCAACGCCAGAGCATTGGGCCGTCCCCGGAACGTACAACTCCCCCACGGGCGACGGCTGCTGATAGCGGACGTTACGTAAAGTTGTTCTCTGCGTATCTCATCAGATGAACCCTGATCCAGGCCATGCATTGAATGAGCCATGCGCCGCGGACATCAAACGGTCCATCAGAGTCGGATCAACGTTGACGGAAGACAGCGGGATCAACGAATGTCACTCCTGGGCCCGACGCTCACGCCGCCCGTTCCACCGCTGCCAGGATCGCCTGGCCCAGCTCCACAGGTTTGGTGAACTGGGGCCAATGGCCGGTGGGGAGGTCCACGTACTCGACGTCGCGGATGCGGGCCAGCTCGGCGGTGAAGGGATGGCCGGCGTCGATCCATTCGGTGAGGAGCGACGACGGGAACTGGCACGCGATCACAGTCGCCGGAACGTCGTACCTGCGGACGTCATGCAGGCGCTGCCGGCCATGCGCAACGCCCCTGGGCTCGGGGATGGCGCGCGCCCGGAACGACGCGCGCAACTCATCGGTGAGGTCCACCAGATCGGCGTCATCGAAGCCATCCCACGGCGGCAGGGGCACGTCGTCGCCCTCGGTGGGCAGCCCGTCATTGATGACGCCGCCCTCGCCCAGGGGTCCGCTGTCCACGTAAATATTCCGGGCAACGCGGTCCGGCCGTGCGTCCGCCACGCCGTGGATGACCGCGCCACCACCGGAGTGCCCCACGAGGACCACCTTTCCGTCGAGACCGTCCAGAACGTCTACGACGGCGGCAATATGGTCCTTCAGAGTGATGCCGCCACGCCGTGCGCCCACAGATTCAAGGCCGGGAAGAGTCAGTGGATGGGTTGTGTGCCCCGCCGCCTTCAGGGCAGGCGTCACCTTCTCCCACGACGACGCGTCCAACCAGAAACCGGGTACCAAGATGATGTCCATGACGGAACCCTACTCCGCGACCCCGGCGCTAAGTAAGGCGCCGGGCACGACCGGGGCGGTCAGGCCGCCGTCGCGCATTACAGCGACGGCGTCGGTCAGCGGGACGAATTCGGTGTCGTGTGTGACCATCACCGTGGCCACCTGGAACTCGTCGGTGACCCGGCGCAGCAGCCCGACGATCGACGCGCTGCGCGCGTGGTCCAGCGCCGCCGTCGGCTCATCCACCAGCAGCACCTTCGGGCTGCCCATAAGCGCCCGGGCAATATTCACCCGCTGCCGCTGCCCGCCCGAGAGCTGGTGCGGGCGCTTGCCGGCGGACTCAGCCAAGCCCACTAGATCCAACAGGTCAAGAGCCCGCGAACGCGCGGCCTTCAGCGGGTTGCCGCGCAGGTGATGCCCAATCATCAACTGCTCGACGGCGGTCAGGGACGCCAGGAGGTTGGGCTGCTGGAAGATGATGCCCACCGTCTCCCGCCGCAGCGCGGTCAGTTCCTTGTCCTTCAGCCCTCCGGTGTTGATCCCGTCGATGATCACGTCCCCGCTGGTGGGGCGGACCAGGGTGGCGGCGACGGCCAGGAGGCTGGATTTGCCCGAGCCGGACGGGCCCACCAGCGACACCATCCGGCCGGCTGCGACCCGGAGGCTGACGCTGTCCAGGGCCTTGATGGTTCCGCCGCCGTCCGGGTATTCGAGGGTGACGTTGCTGAGGGTCAGCGGGTGGGTGAGGGCGGAGCCGGCGGTAGGGGTGAGGGCTGCAGTAGTAGTAACAGACATGGGAAGTACCTTTCAAGAGTTTCAGGGAGAGGAATTAGTTGCCGCCGAGGGCGATCAGCGGATCGATGGTGGTCACCCGGCGCACGGCCAGGGCGGCGCCCGCCAGGCCCAGCGCCACAATTCCCAGCACGGGAAGCAGCGTGGTGGCCGGCGTGACCAGGAAGGGTGCGGCCTGTGCCGCGGCGAATCCGCCCGGAATTCCGACCGCCCCGCCCAGGCCCGCGCCGGCCAGCAGCACAATGGCGGCCTGGGTCATGGCATCGCGCAGCACGTAGCCGCCGGATGCGCCCATGGCCTTGAGGACGGCGATATCGCGGGTGCGCTGCACGGTCCAAACCGTCAGGAAGGCCACGATCACCAGCGCCGAAATCCCGTACAGGAACGCCTGCATCAGCATCAGCGACCCGTTCTCGCTCTTGAAAGAACCCAGCGCCTGGAACGAACCCGTGAGGCTGGTGCTGACCGTACGCGCCATCGCATTCGCGGCGTCCTCGTCCACTACGGCCCCGTCTTGGTACGTGACGGCAACGACGGTGGCCACCGGGATGCTGCCCGGCGCGCTGCCGGCCGCCGGCGCTACATGCGCCACCTCGGCCCAGGTGGGCAGCGCCGTCCACACCACCCCGGTGTGCGAATACCACTGGTCATCCACGACGGCGGCGACGGTCACCTCAGTGCCACTCACCGTGGCCGTGTCTCCGACGTCGAGCGAGAGATCTGCGGCGACGGTCGCGCCGATCACCACCGACCCCGCCTGGACCTGCGACGGCGCCAGGTGGCCGTCGTCGGCAACGCCGAACACCGCCACATTGGCGGTGCCGCCGTCGCCGCCCTGCAGACGGGACTGGCTGATGCCCAGGGCTTCGGCGCTTGCCACGCCCGGGACCTGCTTCCAACTGTCCACCTGCGCGGCCGTCACTTCGCTTTCGGTGAAGGACGCCGTGGGCTGGTTAGTGCCCGGGGCGCCAAAAACGATGCTGTCCACCGGCCCGGAGCCAGCGCCGCTTCCCGTCTGGCCACTCCCCAGCTTCCCGATGGCGGACGTGGACTGGTCGCCCAGCCCTGCGGTGAGCCCGGAGAGCAGCACCAGCAGCAGCGTCACCAGGGCCACCACGCCGCCCATCAGGGCGAACCTGCCCTTGGCGAACCGGATGTCGCGAATAGCGAGAAACACGTTGTACTTCCTTCAGTGGGGGTGGAATTCCTTCTGAATCCACTCTCCGGCGCATCGGCCCGGCCCACATCGAGGATTTAGTTGAGCCCGGCGGGACAAGAGGTTGAAGAGGCGGTCAACCTTTTGGTTGATCCGCACATTCCCGCAGGCGCCTAAGCTGGTGAAATGCCTGCCGCGGACCCACAGACCACCCCGTCGGGGGCTGCCATCCTGCGGTTCCTTCGGGTGACGCTTCACGTCGGTTTTGCCGTGCTGCTGCTGGTCGCAATCCTGCGGCTCCACTTCGCTGACGGAGCCGTCGGCACGCACGGCGCCGGCACTCCCCTGGGAGCGCAGCGGCTCGCCTGGTCCGCACTCGCCCTTGCACTCGCCGCGGCTTACCTCGCCGGCACCATCCTGGAGAAGCGCTTCGCCGCCGGCCGCTCCAGCTTCAACCCGCACCCCTACGCCGCCCCCTGGCTGGGCCTTGTCACAGCACTGTGGGGCGTCCTCCTCGCCGGCAGCGCCGAATTTTCCTGGGTGGCCTTTCCGCTCTTCTTCCTCCACCTGCATGTTCTACCTCGCCGGATTGCGCTGTTCACCATCGCCGCGATGACGGCCGCCGTCGTGGCTTCGCAGTGGGTGGCCAGCGAGCTGCCGTCGCCCACGTTACCCATGGTCCTGGGGCCGGGGCTGGGTGCCGTTTTCGCCGTGGTCACCGGGCTGGCTTACCGCGCGCTCTACCAGGAGAGTGAAGCCCAGCGGCTGGCGGCGGACGAACTCCGGCGCACCCGCGCAGAACTTGCCAGAACCCAGCATGAGGCCGGCGTCGCAGCTGAGCGTGAGCGCCTGGCCCGCGAAATCCACGACACCTTGGCGCAGGGCCTGTCCAGCATCGTCCTGGTGGCGCGGGCGGCAGAGAAGTCCCTGGCCAGCGGCGATCTTGCCACCGCCGCGGAGCGGTTCGCGCTGGTGCAGCAGACGGCGTCGGAAAACCTCGCGGAGGCCCGCAGCTTTGTCCGCGGCCTCACCTCGCCCCAGCTCCAGGAGTCGTCGCTCCCGGAAAGCCTGCAACGGCTCTGCGGCGAAACCGAAACGCTGGCCGCCGCGCGCGGTGACGGACTCCGCTGCCGCTTCGAGCTGGTGGGCGACCCCGCGGAGCTGCCGCCGCAGTACAGCGTCACCCTGCTCCGGGCCGCCCAGGCCAGCCTTGCCAACGTGAGGCTCCACGCCAAGGCGAGAACCGCCGTCGTCACCCTTGCGTTCCTCGGGGACGAGGTCACCATGGACGTGTACGACGACGGCACGGGCTTTGTGCCGGAAACGCCGGGGTCCGGCGTGGCCGGCCGGGCGGACGGCAGCGGGTTCGGGCTGCGCTCGCTGGCTGCCCGGGTGGCTGAGCTGAACGGCTCCCTGGAGGTGGAGACGGCACCCGGCGAGGGGACCGTCGTCGCCATCCGGCTGCCGCTCACCGGGACGACGGGGGAGCGGGACTGATGGGGGAGCGGGACTGATGGGGGAGCGGGACTGATGGGGGAGCTCCGTATTCTCCTGGTGGATGACCATCCCGTGGTCCGCGCGGGCCTGCGCGCCATGCTCACTGAATTCGCTGACTTTAGCGTGGCTGCCGAGGCCGCCGACGGGGACGCCGCGCTGCGGGAACTCGCGCGGCTGCGGACACTGGGGGACCGCGTGGACGTGGTGCTGATGGACCTGCAGATGGGCGCCGGGATGGACGGTGTCACCGCCACCGCCGCGATCCGGAAGCTGGACGCCCCGCCGCCGGTCCTGATTCTGACCACCTACGACACCGAGGCGGACATCCTGGCCGCCGTCGAGGCAGGCGCCAGCGGCTACATGCTCAAGGACGCGCCGCCGGAACAGATCCGCCAGGCGGTACTGTCGGCGGCGGCCGGCCAGACGGCGCTGGCTCCGAAGGTCGCGGCACTGCTGATGTCGCGGATCAGCAGCCCGGAAACTGCCCTCACAACCCGCGAGGTCCAGCTGCTTGAACTGCTGGCCACCGGCCTGACAAACCGCGCTATCGCCCGGCGGCTTTTCATTTCCGAGGCCACCGTCAAAACCCACCTCGTGCACATCTACGGCAAGCTCGGCGTGGACAACCGGACCTCCGCCATCGCCCTGGCCACGCAACGCCGGATTATCCGCACTCCAGGCCTGTAACGGTGCGATACTGGGCGTTCATCGCTTAGTCGTCAGGGGGACTTTGGACATGGTCCTGGATACCGCCACGCTCAGGGTCGCCTTCGGCGTGATGGCTCTGGTCCTGGGGCTGCTGTTCTACTTTTCGGCCTACCGCTACACGCGCTCGCCCTATAGCGGCTGGTGGTGCCTCGCGCTGGTGTTCTTCCTGGCCGGATCGGCCGCCTTCCTGCTCAACGGAACCGCGCATCAGTGGTGGGCCAACACTCTCGGCAACGTCCTGCTGGTCCACGGCGGCGTAGCCGTGTGGGCCGGTGCCCGCTCGCTCCGGGACCTGCGGCCGCGACGCTGGCTATTCACGGGGCTGCCGCTGGTCACACTGGTTGCCACCGCCGTCGACGACCCCGGCACCGACGTCTGGGCAGGCGGCGCAGTGTTCCTCGCCGCGATGTGCGTGACTATGGCGCTCGCTTCCCGGGAACTCTGGCGCCTGGAGCCGGGCTATTCGCGTGTGCGGGTGCCGATGGCCGTTGCGGCGGCCGTGATGGCCGTGTTCTATTTCGGCCGGCTGGTGTACTTCGTACTGGAAGGCCCGGACGGACCCACCTTCGCCACGTTCTTCGGGTCCGCAGGGACCACGCTGGTGACCATGGTGCTGCTGGTGGTGGTGTCCTTCAGCATGGCTGCCTTGAGCACCGAACAGCAGACCCGCGCCCTGCGCATGGTGGCCACCCGGGACGATCTCACGGGCCTGCTCAACCGCAAAGCATTCCTGGATATGGTCACCGAGCTGCTGAACGACAGGGCCGTCACCCAGGGAACAGGCGCCCTGATCCTCGCGGACCTGGACAATTTCAAGGCCGTCAACGACACCTACGGCCATGCTGCCGGGGATGTCGCGCTGCAGGCCTTCGCCGGGGCGTGCCGGGACACTGTCAGGTCCACGGACCTGGTGGGCAGGTACGGCGGGGAAGAATTCGTCCTTCTCATCCCGGGGGCCTCCGCCGGACGGGCGGAGAAAATCGCGGAGGAGGTCAGCCGGCGCCTCGCCCAGGTCCCCACCGCCGACGGACTTCAAATGCCCACGGTCAGTTATGGTGTGGCGCTGTACGACGCCGGGACCTCCGGCCTGGAGGACCTCATCGCCGCTGCTGACCGGGCCCTCTACGCCGCCAAGTCACTGGGACGGAACCGCACCGTTCACAGCGACCGGCTCAGCTAGCCGTCAGTTCAGCTTCCCCGCCAGCCGTTCCCGCATGGCCACGCTGGCTGCATTCAGCCCGATCAGCTCCACGTCCCGCCCGTGCCGGCGGTACTTCTCGGTCACGGCGTCCAGCACCGCGACGGTTGAGGCGTCCCAGAGGTGCGAGGCGTGCAGGTCCACAATCACCCGGCTGACGTCCGGCCCGGCGTCCAGGGCGTACTCGAACTGCGTGTACAGGTCGTTGGACGAGGCAAAAAACAGCTCGCCGTCCACGGTGTAGGTGGCCACATTTTCGCCGTTAAGTTCGACGACGATCCGTTCCACCGTGACGAAGTGCGCCACGCGCCGGGCGAACAGCGCCGTGGCCGCCAGCACGCCCGCTCCGACGCCGATGGCCAGGTTGTGCGTGGCCGACACCACCGCCACGGTGATCACCATGACGGCGGTCTCGGACTTGGGCATCCGGCGCAGGGTCCGCGGGGCGATGGAGTGCCAGTCGAAGGTAATGGCGGACACGAAGATCATTACGGCCACCAGCGCGGCCATCGGAATCAGGCCCACAACATCGCCGAGCACCACCACCAGGACCAGCAGAAAAACGCCGGCCAGGAACGTGGACACGCGGCTCCGTGCCCCGGATCCCTTGACGTTGATCATGGTCTGGCCGATCACGGCGCAGCCGCCCATGCCGCCGAAAAAGCCGGTGACGATGTTCGCCACGCCCTGGCCCCAGGACTCGCGGGTCTTGTTGGACCGGGTGTCCGTGATGTCGTCCACCAGTTTGGCGGTCATCAGCGATTCGAGCAGCCCCACCAAAGCCATGGACAGTGAGAAGGGTGCCAGAACCTGGAACGTCTCCCACGTCAGCGGCACGTTGGGGATAAACACCGAAGGCAGGGTCTCGGGCAGCTGGCCCTTGTCCTGGACGGTGGGCACATCCACGCCGGCCAGCACGGCAAACAGGGTGAGCACCACGATTGCCACCAAGGGTGAGGGCGCCGCCGTCGTGATTCTGGGCAGGAGCACCACGATGACCAGGCCCACGGCCACCAGCGGATAAACCATCCACGGCACGCCGATCAGTTCGGGAATCTGGGCCATAAACACCAGGATGGCCAAGGCGTTCACGAAGCCCACCATCACCGAGCGCGGGATGAACCGCATCAATCGTGTGACGCCGAGGACCGCCAGCAGGATCTGGAAAACGCCGGCCAGGATCACCGCCGCGATCAGGTGGTCCAGGCCGTGGCTGCGCATCAGCGGAGCGATGACCAGGGCGACGGCGCCGGTGGCGGCGGAAATCATGGCGGGCCGGCCGCCCACAAAAGAGATGGTGACAGCCATGGTGAACGAGGCGAACAGGCCGATCCGCGGATCCACGCCCGCGATCACCGAGAAGGCGATCGCCTCCGGGATCAGGGCCAGTGCCACCACCAGGCCTGCCAGCGCCTCGGTCTTCAGCCGCCGCGGCGAGCGAAGGGTGGCGCGGACTGATTGGAGCTGCTGGGGCGTGCCGGTCCGGGCATCGGGGACGCTTCGTGCGGCCATGGCTGGGTCCAATCGTGCTGGTGAAGCCGGAAGTGGTGGCTTCATTCTGAGGCGGGGAGGGGGCGGCGCGACGCCTCATTGCGAAATAGGGGGCACGTCCGCCCTTACCAGTCTGGGGCACGCGCTAAGCCAACTGCTAAAATGACTGGGTTGTAGACCGGCCTATAGCTAGTCCAGCCAGCGCCGTAACGTAAGTAGGGGACCAACAAGACATGACGGCAGGCGGTTCACACATCGGCACTTCGGAGAGCGTCCCCGGTCCGTCGAAAAAGACGGCTGCCGGCGCGGAGCTCCCGGAGGCTGCCGCGCCCGCCCTAGCTCCCCCCCCGAAGCGCCGGGTGTACATCGCCACCTGGCAGGGGTTCCTCGGCGCCCTCATGATGTTTGTGGGCTCGATCGGAACGGGCTGGATCGCCAACGGCTCACCCATGATCCGCCAGCCGGTGGTCATCGCGCTGCGGACCGAGGGCTGGGGCGTTACGTTGTCCACCGTGCTCCTGACGGTAGGCGCCATGCTCCTGATGCGGTCCTGGCTCCGGCTGGGCCAGCGCCTGGACGACTGGGGCGAACACTCGCTGCGGTCGGTGGTCATAGCCATTTCCGCCTGGTCCCTGCCGCTCCTGCTGGCCGTCCCCATCTTCTCCCGCGATGTCTATGCCTATACCGGCCAGGGCCGCCTGGTCATGGAAGGCCAGAACCCTTACGCCGTGGGCATTTCCACCCTCAACAACTGGTTTGCCCTCGGCGCGGACCCGGCGTGGGCCGAGAACAGGACCCCCTACGGGCCCTACTTCCTGTGGCTCGCCCGCGGCGTGGTGGAGCTGACAGGGGCGCAGCCCGATGTGTCCGTCCTGCTGTTCCGCCTGATCGCCGGCGTCGGGGTTCTGCTCTGCGTCATTTACGTGCCCAAGCTGGCCGAACTGCACGGCATCAACGGAGCGCGGGCACTCTGGATCGCGGTGGCCAACCCGCTGTTCCTCATCAGTTTCGTGGCCAGCGCCCACAACGACGCGCTGATGGTGGGCCTCGCCGTCGCCGGTGTCTACTTCGCCGCGACGAAGCGCTACCTGGCCGGAATCCTCCTTGTCACGGCCTCCATCGGGATCAAGCCGATCACCGTGCTGCTCCTGCCGTTCATCGGGGTCATGTGGGCGGGGCACGCCGCCTCGTGGACGCGGAAGTTCCTTATTTGGGGAGCGACGGCGGGAATCAGTTTCGCCGTTCTGGCCGTCAGCGGGATCCCGTACAACCTCGGGTTGGGCTGGGTCTGGGCCATCATGGACCCGACGCCGGGTTACACCGGCTATTCGCCGTCGGGGTTCCTGGGGCAGCAGGTTGAGTTCCTCGGCAACGTGCTGGGACTGCCGGGCGGCACCATCGCGGACCTCTTGCGGACCGGCATGAAGTGGGCGGCCATCGGGCTGGTGCTGCTGCTGATGTTCCGTGGCGATTACTCGCGGGCGGTGCGCCGGCTGGCCCTGGCGTTCGCCGCCGTCGTGATGCTTTCGCCCATCATCCAGCCCTGGTACATTCTCTGGTTTGTGCCGTTCCTTGCCGCCACCGGCATCCGGAACGACTGGCAGATCCGGTGTCTCTACGTGGGCGTGACGTTTTTTGTGGTGTTCGGAGCCCAGGACCAGCTCTCGGTCTGGTCCTTTGTGGAGCTGGCCATTGACGCGTCGTCGCTGGCTTTCGTGACGGCGCTGCTGTTCACGTTCTATCTGCTGGTCCTGGACATCCACACGCGGAAGCTGCTGATCGAGGGCAAACCCTCGGACTGGGCCCGGCGTGGTTGGCGCTGGGTCCTGGACCAGCGCCGCAGCACTAGATAGCCAGCGCCCGTTCCGTCAATAGGCTCTGCCACGCGGCTACGGCCTGATTCTTGACCTGAACTGCAGTCGTTCAACTAGCGTGCAGGATGGAGCCGTCGCGGCGCAACAGCTCCATCCTGACCGCAACTGCCTGCAGGCACTTCCTGGGCTGCCAGCCTAACCCGCGTAATGCACCCCGTACTTGGCGCGCGGGTCGAGCACGTGGTGTCCAGGAGCTACGGGAACGGCGATGCCCAGATCGAAGATTTCGATGCGCCGGGCATGGCCGGCTTCTGGGGTGTGCTGATAAAGGAGTTCGATGACGTGGCCGTCGGGATCGGCAATGTAGATCTGCTCCACGTAGTCGTCACGGACCCGTGGTCCACCCGCACGCTCCAGCCCCCGCTCCCGCATTGCCGCCAGGAACGGCTCAAACGAATCCACCATGACCGCGAAGTGATGGCACAGCCCAGTGCGCAGTTCCTCGCCACCCCACTCCGGCGCATGACGGGACAGCCGTCCTGGTTCGGATTCCTGGACTACGTGAACTTCAACATCGCCGTTATGGAAGTACGCGCCGTGGAACACAAAGTCTGTGGGCCGGTGGATCTCCTCGAATCCGAGGACGTTGACGTAGAAATCCCTGGTGTCGGCAATGTCGGAGACAACGAGGCACACATGATGCATGCTCATGGTTCGTGCCGGCAATTCCTTAGTGCGGGACTTGAGGAGCTGGTTGTGGCGCATGGAGGGCCCTTCTGTTCGGCAGCCTCGTCCATGAGGCTGGTGTGGAAAACGAACCTCCAGTATTGGAGCCACGGCAACAAAATCGCAGGCTGAAGGCACAAACTGGCGGGTATTGGAACGGATGTTCAGGTTCCCGCGGATTCATTGACCGGCGCATCCGGTGACGGGTTGGATCGGGTCGGCCCGAAAACCATATTCAGTGACGTGCGGCACAGCCGCCGCCACCGCCTTGTCGCGAAGGAGCGATATGTACCCGATCTGGTATTCCATGACGATGGTGGTCCTCAGCATCGTTGTCCTGTTCTTCATGATTGTGAAACTCAAGATCCACCCCTTTATCACCATGACGGTTGTCGCCGTCGGCCTTGCCCTGGCGATGGGCGTGCCGCTCATCGATCCCAAAACAGGCATCTTCGCCGTGATGGAACCTGCCATGGGGAAGCAGTTGGGCCACATGGTCCCCCTGATCGCCCTGGGCTGCGTGATCGGCGAAATCATCCGCCGCTCAGGCGGCAGTGAAGTGCTGGGCGAAAAGATGCTCCAGCGCATAGGAAACAAACGCGGCCCACTGGCCATGACCATGTGCGGGCTCCTCGTCGGCAGCACCATCTTCTTCGACACCGCCGTGATCCTGCTGGCGCCCGTCACCATCGCCGTCGCCCGCCAGTCCCGGAAGTCCATCATCTTCTTCGCCATCCCGATGGCCATCGCCGTCCTGGGCATGCACTCCATCGTCCCGCCGCACCCGGGGGCTGTAGCCATCGCAACGGCGCTGAACGTGAACTTCGGGCTCCTGATCATGTATGGGATGCTCGCGATGCTGCCCGGCGTGGGCATCGCCTTCCTCTATTCGCAGTGGGCGGCCAGGAAACTGACTGCCAACGGCACCTTTGACCTCGACGCGGCCTACGACGGCGGGGCCTCCGAGGAGATCACTCCGGCTCCCGCGAAGGACAGCACGACGCCGGCCTCCGACAGTAGTAGAGTGCCGTCAGGCAGCGGTGGTGCTTCCTTTGCAACGACAGCCGTGGCGACTTCACCGGCACGCTCCGCCACTTTTTCCTCCTTGGAAGGACACGAGCGTCCCGCCGTCGGCAAACTGCTGTTCGTCCTGCTGCTCCCCATTGTGCTGATCCTCATCCAGACCCTCGCCGGCTCCCTGCACCTCGGCGGGCCTGCCCAGACGGTACTCGACATCCTGGCGTTCCTTGGCACTCCCTGGCTGGCTCTCACAATCACGGTCTTCTGCGCGTATGCACTCCTGCTGACGCCCAGGGTCCGGCGCGGAGAGAGCATCTCGTTCTTCGGGATGCAGGGCATGAAACCGGTGGGGGAAATCCTCGTCTCCACCGGCGGGGGCGTTGCGTTCGGCTCCATCATTGGTGCCTCCGGCGTGGGCAAACAGCTCCTGGACACCCTGGCAGACATCCACCTTCCGCTGGTGCTGTTCGGCTTTGTGCTCGCCGCAATCCTGCGGGCAACACTGGGAACTACGACGGCGGCAGTCACGTTTGTGGCGGTGCTGCTGGCCCAGTCCTTCGACACAACGAGCCTGAATCCCAGCCAGCTCGCGCTGCTGGCTGTGGGCGTGTCCGCCGGCGGTATGTGCCTGTCCAACTTCAACGATGCCGGCTTCTGGGTGCTGTCCCGCTACTTCGGCATCAGCGAGCAGGTCATGCTCAAAACCTGGACGGTCGGAGTCACCATCATGGGCTGCGTGACGGCGACCATCGCCTCACTACTGTGGCTCGCGGTGTCCTGACGTCCTATCCGCCCTAAGCAGGGATAGCAGGGCGGCGGCGGTGGTGTGGTCAGTGACCAGTTCCGAGATCATGCCACCGCTGATGGCTGCGGCTATCGGCACCACCTTGTGGGGGCCGGCGGCTACGGCGATCCGTTGCGGGATGTGCTGTAGGTCGTCGGCACCTATTCCCAGCACAAACGGCGCGACTCCGGCTTCAACCCGCGAACCGTCCGTCCGGAGAAAGTGGCCGCATAGATGGCCCACAGCACCCTGCAGCTCGAGCCGGGCGAGTTCCTGGGCAGGAATGGGACTGTAGACGCCCGTGCCATCGAAACGCTGCATTGATCCGATGCCAACCAGGGCAACCTCGCAGCGCTGTCCGAGCTCTAGCGATCCCCGGACCAGTTCCGAATCAAGGGCAGCGTCGAGGGCTCTCCCGGACCTGTACACGAAGGGTGCGGGGAGCGCACGGAAGGCCGCGCCCAAGCGGATGGAAATGAGCTGGGCCGTGTTGGGTCCGCTGCCATCCAAGAACCGGCCGCATTCCCCGGCTTTCCCGGTGCCGCCGGGAGTGCTGCCCGCCGGGCACCCCAGAAGGTCAACCACTGTCAGGCCGGGACGGTGGGCAGCAGCCAGAGAGTCCACCACTGAGGACAACGACCGGCTCGACGCAACGCCAAAAAGCCGGGTCGCGGCGAGCTGCGACTCCAGGTAGCGTGCCGCCACGTACCCCAGCCTGCTCGACGTTCCATACAGGGCGCGGGGCTTGTTCGTGGCTACCACGCAGCGGCGCAGGCCTGTCCGCCGTCGTAGTTCCGTTTCCAGTTCCCGGACGCGGTCCACCGGGGGGCCGATCCTGAACTGGACAACGCCCCGTGCGCGCGCCTCCGCCAGGAGGCGCGACACACTGGGGCGCGATAGGTGTTCAGTTGCGGCGATCTCGTTCTGCAGCATGCCGTGAACGAAGTAGCTGCGGGCTACCCGCCCCAGAAGTTCGTCGTGCAGGTCCTCCTCTGCCCGGCCCACTGCCTTGTCAGCCTGCTGTGGTCAGCGCTGCCGAGCGGGCGCGGACAGCCTAAGCGTGCTTCGGACAAGGTCCACGGCCTCCTCCACCGTAAGCTCGGCCGGAACCCGGATATGCGCTTCGTCCGCTATCGGCGTTTCCAGCGTGGCGAGCTGCGAAGCCAGCAGCGTGGCGGGCATGAATTCGTGCTCGCGGGTTTCAAGTCGTTGCGCAATAATCTCGGCTGCGCCGTCAATGTAGATCAGCAGCAGGTCAGGCACGTGGCTGCGCAGGAGGTCGCGGTAGGCACGTTTAAGGGCGGAGCAGGCAACAACACTCGGATGGCCCTCGCTGACTCCTTTGGCAATGGTCCCGGCCACCACGTTGAGCCAGGGAATCCTGTTCTCATCGGTGAGCGGCGTGCCCGCTGCCATAAGGGCCTTGTTTGACGCCGGATGAAGGTCATCGGCATCGATAAAAGGAATGCCAAGGCTTTGCCCCAGGGCTGCGCCCAGGACGCTCTTGCCGCTTCCCGAGACCCCCATGACCACCATGGGGCGGAGTGTAATGCTCACGTTGTGCTCCCGCCCGCAGTGGACGGCGCCGTTCCCGAAGCAGCCGGAGCGAAGCTGAGCAGCACCTTGCCGGATTCGGCCGAGTTCTTGGCCGTTTCGAACGCCTCAAGCCCGCGTTCCAAGGGGAAGACGTGGGTAATGACGGGGTCCACAAAAAGAGAGCCGTCCGCCAGCGCCGTGATGACGTCGTCGATCTCATCATTGAATCGGAACGAGCCAAGCAGTTCCAGCTCCCGCGTAATCGCCAGCGAAATCAGGACCGGCTGCGGCCCTGACGGCAGGAGGCCAACCATCACAACCTTCCCGCCGCGCACCGCACCCTTGATGGCCGAAGCCAGGCCGTGGTGGCTGCCGGAAGACTCAATAACGACATCCGCCTGCACCGCCACAATTGCCTCCGCGTCGCCGGCCTGCAGGACCTCGTCCGCCCCGACAGCAGCAGCGATCTCCAAGGGCTTGGCGTGCATGTCGACGGCGGTGATCCGGGCGGCGCCGGCCCGTTTCAGGACGGCGACAACGAGCGCGCCGATGGGGCCGCTGCCGATCACGAGTGCCGTCTTGCCGGCCACGTCCCCGGCTCTTGCCACCGCGTGCCAGGCCACGCTGGCGGGCTCGATCAGCGCCGCGGTCTTCAGATCCAGGCCGTCCGGCAGGACCCGCAGCATCCGGGTTGGCAGGTTGGAGTACCGGCTGAAGGCCCCGTTTGTGTGCGGGAACCGGGCGGCGCTGCCGAGGTAGGTGCAGCCCGGTGACAGGTTGGGCCGGTCCTCGGGATATTTGACGATGCCAGGGCCTGCTCCCGGCCCCGGCCCCGGCGTCGCCGGATGCACGGCAACGGCGCAGCCCTCTGCCGGACCTGTTCCGTCTGCCGCAGCGCGGACCACCACCCCCACGATTTCGTGTCCGAGTACCATGGGCGCTTTCAGCACCGACTCCCCGGCCGCACCGTGCAGCCAGTAGTGCAGATCGGAGCCGCAAATGCCGCCGTAAGCTATTTCAACCACAGCCTGGTCCGCGGGTGGTGGAGTCAAAGGGATGTCCTCAACGCGAAGGTCACCGGCTGCGTGGGCCACTACGGCGGGACCTGATTCAGGCAGCGGTGCTTTCCTGGTCACTGTTGACGCCGTCACTGGTGAAGTTGTCATCAGACCACCACCGTCATTCCGCCGTCGATGAAGATGGTCTGGCCGTTCACGAAGTCCGAGCCGCTGGATGCAAGCCACACCGCCGGGCCGGCCAAGTCCTGCACCGTCCCCCACCGGTTCGCCGGGGTCCGGCCCAGGATCCAGGAGTTGAACTGCTCATCGTCCACGAGGTTCTGCGTCATCTCGGTGTGGATGTACCCCGGTGCGATCCCGTTGATCTGCAGGCCCGAGGCCGCCCACTCGGCCGTCATGGCCCGTGTCAGGTTCCGCAGCCCGCCCTTGGCCGCGATGTACGGTGCGATGGTGGGACGGGCCAGATCGGTCTGGACCGAGCAGATGTTGATGATCTTGCCGTGGCCCCGGGGAATCATGTGCCGGGCAGCCTCGCGGCCCACCAAAAACGCGCTCGTCAGGTCCGTGGAGATCACCCGCTCCCAATCCGCCACGTCCAGCTCCAGCATCGGCACCCGGTGCTGGATCCCGGCGTTGTTCACCAGGATCTCCAGCGGACCCACGTTCTCTTCCACCCACGCCACACCGCGGGCGGCCTCCGCGTCGCTGGTGACATCGAAGGCGCAGCTGTGCACCTGGCCCGGCGCAAAATCCGCGGCCATCGCGGCCGCGGCGTCCTTAAGCCTTTCGGCATTGATGCCGTTCAGCACCACCGTCGCGCCGGCGTCGGCCAGTGCACGGGCCAGCGCGTTGCCGATCCCCCGGCTCGATCCCGTCACCAGGGCAAACCGCCCGGTCAGGTCAAAAAGTGGACTCATAGCGCTGTCTCCTGGACGGTAGTGCGGGCAGTGGCATCAGCTGCTGCTGCGATGGTCGTTGCGGCGGCTGCGCTGAGGTTGGCAATGGTTTGCCGCACAACGGCCAGGTCCTGGTCACCCAGGCCCTGGTCCTTGAGTTCCCCGTAAAGTTCGACGGCGGCCGTCGCCATCGGCACGGTGGCCCCCGCGGCGGCGGCGCTCGCCATCACGAAGGATAGATCCTTGTGCATGAACTTCGCCGGCCCGGTGGGCGCATAGTCCTTCGCGGCCAGGCGGGGTCCGACGAAGTCCAGCACCTTGCTGGCCGCAAGGCCTCCGGAAAGCACCTCGAAGAGCGATTCAACGTCCATGCCCGAACGCTCGGCGAGTTCGGCAGCTTCGGCGAGCGCCGCCGTCGTGGTTCCCACGATCAGCTGGTTGCAGGCCTTGGCAAGTGACCCGGAACCAAGTTCGCCCAGGCGCCTGACCGTGGTGCCCATCGCTTCGAGGACCGGCCGGAGTCGCTCGAAATGCTCACTCGGACCGCCAGCCATTATGGCCAGGGTTCCGCGTTGGGCACCTTCCGTGCCTCCGCTGACGGGAGCATCCAACACGATGGCGTTCCCGCCGCTGGCGTCGGCAACGGCAAGGCCGAAGGCCTTGACCCCCACGGGCGAAACGCTGCTCATGACCACCACCAGCGTTCCCGGCGGGGGCGGCGCCAACCGCCAGTCGTCGAGGAGGCCGGAGGCGGCGTCCTCGATGAAGGAAAGGTCAGGGAGCATAAAGATGATCACTGGCTCGTCCCGCAGGGCCGCGACGTTCCTGGCACGGGAACCACCCAGCCCCACGAAGTCATCGACGGCGGCGGTGGAGCGGTTCCAGGCGGTGACCGACCACCCGGCCTTGAGCAGATTAGCGGCCATAGGGGCACCCATCAGCCCCAGCCCGACGAAGCCTGCACTCAACGGAGTGATCGTGCTGTTCGCCGGGCCGGTGGCCTGCGGGTTGATATCGTTGTTCAATTTCCAACCTTGGTTCCCGGGCCGAGGCCCGTGTTTACTTAAGCAAAAGTTGAGTGCCGGACTGCCCCGGACTACTTGCCCCAGATGGTGCGGTACGCGTCCTGGTAACCCACTGGATCCCAGGCATCCGTGGCAGTGGTGTTTTCCTTCGTGGAGACGTGGATCTGCGGGACGTAGCCGCTGGCGGGCTCGTTGTTGAAGGCGCGGTTGAGCTCATCCACGATCTGCCATCCCTCGGACTTCAGGGGCGACGGAACCGTCGCGGCCTGGTATTCGTCGGCCTTGATACGCTGCAGCGCTGAGGAGTCACCGTCGCCGGCCCCCACGTTGAACGGTCCGCCGCCGGCCTTTACGCCGCCTGCCCGCAAGGCGGCCGCAGCGTTTTCGTAGTAGACGTCGTTGATGGCCACTGAATAGGTCCAAGCTTCGTTGTGCTTGCTCAGCAGCGAGGACACTTCCTGTGGCATCCTGGCGCTGACGTCGGAAAGCGGAACGTTGTCGTACTCCAGGACCTTGATGCCCGAGCAGGTTTCCAGTTCCTTCTTGATCATCTGCGATTTGCCCTCGGCGAACGGGATGGAGGAGTCAGTGAAGATCACGACGCCGGCATTGCCGTTCGATTTGGCGATGACGTAGTCGGCGCTGATTTTTGCGACGTCCTCAACCTTCGTGGTGATGTTCGTGAACAGCAGCGGGTCGGTGCTGGGTCCGGGTGTGGAGAGTGCCTGCCAGGCGGCCAGCGGGATGTTCGCCGCGTTCGCCTCGGCAACCTGGGCTGCCGTGGTCTTCGGATCGAATCCGCCGATGACGATGCCGTCCGGTTTGGTGGTCAGGGCCTGGCTGAAGGCGCTCTGGATGCCCGCGGGAGTCCCGAGTCCGTCGATGACCTTAACATTCCAGCCGATGGCCGCTGCCGCTTCCTGCAGTCCCTTCGCCACACCGGCGACGCCGGGGTTGGTCATGGACTGGGCGACGTAGACCAGGGTCTTTCCCGCGGCAGCCTTGGGCCCGGTGGTGGGTCCGTTCCAGAGGGTATCCGATTTGGACGCCGCGTCAACATCCTTCTGAGCGGTGGCCACGACGTCGGCACAGCCGCTGTCCCCGGCAGCCGTTGCGCCGGCGGCGGCCGACTCGGAGGATCCGCTGGTACAGGCCGTGAGCCCAAGGGCCATAATGGCGCCGGCCGCGAGCAGCAGTCGGGGGGCAGAGTGGTTCATGGTGAAGCCTTTCAGTCATGGGGAAAGTGCCTGTTGGTGCGTTGGGGGTGTTACTGGTGGTGGTGCGTTGGAGCCGTGGCGCCTAGTGGGCAGTGGTGGCCGGGGCCGGCGGAAGCGCTGCAGTAGTGGCAGGTCCGGCGGGAGCCGAGGGGCCGGCGTCGTCCGCTGTGGGCAAGGTGGGCGGCGGGGCTGCCACTGCGCCGGCCCGAAGCTTGCGCCGGGCGGAGTACCCGGCCAGGCCGACGGCGATCAGCAGGGTGACACCGTTGAAGAGCGGAGTGACCCAGAACTGGGCGCCCAACTGGGAGATGCCGGCCAGGCCGATGGCCAAGGTGATGACCGCAACCAGGGTGCCAATCACGTTGGCGCGTCCGGGCTTGATGGCCGTGGCTCCCAGCAGCGCACCGACGAAGGCCGGCAACAGATAGTCCATGCCGACGCTGGGGTTTCCGATCTGCTGCTGCGAGGCGAGGAGCACCCCGGCCACACCGGTGACCACTGCGGAGAATGCGAAGGCGTAGATGGAGTAGCGCTTGGTGGGAATCCCCATCAGCGCGGCGGCGCGGGGGTTGGAACCCAGCACGTAGAAGTAGCGTCCAAGCGGCAGCCGTTCAAACAGGATCCACAGGATCACGGCGACGATCAGCAGGTACACCGCAACGATGGGGACTCCGGCGATTTTGGAATCGTAGAGGTCCTTGAAGGAGACAGGCAGGCCTCCGTCACCCGGCACCACACGGGCGCCGTTGGTGATGGCTCCAGTGATGGCATACAGGACAGTTCCCGTGCCCAGGGTGGCAACAAAGGAATCGATCTGCCCGAATTCGACCAGGAGGCCGTTGATGACGCCCACCAGCGCCATCACGGCGATGGCCACCAGGGCGGCGATGCCCCAGGGCATGTTGCCGTCCACAATGAGCTTTAGGACGATGACGTGGGAGAGCCCGAGGCCATACCCGATGGAGAGGTCGAACTTTCCGGTGGCGATGGGGATCATGGCCCCCAGCGCCAGCAGTGCCGGAATTGCCTGGTTGCTGAGGATGGCGTTGAAGTTCCGGCCGGAGAGGAAGGTCTGCGGCAGGATCAGTGCAAATACCGCGAACAGCACCACCAGGATGAGGACGAGTCCGTAGGGTCCGAGGAGGTGGGCTGCGCCGCCGCGCTGGCGATTGGTGTTTAGCTGGGTCATGTGAGGATTACTCCGAAGTGAGAGCAGCACCGGAGGCCGCCGCAGTGAGGTTTGAAATGGTCAGGTCAGCGCCGGATAGCTCCGCGGTGACGGTTCCCTGGACAAAAACGAGTGCACGGTGGCAGACGTTGGCGACTTCCTCGAAGTCGGTTGAGATCATCAGGACGGCGAGCCCGGCCGCGAGCGACTCTTCCAGCAGTGTGTAGATGTCTGCTTTGGCGCCGACGTCCACGCCAGCGGTGGGTTCTTCGAGGATGATGAGCTTCCTCCGAGTACTGAGCCACCGGCCGATCATGATTTTCTGCTGATTGCCGCCGGACAGCGTGGCAATCGCCACTTCCGTCAACGCCGGCCTGACGCCGTACCGCTCCACGAGTTCACCGGCGAGCTTCCGTTCGGCCTTGGGGCTGGTCCAGGCGAACGGGTTCTTCGAGCGGATGCCGGGATTTGGCAGGAAGTTCTCGCGGAGTGTCAGCTCGGGGGCGCAGCCTTCGTCCATCCGATTGCTGGTGACGAATCCAACGCCGGACTCCACCGCGTCCGACGGCGTGCGGGGCTGGTACGCCTTTGAATCCAGCAGGACGGTTCCGGAGGTGATCCTGTATGCGCCGGCGAGGGAGCGCCCGAGTTCCATGTGGCCCGCTCCGGTCAGGCCCACCATGCCGACGACTTCTCCGGCGTGAACGGAAAACGACACAGGCCGGGTCTGTGTTGTGGCCAGTTCACGGACTACTAGGCGCTCGACATCCGGTTGCACCCCGGTTCCGGAGGTGTAGCTGACGGGCTTGTGGCCCACGATGTCCACGACAAGCTCCCGAGGGGATTTTTGGGCGATGGGGCCGCTATGGATCAGCCGGCCGTCCCGCAAGACGGTGACGGTGTCCGAGATGGCGAAGACTTCGTCCAGGCGGTGGCTGACGTAGAGGAGCCCGTGGCCGTTGCTGCGAAGTTTCTCCAGCACGTCAAAGAGCCTGCGGGAATCCGCTGCCGGAAGGCTCGCCGTGGGCTCATCGAGCACAATGACCGAAGCGTTTGAGGCCAGTGCCCGGGCGATGGCCACCAGTGACTTGTCCGCGCGGGTCAATTCCGAGACGTACCGGTCGGGTTCGAGGTGGGAGGCCACGGTCTGAAGCGCCTGGGCGGCGTCATCCCGGACCTGGCGCCAGGAGATGAATCCGCCGGCGCGGCCAAAGCCGGTGCTCAACGCAATGTTCTCCGCGATGGTCATGGAATCCACCAGGCCAAGGTCCTGGTGGATGAAAGCCATGCTCGCCGTTGCTTCGGGGGTGCCGAGTGCATGCCCCGCGACTGTGATTTCGCCGCTGGTGGGCGAGTACAACCCGGAGAGGATTTTGATCAGTGTGGACTTGCCGGCGCCGTTTTGGCCGAGCAGCGCGTGGATGCTGCCGGCTTCCAGCGTGAGGTTGACCTCCTTTAAAGCCGCGTTTACTCCGAACCGCTTGGATAGTTGTTCAATCTGAATCAGCGGCTTCGAGGGGGGATGAAGTCCCATGTTCGCTCCTTGCAGCCCCAGTGCTGCGAAAAATTCTGGGTGGTCACCAATGACCTGATTGACCAATATCCTGTACTACAAACAACATGTTGGTCAAGAGCGAGTCGGTAACTGGTACCAGCTCTCCAGGGGAGAGGGGGTGCGCGCCGCATGGAAAGTGCGCTCAGGCGAGGAAATTAAAGCGAGTGGGAGCTGAGCGGGTTGGCCAGGGCGCGGGCGATTTGCTGCAGCTCCTCCACGATCTCCGCGTGGTCCAGCTCGTCAGCCCGGGCCTTGAGCAGGGTGGCGCTGATGGCGAACTGTGCAGGCTCACCCGGGATGTCCACCACGGGTATGGCGAAGCACACCACCCCGATGGTGGTCTCTTCGTCATCCATGAAGTAACCGCGGTGGCGGGACTTCTCCAGGTCGGACATGAGTTCAGAGATGCTTGTCAGGGAGCGTGAGGTAAACGGCACAAAGGTTTTGCCCCGGTACCGGTCCTCCACGACGGCGTCAGGCAATGTGGACAAAACGGCCTTGCCTGTGGCGGTGACGTGAGCGGGGAAGCGGTCGCCGATGTTGGCCGTGAGCCTGATCGGGTTGGTTCCCTCATAGCGCGCCAGGTAAAGGACGTCGGTTCCATCCAGCAGTGCCAGCCGGGCAGCCTCACGCGAAATCAGCCGGGAGCGCCGGCACAAGGCGTAGAACTCGGACAGCTGGTCAGCCGAACGGAGGTAGTCACCGGCGAGAGACAGGATCCGCCGCCCCAGCGTGAACCGCCCGTCCGAGCGCCGGAGCATCCCTTCGCCTTCCAGCGCAGCGCAGATATTGGCTGTGGACGACTTGGCCAGGTCCATGGACTTCGCAATCTCAGGCACGCTGAGGCCGGCCTGGCCAGCAGCCGCGATGAAATCCAGGATGGCCATCGCCCGCGTTATGGCCGGAACTGAGCTCTGAGCGCCGGAATTTGTCTCTGTTGTCATTTTAGTTCCCTTGTCCAAGATCTTGACTTGTGACCAGTATATTGGCTTATCATTACCGAGTCACCCCTCCTGACTCCCGATTCACGACCGGTGGCAATCAATGCATCCGGGCAAGCTCCCAGAGGAGCATCCATAGCGGGATCCAGAGCGGTCCCTAATTTCAAGGAGTACGCCGTGTGCGCGGAAGACATCAGGGCAAGTTCACTCTACCGAGCCCCAACAACCAACGGGCCTGCCGTCGAGCAGGACCGCTTCGAGGAGGTCTTCGAACAAGTCAAAACCTGGGGCACCTACAGCAACCCCTCGGCGGGGGCCTGGCAGACCGTGACGTCCGCCTCGGTCCTTGAAGCGGCTTCCCTCGTCAGCAGTGGACGCGTAGTACCGACTGCCCTGCCGTGGAACACGGTGAGCGGACCGTCCAACGCCAACCCGGCCCTGCACTACATGACCGATCTTGGTGTGCGGGAAGCCCCGGAACCGTCCTGCAACAAGGACTTCATCGGCGTGGACTACCACGGCAAAGCGGTCAGCCATCTGGATGCCCTTAGCCATATCGCCTACAAGGGACTCCTGTACGAAGGACAGACCTCCAAGGACGTTGTGACCGCCACAGGGGCCGAGTTCGGATCGGTCAGCGCGCTGGGCTCCCTGGTGGCACCTGCCGTGCTTCTTGACTTCACTGTCCTGTTCGACGTGCCGTGGCTCGAACCCGGAACAGCCATCCATGCCGAGGACATCCTTGCGGCTGAAGCACGGCTCGGCCTGGACATCAGGCAGGGCGACGCCGTCCTGATCCGCACCGGCCACTTCCGCCGCGCCCGCGAACTCGGGATCTGGGACTCCTCTGACCTGAGCGCCGGGCTGCACGTTGACTGCATGCCGCTGCTGGCAGAACGCGGAATCAGCCTTTTGGGTGGCGATGGCGACTCCGACGTCCGTCCTTCCCCCACTCCCGGCATCCACTCGCCCATCCACATCCTTGCGATCACCGCGATGGGACTGCCCCTGCTTGACAACCTCGACCTCGAAGAACTCGGCGCTGCCTGCGCCGAGGAGGACCGCTACCGGTTCATGTTCATGGTTGCTCCCCTCAATATTCCCCGCGGCACCGGTTCGCCCGTAAACCCCTTGGCGGTCTTCTAAATGGCATTCACAGTAGGAATCTCCCCTGACTTCCTGGACTCCGACGGCAACAACGTCTGGGGCGACATCGGCCTTGCCGGCCTCGACGACGCCGGACTGAACTGCGAGTACATGAAAGACGGGGCCGAGGTCCTCACACCGGCACAGCTGGAGCGCTACGACGCCATCCTCTACGCCGCCCCCGCCGTCATGGCGGAATCCTTCGCGGGAGTGACGAATCCACCGCTCATCCTGGCCCGGTTCGGCGTCGGATTCGACGCAGTGGACCTCCAGGCCTGCACGCGTGCAGGAACGGTAGCAACCATCACTCCCGACGGTGCCCGCGGCCCGGTGGCCACAGCCACCTTGTCCATGCTCCTGTCCGTCCTGCACAACACGGTACTGAAGGACCGCTTAGTCCGCGAAAAGTCCTGGGACCGCCGCGAAAGCTTCATGGGCACGGGGCTGACAGGCAAGACCATCGGCCTGCTCGGCGTCGGAAATACGGGCGGTGAGCTGATTCGTTTGTTGCAGCCCTTCGGCGTCCGGTACGTGGGCCACGATCCCTTCTGCCCGCCCGAGCGGGCCCGCGAACTCGGTGTGGAATTGATGGAACTGGGCGATGTTGCCACCGAGTGTGACGCCCTCATAGTGATGGCGGTCCTCACCGAGCAGACCCGCCACATCGTCAATGCCGCGATTCTGGAGCGGATGAAATCCACTGCCGTGGTCATCAACATGGCGCGCGGTCCCATCATTAACGAGCAGGACCTAATCTCCGCCCTGGCCATCGGAAGCATCGCCGGAGCCGGGCTGGACGTGTTTGAACAGGAACCCGTCACCAACGAGCTCATCGGCATGGACAACGTGACGCTGTCCCCGCACTGCCTCTCCTGGACTGATGAGATGTCCCTGGGCAACGGCAGCAGCTGCGTACGCGCAATCGTCAACGTGGCCAACGGACGCACGCCCGAATACGTGATCAACCGCGACGTCCTCGAGACAGTGGCCTTCAAGGAACGACTCGCCCTGAGGGTCGGCTAACAAACCCCCGCAAGAACAGAAAGTAAAAGCATGACAGAGACTGCGTTTGAAAAAATGGAAGTGGTCGTCCACCACGCCCGGGAAGTGGACCAAACACTGAATTCCCGCGTCCGCGAGTTCCAAGCACGGGCCCTCGCACAAAGAACCGCCGGAATTCTCGTCACCAAGCACGGACCGGGACGGTTCACCATCGAGCTGAGCCACGACGTACCGTTCGGCTACACACATGAGAAGGCCTGATTCGCTGGCTGGTTCCCGGCCGCGCAGCCTCCGTGAAGCTCCCGGAGGCTGGCGCCTGGGTTGTGAAGGACTTCAGAAGTGAAACGCGCCTTGAGCGAAGTGGACGGCAAGGATTGGAACGTTGCTGAATTCGCGGCTCGGGAGCAAGCGTGGCAACGCTCCCGCCGCGACCATCTGAGGTGCCTGGCATGCGGCGGGCACGCTTCTTTCCGTGCCGAAACCAAGGACCGCCGCCCCACCTTCGCCGCAAGACACAGCAGCACTTGCACCTTAAGGAACCGCACGCCGTGGGGCGTGTTCAGATACCTGCAGTAGCGCAACGACGGGTTAACCGGCCTGCGTGCCCCCAACCAGACAACATCAGGAGTCCCATGCGCATCGCCAGAATCAAAACTGCCGACGGCCCGCAATATGCTGTGGAGCGGAACGGCAGCTGGCATCACACAGTTAACCCATTTGAAGACGCGCTCAGCTACACCGGCGGAATAACCCGAGACGACGAAGCGGTCTTCCTCGCACCCGTCCTGCCCGCCGTCGTGCTCGGCATCGCGCACAACCGGACGCTGAACAGCCATCCGCTGCCCATCCAGGCGTGGCACAAGTCTGTTCACACGGTGGCCAACCCCGGGGATCACATAGCCGCCGCCCGGGGCCGCGGCACGGTCAACGTCGAAGGTGAGCTCGCCGTCGTGATCGGGAAAAGCGCTACGGAACTCACCGTCGAGAATGCCCTTGAGCACGTTCTCGGCTTCACGTGCGTCAATGACGTTACCAACGTGGACCAGGGCGCGGTGGACGAACGAAACTTCCAGGGCAAGGCCGGAGGCAACTACACCCCCCTCGGTCCGTGGATCGAAACTGAAATCCCGGATCCGGATCTCGTAGGGATTGACGTGATCATCAACGGAGTGGTCAAAGCGAAGTCTGGGACGTTCAACCTGCCCTCTTCCGTGGTGGACTGCCTTGTCTACGTAACGTCTTGGCTGACCCTTGAACCCGGAGACGTAGTAATGACAGGCGCTCCGGGAACCGCAGTAGCCGTGCAGCCCGGCGACCGCGTCAACGGCGTTCTTGGCGGAATTGGAACCCTGACCAACACGATTGCCTAGGTGCCGGCCCCGACCTACGTGAGACGCCGTCCATTCTCGCGGGTCCACATAGCCACTGACCACGCCGGCGTACAGCTGAGCGCCCACCTGGTCAGTCACCTCACGGCAAAGGGCTTTGACGTGGTGAATCATGGACCCAAAGACTATGACCCACAGGACGACTACCCGTCTTTCTGCCTCAACGCGGCGCTGGCCGTCGTGGCGGATCAGCAGGCCGGGGTGCATGCGCTGGGTATCGTGCTGGGCGGCTCCGGGAACGGAGAACAGATCGCCGCCAACAAGGTCAAGGGCGTCCGTGCAACAAAATCGCCACATACGAGACCACCTGCGAAGTCGTCGACTGATGCCCAGGATCGCCGGTCCCGGCGTTGAAAATGCAATCAACTGAAAGGCATTGAATACGGTTCTGGATCGTCCTATATTGCTGCTATCGGGCAACAATCGCCCGTGGGCCGAAGCCTCGAGTCAGCGGTGACTTTTCATCGGACAAGCCGGCACTCCGAGGTCGGCTGTCGGAGGCAGGTCACTTTGAATTCCGGTGCAGCAGCAAGCAGCAGCAAGGGCTCCACTGATCCTGAGTACGCGACGAATCTTCGCCGGGCAACTTTCGCGTCAAGCGTGGGAAGCGCCTTGGAGTACTATGATTTTGCCCTTTACGGGCTTGCCTCCGCCCTGATCTTCAGCAGGGTTTTCTTTTCCAACCTTGACCCTGCCACGGGGACTGTTGCCAGCTTTGCCACATTCGGGGTTGCATTTGTTGCTCGGCCCCTGGGCGGACTTTTCTTCGGCACAGTCGGCGACAAGCTTGGCCGGAAATGGGTGCTGGTGGCCACCATCCTGCTGATGGGCGGGGCCTCCACACTGGTGGGTGCATTACCAACGTACGACCAGATCGGTATCTGGGCGCCGGCCCTTCTGGTCCTGATGCGGCTCCTGCAGGGTTTTGGGGCGGGGGCGGAGCAAGCGGGGGCCACTGTACTGATGGCCGAATATGCGCCGGTGCGTCGTCGGGGGTTCTTCGCTGCCCTGCCGTTTATCGGTATACAGGCCGGCACCCTGTTGGCTGCCGGCGTCTTCATCTATTTGGGGACTCTGCCCACGGATGTGCTGCTCTCGGGGATCTGGCGGATTCCTTTTCTGGCTTCTATCCTGCTTATCGCTATCGCATTGTTCATCCGCCTCCGCCTCAGAGAGAGCCCCACGTTCATCGTGCTCGAAGAGCAGGAACAGATCTCCCACAGCCCGCTGCGTGAAGTGTTCAGTCGGTCCTTGATCAACGTGCTGCGCGGCATCGGGCTGCGGATGGCGGAGAACGGCGGCTCCTACCTCTTCAATACCCTTGCCGTCAGCTTTGTGGTCACCACAGTCGGTGTGGAGAGCTGGATCGGTCCACTGGCAGTCGCCGTCGGCTCGCTCGTTGGCATGGTCTCGGTCCCGTGGGCCGGCGCTCTGTCGGACCGTTTCGGTCGGATTCCGGTATATCGTTTCGGTGCCGGCGTCCTGCTGGTGCTGGCCTTCCCCGGTTGGTGGCTGCTGTCCCTGGGCAATCCTGTGGTCATCATCCTGGTTATCACGGTGGCTATCGGCTTCGGAGTCAATACGATGCTGGGTTCACAGTGCGCTCTCTTGCCCGAACTCTTCGGCAACCGCCACCGCTACATTGGTGTCGCTACAGCCCGCGAATTCAGCGCGGTGCTTGCCGGCGGGATCGCGCCCGTGGCGGGCGCGTGGTTGATCAGCATCAGCGGCGGTGCGTGGTGGCCGGTGGCGACCTACGTCTTCGTGCTGTCCGTCATTACGTTTGCTACTACTTTCCTGGTGCCCGAAACACGCGGCCGCGATCTGACGCTGATCGAGGACGCCTCGAGGGATACCGCCGACCAGGTGAGTCAACGTCCGACGCCGACCTCGCCAAGGAGCAACCGCGGCCACGGCAGCTTGGCCTAACTAAAACCCTCACCTTTTCAAACCTGCGGTCAAATCTATTGGAGGAACCGGGGATGGCTGGATGGAACGCCGACACAGCGGCCGGCCCGTTAGGGGCCGGGACGGTCACTCTGGTGGAGGGCTCCTCCTTCTGTATCTCATTGCCCAATGGGGATATTCATCCCGAACACCCGCACGGGGTCTTCTTTGAGGACACTCGGATTCTGTCCGGCTGGAACCTGACTGTTAACGACGAGCCGCTTGAGTCCCTGGCAGCCAATATGAAGGAGCCGTACCGGGCGCTGTTTGTAGGGCGCGTCCCTCGTTCTGACGGGTACGCTGACAGCCCGCTGATCGTGGAGCGCCTGCGGGAGGTGGGTGCCGGCATCCAGGAGCAGGTCACTATCCGCAATTACTCCGTGGAACCTGCTGAATGCGTCATATCTGTAAGCATTGCGGCGGACTTTGCGGATCTTTTCGAAGTTAAGGAGGCGCGGATCCAGCGTCGCTGGGATGAATCCCGGGTAGTTGAGGGCGATTCGTTGACCATCAGGGGTGCTTGGCAGGATGTCCGGAAGGGCATTCTTGTCCACGCCCCCGGTGCGGACGTCTCACCGGAAGGCCTCAAGTACCGTATCTCCGTCGCGCCGCACACTCAGTGGAGCACGCTCCTCACCGCCGTGCCCAGCGACGAAACAGCAAGTCCGCGTCCGCCGTCGTTCGTCAAGGTGGGTGAGGACGGATTATCTCCCATGGACCGGCGCCGGCAGGAATGGGTGGCCAAGATTCCTGTGCTGCACATGGGAAACCGCTCCATCGAACGGACTTTACGGCGGAGCTACGACGATCTAGGCGCCCTTCGCATCGAGGACCCGAATCATCCCGAGCGCATTGTGGTGGCTGCCGGAGCACCCTGGTTCATGACCCTGTTCGGCCGCGACTCGCTGTTGGCCTCGGAAATGGCGCTGCCGGTGGACCCCTCACTGGCCTTGGGTACGCTGCAGACGTTGGCGGACCGCCAAGGCAGCGCGGTGGATCCCATGAGCGAGGAGGAGCCCGGGAAAATCCTGCACGAAGTCCGGCTCGATGTCTCCAGCGGCCTGGCACTAGGCGGAAAATCCATCTACTACGGCAGCGTGGACGCGACTCCGCTGTTCGTGTTGGCGCTTGGATCGGTTAGCCGCTGGGGATTCGCCAGGGACACCATCGCAGCCCTGCTACCGCACGCCGACCGGGCGCTGGCGTGGATCAAGGATTACGGTGACAAAGACGGTGATGGGTTCGTCGAATATGAGCGTCTCAACCCCCGGGGGCTCGTTAATCAGGGCTGGAAGGACTCCTGGGACGGAATCAACTTCGCCGACGGCCGCCTGGCCGAGCCGCCCATTGCGCTTTGCGAGGTGCAAGGCTACGTTTATGCGGCATACACAGCGCGCGCATGGATGGCCTACGACGCTGGTGACGTGGCTTTGGCGCATGATTACGCCGACCAGGCAGCGCAGTTGAAGAAAAGGTTCAATGAGCAGTTCTGGATGCCTGACCGCGGGTACTACGCGATCGCATTGGACGGCAAGAAGCGGCAGGTTGACGCCTGCGCCTCCAACATGGGCCACTGCCTGGTCTACGGCCTCATCGACGAGGACAAAGCACCGCTTGTCGTGGAACGGCTGATGTCTCCGGAGATGTTCAGTGGCTGGGGCGTGCGGACCCTCGCGAGCGACATGGGCGCCTACAACCCAGCGAGCTACCACAACGGCTCGGTCTGGCCTCACGACAATGCGCTCATCGCCAGCGGCCTGCTGCGGTACGGCTTCATAGCCCAGGCACAGCGGATATCTACGGCCATCTTGGAGGCAGCCGAGTTCTACGACGGCCGCCTGCCGGAGCTGTTCTGCGGTTTCAGCCGAGACCAGATTGCCGAGCCTGTCCCTTACCCGACGGCCTGCTCGCCCCAGGCCTGGGCGGCCACCACACCCATCCGGCTGGTGACGAATCTGATGCGGTACGACACCCATGTCTCCCTCGGCGGGCTATGGGTGGATCCAGTCTTGCCCGAGTCTTACGGCGACCTGCATATCAGCAACGCCCCCGTGGCTGGGGGCCGGATCACTATCGACATCGTTAGCTGCATCCCCTCCGTTCTAGGGCTGCCAGAAGGACTGAAATTGCGTCCGGGGCAACGGCCTTACCTGACTGAACTGGTGGAGCAAGCCGGCTTACACCGAGAGCCCCGGCGGCGTTAGTGCGCCCGCTGACGTAGTCAGGCGGCCTGAGGGACCGCCTGCGATTTGCGGCCCAGCTCCGCGGTCCGCTTCACCGACCACCACAGCAGCACCACCAGGAGCACGTTGCGCGTGGTCAGGATGGCGGCCATGACCGGGTGGGCGTGGATCAGGGGCGTGTAGAACAGTGGGTAGATCACAAAGGTGGTCACGGCGATCCCCATGAGCAGCGCCGCCGGGACCTTCCAGCGGTCCCAGTCGTGCGTGAGGCCCGCGATGATCACGGGGGCCAGCCAGACAATGAACTGCGGCGAACCCACCTTGTTGAACACAATGAATGCCGTGGTCATCATCAGCGCGCCCTCAAGGAAGAGTTCCTCCCGCTCTGCGCCGCGGTTCAGCGCCCGGACCAGCAGGACGGCGGCTACCACGGCGGCGAGGATCAGCAGGGGCTGCATCAGGAAGGCGGCCACGTCGGCGCCCGGGCCGTAGACCTCGGTGGAGTTGATGGCCGTGTTGTCCGCCATCTTGGACCCGGCGATGTTGAATACGCTGAGCCACACCCACGGTGTGGAGAACGTGGCTTCAAGCTGCATGCCACGTTCGCCCTGGTTGGTCAGGAAGTCCATGATGTGAGGCAGGCCGCCGGAAAGGTACGTGCCCAGGCCCACGACGGCGGTGACTGCGACGCCGGACGCCAGCACTTGGATCCGCTTGCGGCTGGCAATGACGATCGGCACGAGGACCGCTGCCGGCCACACCTTGAGCCAGGTGGCCACGCTAAGCAGGATCCCTGCCACCACGGGGCGTTCGGCCGCGTACAACAGGGCAATCAGCACGATGGGGGCGGTGATGCCCTCCACCCGGGCGAAGCTGAGGTAACCCATAAAGACGGTGAAAAACAGCCACCACCAGGCCGGGGCGATTCCCTTCACCTTC
Source organism: Pseudarthrobacter sulfonivorans (assembly GCF_001484605.1). Classification (NCBI taxonomy): domain Bacteria; kingdom Bacillati; phylum Actinomycetota; class Actinomycetes; order Micrococcales; family Micrococcaceae; genus Pseudarthrobacter; species Pseudarthrobacter sulfonivorans. Next base: position 2,153,134 of record NZ_CP013747.1, on the reverse strand, counting down.
CGCGGACCGCGCGTCAGGAAGGTAAGCCCGACGGCGTTGAGCGCTGTGATGATCAGGAACCAGCACAGGAGGTACAGGCTGGGTCCGGCAATGTTCGCGAGGAAGATCGGGATCTGCGCCAGCACCGGGTAGACCCAGGGGCTGATCTTGCCGTCCAGGCTGTCCGGGTTGTAGCCGTCCATGGCCCACTGGCGGTACTGCTCGGTGTCGCTGAACGTATCGCCGTTGAGGAAGAAGGACGCCATCCAGCCCAGGAAGTACAGGTGGATGACCGCGAAGCCCCACCAGACGCTGGACGGACGGGCGAACCAGTCCACTACGCGGGCGGGCAGGACGGTGCTGCGGACGCTGACCAGCCGGTCGAAGAACTTCGTGGAAATCTTAGGACTCCTTGAGCGCGGGGACGGACGCTGAAGTCTTTTTGCCCAGCGAGTACAGGCGCCGGACCGACCACAGGAACAGGACCACCAGGAGGACGTTGCGGATGGTCAGCACGCCGGCCATGAGGGGGTTGTTGTGGCTGAGCGCATCGTAGAACAGCGGGTAGATGAAGAACGTGGCCACGGCGATGGCGATGAGCATGGCCGCGGGGACCCGCCACTCATGCCAGCTGTGCGCCAGGCCCACCGCTACGGCCGGGGCCAGCCACACCATGAACTGGGGCGAGCCCACCTTGTTGAACACCACAAAGGCGGTGGCCAGGGTGAGCGCGCCGGCCAGCAGCAGCTCGGTGCGGTCCACGCCGCCGTCGGCCTTTCCGTTGCCGTTGAGCTTGCCGTTGTGCAGCGCCCAGAAGGTCAGCCCGGCCACCAGCAGCGCAGCAAGGATGAGGAGCGGCTGCATCAGCACCGACATCACGGCCGTGCCGGGGCCGTCCACCTGCATGGAGTTGATAGCGGTGTTCATGTACATCCGGGAGTCGCCGATGTTCAGCACGGACAGCCACAGCCACGGGGTGGTGAATGTTGCCTCGAGCTGCATGCCCCTGTCGCCCTGCTGGGTCAGGAAGTTCAGCAGCTTGGGCACACTGCCAACCGCGGCGGCGAGTGCCACCACCACCGCTGACGTGGCCACACCGGCCAGCACCACCAGGAGGCGGTTCTTGACGACGGCGAAGAGGGCCAGCATGACGGCGGCCGGCCACACCTTTACCCAGGTGGCCGCGGCAAGCAGGACCGACGCGATAAACGGCCGGCCCACACCATAGGCCAGGGCCACCAGGACGATCGGTGCGGTGAGGCCGTCCACGCGTGCGAAGCCAAGCCAACCCATGAGCAGGGTGAAGACCAGCCACCACCAGGCTGCCGGGATGGCGGCTTGGTTGCGGCCACGGTCAGTGAGCTTGGCCAGGGCCCAGCCGTTGAGGATAGTGGTCATCAGCACCCAGAGGAAGAAGAACGGTCCGGGACCGGCAAGCCCTGCAAGTGCCATCGGGATCAGCGCGAGGATGGGGTACACCCATGGGCTGGGGCCGCCGCTGAGGTTCGCTTCATCGAAACCCGCCCGGGCCCAGTCGCGGTAAATGAAGGTGTCACTGAACGCTTCGCCGCGCAGGGACAGCAGCGCCGCGAAGATCAGGAAACCCAGGTGCACCAGGACAAAGCCCGTGAGCAGTCCACGGGGCGTGTTCAGCCAGGACCGTGCTGCCGCAGGCAGGATGACATTGCGGATCCGGGTGAGCGTGGCGAAGAATGCGTCCGTGGAAATGGCGGAATCCTTGTCAGAGAGGGGCATAAACAGGTGCCGGATCTTGCCGCGGGGCTGGAACCGGGAGCATCGGAGGTCCGCTTACAACAGCCTCCACCATGAGTCAAGGGTAGTTGAATGTCGCCGGTGCCCAATAATCCTGCGGCTCCGTGAACGGTCTACTCGGACTTGGTCTGGCGGTAGCGCTCGATCTGTTTCAGCCGCCGCAGGAGGCTGTCGCGCCGCGGGTGCGGTACGGCGTCGGGCGTCTCTGCGGTGAGGTCAATGTGTTTGGTGCCGTACTGCCAGAGCAGGAGGTCATCCAGCAGGCGGTCCGGGCCGGGGGAGTAGCGGTGGTCCAGGGCCTTGCGGACCTCGGTTATCCGCTGGGCGCTGAGCAGGCCCGCCAGCTGGACGGTCTGGTTGAGCCCGTGGGCCGCCATCAGTTCGGCCGCCCAGCCCCAGTCGTCGTCCACCTTGCGGTCCACATGGGGCAACAGGGTGCGCCAAACGTCGCGGATCCGGTTGGGGGTAAGCTGCGCGGCGCCTTCACCGTCCATGTCCCAGTAGCTGCGGACTTCCTCGTAGCGTTCGTGCAGGTCCGCGAAGGCGCTTTCCACGGTTTCCAGCATGGCGGCGGTTGCGGTGAACTGGCGGTCGAAATGCGGCGTCCAGGCGCGCGGGTCCTCGGCCTTGAAACGGATATCGTGCTCGATCTCGCTCCACGCGTGGGCGAAGACGGTGCGGATCTGGCATTCAAAGAAGTAGCTGCCGTTGGCCGGAACGTCCGGGTTGAAGGCCTGCTGGTAATCCTTGACGGCCTCGTTCTGGATGGTGCGCAGGATGAGGTGGCGGCTGGAGTAGCCGTACGTGCCGGACTCGATGGAGCCGATGTCCTTCTCGCGGTCGCCGCGGCAGTCGAACACCTGGCGCTGGCGCTTGATGATGTTGGCCACCAGCGCATTCTCCGCGGGCAGCTTGGTGATAACGCGCACGCCCACCATGTCGTTGAGGGTGCGGAACGGGTCCGGGAACTTCAGTACTGGCGGACCGCCGGGTTCCAGCGGTTCCTCAATCCGGGAAATTTTCTCCCGGAACGATTCCACCGATTTGGTGCGTCCGGTGACAAACAGCGGCGTGACCTCGGTGTCCTTCAACATGTCGCGGAGGATATGGAGAACGTCCTTGGTGACCAGCTTCAGGGCAGGGCGGACGCGCTCGTAGATCTCCACGTTCTCCTGCACGGATTCACGCAGGCTGATGTCCAGGCTGTCCCAGTTACTCGGCATGCCCCCAGCTTACGGCGGGGGTGTGACAGCGGGTTGTCATGCGGCACAGTGTTATGCCGAGGTGGAGTTGCGGACCACCAGGGAGCTCTCCAGCGTCAGCTGCGGCTGCTCCAGCCGGTGGCCTTCTATGAGCCGGCGCAGCTGCCCGCCTGCCTTCAGCCCCAGCGAGGTTGCCGGCAGGTGCACGCTGGTCAGGCTGGGATTGCTGGTGGCAGAGTACGGCAGATCGTCGAAGCCGGCGATGGCCAGCTCGTCCGGAATCTGCACGCCTGCCACCCGTGCTTCCTGGAGCACGCCGTAGGCGTGCGTGTCAGTGCAGCAGACGACGGCGGTGACCCCGGCTTGCTGCCATGCCGGCCAGGCGGCGGCGAACGCGGCGGCGGACGCGCCGACGTCGATGGTGGTACTGATGATGTGGCCGGGCTCCACCGCTATTCCGTGGGCCGCTGCCTCGTCCAGGAAGGCTCCGCGGCGGATGGCGAACGTGGCTGTGCCGGTGACGCTGTCCACGTAGGCCACCCGGCGGTGCCCAGTGTCCGCCAGGTGCGCGGCCAGCTGGCGCGCGCCGTGCGCAACGTCCAGATTCACGGACGGGGCGTAGGCCTCCAGCCCCGGGGCATCGAGCAGGACCACGGGGCCCGCGGCGGAAAGATCGTCCAGGAATTCGGCGTTGGGGGCACCCACCAGCAGCCCGGCCGGCCGGAGCGCCATCAGCTTCCGGACATCGCCCGCCTGCGGAAACTCGCCGGCCGGGGTGACGGACAGCAGCAGCTGGTAATCAGCCCCGAGTGACTCCCGGACCCCGGCGATCACCTTGGCGAAAAACGGGTTGGAGATGTCCGGAGACACGAGGATAACGATGGAGCTGACACCTTTGGCCAGTGAGCTGCCGATCCCGTCCACCACGTACCCGAGCTCGGAAATTGCGTCCCGCACCCTGGCGATGTTGTCCTCAGAAACGCGGCCGGCGGTCTTGCCGTTGGCCACCAGGGAAACGGTCGCCGTCGAGACGCCGGCGCGGGCCGCGACCATGGCGGCCGTGATCCGCCCAGAGCGGACGGATTGCTGCACCTGCTCCGCGGATTCCATACGTCGATCGTAATAGGCCGGGACGTTCCGCATTGCACCCGCGATCCTACGCGCTGACCTCCTGAACGCGGGCGTCATCCGGCGATGCGGTGAGGGGCACAAGTTCCGGCCGTGACGCCGTGCTTTGGATCGGGACAGAGGATCCGCTCCGGGCCGATTCGAGCACAGATTCCATGACTTCAAGCGCGTGGTGAGCCAGCCGGCCGCCGGTGCGCGGTTCTGCTCCCTCCGGCGTCGCCGCCAGATCGGCGATGCCGAACCCTCGGCCGGAGTCCACGTACCCGGCCGAGACCGGAAGGGTCGTCCAGGAGTCGGCGCCGAGGGTGAACAGTTCCACGTCACCGTCGAAGTGGTTCGGATCCGGAACCACCAGGGAGCCGCGCTCACCGTGGATCTCAATGTTGGAGGACCTGGTCTTGACGGCGTCGAAGCTCATGACCAAGGTGGACAGAGCCCCGTTCGCGTGGACCAGGATTCCCGTCACGTGCGAGTCCATATTGACCGGAATTACCTCGCCCTTCCGGGGGCCCGATCCGATGGTCCGCTGTGTCCGCGTGTGGCTGGCCGCCCCGGTCACGGAGACCACCGGCCCAAGCAGGGTGACCAGCGCACTGACGTAATACGGGCCCATGTCCAGAAGCGGGCCCCCGCCGGGCTGATAGTAAAAATCGGGGTTGGGGTGCCAGCGTTCATGGCCGGGCGTGACCATCGTGGCGGTGGCCGAGATGGGGGAACCGATCAGGCCGTCGTCGATCGCTTTGCGGGCGGTCTGGATGCCGGTTCCGAGGACGGTGTCCGGGGCGCAGCCGACGGCGACACCGGCCGCCGCCGCTGCTTCCAGGACTTGGCGGGCCTCGCCGGTCGTGGCCGCCAGCGGCTTTTCCCCGTAGACGCTCTTGCCCGCGGCGATTGCCTTGAGGGCCACTTGGGCGTGGGCGGCGGGAATGGTCAGGTTCAGGACCAGGTCCACGTCATCGGCGGCGATCAGTTCGTCGACCGTGAGCGCCCGGACGCCGTCGTAGTTATCGGCGACCGCCTGCGCGCGGGACGGATCCAGATCCGCCACCGCAACGAGTTCGATGGCATCGAGCCGCCGGAAGTTTGCGAGGTACTGGGCGATGATGGCCCCGCATCCAATGATTCCTACTTTCAACGGCTTGCCCACAGCAGGCCCCTTTCGATGATGGTGCGGACGTTGCTGTCCTGGAGGATTTCCACCCGGTGTCCGGGGGTGGCGACGAAGATCCGTCCCTGGCCCCATTGCCGTGTCCAGATGGCCGGCGAGGTCACCTCGCGGTTCCAGGGATCCCAGGCGCGGACCTTCTGGGTGGTGGTGGCGAGGACATCGACGTAGTCGTCGGCCAGTACCCAGTACTGTTCGGTGACCAGTTCGAAATCCCCGATGCCGCGCGTGATGGGATGGATTTCCGCGGCGGGAAGCATGTTGATGGTGTACGGGACGTAGTTGTCGGACTGTTCGCCGGTGCGCTCGTCGGGGTGGTTGCCGGGATGGCAGGCAAACTGTCCGCCGATCAGGTGGAGGTAGTCCGAGGTATTCCGGTAGGAGTCGGCGATCCCGCCGTGCCAGCCGGCCAGGCCGGTGCCATTCTCGACGGCGGTCCGCAGGCCGTCGAATTCATCCTTCTCGATGGTGGACATCGTCATGCACTGCATGATGAGGTCAACGCCGGCAAGGTAGTCGGCATCGGCGTAGATCTTGGGGGATTCTTCGACCCGGACGTCAAAGCCGTTGTCCTTCAGGTACGGAATGAAAAGGTCTGTGGCCTCTATGGGCTGGTGTCCATCCCAGCCGCCACGGACCACGAGTGCGGTCTTTCTGTCTGTCATGGGTTTTCCTTTGCTGGGGTTCCGTGTTCTGTACTCAACGTCCTAGACCTTCTGCCATTGGCTGGAGTTCGCCGCGCTGTCCTCGACTGCGGCCAGCACCTGCTGGACCTGTAACGCATCGGCGAATGACGGTTCTGGCCGGCGGTTCTCCGCAATGGCGGTTACGAAGTCCACCACCTGGTGGGTGAAACCGTGTTCGTAGCCCAAGCCATGGCCGGTGGGCCACCAGTTGCCGACGTACGGATGCTCGGGCTCGGTGACGAAAATCCGCCGGAAGCCCGCGTCGGGGGATTCGGCCGCATCGTAGAAGGACAACACGTTCATTTCCTCGAAATCGAAGGCCAGCGACCCCTTGGTGCCGTTCAGCTCGAGCCGCATCGCGTTCTTGCGGCCCAACGCGTAACGGGTGGCCTCGAAGACACCGATGGGACCGCCGTCGAACCGGGCGCTGAAGATCGCGGCGTCGTCGACCGTGACGGAACCGCGCGGCGCGTCGTTGCCCGAATCGCCGTGTCCGCCCAGGCCGACGAGAGCGCCGGCCAACGGGCGCTCAGCAACGAATGTTTCCAGCAGGGCCGAAACGCCGGTTATCGTCTGCCCGGTGATCCACTGCGCCGCGTCGATGCTGTGCGCACCGATATCGCCGAGGGAACCGGAACCGGACTTGCTCTTGTCCAAGCGCCACGTCATGGGCGCGTTCTCGTCTGAGAGCCAGTCCTGCAGATACTGCGCCCGCACGTGCCGGATGGTTCCGAGCCTGCCCTGCTCCACGAACCGCCTGGCCAGGGCCAGCGCGGGCGTCCGCCGGTAGCTGAAGCCGCACAACGAGAACACTCCGCGTTTGGCGGCTGCCTCCGCCGCAACGGTCATCCGCTCCGCTGCCTCAACGGAGTTGGCGAGAGGCTTTTCGCACAGCACGTGCTTGCCCGCCTCGAGGGCGGCGATCGCGATCTCGGCATGCGTGTCGCCAGGTGTACAGATGTCGATCAGGTCAATGTCATCGCGCTCTATCAGCCGCCGCCAGTCTGTCTCCGCGGAGTTCCAGCCCAGCTTGCCGGCCGCTGCGCGGACGCCGTCTTCGTTCCGGCCGGCTACAGCCGTCAGGTGGGGTTCAAGCGGCAGGTCAAAGAACCGGGGTGCTGTCCGCCATGCGTGGGAGTGGGCGGCGCCCATAAAGGCATAGCCCACCATGCCGACGCGCAATGGCTTTGCGGAGGTCATTGATTTCCTTTCGTAAGAATTTCGGGTTACTTGCTGAATCCGGCGGTCAGGCCGCTGAGCAGCTGGCGCCGGGCGATGACGTAGATGACCAGCAGCGGCAACGTGGCGAGCACCACGGATGCCAGCACAGCGGGGATGTTGACACTGAACTCCCCTTGGAATGTCCATAGCGACAAGGGGAGCACCCGGGTGGAAGGGCTCTGCGTCAGGATGAGCGGGAAAAGGAAGCCGTTCCACACGTGCAGGGCGTTGTAGATGCCCACGGTGATGACGGCGGGCTTGGTCATGGGCAGGGCAAGCCGCCACATCATCGCCCAGTCTGAGCAGCCGTCCAGGCGCATGGATTCGAACAGTTCGTTGGGCACATCCCGCATGAAGTTGGACAGGATGAGGACGGAGATGGGGATCGCGAAGGCGATGGACGGGAGTACCAGTGCGAGCAACGTGTCGTAGAGGTGGGCCCTGGTGATCATCCAGTAAATCGGAATGATCGTGGCATGCAGCGGAATGGCCAGGCCCAGGAGGAAGAGGTTGTTGGTCCAATTCAGGAACCTGCCCTTGCCACGGACAATCGCGTAGGCGGCCATAAACGCCACGAACAATCCCGGCACCACACTGCCCACGGTCACAATGAGGCTGTTCATGAAGTACTTGGCGAAGTCGTTCTCAAGCACCAGTTTGTAGTTGTCCAGCGTCGGCTCGGTGGGCGGCATCATCGGGTTCGAGGTGAAGAAACCGGCCTGGTTCTTCAGGCTGGTCACCACCACGTAGTAGACGGGGATGATGATGAACGCCAACCAGGCCCAGCCGCCCAGGCCACCCAGGAAGTTGGGCCGCTGCCGGGCAGTGCGGGCGGTGCGCCGGTTCGGGCGCCGGCCCGCATTGCCCGGACGGCGTACGACGTCGGCAGGAGACGTGGGTAGCTGAATCTCGGTGGCCATCAGGCACCTTCCAGTTGGCTGTCGTTGCGGTTTTTCCCACCAAGGCGCTGCAGCAGCAGGGCCAGGACCAGGCCGATCACCACCAGGATGACGCCCAGGGCGCTCGCCGCACCCATGTCATTGGCCTTGAATCCGGTCAGGTACATGTGAAGGGGCAGCAGGCGGGTGGCATAGCCGGGTCCGCCGGCGGTCAGGACGAAAATGAGGTCAAAGTACGCCAGTGAGCCCACCACCATCAGCGTGGAGGAGGTGATGATGGTGTACTTCAGCTGCGGCAAGGTGATGCTGAAGAACTGCTGGATGCGCCCCGCGCCGTCGATCTGCGCGGCCTCATACAACGACGTGGGGATCTGCCGTACGCCGCCTTGATAGATCAGTGTGTGGAACGGCACGAACTGCCACGCGATCACAAAGACGACTACGAACAGCACCAGGTCTGAATTGCCCAGCCAGTCCTGCGTAAGGAGCGGCAGTCCCAGGCCCGGACCCAGCCCGAAGTTGGGATCCAGCAGTGCCTTGAACGCGATGGCCACGGCGGCCGAGGACAGCAGCAGGGGCACGAAGTACAGGACGGCAAGCGCCGCCCGGTACTTCTGGCCTGCAGCCGTGAAGACGCCCAGCAGCAGGCTGATCGGCGCCTGGACGATGAAGGAGAAGAACATGATCTTCGCGGTCACCAGCAGTGCGTTGCCCGTGATCGGATCGGTCAGGACCGTGGTCCAGCTGGAGAGCCCATCGAGGGTGATTTCGCCCAGCCCGTCCCATCTCGTGAAACTGAGGAACAGCACACCGAACAACGGGATGATCGCGAAGAGGAGGAAGAAAACGAGGGCTGGGGCGGCCAGCCACCCCGACGGACCCCTTTCCAGGGTCCGCCGGGAAGCTCTGGTGGTAACTGACACAGCTATTTTCCGATCGTTGCGTTCATCGTTGCGACAAACTGCTCCGGGGTGATCTTGTTCAGGAAGATCTGATCCAGGTTGGCGAGCATGGCGTCGCCCTGTGCCGGGCTCAGTGCCTGGTCCCAGGAGAGCTGGAAGTTGGGAGCATCCTTGGCCAGGCCGTACGCGAAGTTCAGGAATTCCTTGTCCGGCGACGCGTCCAGCTTGCTTTCGATGCCGGTGACCACCGGCACTGCGCCGGAGTCGATCAGGGTCTGGGTGTCGGCGTCGGTGAACATCCCCTTCTTGATGTACTCAAGGGCGGCTGCCTTCTGGCTGTCCGTTGCCTTTGAGGAGACGGACCAGAAGTTGGACGGGTTGCCTACGATGTTGGCGGGATCGCCCTTGCCGCCTTCAACGGTGGGGAAGGTGGTGAAGCCCAGCTTGCCGCCTCTGGTGAAGTCCGGCGCGTCCTTCTTCATGCCTTGGTAGATCCAGCCGCCGTGGAGCACCATCGCAGCTTTGCCCGTGTAGAGCAGGGCTTGGTCCGCGTTGGAATCGGCTGCGATCGAGGAGAAGCCATTGATGAAGCCGCCCGCGTTGACCAGGTCCTGGATCTTGGTCAGGGATTCGAGCACCGCAGGGTCTGACCAGGCATCGGGCTTGTTGGCTGCGATGTTGTTGAACACGTCCGGTCCGCCGATGCGGTCCACCAGGTATTCAAGCCACATCAGGTCCGGCCATTTGGACTGGCCACCCAGGGAGAAGGGAGCCACCCCGGCCTCTTTGAACTTCGGTACGAGGGCCATAAGCTCGTCCCAGGTTTTGGGTGGCTGGGCGCCGATCTTGTCGAACAGATCCTTGTTGTAATAGAGCACAACCGGCTGGACGTTGTTGTTGGGCAGGGCGTAAATCTTGCCGTCCACCTGGCCGTTTTTGATGATCGACGGCAGGTAGCGGTCCTTGACTTCCGGGTTTTCCGCAATGAAGTCCGTGAGGTCCTCGATCTGCCCGGCGTCAACGTAGGACTTGAGGACACCGCCACCCCATCCGTAAATGAAGGTGGGCCCTTCACCGGCGCCGATGGCGGTGCGCACTTTGGTTTTGTAGGCGTCGTTGGCGAAGAAGTCGAGCTTGATGGACTGGTCAGTGTGTGACTTGTTCCAGGCATCAACGGAGGCCTGGAAGTTGGCCTGGTTCCCGCCGGTCAGGGCCCACATCGAGGGTGAATCGGCGCTGACATTTGCGGGGCCGCTGGAACCGCAGGCGGCCAGGGAGAGCGTCAGCGCGGCGGCCAGGGCCGTGGAACGCAGCTTTCGATTGAACATATGGTTTCCGTCCATCCTTCGGGGGTCGTCACTGAGCGCCCGGTGTGAGTTCAGAATCCAGCCTCAGGAGAGAGGGAGCGCTGTGACTGGAGTTGGTTTCATCCAAAGCCTTCGAAATATTTCGATAATGCTTTCGGATGAGTGAAATAAAGGTAATGGACATCACAAGGGGGCGTCAAGGCTTTTTGTGCCACAAATCCACTAGTGCATTGACGCAACGGGCGGTTTGCTGCAAAACTGGCGGAGCGAAAACTTTCGAAAATCGAGGAGCAGTAAATGACGGCCGTCGAGCAACGCGGAAAGCTCACCCTGGCAGCGATTGCCCAGGAGGCCGGCGTTTCCGCGCCCACAGTCTCGAAGGTCATTAACGGCCGGGATGATGTGGCGGCGGAGACCCGGTCCAAGGTGATGGCCGTGCTGGCGCGCACCGGCTACAAGTCCCCGGTCCAGCAGCGGCGGAACCTGGCGGGCCGGCAGGCGGTGGAGGTGGTCTTTGATTCGCTGGACTCCGCCTACTCCATCGAAGTCCTCAACGGGATCCTGGATGCGGCCGGCGCCGCCGACATTGAAGTGCTGCTGAACGTCACCAGTAAGCAGGGGCCTTCGCGGTTGACCCCGGAGCAGCGGGCCCGCCGCATTGTGGACGAGGGGCGCTGCGGAATGATCGTGGTGACGTCCGCGTTCAGTGAGCTCCAGCTTGATGCCTTCAACCGGAGGGGGGTTCCCACTGTGGTCATTGATCCGCTCAATCCGCCAGCCGGAAACGTGGTCAGCATCGGCGCCACCAACTGGGCTGGCGGTAAGGACGCAACGTCCCACCTGCTGGATCTTGGCCATCGCAGGATCGCCTACCTGGGAGGTCCGGATGGTGCCGAATGCAACCAGGCGCGGCTCCACGGCTACCTGGCTGCCTTGCGGGCGAGGAACGTCCCGGTGGACGATCGCTACATCGTCCAGGGCAGCTTCAGGTCCGAGGCCGGGGTCCGGGGCATGAAGCAGCTGCTGCAGCTGGAGGAGCCTCCCACTGCAGTTTTTGCCGCAAATGACACCGTTGCCCTGGGTGCGCTTGCCGAGGCGCGCCGGCAGAACGTGCGGGTGCCGGAGGACCTGAGCCTGGTGGGGTTCGACGGCACGTACCAGGCAGAGGAATCCGTTCCTGCGCTGACCTCCGTGGCCCAACCGCTGCAGGAGATGGGCCGGGCAGCGCTGCGCTTCATCCTGCGCCAAATGCGCGGAGAGACGCTGGACTCCCGAAGGGTCGAGTTGGCCACGAATCTCGTCATCCGCGAATCCACGGCTCCGCCGCTGGCGCTCGTGCCCCTGGCCTGAACTGCACGGCCTGAACTGCACGGCCTGAACTGCGCGGCCTGAACTGCGCGGCCTGAACTGCGCGGGCGCAGCAAGACGTCAAGCGTTTGACGTGCAGCAACGTTAAGCGCTTGACGCGCGGCTTGGGCAGGTGTCATGATCTCCGTGAATACTTTCGGCCACTGCTTCGGCAGGCCCCAATGACGTGGAGATTTAACGTGGAATCCAAACCGATGAAACCCGGCCCCAAGAAAATCATTCTTGACTGCGACCCCGGGCATGACGATGCCGTGGCCATCCTGCTCGCCCACGGCAACCCTGACATTGAACTGCTGGCCGTCACCACCGTTGTGGGCAACCAGACGCTCGAAAAGGTCACCAAGAACGCGCTCGCAGTCGGGACCATCGCCGGCATCACCGGGGTGCCTTTTGCCGCCGGCTGCGGCCGGCCCCTGGTCCGCACCATCGAAACCGCACCGTCCATCCACGGCGAGACCGGCATGGACGGCCCCGCCCAGCCCGAGTCCACCATCGAACTGGACCGGCGCCACGCCGTCGACCTCATCATTGACACCGTGATGTCCCACGAACCGGGCACCGTCACCCTGGTCCCCACCGGCGGCCTCACCAACATCGCGCTGGCAGCCCGCAAGGAGCCGCGCATTGTGGAACGCGTCAAGGAAGTTGTCCTGATGGGCGGCGGCTACCACGTGGGCAACTGGAGCGCCGTGGCCGAATTCAACATCATCATCGACCCCGAGGCCGCCCACATCGTGTTCAACGAGAGGTGGCCCGTGGTGATGGTGGGACTGGACCTCACGCACCAGGCCCTCGCCACCCCGGACGTGGTGGCGAAGATCGCAGCTGTGGGAACCGGACCCGCCAAGTTCGTGATGGAACTGATGGAGTTCTTCACCCAGACCTACAAGGACGCCCAGGGCTTTGACTTCCCGCCCGTCCACGATCCATGCGCAGTGGCCTATGTGATCGATCCCAGCATCGTCACCACCCGCAAGGTTCCGGTGGACATCGAACTGCAGGGCACACTGACGCTCGGCATGACCGTGGCCGACTTCCGCGCCCCCGCACCGGACGACTGCACCACCTCCGTGGCCGTTGACCTGGACCACGCCCGGTTCTGGGGCCTCGTCACGGATGCCCTGGTGCGCATCGGCGAACCTGCCGTTCTTGAACCTGCCGGCCTCGCCGCAGCCACGGGAGGCAAGTAAATGAGTGCCACCCTCACCGATGCAAAGACCAGCCGCGGCAACGTCACCGCCCTGATGGTCGCCCTGCTGGCCGCGTGCGTCGCCTTCCAGCTCAACGCCTCCATGCTCAGCCCGGCCCTGGTCACCATGGGCAAGGAACTGAACACCGATCAGGCCGTCATCGGCCTCTCCCAGACCTGGTTCTTCACCGCGGCCGCCCTGATCTCCCTCTTCCTGCCCCGCCTGAGCGACATCATCGGCCGGAAGAAGATCCTCATCGGCATGATGCTCCTGATGGCCGTCGGTTCGGTCATCGCGGCCATGGCCCCCGACGTGACCTGGCTCTTTGTGGGCCGTATCATCCAGGGCGTCAGCGGCCCCACCGTGCCGTTGTGCCTGATCATGCTGCGCTCCGCCGTCAGCAACCCGCGCAAATACGGGACGCTCATGGGCCTCATCACCGCCGTCAACGGCGGCGTGGCCGGCGTTGACTCCTTTGTGGGCGGCTACTTCGCCGAACACTTCGGGTTCCGCAGCATCTTCTGGCTCATGGTGGTCCTGGCCCTCGTCGCCACCGCCCTGATCGCCTTCCTCGCCGGCGAGAGCAAGCCGGCCGCAGGCACCTCCATGGACTGGCTGGGCGTGTTCTTCATCGTCGTCGCCGTGGGTGCGCTGCTCACCGCCCTCAACGAGGGCTCCAAGCTCGTGGGCGCCTTCGCGCCTGGCACGCTCCTGCTGGCCATCGGGCTGGTGGTGGTTGCCGCCGTCGCGTTCTACTGCTTCTGGACCGTGGAAAAGCGCGCCAAACAGCCCATGGTGGAAACCGTCCACTTGCGCCAGCGCTCCACCTGGGCGCCGCTGCTGACCACCACGCTGACCATGACCGGCATCTTCGCCGTGATCAACGGGATCGTACCGGCGTATGTGCAGGCGGCGGACCCGGGATTCGGCATCGGCCCCACCGAAATGTCGCTCATCATCCTTACCCCGTATGCCCTGCTCGGCTGGCTGGTGGGTCCCCTCAGCGGCAGGCTCGCGCCCATTCTCGGCTACACCAAGGTCCTGCGCATCGGCATGCTGGGCAGCATCGCCTCCCTGGCCATCATCGCGTTCTTCGGCCTCAGCAGCCTGCCCATGATGATCGCCGGAACCGTCTTGCTGGGCATCATGTACGCCGGTACGGTCAACATCATGCTGAACGGACTCGGGGTTGTCCTCTCACCCGCCGGAAACCCGGGATTCCTGCCCGGCATGAACGCGGGAGCCTTCAACCTGGGCGCCGGCCTGAGCTTCCTGGTACTGCCGGCAGTGCTGGTGGCCACCTCGGCCCTCGGCGACGCCCAGGCGTCCTACCTCTCCGTGGTTGTGACGGGCCTGGTCATCACGGTGGCCGCGTTCGCCGCGTCGCTCCTCATCCCCAAGCCCGTCGAGGCTGAGGTGACCGAATGAGTTCCGCAACAGCCGGCACCCAAGGCCGGATCGTCGTCGTCGGTTCCCTGAACGCGGACCTGACCATCTATTGCGAGCGGCTGCCGCTGCCCGGTGAGACGGTGCACGGCAACGGATTCGCCGTGAACCCGGGTGGGAAGAGCGCCAACCAGGCCGTCGCCGCCAGCCTGCTGGGCGGGAACGTCAGCCTGGTGGGCGCGGTCGGTGCGGACGCCAATGGCGACATGCTCCTGTCCTCGGCTGCCGGCGCCGGGGTGGACATCTCGGGTGTGCGCGCTTCAGCAACTGAGGACACCGGCGTCGCCGTCATCGCCGTGGATTCCAGCGGCGAGAACAACATCATCATCTCGGCCGGCGCCAACGGCACCCTCTCGCCGGCGGACGTCGCCGTCGAGGCTGAAGCGTTCGACGGCGCCGCGGTGGTCTGCCTCTGCCTGGAGGTCAGCCTGGACACGGTTGAGGCCGCCGCCCGGGCAGGGCGCGACGCCGGCGCCACAGTTCTGCTGAACCTCTCGCCTTACGCGGAGATCCCACAGCAGATTGCGGACCTGACCGACGTCCTGCTGGTCAACGCCCATGAGGCGTCGCTGTTCCTCGGCTCCGCCGCAATTCCCGGCAGCGACGCGGATGTCAGCGATTGGGAAGCGGTCAGGCTGCACTTCGCCGAGCGGGGCCTGCAACGCGTCCTGGTCACGCTGGGGGCCTACGGCTCCGTGGTGCTGGATTCGCTAGCCCCTTCCGGGCAGCAGCTGGTCCGGGTGGCACCCATCAAGGTCAAGGCCGTGGATACCACCGGCGCGGGCGACGCCTTCACGGGGGCGGTAGCCGCCCGCCTGGCAGCCGGTGCGGCGCTGGCCGACGCCGCCGCCTTCGCCTCGATTGCCGCCGCGCTGGCCACCACCCGCAAGGGAACGCAGGCAGCCTATCCGCAGGTGACGGACGTGGAGCGCCTACTCGCTTCGGTTGCAGGCGCACTGTGACGGGCGCCGTCTGACGGGCTGACGGAAACGCGGGAAACGCCGACGGCGACAGCTGACTGTCGCCGTCGGCGTTTCTTGTATTTGGGGTTGCGGAGCCCGGGCTACCGGCTGTGGCTACCGGCTGGTTTCCGCTGGTGAACGGCGGCCGGCGTGAACCGGGCTGTAATTCAGGTCCGGGGCGTTTCAGAGACCGGCGGGAGCGCTGGCCCGGGCGGCGAATCCCAGGTCTGCGGACGCCGGGTGGGCGGCGGCGTCCGTTTGGTCGGCCTCGAGGTATTTGCGGTGGACAGCTCCGGGGCTTCTTGGTCGTTGACCCCGCGCATCAGCACAGCGTTGATTTGACCGGTCCAAGGCCCACGGCGCGGGCCTCTTCGGCGCCGGCGAGCACATTGCCGAGGAACGGGCGGCGGGTCAGTTGGAGTAAAAACATCCTCGTGCAGGGAGTCCCGCACCGCGGCGATCGACGAGGTCCGGTCGGATCAAGGGTTCGCCACCGGTGATTCGGAGCTCCCTCACACCTAGTCTCTCGATACCGAGGCTCACGATTCTCCGGATCTCTTCCGCCGCCATGAGGGCTTCCTTCGGCAGCCACTGCATGCCGTCTGCCGGCATGCAGAATGCGCAGCGAAGGTTGCATTTGTCTGTGACTGACAGCCGCAGGTCGGTTGCTTGGCGGCCAAAACGGTCCAGCAACTTCGAAGGTAATCCTGCCAGGCGTGACATACGTGCGGGCCCTTGATTGTTGTTCCTGGCCCGGTGGAGTACTGGGATGCCCAGCTGAACGGTCATGGTTTTGGGGCTGGTGCCGCGTGGCGGGTGCTGTTGCCGTCAGGGGGTGCCAAGGTCGCTGTCAATGTACGAGCCGGGGCGGTTTTCGGTGTGGTGTTGGCAGTTGCAGCAGCTGTCCAGTTGTAGTTGGACGGTTACTGGGTTTGATGATTCGAGTTGGATTTCCATGGGTTCCGTTCCGTTCTTGCTTAGGCGGAGGGTTGGTTTTTGATCGTGGTGATTGTGCATGTGATGGCCTTTGCTGCTGGGTGGGGGTGTGGGTGTGCCCCGGTGGCACGGGCTGGGAAGCCGCGTGCTACCGGGGCGGGTTGTTTCTGAGGGTGGGGTTTAGGTGCTGTCCCGGTCTGTCTGTCGGGTCTGGATGGTTGGGATGCTGCCTGTGTGGGTGCCGCCTTGGTTGGAGTCCGGGTCCGGACACGAATCGGCGCACTCGTGCTTTGTCACGAGGTCGAATTGAACGCCGCCGTGTTGTTCCACGCCGGTCCTGATGGCCCGTTCGACGACGGATGTGGCCAGGCGCCGTCGCAGGGACAGGGGATCGCGGCGCAGGTCCTTGGCGAGGGCAAAGCAGAGCAGGAGCATGACGAGGATGAACGGTAGCGCTGCGACGATGGTGATGCGTTGCAGGCCGGCCAGGGCTTCGGAGGGTTCGTCGCCGCCGGCCAGCAGCATGACCGCGGCCACGGCGCCGGTGAGGCTGCCCCAGAAGATCACCACTCCGCGGCGGGGGTGTTCGGCGCCGTTGGAGCTGAGTGATCCCATCACGATGGAAGCGGCATCGGCGCCGGTGACAAAGAAGATCGCGACCAGGACCATGGCCAGCACGATGACGCCGGCAGTGAGCCAGCCCGGCATGCCAAGGTTCTTGACCAGGTCGAAGAGTGCACCGTCGAAGTTGACGGAGGATACTCCGTCGGCCGTTGTTACCAGCCCGGGCGTGCCTGCCTTATCGGCTTCCTGCTGGACATGGAAAGCGGCTCCGCCGAAGATTCCAAACCAGATGACGCTGACGACGCTGGGGACCAGCAGCACGCCGGTGACGAACTGGCGGATGGTGCGGCCGCGGCTGATGCGGGCAATAAACATGCCTACGAAGGGCGTCCAGGAGATCCACCAGGCCCAGTAGAAGATGGTCCAGCTGGTCATCCAGCTCCGAAGGGCTTCATCGCCGACTGCTTCGGTCCGGGACGACATCTCGGCCAGGTCGCGGGCGTAGTCGCCGACGGCGGACGGGATCAGGTTGAGGATGAACAGGGTCGGACCGGCAATGAAAACGATGAGTGCGAGGACGACGGCCAGGACCATGTTGATGTTGGAGAGCCACTGGATGCCGCGGCTGATGCCGGAGACGGCCGAAGCGACGAAGCAGAAGGTCAGGACGGCGACGATCCCCACGAGCACGGGAGTGCCGACTTCGCCGAACCAGCCGTTGGAGGTCATGCCGCTGCCGATCTGCAGGGCGCCGAGGCCCAGGGAAGCGGCTGTGCCAAAGAGGGTAGCGAAAATGGCCAGGATGTTGATGAACTTCCCGAGCGGGCCTTCCACCATCCTGATGCCGAAAAGTGAGGTGAAGGCTGCGGAGACCAGTTGCCGGCGGCCGAGGCGGTAGGTGCCGTACGCCATGGCAATGCCGACCACTGCGTACATTGCCCAGGGGTGCAGGGTCCAGTGGAAGATCGAGGTGGCCATGGCCGTCTGGATCGCTGCGGGGGTGCGTCCGTCCACGGTTCCGGGCGGGGGAGAGATGTAGTGGTAGAGCGGTTCGGCTACACCGTAGAACATCAGTCCGATGCCCATGCCGGCGGCGAACATCATCGCGACCCAGGAGACGGTACGGAATTCGGGTTTCTCGCCGTCCTTGCCCAGCGGGATATTGCCGAACTTGCCCAGGGCCAGCCACAGGACGAACACTACGAACAGGGAAGCCAGGACCATAAAGAGCCAGCCGGTGTATTCCATGACCCAATTCAGGGCAACCGTGGAGGACGAGGCGAGGCTGTCCCGGCCGGCAAATCCCCAGATAACAAAGGCGATGGCTATGGCGCCAGTGATCCCGAAGGTGACTTTGTCGAGCGTAAGCGAGTGGTTCCGGCGCAGGGAGACGGCCTGCGCGGTTTTGGCAGTACGAAGCTCTTCAAGGATCTGTTCGTATTCTTCTGAATCCGGCAGTGGTTCTGCGCCTCCGTCCTCCGGATCCAGGACAGCAGGGTTGGTGTTTTCTCCCGCGGGGACACCAATGACTGTTTCGGTGTTTCGCGTACTTTCGGGCTTTTCGTTGGGGGGAGTTGCTGCCAAAGCGTTGTCGGCAGTCAACTCCTCGGGGATTGAGGGTTTTAAGTCACGGCTTATAGCCATGAGCGAATCCTTTGCTCGGCGGATCATGGGCTTGCGGCTAAAACATGGCCTTGAGAGGTGAGCCCGGGGGGAAGGTTGGGGGCTTCCTCCGATTCAGGGCCTTGTGCATGGGGCACCTCTTTGGGGCCAGGGATCAAGTTTGCTTAGGTAAGGCCGGAAGCCTCCCATCGTTCGGCACGGATCAACACATTTCCTCGGACTAGTTGCTGAGGTAGCCGTTCGGGTCCAGGACATACTTCGTGGCGGCTCCGGCATCGAATTCCGCGTACCCCCGAGGGGCATCCTGGAGCGAAATGGCCGTGGCGTTGACCGCCTTGGCGATCTGGATCCTGTCATGCAGGATCGCCATCATCAGCTGCCGGTTGTACTTCATCACCGGGCACTGGCCGGTCGCGAAGGAGAGGGACTTCGCCCAGCCGGTGCCCAGGGACAGGGACAGGCTGCCCTTCTGGGCCGCCTCGTCCGCGGCACCCGGATCCCCGGTGACATAAAGGCCGGGAATGCCCAGGGACCCGCCGGCGGCGGTGAGGTCCATCAGCGAATTGAGCACGGTAGCCGGCGCCTCCTGGGCCCCGGCGCCGTGCCCGCGGGCCTCGAAACCGACCGCGTCGATACCGGCATCGACCTCCCGGACGCCGAGAAGCTGCTCGATCTGGTCAGCCGGATCGCCGACGGCCACATTGACGGTTTCGCAGCCAAAGGATCGGGCCTGGGCCAGGCGATCCTCATTGAGATCCCCCACGATGACCACCGCGGCCCCCAGCAGCTGCGCGCTGGCCGCCGCGGCAAGCCCCACGGGACCGGCCCCGGCAACATAGACGGTGGACCCGACGCCGACACCTGCCGTAACGGCCCCGTGGAAACCGGTCGGGAGGATGTCCGAGAGCATGGTCAGGTCCATGATCTTCTCCAGGGCCTGGTCCCGATCAGGGAACCGCAACAGGTTCCAGTCCGCATAGGGGACCAGGACGAACTCCGCCTGCCCGCCGACCCATCCACCCATGTCAACATAGCCGTAGGCGGACCCGGGACGGTCCGGGTTCACGTTCAGGCAGATTCCGGTCTTGCCCTCCTTGCAGTTCCGGCAGCGCCCGCAGGAGATGTTGAAGGGGACCGAGACGATGTCCCCGACCTTGATGAACTCGACGTCGGGCCCGGTCTCGATGACTTCCCCGGTGATCTCGTGCCCCAGGACGAGGCCGGCCGGAGCGGTCGTGCGGCCACGAACCATGTGCTGGTCCGAGCCGCAGATGTTGGTGCTCACGGTGCGCAGGATGACCCCGTGCGGGACCTTCCGGCCGACATTGACGGGATTGACGCCGGGGCCGGCCTGCAGTTCAAAGGTGGGAAACGGGGTATCGATGATTTCCACGATCCCCGGGGCCTTGTATGCAACGGCTTTGTTACCTGACATTGAATGGCTCCTATGGGTTGGCGATCGAACCCTCACGGTGATGTTGGTCGCATCAGACTGTCCGTGAGGTAGTTGTTGTCAGTTTCCGTGAAGCAAGTTGGGTCAATTGATATGTGCAGCGCATATCGCTACGGGCAGCGAAGGCGTTCAGGCTGACTGTGGCGATGGATGGGGGGTATGGCGGCCGGCATCTTTATCGCACATGCCCTCGAGCCGGTGGTGCATTTATGTCCCGCATGTGGGAGCGGCTAGGCATCGATCACCAAATCGGTCCGCGCGGTGGAGCAGCAGGGCAGGAACTTGCCTGCATCGATTTCCCGTGCCCGGATCCCGCCCTGGTGGTTCATCTCCACCTGCCCGGAAAGCTTGACGACCTTGCAGGAGCCGCACATGCCCTCCTTGCAGTTCGCGCCGATCCTGACGCCCGCACGCTGGGCCGCCCCGAGGATGTGTTCGGCGGGGTCGATGCGCACGTTGATGCCGGTGCGCATGAAGGACAGGGTGAGGCTTCCCGTTCCGACCGTGTCGAAGCTTGAGGCATCGGGGGACCCTGCCTCCGGCCCCACTTCCGGACTGCCGTCGGGGGCTTCGGGGCAGGGCGCGTCCGGGTCGGCGGTTTCCAGCGGCAGCCCCGTGGCCTTCAGGGTTCCCTCGGCGTCGTAGCCCGGCTCGTAGAGCCCGAAAGCGGTGGGCTGGCTTTCGTAGTAGTCCTCGGCGGATTGGGCGATTTCCTCAGCGATTTCCTCCGCAATGTCCACTGCAAGCGCGAGCTCCGCCTGGTATTCAAGGATCGTCTGGCGGTCTCCCGAGAAGAATTCTATGTAGATGGAGGTGTCGTCGACGCCGACCTTCTTGAGGAGCTCGGTGGCGGTGTTCAGGTAACCCTCGGGGCCGCAGGCATAGACCTGGCGGCCGTTGGCATCGGGGGCCACCTCGTTGAGCATGGCCGCCGTCAGCCGTCCGCTGAGCCCTTCCCATCCCTCGGGTATGCTGCGGTCGCCCAGGGAGTAGAAGACCGTGACTCGCGAGTCCACGGAGGCGATGTAGGCCAGCTCTTTGTGGAAGGCAAAGCCTCCGGCCTCCGCTCCGTGGTACAGCACCACAACATCGGCCTGTCCAGGAAGGGAGTGAATGGTCCGCACCATCGACATGATGGGGGTGATGCCTGCGCCGGCGGCCAGCAAGAGGTACCGTGCCCGGCGATCGGCATCTGGCAGATGGAATGCCCCGACCGGTCCGAGCATCTCGAGGACGGTGCCGGGCTTGATGTTCTCGTGCACCCACGGTGAGACCAATCCCGTGGGATCGCGTTTAACTGTGATGTCGAAGGTCCACGGTTTGGTGGGCGAACTGGACAGCGAGTAGCTGCGGTCCACCGGGTCCCGGTCCTCGCCGTTCACGGGGAAGGCGACGTTCACGTACTGGCCCGCACGGAACGCCAGCGGCGCACCGTCAGAGCGACGGAACACGAAGGTCATCATGCCGCCCACCTCGGGAACGATCTCGACACATTCGGCCATGAACTCCTGCGGATGCCAGGGACCCAAAGCACGGGCGGCACTGGCGGGTCCCTCGGTGCTGCCCATCACCCTGTTCCACGGCATCTCAAGACCGCGAATGCGCTGTGGTTCCTGGGTTGCCGTCTCGGTGAGGAGTTCAATCATGCCAAGTGCTCCTGCACGCGCTGGACATACCAGTTGATGAACGCCTCCACCTGGTATTCGCTCTTCATGTACGGGCCGGGCTCGTAGGCGGGGCTGCTGGCGCCCTTCTGGCACAGCTCCACGAACGCCTTGTCCTGCAGATTGGTCTGCTTCCAGGTGTAGGTGAGTTTGTCCAGATCGTAGTCGACGCCTTCCTCGGCATCGTCAGCTACCAGCCAAGTGGTGCGTACCAAGGTCTGGTGTTCGTTGATGGGGAAGACGCCGAACGTGATGACGTGGTCCCCCAGGAAGTGGAACCAGCTGTTGGGCTGCAGGTGCATCGAGCAGCGGCCAAGGCGGAAGTCCCGCAAGTCGCCGAGCAGCTTCTTGGAGAGCCTGCGACCATCGGGCGAGAACGATTCGCCGTCACCATCGAGCGATTCCCGAGAGATGCGGATTCCCGCTATGCGCGTGTCAAGCTCCTCCACCACCTCATAGGGGAGGCCATAGCGGCGGCAACGCTCCTCGAGCGAGGACTGTGCTTCCTTGTTGCGGTCCCACACTTCCTCAAGATGGGCCGGGATCAGCCCCTCGGTCAGGCCCCAGGTGGGAAAGAGGGAACAGGCGAGCTCCGGGTGGCCGTCGCAGTGGTAGCACTCACGGTTGTTCTCCATGACGAGCTTCCAGTTGCCCTCCTCGACGATGTTCTGCTGGTAGGCGACTTTCGTCTTCGACAGATCGTGGGGCGCGAGGTAAGGCTCGAAGATCTTAGCGGTTTCGTCGAAATCCGTCGGCGGTTCGTCCGCTATGCAGAGGAAGATGAGCCCGGCGACCACGCGACTGTGGGCACGCTTGAGGCCGAAGCAGCCCTTGTCGAACTTCGTCTCACCCGGTGCCGAGGCGTGGATTAGATTGCCGTCGGGGGAGTATGTCCAAGAGTGGTAGCCGCATACGAGGTTTCCCGTTGACCCAGCGGGTTCGGTCAGGACGCGGGCGCCGCGGTGGCGGCACACGTTGTGCAGGACGTTCACGCCGCCGTCGTCGTTGCGCAGCACGATCAGGGAGTAGGGCCCGTAGTCGACGGTGACGTAGTCGCCCGGCTCCGGCAGTTCGGCGATGCTGGCGGCAAAGATCCAGTGCTGGCCAAAAATGGCCTGCATGTCGATGCCGAAAATCGTCGGGTCGGTGTAGAAGGGGGCATCGAGGGAATATCCCGTGCGCCGGAACTCGAACAACTCGCTGATTTCCGCCAGCTGCTCTGCAGGCAAGGATGAAGCGAGTTTTCCGCGTGAGTTGAGGGGCAAGACTGGAGCAGACATGTGTTTCCTCCCGGGAGGCGTGGGTAAGTGTGTGATTCGTGGGGACCACGGCTGCGTGGGGTGCGAGCGGCGTTGTCGAAAACCTTGTAACCATGAGATTAGGGATCATTGATCCGCAACAAAAGCGCAAGATTTGGAAGATATCCGTGCACAATAGGTGCATGATCGATGCGAGGCTCATCACACTTCGGGTGTTTGCCCGGTGCGGCACCATTGGCGCAACCGCGGAGCTCACAGGGTATTCTCCCTCCGCCGTCTCCGCGCAATTGCGGGAGCTCCAGCGTGTGCTTGGAATGCAGCTGCTGACGAAGGACGGCCGGGGCGTGCGGCTGACCGCCACGGGCCGCTTTCTCGTGGCCGGCTCGGACACCCTCATTGCCGAATGGGAGCGCCTGCGCGCAGCAGCCATGGAGGCCGGCGACCAGGTGCAGTCCCGTTTTGGCCTGGGCGGTTTCTCCACGGCGGCCGCACAGTTGCTCGCGCCGCTGGCCGCCACCCTCCGCTCGACACGCCCACTGCTTGAGGTGCAGGTACTCGAGGCCAACCCGGCCCGCTGCTTCGATTTGTTGGTTGCCGAGCGAATCGACCTTGCGGTCATTGTTGCCATGCAGTCCGACACCTACGCTGAGGACGATCCTCGCTTCGAACAGACCGTTCTGCTCGACGATCCCCTGGACGTGATCATTCCCGCTGACCATCCGTTGGCATCGCGGGAAACGGTGACGCTCGAAGAGCTCGCGTCGGAACCATGGATCACCGAAGCCGCCGGTTCCACCTACCACTCCCTCTTCACGGCGGCGTTCACGGCAGTCGGGGTGACACCGCGCATTGCCCATGAGGCCGTTGAATGGGAAACCCAAATCGCCTTCGTGGGTGCGGGGCTGGGCGTGGGCCTGCTGCCGCGACTGGCACCCTTGCATAGCGCCGAAAACGTGGTTCGACTGCGCATCAGTGGCAAAGGGAAGCCCTCGCGCCGCATCGTCGCTGCGGTGCGCAGGGGCAGCATCGCATCGCCCCTGATCCAGGAGTCGCTGGGCATCCTGCAGGTCAGCGCCAATCGGATCCTCGCCGCCCGACCCGAAGACGATCTCTGAAATCGCCTGGCCGCGATTCGTTGCCGGGGGGCCAGCAGGTCTAAAAGGTGGCGACACGACCGCGGCCGGCCTTCTGAGCCGTACTAGGCGGGGCGGCCCTGGATGAGCCAGAGCGCGTCCAAGCGGCTCACGAAAGGGCCGTTCGCGGGCTGTAACCACGCCCGGCGTCCTTCGGCTGCACGGCTTCACCCGCTGCAATCAACACAGCTCTGGCTTATGTTCTGCTCGCGGTCGTCCTGGCGATTCTGAGGGTCGATATTCGTGAGCTCGTCGGTCCGGTCACGCTAGTGCCGCGTGGCGGGTGGTGTTGCCGTCAGGGGGTGCCAAGGTCGCTGTCAATGTACGAGCCGGGGCGGTTTTCGGTGTGGTGTTGGCAGTTGCAGCTGCTGTCCAGTTGTAGTTGGACGGTTACTGGGTTTGTTGGTTCGAGTTGGATTTCCATGGGTTCCGTTCCGTTCTTGCTTAGGCGGAGGGTTGGTTTTTGATCGTGGTGATTGTGCATGTGATGGCCTTTGCTGCTGGGTGGGGGTGTGGGTGTGCCCCGGTGGCACGGGCTGGGAAGCCGCGTGCTACCGGGGCGGGTTGTTTCTGAGGGTGGGGTTTAGGTGCTGTCCCGGTCTGTCTGTCGGGTCTGGATGGTTGGGATGCTGCCTGTGTGGGTGCCGCCTTGGTTGGAGTCCGGGTCCGGACACGAATCGGCGCACTCGTGCTTTGTCACGAGGTCGAATTGAACGCCGCCGTGTTGTTCCACGCCGGTCCTGATGGCCCGTTCGACGACGGATGTGGCCAGGCGCCGTCGCAGGGACAGGGGATCGCGGCGCAGGTCCTTGGCGAGGGCAAAGCAGAGCAGGAGCATGACGAGGATGAACGGTAGCGCTGCGACGATGGTGATGCGTTGCAGGCCGGCCAGGGCTTCGGAGGGTTCGTCGCCGCCGGCCAGCAGCATGACCGCGGCCACGGCGCCGGTGAGGCTGCCCCAGAAGATCACCACTCCGCGGCGGGGGTGTTCGGCGCCGTTGGAGCTGAGTGATCCCATCACGATGGAAGCGGCATCGGCGCCGGTGACAAAGAAGATCGCGACCAGGACCATGGCCAGCACGATGACGCCGGCAGTGAGCCAGCCCGGCATGCCAAGGTTCTTGACCAGGTCGAAGAGTGCACCGTCGAAGTTGACGGAGGATACTCCGTCGGCCGTTGTTACCAGCCCGGGCGTGCCTGCCTTATCGGCTTCCTGCTGGACATGGAAAGCGGCTCCGCCGAAGATTCCAAACCAGATGACGCTGACGACGCTGGGGACCAGCAGCACGCCGGTGACGAACTGGCGGATGGTGCGGCCGCGGCTGATGCGGGCAATAAACATGCCTACGAAGGGCGTCCAGGAGATCCACCAGGCCCAGTAGAAGATGGTCCAGCTGGTCATCCAGCTCCGAAGGGCTTCATCGCCGACTGCTTCGGTCCGGGACGACATCTCGGCCAGGTCGCGGGCGTAGTCGCCGACGGCGGACGGGATCAGGTTGAGGATGAACAGGGTCGGACCGGCAATGAAAACGATGAGTGCGAGGACGACGGCCAGGACCATGTTGATGTTGGAGAGCCACTGGATGCCGCGGCTGATGCCGGAGACGGCCGAAGCGACGAAGCAGAAGGTCAGGACGGCGACGATCCCCACGAGCACGGGAGTGCCGACTTCGCCGAACCAGCCGTTGGAGGTCATGCCGCTGCCGATCTGCAGGGCGCCGAGGCCCAGGGAAGCGGCTGTGCCAAAGAGGGTAGCGAAAATGGCCAGGATGTTGATGAACTTCCCGAGCGGGCCTTCCACCATCCTGATGCCGAAAAGTGAGGTGAAGGCTGCGGAGACCAGTTGCCGGCGGCCGAGGCGGTAGGTGCCGTACGCCATGGCAATGCCGACCACTGCGTACATTGCCCAGGGGTGCAGGGTCCAGTGGAAGATCGAGGTGGCCATGGCCGTCTGGATCGCTGCGGGGGTGCGTCCGTCCACGGTTCCGGGCGGGGGAGAGATGTAGTGGTAGAGCGGTTCGGCTACACCGTAGAACATCAGTCCGATGCCCATGCCGGCGGCGAACATCATCGCGACCCAGGAGACGGTACGGAATTCGGGTTTCTCGCCGTCCTTGCCCAGCGGGATATTGCCGAACTTGCCCAGGGCCAGCCACAGGACGAACACTACGAACAGGGAAGCCAGGACCATAAAGAGCCAGCCGGTGTATTCCATGACCCAATTCAGGGCAACCGTGGAGGACGAGGCGAGGCTGTCCCGGCCGGCAAATCCCCAGATAACAAAGGCGATGGCTATGGCGCCAGTGATCCCGAAGGTGACTTTGTCGAGCGTAAGCGAGTGGTTCCGGCGCAGGGAGACGGCCTGCGCGGTTTTGGCAGTACGAAGCTCTTCAAGGATCTGTTCGTATTCTTCTGAATCCGGCAGTGGTTCTGCGGCTCCGTCCTCCGGATCGAGGACAGCAGGGTTGGTGTCTACATCCTCGGAGACACTAAAGGCTGCTTTACTCCTCTTTCCACTTCCAGGTTCTTCGTTGCGGGGAGTTGCTGCCAACGCGTTCTCGGCAGGCAACTCCTCGGGTGTATGGGATTTTAGATCACTATTTAGAGCCATGAACGGTCCTTTGATCGGTGAGGCACGGGCCTACGGCAAAGCATGGCCCTCGGGAATCAGGCCGGAAGGTTGGGGGGGCCTCGTCCGATTCGATGATCATGTTGTTGCCGTCGACAATTTGCACTTCGTGGTGCCCACCGGCAGTTTG
Source organism: Pseudarthrobacter sulfonivorans (assembly GCF_001484605.1). Taxonomy (NCBI): domain Bacteria; kingdom Bacillati; phylum Actinomycetota; class Actinomycetes; order Micrococcales; family Micrococcaceae; genus Pseudarthrobacter; species Pseudarthrobacter sulfonivorans. Next base: position 2,126,515 of record NZ_CP013747.1, on the reverse strand, counting down.
CCGGGGGTGCATCCGGGGCTCCGGTGCATGGGGCACCTCTTTATGTTGAGGGGATTGATTTCGCGCTAAGTGGGTTAGGCGGGATCGTTCCGCATGGCTCAACTGTTTTCGCAGTAAGCAACAGATTGCGCTCGATAATAAGAGATGTCAAGGGTTGGGATTGATTTGCCGGGAATGTGACACTCAGCGGGGGATGCATCAAGCTGTTGCGTATCACGAGGGTCGTTGCGCAAGAGGCAGTTGAAGGGAGAGCTGTGGAGGACCATGTCATCATCCACAGGGTTCCCGATGGCTGCGGACCACACGGTCGTTGAATGCGGTTGGTTCTACATGCCAAGCCTTGTGGAAAGCGCAGGGATCCTCGACCCCATGAGTATTGCTAGGCGTGGCCCGTTGGGCCGGGCCTACCGGCGCCTGTAGCCCATTTTTGTGCTGATGGTCAGGCCTGCATCCTTGAGGCCGTCAACAAGCCCGGGCTGTTCTTCCGGCGTAAACCGGAAGGCGGGGCCGGAAATACTCACCGCAGCGATGACGTTTCCCAGGTGGTTGTAGATCGGTACTGCAACCGCCGTCAGCCCGATCTCGAACTCCTCGTGAACGACGGCATAGCCATTGCGGGCGACGTCCAGCAGCTGCTTCTCCAGCTCCGAGCGGTTGGTGATGGTACGAGGCGTGCGGGCTGGGAGGCCGATCCTCTTGAAGATCGCGTCCCTTTCGTCGGCAGTCAGGGCAGCGAGCAGCACTTTTCCACTGGACGTGGCGTGCAGGGGTGTCAGGCTGCCCACCCAGTCATACGTGGCCAGCGTTGAGGGTCCCATTGCCTGGTCCACGTTAACCGCAAAATTCGATCGCAGCACGGCCAGGTTGACTGTTTCCTTATATGCCGCTGCGAGGCTCTCGAGGACCTCCCTGGCTTCGTGAACTACGCTCAACCTGCCCGGGATGGACGATGCCAGGCGCAGGATGCCAAATCCCAGCTGGTACTTTCCACGTTCGCTGTTCTGCCGCACCAGCTCGCGCCCGACCAAGGATCCCACAAGCCTCGACACGGTGGACTTGTGTATGCCCATCTCTTCGGCGATTTCACTGACGCCGGCGTCGCCTTCGCGGGCCAGGATGTCCAGGATCTGGAGGGCGCGGTCCACCGATTGGACGCCTCCAGCCTGCGCATCTGCGTCCTTGTCCGGGTCATTGCGTGCGGCCATCATGCCTCGTGTCGTCATCTATGCCGGGTGTGCGAGCCCGGAGGGAGGTTCCAGCCAACCTTCCGGCTCATCTTGATTCATCCTAGACCGACACTGCCGCAAGGGCGTCAGGCGCGGCAACGCAGGACACCCCGCCGCGGAAATCCGCAGCGGGAGCTGCACCCAGATTGGCGCGCAGCTCTATTACTTGTGAGGGACGATCAGAAGGAAGTTGTTCGCCTGCGCCGACCCATTCCAGGGTGCCGTCCGCGAAGAATTGCTCCTTCCAGATCGGCACACGGGCCTTGATGCGGTCCACAAGCTGTGAGCACACCTCAAACGCCTGGCCACGGTGGGCTGCTGACACGGCACAGACCAGTGCAGGATCGCCCACCTCCAGCATCCCGACGCGGTGGGCGGCCCAGACGCGGACCGGCTTGTCCGCCTTCCCGGCATGCTCCGCGACCAATTCCGCCACGACTTCGGCCAAGATCTGATGTGCCGTGGGGTGGGCCGAATAGCTTAACCTGCTGACGGCCATGCCGCCGTCGTGGTTCCGGACCACTCCGCTGAAGCTGACCACGGCCCCGGCTTCGTCGCCCTGGACGGCGGCTGTGGCCCGGTCCACTGAGATGGGGTCAGCGCTGAGCTCGGCGAGGACAACGTCAAAGCCTGGCATAGGTTTCCTCGCGGGCCACCTTCTGCGGACAGCCAAGCCTTTCGCGACCGGCGTAGACGTTCAGGCTGTGTCCCCGGCTGAATCCAACCAGCGTCAGTCCGGTCTCGACGGCGAGGTCGGCGGCCAGGCTTGAGGGCGCGCTCACGGCAGACAGGACGGGAATGCCGGCCATGGCGGCCTTCTGGACAAGTTCGAAGGACGCGCGCCCGGACACCTGGAGGACGGTGCCACTCAGAGGCAGCAGGTTTTGGCGCAGCGCCCATCCCACCACTTTGTCCACAGCGTTATGGCGTCCGACATCCTCCCGGAGACAAAGCAACTCAGGGCTGGCGCCATCCACCTTGAACAGGCCGGCCGCATGGACGCCGCCCGTCTTTTCGAAGACCGCTTGGGCCTCGCGAAGCCGCTCCGGCAACCCGGCGAGGACATCCACGGGAATCTGCAGCGTGTCCTGGGCAGGATCGAAGGGAAGGGTCTTGCGGACGGAGTCGATCGAGTCTGTCCCACAGATGCCGCAGGAGCTTGAGGTGTAGACATGCCGCATGGTGTCAGGCATGGGTACATCCGGCCTTAGCTGGGCCTCGACTACGTTATATGTCTGTTCTCCCCCGGCATCGCCGGCGCAAAAGCGCAGCGATACCAGCTCGGAGGGGGAACTGATGATGCCTTCCGAGACCAGGAACCCGGCCACCAGGTCAAAATCGTCCCCCGGGGTCCTCATGGTGACAGCGAAGGAGCGGCCGCCGATGCGGATTTCCAGGGGCTCCTCGGCGGCGAGTACGTCTTCCTTGAACCGCACCGGGTATTCGGCGCCGGAACCCTCGAGGTGGAAGCGGTGGATCTTGCGGCGCTGTGTCATGCGGGCCATGCTGTGCTCCGTGCACGGGTGGTGGTGGAACGGATTGTTTCGTTGGCCTGCGTCCAAGGGAGTGGGAGCACAGGAACTGGCTCGCCGGACTGGACTCCAGCAGGGGGAACGGCCATGACGCCGTCGGCCCAAGCCAGTCCACGCATCATGCCGGGCCCCGTATGCGAGGCGGGGAAGGCAAGCCCCTCGATAAACGTGCACGGAATCAGACGCGTACGGCCGGGGCTCGGATCAACGTCAGCCGCGGAGGTCACCTGTCCAACGGCGCTCAGGGGCCTGCCTCCGAGTGCCTCCAGCAGCGGTGCACCCATAGTGATGAGAGCCATCATTGCTGCCAGGGGGTTACCGGGCAGCCCGACGACGAAGCGGCCGTCCGGGAGCCCGGCCAGAACTGCCGGGTGACCCGGCCGCATGGCGATGCCATCCAGCAACAGCTGTCCGCCAAGGTCAGCGATGACAGCGCGAAAATGATCTGTCCCGGAACAGCCGGTTCCGCCGGTGGTTATGGTCAGGTCCGGCATCCGCCCGGGGAACGCGTCAGAACCGCCAATTGCCGCGAGCCACTCGGGGTAGGAGTCCCCGATCCGCAGGGAGCCGGCAGGCGTGCCCCCCAGAAGGGAAATGACCGTCCCCAGCTGCGGACCAAAAGTGTCCCTGACATGTCCTGGTTTCGGAACGCCTGACGTGACCACCTCGGAACCGGTCAATACGATGCCGACCACCGGCTTGGCCTGCACCTGCACGTTGTCGTGGCCAGCCACGGCGGCGAGGGCAATGTGGCCCGGGTTCAGTGTTGTGCCGGCGGGGATCAGCACCTCACCTGCAGCAGCTTCCTCGCCCGCGAGACGAATGTGTTGGCCGAGGCCCGGCTCGCCTTCCTTTGCGTTGTCAGTGAGCCGCAGGACAAGGCTGCCGTCGGCATCTTGGTGGATCTGGCCACTTTCCTTGCGGAGTATCGACTGGGCGCCAACAGGTACCAGTCCGCCGGTGGCTATGACGCTGGCACTCCCGGGGCGCAAAAGGGGTTCGTGGCCGGCAAGGATCCATGGACCGACGCCGTTGATTGCCCAGCCATCCATGGCAGAAGAGTCGTAATGGGGGAGTTCGTGCAGGGCGGAGACGTTGCGGGTAAGCGCGTGGCCTGCTGCCAATGCGAGGGGAACCTCCACGGGCGCGAGTGGAACCGCGCAATCGAAAGCCAGTTGCCGGGCTTCGAGCCAGGTGGGGGAGGGATGTCCGGAAGGTGGCCATGCAGAGCGCAACTCCGAACTGCTGCCGATGGTGGCGGTATCTTGGGCCAGCAAGGGTGCCCCTTTCCTGTAGGTAGTGATGCATAGAAACGTGCGGGCCGGGGGCCACCGCAGTCCCTGGCCCCATCAGCTGGCGTGCTACGCCGTGACGTATCCATTCGGGTTCGGCACGAAGTTTGTTGCCGAGCCGGCGTCGAATTCGGCTAGCCGCGGGGAGCATCCTCAAGTGGGATCGCTGTGGCGTTCACTGCCTTGGCGATCTGGACCTTTTCATGCAGGATGGCCATCATCAACTGGCGGTTGTACGACACGACATGATTGCCATGCACTTGTCCGGCGAGTGCCGGCGTTGCCCCGTTGCCCGAAAGCGGTGCTTCGATGAGGATACCTCCCCAGGTTTCAGGCCACCGAAGCACCATTTACAGGAACGGGACAGTTCATCCTTCGCGAGGACGAAGACGTCAGTGGGATGCCGGGCCGGGTGGCACAGCATCCCGGTCCTGCCTAACGCTGGACGGCCGCGCCCCGGACGGCATCGGCCTGGGCCTGAGTGACATCAGACATTGGTTCTCCCTTGATGGTGTCTGTGTTGAGTGGCATTGACCTGTGGCGGCTGGCAGCCCCGGGGGGCATGTCCAGAGAATTCTCATCGGCCGTGGATGAGGCTCAGCGCTTCGGCCCGGGCGGCCGGAAGGCGCAGTTCACCGCGGACTGCGGACGTGATGGTCTTGGCCCCGGGCTTGCGGACGCCCCGCATTGACATGCACAGGTGCTCGCACTCGATCACCACAATTGCACCCAAAGGCCGCAGCGACGTAACCAGCGCGTCCACCACCTGCGTGGTTAGCCTCTCCTGGACCTGCGGCCTACGCGCAAAGACGTCCACCAGCCTGGCAAGCTTGCTGAGGCCGGTCACGAGTCCCTCAGCGGACGGGATGTAACCTACGTGCGCCACGCCATGGAACGGCACCAAGTGATGTTCGCAGGTGGAATAGAACGGGATGTCCTTAACGATGACCATTTCACCGTGGCCGAGGTCGAAGGTCCTGTCAAGGACGGCAAGGGGATCCTCATGGAGCCCGCCGAACATCTCCGCGGCGGCGCGGGCTACACGGGCCGGGGTGTCCACCAGTCCCGGCCTTTCGGGGTCCTCCCCGATGGCCAGGAGGTATTCGCGGACAGCCCGTTCCACCCTTGGCCCGTCCACACCCTGGGTGACGGTCGCTTCCGTCGTCAGGACGGAGCTCACGCTTCGGCCCGCTCAAGCCGCACGATAACGGACTTGGAGGTCGGCGTGCCGCTGGTGTCGGCTACGGAGTCGAGTGGCACGAGGACGTTGGTTTCCGGGTAGTAGGCCGCCGCGCAACCCTTGGGCGTCGAGTATGAAACGATGCGGAAGTTTTCGGCCCGTCGTTCGGTCCCTTGGAATTCGGAGATGAGATGGACCATGTCCCCGTCCGTGAACCCCAGCTCAGTAATGTCGTCGGCGTTGATCAGGACGACGCGGCGCCCGCCGTGGATGCCGCGGTAGCGATCATCCTTGCCGTAGATGGTGGTGTTGTACTGGTCATGGGAGCGCAGGGTTTGGAGGACGAGCCGTCCCGCGGGGACCCTGATGAATTCCAGTTCGTTGCCTGTGAAGTGGGCCTTGCCCGAAGCGGTATCGAACTTCCTGGCGTCCCGGGGCGGGTGGGGAAGGACGAACCCTCCAGGGTTCTGGATCCGCTCCTCGAAGTTCTCGAAGCCGCTGAGGACCGCTTCGATGTGTTTCCGGATGATGGAGTAGTCGTCCTTCATGGCGAGCCAGTCGGCTTTGGGGGTATTGGGCAGCGGGAGGTTGTCGCTGCCGGTGAAGATTTTGTGGGCGATGTTGCAGACAATGGCCACTTCGGAGTGCAAGTGGTCGCTGGCGGGCTTAAGCCGTCCGCGGGAGGCATGGACCGCGCTCATGGAATCCTCCACTGTTACCCTCTGGTCGCCGGTGCGCTGGGTGTCCTTCTCGGTACGTCCGAGCGTCGGAAGAATCAGCGCACGTCGACCCGTCGATACGTGGGAATGGTTCAGTTTCGTGGAGATCTGCACCGTCAGGCGGGTGTTGGCTAGAGCCTGTTCCGTGACCTCGGAATCGGGGGCTGCCCGCACGAAGTTGCCGCCCATGCCGATGAATACGCGGACCTTGCCGTCCCGCATGGCGCGGATGGCGGCCACGGTGTCGAAGCCATGCGCCCTGGGGGAGAGGAATTGGAACTCATGGTCAAGCCGGTCGTGGAAGCTCTCCGGCATCTTCTCGAAAATGCCCATGGTCCGGTCGCCCTGGACGTTGGAGTGGCCTCGGACGGGGCAAACGCCGGCTCCGGGCTTGCCGATGTTGCCTTGGAGAAGCAGGACGTTGACCACGTCGCGGAGGGTGGGTACCGAGTGCTTGTGCTGGGTCAGGCCCATGGCCCAGCACACGATCGTGGCGCTCGAGGCCAGGAGGCGCTCGCCTGTGGACTTGATCTGTTCCAGTGTCAGTCCCGTGGCTTCGACAATGTCGTCCCATTCCGCCTTTTCGAGGTACCGCAGGTATTCGTCGATGCCAACGGTGTGGTCCTTGATGAACTCATGGTCCAGCACAGTGGGGAGGCCGGGGGTCTTGCGCCCCTGGGCTTCGGCTTCGAGAAGGTATTTGCCAAGCCCCTGGAAGAGGGCCTGATCGCCGCCGGCGCGGATTTGGAGGAAGTCGTCGGTCAGTTGTGTCCCCACCACCATTCCGGAAATGTTCTGCGGATTCTCGAACCGCAGGAGCCCGGCCTCGGGAAGCGGATTCACGGAGATGATGACGGCGCCGTTCTTCTTCGCCTTCTCCAGCGCGCTGAGCATGCGCGGGTGGTTAGTGCCGGGATTCTGCCCCGCCACGAAAATCAGCGACGCCGTTTCCAGGTCGGTGAGGCTGACGGAGCCTTTGCCGATGCCGATGGTTTCCACCAGGGCCGAGCCGGACGATTCGTGGCACATGTTGGAGCAGTCGGGCAAATTGTTCGTCCCGATGCCGCGAACGAGGAGCTGGTAGGCGAAGGCTGCCTCGTTCGATGTCCGCCCGGAGGTGTAGAAGACCGACTGGTCGGGGTGCTCCATGTCCCTGATCTCCTGGGCGATCAGCTCATAAGCGTCGTCCCACGCGATGGGCTTGTAGTGGGTTGCGCCTTCATCGAGGAGCATCGGATGCGTCAGCCGGCCCTGTTGACCCAGCCAGTAGTCGTCGCGCGTCTTCAGGTCCGCAATGGAGTGCTTCGCGAAAAATTCAGGCGTGACGCGGCGGCGCGTGGCTTCTTCAGCCACCGCCTTGGCGCCGTTCTCGCAGAATTCCGCAGCATTGCGCTTTTCGTGTTCAGGCCAGGCACAGCCCATGCAGTCAAAGCCGTCAACCTGATTGACAGCCAAGAGCGTCTGGATGCTGCGCAGCGGGCCCATCTGCTCGAGGGAAATTTTCAACGCGTTCGCAACAGCCGGAAGGCCAACGGCAGTCGTTTTGGGCTTCGTGAGGCTCAGTTTTGACTCGTCGATATTCTGCTTGGGGGCTTTGGAAGCCATGTGATCTTCCCTTCAGATCTTGGCAGGAAACAGTGGAATGGAGGTGTTGCCCGAGGCCAGCGTGGTGGTCGGCTGCAATGCGCGGAGATCATCCAGGAGGCCAGGCAGGCGGCCGAGGTCGTTGAAGGTGTAGACATGGAACCCGGCAAAGAGGGGATCGCCCGCCAACTCCTGGTGGACTTCGCGGATCAGGCGTCCGCTGTCGTAGCTCAGGAAGTCGTCCCGTCGCCAGAGGGCTCCCGCCATCCCGGTCCCGCGGGCCAGCTTGAGGGAGCGGCCGACCCCGAGGCGTGCTCCCAGGGAGACCAGTTTCCTGATGGACACCGGGCCGGGGACTCCAACCCACACGGGCAGCTCGATGCCGGCTTTGCGGATTGTCCGGAGGTACCGGCTGATCGCCTCGGCGGAAAAGCACATCTGGGTGACCATTGAGGACGCCAGTGGCGCTTTGACCCCGAGGCTGCTGCTGAGTTGCTTCTGGCTAAGCTGCGGGTGGCCTTCCGGATAACCGGCGATGCCTATGGAGAAGTCGGGTGAATAGGCGTTGACCGCCTCAAGGAGTTCTCCGCTCCAGGCATAGGGGCCGGCGGGCGTGCGCCGGTCACCGGCAACGAGAAACAGCTCCGAGACACCGGCCTGCTGCAGTTGCAGCAGCAGCGAATGGAGTTCTGCCTTACCCGTGATGCTGCGGGCTGCGAGATGGGGAACGGTGTGGTATCCCAGGCGCGCCAGACTTACGGACGCCTCTACGGTCCGTGCAGGCCCGTGGTGCGGGAGGCACGTCACGCTGACGGATCCTGTGGTGTCAAAAGCCGCGGGGAGTTGTGTGAGCAGGTCGGCGGACGGAACCACTTCCAGCCGTATCCTTGCAACAGCTTCTGCGCTCATTGCTCTCCGTTAGGGTTGACATTTTTTTGATGGGATATTGATATATCAGTTCTAGGAATACTATGTACAGGAGGCCTTCGCGTCAAGGCTCAGCCGTGCATCGGGAGGAGACTTGAAAATGGTAAGCGGTGGAGAACTACGTTCGGATGTTGGGGGGTCCTTAATGCCAACGAGGCAGGTGGACGAGTCCTTCGCCGACTTCGCCTACAGGGTGCTCTGTGATGAACTGATCGTTTTGGACATCAAGCCTGGTGAACCATTGAATGACGAAGTGATTTCCAGGCGGCTCGGAGTGGGGAGGACACCCATCCGGGAGGCCATGAAGCGCCTTGAGGGCGACCATCTGGTGGTGGCGTATCCCCGCCGGGGAACATTCGCCGCAGGGGTGGACATCACGGATCTGGCTGAAATCTCCGAAATCCGGCACCTTTTGGAGCCTGCGGCCGCAGCACGGGCTGCCCGGATGGCATCGCCGCAGCTCCGGCAAGAGATCAAGGAATTTGCCAGGGAAGTCGGGGAGCTCCTGCCGGTAATGCACTCCCAGCGGGACCTGATGCGCCTGGACATGCGGGTACACCGGATGATCTACCGGGCCACAGGGAGCCGGCATCTTGAGGATGTCCTGATCCGGTACGACAACCTGGCGACGCGGATCTGGAGCCTGGTGCTGGAGAAACTTCCTCCGGTATCCGAGCACATTGCCCAGCACATTGAGCTGCTCGAGTGCATCGCGGAAGGGGATTCCGAAGCTGCTGCGCGGCTGACCACCAAGCATGTGACGGACTTTGAGAACCTCATCAAGGCCGTCCTGTAGCCCATTGGCAGGACACGGCCTTTGCGCCCGTGAAGATCGCATGGATCTGCACGGGCGCGGAGACAACAACTGGGCCTAATCGAAGCAGGGGTACCTGCCGTGGGTCATACGGCTGTTCCCCGGACCAAGGCATGCGACTGTTCCCGCGCGGCCTCGGTGGTGTGAAGGAGCAGCAGGGACGTGGTGACTGAGCCGACGCCACCCGGAACGGGTGTCAGCGCCCCGGCGATGCCCCGGACGCTGGCTTCGTCCACATCCCCCACGAGGGATCCGTCGGATAGGACGTTGGTGCCGACGTCGATCACAACAGCCCCGGAGGAAATGTGGCCGCCGTTCAGCAGGCCGGTACGCCCGGCGGCGACCACCACGACGTCGGCCGCCTTGGTGTATTTCTCCAGCGCCCCTGACCTGGAGTGGCAGACGGTGACGGTGGCGTCGCGTTCCAGCAGCAGCAGGGACAGCGGTTTTCCGACGACGGCTGAGCGTCCAATCACGACGACGTTCCGGCCCGCAACAGGGATGTCGAAGTGGTCCAGGATCTCGGTGACGGCCCGTGCAGTGGCGGGGGCGAACGAGGGCTGGCCCACGGCCAGCCGGCCAAGGCTCAGAGGGTTCGCGCCGTCGATGTCCTTCTCGGGGGCGATGTGCCCAACCAGCGCATCTGCGTCAACGCCGGGAGGCAATGGCGTCTGCAGGATGATGCCGTTGACGGATGGCTCGGCGCTGAGGTCCTTCAGGACTGAGGCCAGAACCTGTCCTGTTGCGTCGTGGCCCAGGTCCACGATCCGGCAATTGATGCCCGCGCTTTCTGCAGCCCGTTCGATGGACCGCACATACCAGAGCGTGGAGCCGTCGTCGGTGGCCACAACCACTGCAAGGGTGGGGCGCACGCCGTCAGTTTCGAGGTTCCGGGCTTCGTCGTGGGCCTTCTGCTGAATGAGCTTCGCCAGGCTTCGTCCAGAGAGGAGTGTGGTGCTCAACCGAGAATCCTTTCGCGCACGCGCTTCACTAGCGAGTCGGCTGCCAGGACGACCTTTTCCTCAAGGCCGTCCGTCTGCTCAGCCAGCCGGGAACGCGCTTCGGTGTCCTTGATGGCCACCACATTGATGTCGATGTTCACCCGTGCAGTGGTGGCGGCTGCCCGGGCTGCGTCGACGGCGGCGGCGACGTCACTGATCACGTTGGCATTGGCCACCTCGAACAGTTCCGTGGCAAGATCCACGACGGCGCCGGCAAGCAGGATCAGTTGTGCCGGTGTATTCGCCGCCTGGACGAGCGCGTCCTGGATGGATGCTGTCCGTTCGGCCTTGAGGTCGTCAGTACCGGCGGGGAGCTTGTAGGCATCGATGACGCCTTGGAACGCGTGCTGGTCGGCGTCCGCGAGGCGCAGGGCCTGGGCCACCAGGCCGTCGGCGCTGCTGATGATCCTGGCGACGAGTTCGGCGTGCTGTTCGTATTTCGTGCCGGTGGTGTACCTGGCCACCATGGCGACAAGCGCCGCCCCCTGGGCGGCGTGGAGAGCCGCGGCTGCGCCGCCGCCGGGGGTGGGTTCGCGCGAGGCAAGCCTGGCAAGGTAGTCGCTTATTGTTTCTGAATTGATCATGTGTCTTCCTGGGGGCTGAAGCTCTAGTCGACTGGCCTGGGCATGGATGGGCCATGGAAAAGCAGCGGCCCGGACTCTGGTTGCGAGGAAATGAGTCCGGGCCGCGTGCCCTTGAATGGCCCGGCGGCTGTTAGCCGCGGAGCCGGGTCATCGTGGGGTCGTACAGTGGATCGGCCGTGACTGTGGCCTGGATGCGCCGGCCAAAGTACTCGATTTCAACCGAGTCACCCAGGGAGACGGCGGCGGGCAGGTACGCGTAGGCAATTGGCTTGGCAACGGTGTAGCCATAAGCGGCGCTCGTGACGTAGCCAACTGCCTGGTCCTTGTAGAAGACAGGTTCCTTGCCCAGCACGATGCTGCGGCCGTCGTCGACCGTCAGGCAGCGAAGGCGGCGGGCGGAGTTTTCCTCGGTCCGGCCTTCCAGTGCTGCCTTGCCGACGAAGTTTTCCTTGGTCATCTTCACGGCGAAACCGAGTCCCGCTTCCAGCGGGTCGTGCTCGGTGGTCATGTCGGTGCCCCACGAGCGGTAGCCCTTTTCCAGGCGCAGCGAGCTGAACGCGGCGCGGCCGGCAGCGATCACGCCGAACGGCTGCCCTGCCTTCCACAGTGCGTCCCACAGGCGCTGGCCGTTGTCCGCGCTGGTGTACAGTTCCCAGCCCAGCTCGCCGACGTAGGACAGCCGCATTGCGGTGACGGTGACGCCGCCGATGACAACCTTCTTGGCCCGGAAGTAGCGCAGGCCGTCGTTGGAGAAGTCGTCGCTGCTGACGGTGGTGATCAGGTCCCGGGCGAGGGGTCCCCACAAGCCGATGCAGCAGGTCCCGCCGGTGGTATCGCGCACCTGGACCCAGTCGCTGGCGGTTCCGTTTTCCGTCTGGTGGCGTGCGGCCCGCTCAAAGTAAGCGGTGTCGATGTTTCCGTTGGCGCCGAGCTGGAAGGTGTCTTCGCTCAGGCGGGCCACGGTGATGTCGCTTCGGATCCCGCCGGCGTGGTCCAGCAGGAGCGTGTAGGTGACCGCCCCCGGCTTCTTGGTCATGTCGGCGGTAGTCAGCTCCTGCAGCAGCTTCAGGGCTCCGGGGCCGGAAACCTCAAGGCGCTTGAGCGGGGTCATGTCGTACATGGCCACCGCGGTGCGGGTCTTCCAGGCTTCGGCGGCGGCGATGGGCGAGCTGAACATCCCGGCCCAGGCGTCACGTGCGGGCGGCTGCCATTCGTCAGGCATCTCCTTGAGCAGTTCGGCGTTGGCTTCGAACCAGTAGGGGCGCTCCCATCCGCCGCCCTCCAGGAAGAAGCCGCCCAGCTGCTTGTGACGGGCGTGGAACGGGCTGACTCGGAGATTGCGTGGCGAGAGCTTTGGCTGCAGCGGGTGCAGCACATCATAGATTTCCACGAAGTTCTGCTGGGACGTCTCGCTGACGTACTCGGGGGTCAGCTGGACGTCTTCGAAACGATGGATATCGCAGTCACCAAGATCAATGCTGGACTTGCCGGTGGTCAGCAGTTCGGCAACGGCGCGGGCAATGCCGGCGGAGTGGGTCACCCACACGGCCTCAGCCACATAGAAGCCGTCCACTTCCTTCGATTCGCCCACCAGGGAGCCGCCGTCCGGGGTGAAGGAGAAGATGCCGTTGAAGCCATCCTCGATTTCGCTTTCGCGCAGGGCCGGCAGCAGCTGCTTGGTGGCTTCCCACGCAGGAAGGAAGTCCTCCAGGGTGAAGTCCAGGCGCGAAGGCATATTGTGTTCGCTGATGCTGCTGGGCTCGTAGCTGCCCAGCTCGTCAAGATCCACGGGCATAGGGCGGTGCGCGTAGGAACCAATGCCGTAGCGCTCGCCGTGTTCGCGGTAGTAGAGGTCCTGGTCCTGGTGGCGCAGGATGGGAAGCGAAGCGCCGTTGGGCAGTTCGTTCTTGCCCTGCTGTGCCGGTACGGGAGTGGTCTTGACGTACTGGTGGGCCAGCGGGAGGAGCGGGACAGACATCCCGATCATCTCGCCGATCTTCGCGCCCCAGAAGCCGGCGCAGGAAACCACGATGTCCGCGGGGATGACGCCTTCAGCGGTCTCCACTCCTGTGACCCGGCGGTTGGACTGTTCGATTCCGGTGACCTCGGTGTTGCCGATGTACTTAACCCCGGCGGCTTCCGTGCGCTTGATGAGCAGCTGGACTGCGCGGGCGGCGTGTGCCAGGCCGTCGCTGGGTACGTGGAGGCCACCCAAGATGTCTTCCTCATTGATGAGCGGGTAGAGCTCCTTGCATTCCTCGCGGGAAAGGATCTTGCCGTCGATACCCCACGCGGCGGCATAGCCGAGCTTCCGCTTCAGGTCCGCGAGGCGGGTCTCGGTGGTGGCAACTTCCAAACCGCCGACCTGGTTGAAGCAGCTGACGCCGTCCTCGCTCAGGGACAGGAGCTTCTCAACCGTGTACTTGGCGAAGGCAGCCATGGTCTTTGAAGGGTTCGTCTGGAAAACGAGGCCCGGGGCGTGGGACGTGGAGCCTCCAGGCATATTCAGGGGGCCCTGGTCCAGGACGGTGATGTTGTTCCAACCCCGCGCGACCAGTTCGTCGGCCAGGTTCGTGCCGACGATTCCCGCTCCAATAATGACAATGCTTGGCGTCGAAGCCATGTGGTTTCTCCTGCTGATTTTCGTGTGTTGTCTCTGCTGATGTGGTGGTGGTGCTTACCGGAACACGACAGTGCTGGTTTGGTCCAGCAGCACACGGTGCTCGCAGTGCCACCGCACGGCGCGGGACAGTGCAAGCGCTTCCGCATCCTGCCCGACTGTTGACAGTGTGGTGGGACCGTAGCTGTGGTCCACCCGGATGACTTCCTGTTCGATGATTGGCCCTTCATCGAGTTCAGCAGTCACGTAGTGGGCAGTGGCACCTACCAGTTTGACGCCACGGTCGTACGCCTGGTGGTACGGGCGCGCTCCCTTGAAGCCAGGAAGGAAGGAGTGGTGGATGTTGATGGCCCGGCCTTCAAGGGAGCGGCAGAGGTCATCGGAGAGCACCTGCATGTACCGGGCGAGCACAACGAGGTCGATGTTGTGCTCGTCGACGAGGTCCAGCAGGCGCTGTTCGGCGTCTGCCTTCGTCTCGGGGGTCACAGGGAGGTAGACGAAGGGCAGGCCGGCGGCGTCGGCCATTGCCCGGTGGGTTTCATGATTGGACACCACGAGGACGATGTCGCCGCCGAGGCTGCCACCGCGCCAGCGGAAGATCAGGTCATTCAGGCAGTGGCCGAACTTGGACACCATGACCAGGATGCGCTCCTTGGTCTGGTCATGGAAGCTGAACTTCATCTCGAAGCGGTCGGCAATGGCGTTGAACTCCTCCTGGAGCCGTTCCGGCGTGTACTCGGGGGAACCCGAGAATGCGGTGCGCAGGTGCAGCGTCTCGCGGAGCCCGTCGTCGAACTGCTGGTGCTCGTCGATGTTGAAGCCACGTTCGAAGAGAAAAGTGGTGACCGCTTGGACAATACCGGCACGTTCGACGCACGACAGTGTGAGTACGAACTTCTGGGCCTTGTCCTTCACGCGGGGGTCGTTCTGAGTCAGCGTGCTGGTTGATGAGTCTGTTGCCACTAGGGTCATGTCTCCTCCTTTAGGTATCTTCCCAATAGATATATTCGCAAATCAGGAACTGATATATTAGGATTGGGAATCAGCGTATACTGGTCACTGGGCGAGGTCAATAGCCTGTTTGGCTTGAATGGAAAGGGGTCCAGGTTATGGCAGTTGAAGCGTCGGCGATCGCGGCAGATGTGGTCAAGAAGTCGTTGGCGGACGTGGCGTACGAGCGTATCCGCGACCGGCTGCTGATGCTTGACATCAAACCCGGCGATCTTCTTAACGACGACCACCTCGCCAGGGACCTCGGCGTGGGGCGGACTCCAGTGCGGGAAGCTTTGAAGCGGCTTGAGCTCGACCGTCTGGTGGTTTCGTATCCGCGCAGGGGCACCTTTGCCACCCGAGTAGAGGTGACAGACCTTGCTTTCATTTCAGAAATCCGGACGCAGCTTGAACCGCTCGCAGCGTCCCGTGCTGCCCGGGTGGCCACGGAACTGCAGCGGGAGCGGTTGCGGGCTGTGATGCGGGCTGTTGAATCCTTCGATACCCATGCGGCCTCCGTCGTCGAAACTCTGCGCCTTGATGCGCGCGTCCATCAAGGCATCTACGCGGCTGCGGCCAATCCCCACCTTGAGGACGTCCTGATCCGGTACGACAATCTCGCCACCCGCATCTGGTGCATGGTTCTGGATCGCCTTCCCGATCTTTCCCGCCACGTGCATGAGCACCTGGACCTGCTCGGCGCAGTGATTGACGGCGATGAGGCACGGGCCGCTGACCTGGCGAGGAGCCACGTCAGTGGCTTCGAGGATGCCGTCCGCAAGGCGCTCTTCACCTGATCCAAGCCCCACCTCTCAAACGTTCGACCAGAAGCGCGGCCCTTCCAGCCGCGCTTCTGGCGCCTCTGGGACGGCTTGAAAAATCTGTTGACACCCACATGGCTGAATAGCATACTTGAGTCACGAAACTAATATATCAACAGGATATTAGATAGCAGAGGAGAAAAGATGGTCGACGTTCTGACCCGTACGCTCGCAGAGACCGATCCTGCGATCCATGCAGCCGTTCAGCAGGAGCTCCTGCGCCAGCAGGGCACGCTGGAGATGATCGCCTCTGAAAACTTTGCGCCGACTGCCGTCATGGAGGCGCAGGGATCCGTCCTGACCAACAAGTACGCCGAAGGCTACCCTGGCAAGCGCTACTACGGCGGCTGCGAACACGTTGACGTGGTCGAGCAGCTGGCCATCGACCGTCTTAAGTCATTGTTCGGCTCCGAATTCGCCAATGTGCAGCCCCACTCAGGCGCCCAGGCCAACGCGGCGGCGATGTTCGCCCTGATCCAGCCCGGTGACACCATCCTGGGGTTGAACCTCGCACACGGTGGCCACTTGACGCATGGGATGCGAATCAACTTCTCCGGCAAGCTCTACAAAGTGGTCCCGTACGGAGTCGGCGAAGAGACCATGCTGATTGACATGGCTGAAGTCGAGCGCCTGGCGGTTGAGAACAAGCCGAAGCTGATCGTCGCCGGCTGGTCCGCCTACTCCCGGCAGCTTGACTTCGCCGAATTCCGCCGTATTGCGGACCTGGTAGGCGCCTACCTGATGGTGGACATGGCCCATTTCGCAGGCCTGGTGGCCGCAGGGCTTCACCCCAGCCCCGTGCCTCACGCCCACATCGTCACGAGCACCACCCACAAGACCCTTGGCGGCCCGCGCGGTGGTGTGATCCTGACCAACGACGCCGACATCGCCAAGAAGGTCAACTCCGCGGTGTTCCCCGGACAGCAGGGTGGCCCGCTGGAGCACGTCATTGCCGCGAAGGCTGTGGCGTTCAAGCTCGCTGCTGAGCCGGCGTTCCGCGACCGCCAGGAACGCACCCTGGAAGGCGCCCGCATCATCGCAGAACGCATGCTGTCTGCCGACGTTGCAGAGGCCGGCGTGACCGTCGTCAGCGGCGGCACCGACGTGCACCTGGTCCTGGTGGATCTGCGCAATTCGGAACTGGACGGCCAGCAGGGCGAAGACCGCCTGCACCGGATCGGCATCACGGTCAACCGCAACGCCGTGCCGTTCGACCCGCGACCGCCGATGATCTCGTCCGGTCTTCGTATCGGCACGCCGGCACTGGCCACGCGTGGGTTCGGGAAGGCAGAGTTCACCGAGGTAGCGGACATTATCGCCGCAGCACTCAAGCGCGAGTTCAGCGACGAGACTGTGGCGGAACTGCGGCAGCGGGTTGAAATCCTGGCCGGAAAGTTCCCGCTCTACCCCAACCTCTCCTCTGACGCGAACGAGGTGGCATAATGGCCGATCTGCTTCCGGAGCACCCGGAATTCCTTTGGCACAACCCGGACCCGAAGCCTTCCTACGACGCAGTCATCGTTGGTGGCGGCGGGCACGGCCTGGCCACCGCCTACTTCCTGGCCAAAAACCACGGCATGACCAACATCGCCGTCCTCGAAAAGGGCTGGCTGGCCGGCGGCAACATGGCCCGCAACACCACCATCATCCGGTCCAACTACCTCTGGGACGAGAGCGCGGCTATCTACGAGCACGCCCTCAAGCTCTGGGAAGTCCTGCCGGAGGAGCTCGAATACGACTTCCTCTTCAGCCAGCGCGGCGTGATGAACCTCGCCCACACCCTGGGTGATGTGCGCGAAAGCATGCGGCGCGTGGGCGCGAACAAACTCAACGGAGTTGACGCCGAATGGCTGGACCCGCAGCAGGTCAAGGAACTCTGCCCCATCCTGAACATCAACGACAACATCCGCTACCCGGTCATGGGCGCCACGTACCAGCCGCGCGCCGGCATCGCCAAGCATGACCACGTGGCCTGGGCCTTCGCCCGCAAGTGCGACGAACTGGGCGTGGATATCATCCAGAACTGCGAAGTCACCGGCTTCGTCAAGGACGGCAACCGCGTGGTGGGCGTCAAGACCAACCGCGGCACCATCAACACCGAAAAGGTGGGCCTGTGCGCCGCCGGGCACAGCTCGGTCCTGGCCGAAATGGCCGGCTTCCGGCTCCCCATCCAGTCCCACCCGCTGCAGGCGCTGGTTTCCGAACTGCACGAACCGGTCCACCCCACCGTGGTCATGTCCAACCACGTGCACGTCTACGTTTCCCAGGCACACAAGGGCGAGCTGGTCATGGGCGCCGGAGTGGACTCCTACAACGGTTACGGCCAGCGCGGCTCGTTCCATGTGATCGAGCACCAGATGGCGGCCGCCGTCGAGCTCTTCCCGATCTTTGCCCGTGCGCACGTACTCAGGACCTGGGGCGGCATCGTTGATACGACGCTGGACGCCTCCCCGATCGTGGGCACCACTCCGGTGGACAACATGTTCGTGAACTGTGGCTGGGGCACGGGCGGCTTCAAGGGCACGCCGGCCGCGGGCCTCACCTTTGCCCACACCATCGCCACGGGAACGCCGCACGAACTGAACAAGCCGTTTGCGCTGGAGCGGTTCGAAACCGGTGCCCTGATCGACGAACACGGCGCAGCCGCCGTGGCCCACTAGAAGAGAGTCCGGACATGCTCCTCATTTCATGCCCCAACTGCGGCTCCCGCGACGAGACCGAGTTCCACTACGGCGGCCAGGCCCACGTGGCCTATCCGGAAAACCCTAACGAACTGAACGACCGCGAATGGGCCGAGTTCCTGTTCTACCGGGACAACACCAAGGGCGCCTTCGCCGAACGCTGGCTCCACAGCACCGGCTGCCGCCAGTGGTTCAACATGCTCCGCGACACGGTCACCTACGAGATCCAGGCGATCTACCCCATGGGCGAGCCCCGGCCTGACGCAGCCGCCCCGGCACGTGAGTCCGGCACTGCCAGCCTCGCCCCGGACAGCACCACCACCGGGACCGCTGCGCCGAGCACCGCCGCAACAAGCATCGCCGCCAGCACCTCACGCGCCAGCACCACCGCCCCGGAAGGAGCAACCAAGTGACTTCCCAGAACGCCCGCCTCGCCGCCGGCGGACGCATCGACCGCACCATTTCCTGGCGATTCACCGTGGACGGCGAGGAATTCACCGGCCACCCCGGCGACACACTCGCTTCGGCACTGCTCGCCAACGGCCGGATCGCCGCCGGCAACTCGCTGTACGAGGACCGCCCCCGGGGCATCATGTCCGCCGGCGTGGAGGAATCCAACGCACTGGTTCGCGTTGAAGCCCGGTTCCCGGGCCACGTGGCCGAGTCCATGCTTCCCGCCACCACCGTCACCCTGGTGGACGGCCTGAAGGCCGAACTGCTTCACGGCCTGGGCCGCCTTGACCCCGAGGAAGACCGGGCCGAATACGACAAGAAGTACGTCCACACCGACGTCCTGATCATCGGCGGTGGCCCTGCCGGCCTGGTCGCGGCCCGTGAAGCGGTCCGCACCGGCGCCCGGGTGATGCTGATGGACGACCAGCCCGAACTGGGCGGCTCCCTCCTGTCCGGGTCTACGGCCCCCGGCCTCGCCGAGACCATCGAGGGCAAGCCGGCCCTGGAGTGGGTGGCGGACGTGGAAGCCGAACTGGTTTCCGGGGCCGAAAGCACAGTCCTGAACCGCACCACGGCCTTCGGCGCCTACGACGCCAACTACGTCATCGCGGTCCAGAACCGCACCGACCACCTGTCCAGCCCGGCAGCGCCGGGCGTCTCCCGGCAGCGGATTTGGCACGTGCGTGCTAATCAGGTGGTGCTGGCCCCTGGCGCCCACGAGCGTCCCCTGGTCTTCGAGAACAACGACCGCCCCGGCATCATGCTGGCCTCCGCCGCCCGCAGCTACCTTAACCGTTACGCCGTCGCCGCCGGCCAGCGCGTTGTCATCAGCACCACCAACGACAGCGCCTACGCCCTCGCCGCGGACCTGCGGGCCGCCGGCGTCAAGTTGGCAGCCGTCGTCGACGCCCGCCCCGCCCTCACCCAGGTGGCAGCCGCCGCCGTCGAAGCCGGCACCCGGGTTCTGATCGGCAGCGCCGTGGCCAACACGGCAGCCGGCGACGACGGCCGGCTGTTCGCCGTCACCGTCCGCAGCATCAACGACGACGGCGAGCTCACCTCCGGCGTCGAAGAGATCGCCTGCGACCTGCTGGCAGTCTCCGGCGGCTGGAGCCCGCTGGTGCACCTCCACTCCCAGCGGCAGGGCAAGCTGCGCTGGGACGATGAACTGGCCGCTTTCGTGCCAAGCACCGTAGTTCCGAACCAGCAGACCATCGGTGCCGGCCGCGGCAGCTTCGAACTCGCCGACGTGCTTGCCGAGGGCATTTCCGCCGGCGCCGCCGCGGCCATCGCCGCAGGGTTCACTTCAGAAACCAAGCCAGCAGTCCTCGGCGAGCCGAAGGCGTCCGCCCCCACCCGCCAGCTCTGGCTGGTACCTGGCCAGGCCGGCACCCCGGATGGCTGGCACCACCACTTCGTGGACTTCCAGCGCGACCAGTCAGTGGCTGACGTGCTGCGGTCCACCGGTGCCGGCATGCGGTCCGTGGAGCACATCAAGCGGTACACCTCCATCAGCACCGCCAACGACCAGGGCAAGACCTCCGGCGTCAACGCGATCGGCGTCATCGCCGCCGCGCTCCGGACCGCGGGCGAAGCGTCCCGCGGCATCGGCGACATCGGCACCACCACGTACCGCGCACCGTTCACTCCAGTGGCGTTCGCAGCACTGGCCGGACGCCAGCGCGGCGAGCTGTTCGACCCCGCCCGCGTCACGTCGATCAACCCGTGGCACGTTGCCCAGGGCGCACTGTTCGAGGACGTAGGGCAGTGGAAGCGCCCCTGGTACTACCCGCAGGCCGGGGAAGACATGGACGCAGCCGTGCTGCGCGAATGCGCTGCAGTCCGCGAATCCGCCGGGTTCATGGACGCCACCACCCTCGGCAAGATCGAAATCCGCGGCAAGGACGCCGGTGAATTCCTCAACCGGATCTACACAAACGCGTTCAAGAAGCTCGCCCCGGGTTCCGCCCGCTACGGCGTAATGTGCCTGGCGGACGGCATGATCTTCGACGACGGTGTGACCCTGCGCCTGGACGAGGACCGGTACTTCATGACCACCACCACCGGCGGCGCCGCGAAGGTGCTGGACTGGCTGGAGGAATGGCTGCAGACCGAATGGCCCGAACTCGACGTGCACTGCACCTCGGTGACCGAACAGTGGAGCACCATTGCCGTCGTCGGGCCCAAATCCCGCGCGATCCTGGCAAAGGTGGCCCCCGAACTCGCCAAGGACGGCGGGCTGGAAGCCGAAGCCTTCCCGTTCATGACCTTCCGCGAAACCACCCTCGCCTCAGGCGTGCGGGCCCGGGTCTGCCGGATCTCCTTCTCCGGCGAACTGGCCTACGAGATCAACGTGCCGTCCTGGTACGGGCTGAACACCTGGGAAGCCGTGGCGGCTGCCGGGGCTGAATTCAACATCACCCCGTACGGCACCGAAACCATGCACGTGCTTCGCGCCGAAAAGGGCTACCCGATCGTCGGGCAGGACACCGACGGCACCGTCACCCCGCAGGATGCGGGCATGGAATGGGTGGTGTCCAAGGCCAAGGACTTCATCGGCAAGCGCTCCTACGCCCGGGCCGACGCCCGGCGCGAGGACCGCAAGCACCTGGTCAGCGTGCTGCCCGTGGACGGCACCATCCGGCTGCCGGAAGGCACCCAGCTCGTGGAAAAGGGCATCACTACCAGCCCCGCCTACGGCCCGGTCCCCATGCAGGGCTTCGTGACCTCGAGCTACCACAGCGCCGCCCTGGGCCGCTCGTTTGGGCTGGCACTGATCAAGAATGGCCGCAACCGCATCGGCGAGACGTTGCTGGCCGCAGCCGGCGACCAGCTAGTTGATGTTGTTGTCGCAGAAACCGTACTTTTTGACCCCGAAGGGACCCGCAAAGATGGCTAATTCAGCAGCACTCGAAGGCATCAATGGACTCCGGGACATCCGCCGCAGCCCCGCTTCCCACCTGGCCCCGGCACTGGTGGCAGGCTCCATCCGGGGCAAGGTTGTCCTGGCCGAGGGCCCCTTCCAGACCATGGCAGGAATCCGCGTAGACCCCAGGTCTGAAGAGGGTGCACGGATCGCTGCGGCCACCGGCGGCCTGCCGGCACGCTGCGGCGACGTGGGCGGCGCTGACGGCGTCAGCGTCCTCTGGCTGGGACCGGCGGAGTTCCTGGTGGTTGCACCTGAAGAGGCCCACGACTCCCTGGGCGGCGACCTCATCGGTTCCCTCACCGAAGCGCTGGGCGACGCCCCCGGCCAGGTGGTGGACCTGTCCGCCAACCGCACCACGTTTGAACTGTCCGGCCCCCGCGCCCGGGCCGTCCTGGAAAAAGGCTGCGCCCTTGACCTGCACCCGCGCAGCTTCACCCCGGGAACCGCCCTGAACACCGAGGTGGGCAACATCCCGGTGGTCCTGCAGAAGACCGGGGAGGAAAGCTTCCGGCTTTTCCCCCGCGCCTCCTTCGCGGACTTCCTGGGCCGGTGGCTCCTCGATTCAATGCGCGAGTACGCCTCGCCAGAGGTCCCCTAAATGGCACTCAGCGTCCTGGACCTGTTTTCCGTTGGCATCGGGCCCTCGTCGTCACACACAGTGGGCCCGATGCGGGCGGCGAAGCTATTCGCCGACGGACTCAAGGGCGACGGCCACCTGAGCGCCACCAGGCGCGTGCAGGCTGAGCTGTTCGGTTCGCTGGGTGCCACCGGGCGGGGCCACGGCTCGGACAAGGCCGTGGTCCTGGGCTTCAAAGGACTGGACCCGGAAACCGTGGACACCGCCACGGCGGACGACCAAGTGGCTGCCGCGGCCCTCGACGCCGAACTCCTGGTCGGTGGCCACCACCGGGTGGACTTCAACTGGGACGAGGACGTGGTGCTGCACCGGCGCAAGTCCCTCCCGGCCCACCCCAACGGCATGACCTTCCGCGCCCTGGACCACGCCGGGGCGGTGCTGAGCGAACGGAGTTTCTACTCGATCGGCGGCGGCTTTGTAGTGGACGGCGATGCCGGCGCCGAAGACAGGGTGGTGGCGGACTCCACCGTCCTCCCGTACCCCTTCACCACCGCCGACGAACTCCTGGAGATCTGCAAGCGCGAGGGCATGTCCATCTCCGACGTTATGCTCGCCAACGAACTCACATGGCGCAGCGAAGCGGAACTCCGGGAAAAACTGCTGGCACTCTGGGCAGTCATGCGCGAATGCGTGGACAACGGCTGCGCCGCGGAAGGGATTCTTCCAGGCGGCCTTAACGTCAGGCGACGGGCGCCGTCGTTATTCCAGACCCTGACGGCAGACACCGGAGTGACCGACCCGCTCCGGGCGATGGAGTGGGTGAACCTGTTCGCTCTGGCCGTCAACGAGGAAAATGCCGCTGGCGGCCGGATCGTCACCGCACCCACGAACGGCGCGGCCGGCATCGTCCCCGCGGTGCTGCACTACTACGTGAAGTTCGTGCCCGGCGCCAACGACGACGGTGTGGTCCGTTTCCTGCTGGCTGCGGCCGCCGTGGGAATTCTGTTCAAGATCAACGCCTCCATCTCCGGAGCGGAGGTGGGGTGCCAGGGCGAGGTGGGCTCGGCCTGCTCCATGGCGGCCGCCGGCCTGTGCGAGGTCCTCGGCGGAACGCCCGAGCAGGTGGAGAACGCCGCCGAAGTAGGGATCGAACACAACCTCGGCCTGACCTGCGACCCTGTGGGCGGCCTGGTGCAGATCCCCTGCATCGAACGCAACGCCATCGCCAGTGTCAAAGCCATCAACGCCGCGCGACTGTCCCTCCACGGGGACGGCAGCCACAAAGTATCCCTGGACAAAGCGATCAAGACCATGCGGGAAACCGGCGCCGACATGAAAAGCAAATATAAGGAGACGTCCCGGGGCGGCCTCGCGGTAAACGTCATCGAATGCTGACTCGGTGAAGTACGTGTAGCCCCGGGTGTGCACATACACCCGGGGCCAGTCCCTTAACTCGAATGCCTGGCTTCGCAGGCGCCCCGTCCCCTTGGAGCAAGAAGTGACCCTAAAACGACTCCCCTACGAACATATCGCTGTCACGGGCAGCAGCCGCGTCAAGCGCGGCATGGCCGAGATGCTCAAGGGCGGCGTCATCATGGACGTCGTCAACGTTGAACAGGCCCGCATCGCCGAAGACGCCGGTGCCGTTGCAGTCATGGCGCTGGAACGTGTTCCGGCCGATATCCGTGCCCAGGGCGGCGTGTCGCGCATGTCCGATCCGGACATGATCGACCAGATCATCGACGCCGTCTCCGTCCCGGTCATGGCCAAGGCCCGGATCGGCCACTTCGTAGAGGCCCAGGTCCTGCAGTCCCTCGGCGTGGACTACATTGACGAGTCCGAGGTCCTGACCCCCGCGGACTACGTCCACCACATCGACAAGTGGAACTTCACCGTTCCCTTCGTCTGTGGCGCCACCAACCTTGGTGAGGCCCTGCGCCGCATCAACGAGGGCGCGGCCATGATCCGTTCCAAGGGTGAAGCCGGCACCGGCGACGTCTCCAACGCCACCGGGCACATGCGCCAGATCCGCGCCGAGATCGCCAAGCTGGCCGCGCTGCCCGAAGACGAGCTCTACGTCGCGGCCAAGGAACTGCAGGCCCCGTACGAACTGGTCAAGGAAATCGCAACCACCGGCAAGCTCCCCGTGGTGCTGTTCACCGCCGGCGGCATCGCCACCCCTGCAGACGCCGCCATGATGATGCAGCTCGGCGCCGACGGGGTGTTTGTCGGTTCCGGCATCTTCAAGGCCGGCAATCCGGCCCAGCGTGCCGCCGCCGTCGTCAGGGCTACTGCCTATTACGACGATCCAGACGTCATCGCCCAGGTCTCGCGCGGACTCGG
This sequence comes from Pseudarthrobacter sulfonivorans, assembly GCF_001484605.1. NCBI lineage: Bacteria > Bacillati > Actinomycetota > Actinomycetes > Micrococcales > Micrococcaceae > Pseudarthrobacter > Pseudarthrobacter sulfonivorans. The sequence goes on along the minus strand of NZ_CP013747.1, from coordinate 2,102,242 downwards.
CGAAGCCATGGTTGGCATCAACGTGGACGAGATCCCGCAGCCCCACCGCCTCGCCGAGCGCGGTTGGTAAAAAGGGGCGGCTGTGACGGGAAACCAACTAGAAAAGGCTGCCAGCGGACGTGGGTTGCGCACAGACTGGGCACGCCTCACGGGCCATACGGTTGAGGTCTGGTGCATGGACGAATACATTGTGACGGGCGTTGTTGACCAGGCCTCAGCAGACGACTCCGTGCTCTGGATTGCCGCAGCCGGAAACGACAGGCGACGGCTTTTCGACAAGCGGAGTGGATTTCAGGTCCGGGCCTAGGCCGCAGTGCCTTGGGAGTTGTTTCCTCGGCTCTTGGCCGTACCCATGGTTGCCGCGGGCCGGAACGGGTACAACTGAGTGATGACGACTTCCCTGGTGCTTGGTCCCATGATGCGGTATGTGGATGAGACCTCGGCGAGCATCTGGGTGGAGACCCGGAGCGATTCCCGCGTCACCGTCCGGGCCGGCGGCAGGGACTGGGCGGCGCGTACTTTCGCCGTGCACGGCCACCATTACGCACTGGTGGAGGCGGACGGACTGGAGCCCGGAACGGTGCTGCCGTACACCCTTGAAATCGACGGCGAACACGTCTGGCCGGATTCGGCCACCGGGTTTCCGCCGCCGGTGATCGCGACCCTGAAGCCCGGAAAGCCGCTGCGCCTGGCCTATGGCTCCTGCCGCACCAGCGTCCCGCACGACGAGTCCGGCAACCGGACGCACGGCGTCGACTCGCTCCGCGCCTACGCCCTGGCGATGGCCTCAGGCGGTGACCTGCCGTGGCCGGACCTGGTGGCCTTCCTCGGAGACCAGGTCTACGCCGACCTGACCAGCGAACAGATGCAGCAATTCATCCGCGCCCGCCGCGACATCGACGAACCGCCCGGCGAGGAGCTCAAAGACTACGAAGAATATGCCCACCTCTACAATCTCGCCTGGTCCGACCCGGCGAACAGGTGGCTGCTGTCCACCCTGCCCAGCGCGATGATCTTCGACGACCACGACATCCGCGACGACTGGAACGCCTCGCTGAGCTGGAAAAGGGAGATGGAAGCCACCACGTGGTGGCACGGGCGGATTGTCTCGGGGCTTGCCTCCTACTGGGTTTACCAGCATCTGGGCAACCTGTCCCCGCAGGAGCGGCATGACGATGCCATCTGGCAGCGGATCGCCGGGCACCAGGGCGGGGCCGAACTCGACGTCAGCGCGGAACTCGACAGTTTCGCGGAACGCGCGGACCGGGACCCGGAATCCTACCGGTGGAGCTTCTGCCGGGATTTCGGGGATACCAGGCTGATCGTGGTGGACTCCCGCGCCGCCAGGAATCTGGACCCGGAAGCCCGCGCCCTGCTTGACGACGACGAAATGGCATGGCTTGACGGCCGCATGCGCGGCGGATTCCGCCACCTGCTGGTGGCAACGTCACTTCCTTTCCTGCTGCCGATGGGCCTGCACCACGTCGAGTCGTGGAATGAGGCCGTGTCCGAAGGTGCGTGGGGGAAGCGTCCCGCCCGGGCCGGCGAGAAGCTGCGCCAGGCGGTTGACCTGGAACACTGGGCCGCCTTCCAAAAAAGCTTCCAGGACGTGGCTGCCATGGCGGCCGCGGTCGCCGATGGCAAGCGTGGCCCGTCACCTGAGACAGTGACCTTCCTGTCCGGGGACGTCCATTTCTCCTACGTCGCGGAGGTGGAACGCTCCTCCGGCAGCCGGATCATCCAGGCAGTCTGTTCCCCGATCCGCAACCCCCTTCCCCGGCTGATGAGGTACTTCGGGGCCGTCATGGCCTACGGCCTGGCTTCACCGGTAGGTGCCATGGTGGCCCGCTCGGCGCGGGTGCCGGACCCGCCGTTCCGCTGGAAGCGCGTCGAGGGACCCTGGTTCAACAACAACCTGGCCAGCCTCGAGGTGGTCCCGGAGGGGCTGAAGCTGTGGTGGCAGACAGGCGTGGTGGAAGACGGCGACGAACTTCACCCACGGCTCGAGACTGTGGCATCCGTTATTGTGGCGTCCCGGGAGGAACGCGGGAGCCCACGTGTCGGGCGGGGTTTGGACAGGCTCACCCGCCGGCGCGCGGAACGAACCTAGCTGGCCAGGACCTAGCCGGCCAGGTGCACAATACCTTCGAGGTACCGCACGCACGTGCCGGAGAGCAGGGTGCGCTCCCCTTCCACACGGCAGAGCACGGTCCCGCCGCGTGCCGAAAGCTGGCGGGCGGATAGGACCGTGCTGCCCAGCCTGCCGGCCCAGAGCGGTGCCAGCTGGGAGTGCGCCGAGCCGGTCACCGGGTCCTCGGCAATGCCGGCCCGGGCACCGAAGAACCGGGAGACGAAGTCGTGGCCGGTTCCGTAACCCTCCGCCGTGCCAATGCTGCTTGGAGCCTGCGGCGTTGCTCCGGTTCGCTGCTATCGAAGCCCATCACCACTGTCTCTGCACGGATCGGAGGCCACGCCTGCCAAGACAATGGCACTGACTTCCCTAAGCGTGCTGCGCGTCGCGCGGGTCTGCCGCATCAGCTGCTGCAGGGCGGCGTCCTCGGTGATGGTGTGGCGCTCCATGAGTATTCCGCAGGCCCGGTTAATCAGGTCCCTGCTGTAGAGAGCCGATTGCAGGCTCGCACTGATGCGTTCCGGAGTTTCGGCAGTCTGGATATGCGACAGAAGAGTGGCCGCGGGGGAGGCAAAAAGCTCCATGAGGGCGGCGGTGGCATCTTCGAAGGCGCCGGGGGAGGCCGCGTAAATCTTCATTGCACCTATGGCCTGCCCGTCGGCGATCAGCGGGGTGCTGATCACTGAGCGGATTGGCATGTCAACGACGGCGGCGCTCCAGTTTGGCCAGCGGGCTTCAGTTGCAACCTCATGGATGAGGATGCTCTGTTGGGTGGTCCAGGCTGTCAGGCAGGGCCCCTGGACCAGTTCATACTGAAGGGCGTCGGCGCGTTCAACGATGCTGTCGGTAGACCCGGAACTGACCGGGCGGGCATGGGGATCAAGGATTGAGACACCTGCCCCAACAGTCCCCGGGATGGAATCCCTAACGGCGCGGGAGAGGTGCTGGACGGCGTGGTCCACTTTTCTTCCGTGAGGAGCAGCCCCATGATCCTGCCCAAGGCAGTGGATAGTTCATCCAGGGGATACTTCTTGATCATGGTTTCTGCCTCCGGCCATTCTGCGTGACCGGCCTCCGGCGGGCCGGATGAGCCTGTTTGTGACCGTTCAGCACTTCAGGTAAAGCCTAGCGTGCGTGGTGGGCTGCGGGCCCGGACCTGCACGGATTCAGGCTGTTTGGCTATTCATCGTAGGTGGTGGGTAATTCCCGTTCGCCGCCAATTCCGGAAATGATGCCGGCGGCCACCTCCTTTAGCTTGATATTGCGGTAGCTGGAGGCCTTGACCAATATCTGGAATGCCGCATCGCGGTTGCACCGGTTCTGCGCCATGATGGCCCCAATGGCCGTGTCAATGACAGTGCGGGATTTCAGGGCGGCGGCGAGGTCGTCACGCGCGTCGCGCAACTGTGCGATGTTCAGGGCAAGGTCCAGCGCCTTGGCGGCGATGCCCGCCAGGCCAACAGCCGCATCAATCCCGTGATGCGGGAAGCCGTCCGTGTTGGGGGAGTAGAGGTTAATCACCGCCTGGGCAGGAGCCTGCAGATGCATTGGTACTGCCAGGATGGAGCCGATGCCCATCTGGCGGGCAGCCTCGTTGTATTTCGGCCAACGGGCATCGGCGTCCAGATCCGGGACGTGGACCATCGACTCTGTCCGAAGGGCTGTCAGGCAGGGTCCATGGCCGATGCTGTTTTGCAGTTCGTCCAGGTTCCACGCACGCATGTCACTGCTGGCAGCAGCGACCGGCCGCTTCTGCCGGACTACCGTGATCCCGCAGGACAAGTGGTTCCCTGGCTGCGACAGCTGGGTGGCAAAAATCGCGGCGGTGTCCGTCAGGAATTCACGGACGTCGGAGCTTGCCAGGACGAGGTCCTGCAGGTGGAGCACAAACTCGTGCAGGTGGGCGCCGGCGCGTCCAACGTTGCCGGATTCGGGTTCTCGGATATCAAAGTCCTGGGACATGTGCACTTCCCTGTCCGTCCGCCGTGATCTCCTTGATGGCGGCCTGGATGAGATCCATCTGCAGTGGGGCCAACTCCACCAGCTCGTGCAGATAGGCGTCCACCCCGAGCTGATCGACGTTTCCGCCGATCCCGTAATAGTAGGTCCATAGCCCCGGGAGGCTGATGTTCCCGCTCTGGAACTGGGCGGCCGCAAACTTGCGCTGGTCCGCGCCGAAGGCAGGCTGGGGGGTGCCCAGTCCGCCGTCGTCCATCATTTCTCTCCGCCTCCGGTGATGACGGGGATATCCGAGGCGTGGTACAGGATGTCCTCGGCGATGTCATGCAGCCGGCGGTTGCTGCTGCGGGAAGCAAGGTGCAGGAGCTTGACGGCGGTTTCATGGCTGCAGCGGTTCTGCACCATGATCAGGGCAACGGCCGAGTCCACAACGGCCCGGGACCGCAGCGCCGACCTCAAATGCTCCGGGTAGGGGTCCGAAGGGTGCACACGGATTGCCAGCCGCAGAATCCGGGAAAGCGATGCAGCGTGCTCCTCAATGGCGGTCACCGTGTCCGGGGCAAACGTATTCAGCTGGGTTGAGTAGCAGTTCAGGGCGGAGCGGGACCCGTTGTCTGTGGGGATGGGGACGGCCAGGATTGTCCGGATGCCTTCGTCTGCGACCGCGGCGGCATACCAGGCCCAACTCTCGTCAGCCTGAAGATCACGGATGAGGACTGTGCGCTGCTCCCGCAGCGCCGTCAGGCAGGGGCCGTCGTCGAATGCGTACTGGCGTTCGTCCAGGCTCCGGGCCGTCTCCGTGCTGCTGGCTACCGTCGCTGGCCCGGTCTCCCGTTCCACCGTGATGGCACAGAGCAGGGGCGTGTCCCCGCCTAGCAAGGACGCGGAGATCGCGGTCAGTCCCAGGAGGAATTCGGTGAAACCCGGACTCTCAAGAAGCAGGTCCTGTAATTGCTCCGCCGTCGGCAGGGCGTCATTCTCGGCCATGCGGCCTCAATTCCAAACATCGCCGGGGTCACACGACCCGGCTGGCGGCTGTGCGCTCTCTTCGCGCGCGGCCCGTATATTCAACCCCGGACCTATATATGCCACCCCGAAATCTCCTACTACCGACACTACGCCCTTCCAGGGCAGCCGCCGGTGGTCCCGGTGGCGTATTAGCAGCCGGGAGTGGCCCCGGAGCCAATGTATTCAGTGCGCGTCCGCCACGGCGGCGAGCTGCGGACCCAGCCGTGCAGCCATCAGCCGGTAGCCCGTATTGTCGGGGTGGAGCGTATCCGGCATCAGTTCGGCGGCTTCGCCGGGAGTGAAGACGGCGGCGCCGTCCACGCAGTGGAACCCGTGGTCGCCGCGTTCCCGCAGGACACGCACGACGGCGGCTGTTGCGTCCCGGTAGTCCCTCAAGGTCATCCCGACGGCGTTGGGCAGCTCCTCCCGGGGCAGCGACACCATGGGGGTGATGACGGCAATTGGCGCGTGGGGATGGGCTTTGCGGATGTTCGCCAGGAATCCCAGGACCTGGCTTGCGTAACTGCGTTCGGAGAAAACGGCTGCGTTGTAGGAGTTGATGCCCAGGCAGAGCGAGATGAAATCGGCCGGCAGTTGCTGCAGCGTTGACTCCGCAGCCGGATCCAGCTGGCACTCGCCAGCGAATCCAAGTGAGGTGAGCTGCCAGCCGTACCGGTTCGCCACCAGGGCAGGCCAGGTTTCCGACGGGCCGTCCGCCTGCTGGCAATGCGTCAGCGAGCTGCCGTACGTCAGCCAGCGTTTGCCGGACTCCGTCACCGGCTGGACGCCCCCTCCATTCAGTGATGCTTCCCGGATCCTGACCGTTCCAAACTGGGGGAGCCATAGCTGGACCGACGTCCCGGGCTTGAGGGGTCCCAAGGCGAGCTCGTAACTCACCCTGCCGGCTGCGGTGACCCGGTGGGCGAGCTTCCCATCCACCAGCACGTCAAACGGCGAGCTGTCGGCTGTGCCTTCCGCTTCCAGGACCAGCGTTCCTGACGACGCCGTCCAGCTTGCCCGGATACCGGCGCCCATGGTGGCCCGGTTCTCGAGCCCGTCGGTGGCCGGGGACATTAGCAGGGCCGGATCCAGCCGCCGGAAGTGTTGCCAGCCTTCGGTGTCCGTGATGACCCGAAAGGCCCCGGTCCAGTGCGCGTTGATGGAATTCACGGGCACAAATCTACCGGTTTCCTGCTCGGCGACTTTGCCCGGAGGCACCACGCTGTAGGCTCGGCACATGGCTGATCTGCGGCGTCGGACGTTTGTCTTTCGCACGCTGGTTGGTGCGGCTGCCGCGGCGGCCGTTGGAAATCTCGGCGCCGCGTGTTCGCCCGGCGCCGAGCGGGACGGTACCGCCGGTGGCGGTGCCAAGGGGGATGCAGTGAAGCGGCACAAGTACCAGTACGGCGAGGACGCCAGCCAGTGGGGCGAGCTTTTCCTGCCGGAGCTGCCGCCCGGCGCCGAGCACCGCGGCGTGGTGGTGGTGATCCATGGCGGCTACTGGCGCTCGCAGTACGGCGCAGAGCTGGGGGAGCCCATCGCCAAGGACCTGGCCGCCCATGGCATGGCCGCCTGGAACCTTGAATACCGCCGGGCCGGAAACGGCGGCGGCTGGCCAAACACCTTCATTGACGTGCTGGCCGGTATCGACAAGCTGGGTGACCTCGCGGCAAAGCATGCCCTGAACCTGGGTCCGGTGGTGGCGCTGGGCCATTCAGCCGGCGGGCATCTGGCCGCCTGGGCTGCCGGCCGGGGCAAGCTTGCCCAGCTGGGAATGCCGGATGCTGACCGCCAGGTGCCCCGCACCTCAGATGCCTCCGCGGTGCACCTCACCGGAGTGGTCAGCCAGTCTGGCCTGCTCAACTTGGCCGAGGCGGAGAAGCTGAACCTCAGCAACGGTGCGGTGAGCAACCTCCTGGGCGGGTCGTCGTCGAAATATCCGCACCGCTACAAATACGCCGACCCCATGACCGTCCTTCCGCTGGCCGTGCCGGTGATCGCTGTCCATGGATCGGAGGACACCACGGTTCCCTTGGGCCAGTCCGCGTCCTATGTGAACGCCGGAACCACAGCAAACATGGAGACCCGGCTGGTGAGGGTTCCCGGGGACCATTACGCCCTGATCGACCCCAAAACGCCTGGTTACCGGGCGTGCCGCGAGCTTGTTCGGTCCCTTTTGCGTTAGATTCGGCGCTCCTGGGTTAGATTCGGTCCCTCAGGGTTGGAACTGCTCAAAAATACGTTCGCAATATCTAGACATTGGACGTCCCATCTCCTGTACCCTTGAGATGTAGGACAAGTCGCGACCCCTAAGCGCGGCAAGGAGGAGACCCACGTGGCCATCGCATCGCAAGAAGTATCGCCCGCCCGTTTCAGTGCGCAGCTCCGTTCGCATGCCCTGCAGACGCGGATCATGGACCTCATTCTGGACCGCGGCCTTGACGTCGGTGACGCGCTGCCCACCGAAAGTGAGCTCTCCGCCGAGCTCGGCGTGGGCCGCAACACCGTCCGCGAGTCCCTGAAAGTACTGCAGGCACTGGGCGTCATCGAGATCCGGCATGGCTTTGGCATGTTCGTTGCACCCAACAACTTCAGCGCCCTGGTGTCCGGCCTGACGTTCCGCGGCCGGCTGTCCCTCCGCCACAAGGGCGAGGAAGCCATGGAGCTCATCGATGTGCGCCAGGCCCTTGAGTCCGGGCTGATCGGACCGGCCATTGACCTGCTCACCGACGAGCACGTGGCTGACCTGCGCTCCACCATGGAAGCCATGGAGGACGCGGCCAAGAAGGGGGAGCCGCTGCATGAGCACGACGCCGAATTCCACCGCCGCCTGTACGCCCCCCTGAACAATGAGCTGCTCATCAACCTCATGGATGTGTTCTGGCAGGTTTACCGCAAGATCCACCTGGCCATCGGTACCGGTCCGGTCAACCTCGAGCAGCAGACGCAGGACCACTGGGACATCTTCGAGGCCGTGTCCAACAAGGACAAGGCACTTGCGTCCGAACGCCTGCAGCGCCACTTTGACGGCATCCGCCTGAAACTCAAGGACGTCGCGGCCGCCTAGCCCGTATTCCCCTAGTCCGCCCGCGCCCCGGGCGGACTTAGCCCTGCCCTTTTCGTAGAGAGTGCCCTTGTTGTGGAAATTTTCGTTGTGCCTACCGCCTCAGCCACCGGTTCCGTAGCCGCCGGGATCCTCGCTGCCGTCATTCGCAGCAAGCCCGACGCCGTCCTGGGCGTGGCCACGGGCGGATCGCCGCTGCCCATCTACGCGGCGCTCGCCAACCACCGGCTCGACATGTCCTCCGTCCGTGCCTTCGCCCTCGACGAGTACGTGGGCCTGCCCGCCGGACATCCCGAAAGCTACGCCGAAGTTGTCCGGCGCGAAGTGACTGGGCGGCTGCATCTGGATCCTGCCAACGTTGCCGTGCCGGACGGAAGCGCCGCGGACCCCGAGGCCGCAGCCGCTGACTACGACGCCGCCATTGCCGGCGTTGGCGGCGTCGACGTGCAGATCCTCGGCATCGGCCACAACGGCCACCTGGCCTTCAACGAGCCCGGCTCCGCCCTGGACTCCCGGACCCGCGTGGAAGTCCTCACGGAACGCACCCGCGAGGCGAACGCCCGCTACTTCAGCACCCCGGAAGAAGTGCCGCTCCGCTGCATCACGCAGGGTCTGGGCACCATCTTGGAAGCCCGCCACCTCCTGCTGGTGGTCAACGGCGCGGACAAGGCCGGCATCCTGGCCGCCGCCCTCAACGGGCCCGTCACCGCTGACTGCCCGGGGTCGGTCCTGCAGCTGCACCCGCACGTGACGGTGGTGGCTGACGAAGCCGCAGCCTCGCAGCTGGCGCAGGGGAGCGGGCAGGTCGCCGTGCGCGTGTCCGGGGCGGCCGCGAGCGTCTAGGGCTTGTTGGTTGCCCTAGCGTTCCTATTGCGAATCTGATGACTCAGGAGTGTGCCGAGTAGGGTCAGCGGGACGAGTCCCCTGCAACGGCCTCAACTTCGCCGGTACGGACAACGCTCCCCCAGAGCGCAGTTCCACCCAGCTGCCAAATGAGCTGATCCCAGTCTTCGGTTGCCTCGTCCACGGTTCCGGCAGCCCTCAGGAAACCTGTTCGCGGGTCATCCCGAAAGGAACCTGGTCTGACAGGGTTGCGGTGTAGCGGCCCGGCGCGACGCGGGTCACCAGGATGCCGTGCGTGCCTGTGAGGAGGGCGACTTCCTGAAGGCGCCGGACGGCAGCATCAAGCTCTTCGTCCAGAAGGTGCCGGCTGGCGACATCTATTTCAATGCGGTCTATGGGGGTAGACATATCGGTTCCTTGTTAATAGTTGGGGCAGGGTTCTTGGTTATTCAGGCTTGACTGCGGAAACGGGGACCGGGCGGTCCTTGGCTTGGTCCGTCGTCCCTGCGGGTGCCTGGGATTCCGAAGTGGCCGGCGGGGAGGTCCTGAGCTTGAAACGCTTCCCGATGGTGCTGCCGCCGCCACCGCTGCGGTTTTTGTTGAAGATATCGAAGCCGACCGCCAGCAGGAGGACCAGGCCCTTGATGAGCTGCTGATAGTCAGTGCCGAGGCCCAGGATGGACATGCCGTTGTTCAGCACGCCCATGATCAGGCCACCGATCATGGCGCCGGCCACCGTGCCGATGCCGCCCTGGACGGCCGCGCCGCCGATGAATGCAGCGGCGATGGAGTCGAGTTCGAAGCCGGTGCCGCCGGCTGGCTGTGCCGAGTTGAGCCTCGCCGTGAACACCAGCCCTGCCAGGGCCGCCAGTACGCCCATGTTGACGAAGAGCCGGAAGGTGACGGCTTTGGTCTTGACGCCGGACAGCTCCGCGGCATGCAGGTTTCCGCCGATCGCGTAGGTGTGGCGGCCAAAGACGCTGTTGTTCATGAGCGCCGTGTACACGATGACCAGGACGGCCAGCACTATCAGGACGATCGGCGTGCCCCGGTAGCTGGCGAGGAGGAACGTGATGATCAGCATGAGCAGGGCGACGAACGTGGTCTTGGTGGCGAACCAGGCCATGGGTTCGTTTTCGAGGTCGAACTTCTTGCGGATGCGGCGTTCCTTGAGTGCCTGGATGAGCAGTGCAACAGTGGCACCCACGCCCAGGATGACGGTCAGCCATTCCAGCACCGATGTTCCCCCGGAGATGTCCGGGAGGAAGCCGCCGCCGAGGGCGCGGAGTTCGGCCGGGAACGGGGTGATCTGCTGGTTCTTCAGGGTGATCAGGGTGAGGCCGCGGAAGATCAGCATGCCTGCCAGCGTGACGATGAACGCCGGGATGCCGACATAGGCGATCCAGTATCCCTGCCAGGCGCCGACGAGCGCTCCCACCAGGAGGCAGGCGGGGATGGCCAGCCACCAGGCCCATCCCCAGTGGACCATCATGACGCCGGCGACGGCACCGATGAACCCGGCGATCGATCCCACCGAGAGGTCGATGTGGCCGGCAATAATCACCATCACCATGCCGATGGCGAGGATGAGGATGTAGCTGTTCTGGACCACCAGGTTGGTGACGTTCTGGGGCTCCAGCAGGATGCCGTTGGTCAGTATCTGGAACAGCAGGACGATCAGGATCAGGGCAACGAAGATGCCAACCTGCCGGAGGCGGCTTGTCAGGAAGCCGAGGGATTCTCGTAGGGCGGACATGGTCCTATTCCTTCTCTTTGGTCATGTAGTGCATGAGGGTTTCCTGGGATGCTTCGGCGATGGGCACCTCGCCGGTGATATGGCCGGCCGACAGGGTGTAGATCCTGTCGCAGATGCCGAGGAGTTCGGGCAGTTCCGAGGAGATGACAATGACAGCTTTTCCCTCCGCCGCGAGCCTGGCGATGATCGTGTAGATCTCGAATTTGGCGCCGACGTCGATCCCGCGGGTGGGCTCATCGAGGATCAGCACGTCCGGGTCCGAGAACATCCACTTGCTTAGCACCACCTTCTGCTGGTTTCCGCCGGACAGTTTGCCGGTGATGGCAGCAACTGAGGGCGCCTTGATGTTCATGCTCGTGCGGTAGCCGTTGGCCACCACCGTTTCCCGGTTCTTGTCCACCCAGCCGCCCTTGACCAGCTTGCGGAGCGCGGCCATGGAGATGTTCCGCTGGATATCCTCAATGAGGTTCAGGCCGTAGTGCTTCCGGTCTTCGGTGGCATACGCGATCCCGTGCCCGATCGCCTGAGACACCGTGGAGGTGTTGATTTCCTTGCCGTACTTGTACACCTTCCCGGACACCGCCGTGCCGTAAGTGCGTCCGAAAACGCTCATGGCCAGCTCGGTCCGGCCCGCTCCCATCAGGCCTGCGAGGCCCACCACTTCGCCCTTGCGGACGTTGAGGCTGGCGTTGTGCACCACCATGCGTGTGTGGTCCTGGGGGTGCCTGACGGACCAGTCCTCGATCCGCAGGACTTCCTCCCCGATCTTCGGGTCCCGGTCCGGGTAGAGGCTTTCCAGGTCCCGGCCCACCATGCCGCGGATAATCCGTTCCTGCGTGATCTGGCCTTCATCGAGCCGGAGCGTCTCGATGGTTTTGCCGTCGCGGATGATGGTGACGGCGTCTGCGACTCTGCGGATTTCGTTGAGTTTGTGGCTGATGATGATGCTGGTGATGCCCTGGCCCTTCAGATGCAGGATCAGGTCCAGGAGGTGGCCGGAGTCCTCGTCGTTGAGCGCAGCGGTGGGCTCGTCCAGGATGAGGAGCTTGACTTCCTTCGAGAGCGCCTTGGCGATTTCCACCAACTGCTGCTTGCCCACGCTGATGTGCTGGACCGGTGTGATGGGGTTTTCGCTCAGGCCCACCCTGGCCAGCAGCTTGGCGGCCTCCAGGTTGGTCTTCCGCCAGTCCACCCAGCCGTTCTTGGCCTGCTCGTTTCCGAGGTAGATGTTTTCGGCGATCGAGAGGTAGGGGCTCAGGGCGAGCTCCTGGTGGATGATGACGATGCCGCGTTTCTCGCTGTCGTTGATGCTGGAGAAGTTACAGGGCTCGTTTTCGAAAAGGATGTCCCCGTCGAAGGAGTTGTGCGGGTAGACCCCGGACAGGACTTTCATCAGGGTGGACTTGCCCGCCCCGTTCTCTCCGCAAATGGCGTGGACCTCGCCACGGTTCACGTCAAGGGTGACATCCTGCAGGGCCTTCACGCCCGGAAAGGTTTTGGTGATTCCTCGCATTTGAAGAATGGGTGTGTTCATCGTCAATTCCCACTGACTGGTTGGAAAACTGGACCGGCCTGCGGCTGCAGGGGTCTACGGGAAGGGGTTGCGGCCAGGCCGTGCGGCCGGCCGCAACCCCGCAAGATGGTTACTTGACGTCGGCGTCGGTGTAGTAGCCGGAGTCGATGAGTTCCTTCTTGTAGTTTTCCGCAGTGATGATCAGGGACTTGAGCAGGTAGGCCGGAACCACCTTGACCTTGTTGTTGTAGGTCTTGGTGTCGTTGACCTCCGGCTCCTGGCCCTTCAGCAGGGCGTCGACCATCTTCACGGCCTGGGAACCCAGCTGGCGGGTGTCCTTGAAGATGGTGGAGTACTGCTCACCGGCGATGATGGACTTCACGGAGCCCTTCTCAGCGTCCTGGCCCGTGACGACCGGCAGGTCACCCTTGGCGTAGCCGCCGGTGCTGGTCAGGGCCGAGATGATGCCGATGGAGAGGCCGTCATAGGGGGAGAGCACACCGTCGAGCTTGGTCCCGGAGCTGTAGGCCGCGGTGAGGATGTCCTCCATCCGCTTCTGGGCAACGGGGGCCTGCCAGCGCAGGATGGCTGCCTGCTCGAACTTGGTTTGGCCGCTGGGGACCTTGAGGGTTCCGGCGTCCAGGTACGGCTTCAGCGTGTCCATGGCGCCGGTCCAGAAGAAGTTGGCGTTGTTGTCATCCGGGCTGCCGGCGAAAAGCTCAACGTTGAACGGGCCCTTGCCCTCCACCTTCTTGCCGCTGGCATCAACCAGGCCCAGCCCGGTCAGCAGCGACGTTGCCTGCTGCACACCCACCGTGTAGTTATCGAACGTGGTGTAGAAATCAACGTTCGGCGTGCCGTTGATGAGGCGGTCGTAGGCGATGACCTTGACGTTCTGCTCCTTCGCCTTGGCCAGCACATCGGTCAGGGTGGTGCCGTCGATGGCGGCGACAATGAGCGCCTTGGCACCCTTGGTCAGCATGTTCTCGATCTGCGATACCTGCGTGGGGATATCGTCGTTGGCGAACTGCAGGTCAGTCTTGTAACCAAGTCCCTTCAAGGACTTTTCCACGTTTCCGCCATCGGCGATCCAACGCTCGGACGTCTGGGTGGGCATCGAAATACCCACCAGGGATTCACTGGGATTCGCAGCGGCTTCCGGGGTGGCTGTTCCGCCCCGGCTTCCGCACCCTGTGGCACCCACAGTGACTGCGAGGACGACGGCGACGGCGCCCAGGAATTTCCTAATTCTCACGATTTCTCCTCCCGCGGAAGCTTGTCCGCGAAGTGGTGCTGGGTCGGCAGGCGTCTGCGCTTGCCGGTGGAGCGGTACTGCTTTGGTGTGCAGGGCCCGAGCCCTAGACACCTGAATGGCTACCAACACAGGCGCGGAGTTCAATGTGCCGGAAGCCTAGTTCCGTCTCCTTGTTGTTAGCGCTAACAACAAGGTTATTGCAGAGTTGGATGTGAGTCAAATCACTTTTATTGGTGAGCGTCAACGCCGGGCGTCTCCACTCGGAACTCCGAGCGCCAGTGGCGGATTTCGTCGATCCGGCGCGGGCCGTCAGCGCGGAGAGAGCGTTCGCCTCGATCCCGAGCCGGGATGCGATTCCCCCGGGCGCAGACCCATCACGACCAAAGCTAGCGCAACGCCCGTTTGCGGCAGCGGCTCCAATGCACCGTATGAGGTTCCCCTTGTCAGTCGCGCCATGATGAATTGCAGCAAGGTCGGTCACTCGTCTTCTGGTCGAGCTCGATCGAGCCAGTCGCCGAACAACGCTGCGAGTAGTTCGGGCCGCTCGTGCATGAGCGCATGGCCGGCGTCCTCGATGACAGCCAGGGTGGCGTGCGGGTAGCACTCGAGCAATTCGGCCGCGTCGGCATACCCGACGACCGAATCGCGTCGTCCCGCCACGACCAAGGTCGGCGCAGAGAACGCGGTCGACCCGACGTCCACCGTCCACCCGGCGAAGATGCGCCCCAGCGCAGCCTCGTCCACAAGCGCCGTACTCGGCGCAACGCGGTCGCGGTACCGGCGAGCCGTGGCCTGTGTGCGCAAGACAAAGTAGTCCTCGAACCCCGCCCGCTGTGCAGGGTCGAGTTCGTCGTACGCGTCGGCGTCCTGGCGGACCACCTCGTGGCCAGGCACGCTTCGCGACCGCTCGGCGACGGGGCACAACAACGCCAGACCGAGCACAGTGTCTGGTCGCCGTGCGGCCACTCCACGAGCCAGGTAGGCGCCGTAAGAGTGCCCGAGCAGCATCACCGGTCCCGCGCCCAGGTGATCGATGAAATCGCCGAGCAGCGTCACCACATCGTCGTTGCAGGTCAGGCCGTCGGCCGTCGAGAGGCCCATCCCCGGCAGATCCGGATAGATCCGCCGGTATCGCGTGTCGGGAACGATGGCCTCGATCGCCGCCTCGATCTCGCGATGATCAACACCGGCGCCGTGCAACGCCACGAGCGGCACGCCGACGCCATGCTCGACGTAATGGACCAGGGCTTCGTTGATCCGGCACTCCATACCGACACCCTAATCGATGCCGACGACGCGAACCACGCGAGGAATAGCCGGTTGAGGATCCCTTTCGTGCACTCGAGCTTGTCCGTTCCGGGTTCCTCTATCGGGACTCCACAGCATGTCCAGCTAGTCCATGACTGCGCCGCGTGATGCCCGCCCCTGCGATCAGGCCCGAGGTGCAGCAGAGTGGTTCGATTGAGGCCGATTAGTTAGGGCGAACCTGGAGTCTTGCGTGGCTCCCCATCGAGGCAACAACGGCTGCCACGGCGGCGGCCAGGGCTGGGACGTAGAACCAGCCGATGCTTGCGGAGCCGATGACTACGAAGACAACAAGAGCGACAGTAGTCGCGACCGACACAGGAGTCCGCGCACGCCCTCGTAGCAGGAGAGGAAGCGCGGTCAGGGCCACGGGGATGAGCAACGACACGAAGATAGACGGCCCTACTGTCTCAAGCAGGGTCGGATGACTAACCTGCTCCGGCCCACCAGACGCTAGTTTTACCTGGGTGTACATGGGAATCAGTAAGAGAACCAAGGACGCAACTATCGCGAGTGAGACAGCAAGGACCTGGCGAACATTCCAAGAATCCAGATGACGTTTCATATGACTCCCCAGCTGTAGCTGTGTAGGTCAACGAAAGCACCGTTGGGGTGATTCCACTAGATGACGGTTGGGATCGAACAGAACGTCCCGGAAGCCCCGACTGCGGCTCACCCGCTTCGCCCATAGTGCTTGCAATCTACTACCGCCAGCTAATACCGTCTCGAGAAGGGGTTGCAAACCACAGGCGGAAGGCAATTCATGCTGAAGGAAGTCGCTGAGGGCGTTCTGGTTCACGAGAGCGAGTTCATCCAGAGTAATTCCGTTGTCGTGCAGGGCCGGGACGGTGTGTTGCTCGTCGACCCCGGTATAACGGTCGACGAAATGGCGGCCCTCGCGAACGACCTCCGCGAGTTGGGCCAGCCCGTCGTGGCAGGCTTCTCGACGCATCCTGATTGGGACCACGTGCTCTGGCACGCGAACTTCGGCGACGTGCCCCGTTACGGTACAGCCCGCTGTGCGGCCTCTATCCAAGATTTGCTGTCGAACGTGGATTGGAAGGCCCGCATAGCCGAGGGGCTCCCGCCGGAGTACGCCGAGGATATCCCGATGGATCTGCTCGGTCTCATTACCGGTCTGCCCGCCGATACTGCGCAGATTCCTTGGGATGGCCCCACAGTCCGGATCATTGAGCATCAGGCCCATGCCCCAGGCCATGCGGCGCTGTTGATCGAGGAGCGCGGCGTCCTCGTCGCCGGCGACATGCTTTCTGACATCCTGATGCCGTTCCTCGACCTCGAGGTCGCGAATCCGATCGAGGACTACCTCGCCGCGTTGCGACTGTTTGACAGCGTGGCCGACGACGTTGATGCCGTCATCCCCGGTCACGGCTCAGTCGGCGGAGCTGAGCAGCTACGAGCCCGTATCAAACAGGATCGCGCGTACGTGCAGGCCCTGCGAGACGGTGGTGTTACTGACGACGCGCGGGTCGGTCCATCGGCCACGTTGGATTGGCTGCCCGACGTGCATAGATGGCAACTCCAGAGGCTCGCCCAAAGAGAACAGAACGAGACGCCCGAATAGCCGTCGCATCCCGGGCGTCTCGGGGTGTCCCGACGACGGCCCGCCACCTGACCTGACCTGGCCTGACCGAATGTCGCAGAATCCGTTTAGGCCGCAACGAAGAGTCGAATGGCTCGCTGCGGATTGATGGCGGATCCGTCAGCCATCTCGAAGAAGTAATTACACTGCCACTGCTGGGATTTTTTCGCCTGCCGATTCGTCGTAGCTGACCACGGCGGATAGACGCGGAACCCTCGCTTGCCTCCGGCGCCGCCCACGGACACGACGCCATGCTTGACGAGCGCCGCCTTCGGAAACGCGAATGCTCCGACTCGGGAATCCTCCCGCACGCAGATCACCAGCACGTCGCTGTACTCCTCCGCAGGCAGAGGTTCGGTCGACCCATCGAGAGAGCGCCGCCACACTGTCACGAACAAGCCCACCTTCGTCGGGGTCAGCTTTCCGACCCTGAAGCGAACCGGAGACCGACGGATTTCTGAGATCGCGGCACCGTACTCAGCGTTGTCGGCCTCGACTTTGGCGGGGGAACAGACGAGGCCGAGGTCGCCGAGAACCCTCATCACCATGGCGACATCCGGATGGACCTGAACACCAGACATAGCACTCCCATCGAAACGAATCCCCGACAGGAGCGACGGGGCAGCACACGAAGAGCTCAGCCCTCACCACCCCGACGATATCCGCACGTGCATGTCTCACGTGCACGTCTTTCGGAAAGAGGATCCTGGAAACGAATCCTCTGATTCACAAACAACCCCCAAAGGGTCGGTTTGAAGGCTCTAAACGGGACATTCTGCGGAACGCCATGCTGGTCTTTGCGGCACGTTGAACGCGCTTGGAATTCGCGCTACGTGAGCTCCACCAGCCCAAGGCATTCGATCACAACGTGTTCAGGCTGCCGGGGATCGTCACCCCAAATACGAACCGGAAGTTCCCCTGTGAGGGTCCTGATGCCGGCGATGCGGTCCAAATAGACAGTCTCGATCTCAACAAGCCTGCGGCTCGTCGGAAGGATGCCATCGAAAAGCAGGATGATTTTGGACGAAGAGGGGGCTTCGTGAGTGATTCGGAGTTCAACGTCACCGTCTACGTCGTGTTGGACGGCAAGGGCGAGCATGCTCTCACTTTGCCAAATGTTGGCTATTCCGTCGATGTCCGGAACGTTGGGGTCGTCTTCGGTTATCAAGAGCATTAAGGCATTCGGATATGCCGCAGTGGTCTTAAGTAGCGGACTCATATCGGGTGGCTCCCTCACTGTGAATGGTCAGCCCCAGCCTATGGACCCGGGGTTGACCGCAGCTGTACCCATGTCTTCTGGACTGTGCCGTCCCGTAACGGGGCTCCTGTGCTCTTTCCGTTGTCTCTTTGCGTATTACTCCTAGAGGTCCGCGACTTATCTAATTCCACTCCGAATAGACAATCTCGATTGTGGTTGCTTTCTCGGCCGGCCGTCCGTAAATCAGCGCGTAACGCGAGTACGGCTCCGGCCGTCCGTCTCTCGTGAAATGGTGGTCCTCCCAGCGAAGGAAAACCTCGAATGGGTGGCCGTCTGCGTTCTTCGCCGCCCATTCGATGACGTCCGTGACCTGCTCGGCCTCAGTCACATCCCATTCATCCACGTACCAGGCGAAATGCGGTGCAGGCGGCGGGGTCCAGAATCGAACTCTGTAAATCGGCGCGGAATCACCACCCCCAACGGAATCACTCGAATCAGCCCGGACGCTACGCATGGGCCGAGCCTACGCCCAGGGATGAGTCTGAAGAACGGCCAAGGCCTGGTCAGGCCTCGGCCTGCGGCAGCACCAGCAGGTAGCCCGCCGGCAGATCGCTGCTCCAGCGTCGCGGCTCGCGGACTACGAACTGCGGCGCCAGCTGCTCGGGGCTGAGCAGGCTGTTGGGCGCAGGCGATGGACCCCACTGCCCGCTGCCGTGCGGGTAGAGCGGATCCAGGACGCGGACGCCGGTGACCGAGAACTCCGGGAACTGGTCGGGATCGCCGAGAGACTCAAACCCGCTCATCACCCACGCGTGGCGACCGCTCCACATGACCAGCCCGACCGGCCGGCCCGTTTCGGTGATGGCACGCGCCGCCGTTTGCAGTGCGTCCTTGTAGTCGGCGATGCTGACAACGGCGTATGGCCCCATCCCGACGTCGGCCAGCACCTCTGCCCAACCGAGCGGATTTGCACCGTTGAACGAGTTGGACGAACGTGCCCGGGCCCTCTCCCACAGGTCGCCCTGCTGAGCGCGATCGGCCCACGTGCCGCCCCCCGTGTCATCGATGAGGTTGTGCGCGATCTGGATGCTCGCCGCAACACACCAGTCGAAGGTGTACTGCGGCACGAAGTCCCCCTCCTGGTAGAGGTTCAGGGCAAACGCCTGGGGCACCGCCGTTGGCGTGGGAACCGGCGTCGGGGTGGGGGCCGGAGTCCGGTGAGGGGTGGGGGCGACGTCGCCAGCGGCTGGCCGGGCCGAGGACGTCGCTATCGGTCGATCAGTGGCGGTCTCGTCAAAGCCGATCGCGGGCGCGCACGCCGTGAGGAGCATCGTCAGGGCGACGAGCCTAGCCAGAAGACGGGCAGGGGCACCGGTCATAATCGAAAGTCTAGCGCGATGTGGCCAGGTCCTGACCGGGACTATAGGCGCCGTTCGCAGGGCGACTGTTGCCCGCCGTCGTTCACCTGGGACGCCTCCTGAAGGAGAAACGCCCGACGGCGGTGGCCGGGCGGGGTGCCTTGCGCCAGGCCCGGCGGTCCAGCGCCACAGTGGCCAGAACCGCGAGGACGACGACCACGAAGTAGATCAGCTCCGCGCGGCCGGCGCCGGCGCCGGCGAAGCCGAAGGAACCCGTCGTGAAGGTGCCCTGGCTGTTGTGGAACAGGAGCGTCAGCAGGACGCTGCCGCCTGTGCGGTTGAAAAGCCACACGTAGAGGAAAGTGATGGCGAACGTCGTCGGCAGGCCGATCAGGCTTAGCCCGCCAAAGAGGACCAGCGGCAGGTGCCACATGGCCACGAGGACGCCGAGAATGGCTGCGGACAGCAGCGGCGGACGGGATGCCTGAAGCAGCGGCAGGGCGTAGCCGCGGAACCCGGGTTCTTCGCCCAGTGGTCCGTCCATCGGATTGACCAGCCGGACGGCGAAGACGGTAAGCAGCCCGCTCCACGTCAGCTGTGCGAGGCCCGGAGCGGAGGCCCCGAGCGCCATGGTGATGAGCCCCGTGACCAGGACAAGGACGGCGGGGAGGAGAAGCGCGACGGCGTACCAGACCCACCCGACGCGCCACCGGATGAGTCGCCGTCCCCAGGCAAGGAAGCCAGGGCGGCCCTCGGCCAGGGCGATGACGATAATGGCCGCAGCAAGCGGGCCTATCGGCAGGAATTCCATGCGGGGAATCAGCCCTGACGCGTAAGCGGGCCACGATGCCCAGGAAATCGCGTAAGTCAGGACAAAGAATGCCAAAAGCCTGTGGTGCCTTAGCCAGCCAGTGGAACGGCGCATGATGGCTCCAAACAGTCACTGCAAGGTGCTCCAATTGTCCGCCCTTGCAAGCGTGCGCGCCAGTGCTGGACGCATCCCGGCAGCCCGTCACCCTGGATGGTTTTTCGTACATATTTTGCCCGGGTCAATTGGCGTGCATGTCATTGGCCCGCCGCCTGCAACTTGGCAAGATCATACGCAGTCGTGGATGTGTCCCCACTCACACCACGTCCACTCCCCGCCCCGTTCTGCGTCATTGTCGACGCCGATACGTCCTGTCATTGCCCGTGCCGGTCCGAACATAGGAATCCCATTGCTGCAATCAAGTGTTGTTCACACGCCTGACGCCCCGGGGCTGCCCGTGCTGTCCCAGGCCGTCGCTACTGACCAGTTCGTCCTGACATCTGGGCAGGTTGGTCTTGACCCCGTCGAAGGGGCGGTGCCGGAGTCCTTCACGGAGGAAGTCGGGCAGGCCTGCCGCAACCTCCAGGCAGTCCTCCGGGCAGGAAACTGTTCCCTGGCGGACGTGGTCCGGACATTTTGTGTTCTGACCGATGCCAGCCAGCTTGCCGAATTCAACGCCGAATACATCCTCTGGTTTCCGGGAGACAAGCCGGCCCGCACCACGATCGTGGCTGGCCTCGTCGGACCCTTCAGGGTCGAAATCGAGGCCACGGCCCTGAAAAACGACGGATGAACACCCCACTTCCTGCGGTGGTTGTGGTGGGTGCCGGCGTCATTGGCCTCACCACGGCACTTGTGGCAGCGCGGGCGGGCCACAGCGTCACGGTCGTGGCTGCGGAAGGCCCCGAAGAGACGGTTTCCTCGGTGGCCGCCGCGATCTGGGCCCCCTACCATGCAGAGCCAGCCTCGTGGATTGAACCCTGGGCGGCCACTACCTTCGAGGCACTCGCCGAAATTGCTGCCACGACGCCGGACGCAGGCGTGCAGATGCGTGAAGGAGTCGTCGTTCACCGTGCGGGAACCGCGCCGCTGCCGTGGCCGGCGACTGTTGCCGGCAACCGACATGCCCGTGCGGACGAGTTGCCGGATGGGGCCACCGGCGGGATGGTCTGCACCGTGCCGATCGCCACCATGTCCATGTACCTGCCGTGGCTGCAGCAGCAGTGCACGTCGCTGGGAGTGACGTGGGAATGGCGTGCGGTACAGTCCCTCGCCGAAGTGGCCCGCGAAGACACGGTGGTTGTCCTGGCAACGGGGCTGCAAAGCCATGGCCTGCACCATGACGACGGCCTCTACCCTGTCCGCGGGCAGGTCGCCCGCGTCGGGAACACGTCGGTAAAGCAGTGGATCATCGACGACGCAAACCCCGCCGGATCCACCTATGTCATCCCTCGCGTCGATGAGGTGATCTGCGGCGGAACCGCCGAGATTGGAGCAACGAGCCTGCTGCCGGAACGGGCAACCGAGCACAGAATCCTGGACGCTGCCCTGAAGTTATCCCCGGCTCTCGCGGGCGGAAAGTTTCTGGGCAGCAGGGTTGGACTGCGCCCCGGGCGGCACCTCATTCGCCTGGAACTCCGGGACGAAGAGGACGGCCCGGTCATACACAGCTACGGTCACGGCGGTTCCGGCGTGACAGTTTCCTGGGGCGTCGCCTACGCAACCCTGGCTCTGATCGGCAAGGCGGCGCCGCCGTCGTCGTCGCAACAGGGAACGGTGACGCGGCCCCTCTAAGCGGCCCGCCACCAAAACACACCGTTAGCCCGCCGAAGAGCCAGGCCCCACCGCCGTGGCCTGGCTCAAACGCGCCTAATTAGCGAAAAGGAATCATCATGAAAAAACTCACCACCGCCCTGTCCCTCGTGGCAGTTGCCGGCGCGCTGCTCACCTCGGGCTGCGCGAACAATCCCGCGGCCGAAGCGTCCAAACCCTCCGAAAATGCTCCCGGCGCAGTAGCCCCCAGCACTCCGATCGCGACGACCACAGATGACCGGATAGCGGCGCTGCTGCCCCAGAGCATCCGGGATAAGGGCGAGATCAAGGCGGCGGGCAACATCCCCTACCCGCCCTACACAATGTATGACACGGACAGCAAGCCGACCGGCTTTGACTATGACTTGTCCCAAGCCCTGGGGCAGAAACTCGGCATCCCCGTGTCCTTCAACCAGCAGGCGTTTTCCACCATCATCCCGTCTCTGCTGTCGAAGAAGTTCGACGTCATCCTCAGTGCCATGAATGACACGCCGGAACGGCAGAAGACCCTCAACTTCGTTGACTACACGCACGGCGGTTTCATCATCCTGGTCAAGAGCGGCAACCCCGACGGTGTTAAGGCCCTCCTGGATGTGTGCGGCAAGACCGTATCGGTGCAGAAGGCAACGGTCCAGGGAGAACTCCTGCGGGGACTCGAAACCCAGTGCAAGGAAAAGGGCCACGACGGGGTCCAGGTCCTGGAATTGCCGACGGATCTGGACGCCCAGACGGCCCTGCGCGCGGGCAAGAGCCAGGCCTATGTGGTGGATGCGCCGGTAGCCGAGTACGTGGTCAAAACCGCCGGCGACGGCAAGGCTTTCGAGCTGGTCCGCGACGCCGAGTTCCCGGCCGGCTACTTGCCGGTGTTCAGCGGCATGGGCAACCTCAACACGGATCCGGAATTCACCGAGGCATTGCGGGCAGCCTTTCAGGCCCTGATTGACGACGGAACGTACAAAAAGATCCTGGACCGGTACTCGTTGACGTCCTACGCGGTGGATTCGGCCGCCGTCAACCAGGGAAAGTAGAGCCGCGATGACCTCCCCGATTTCAACCGGGACCGCACCCAGAGTCGCCCCGGCGGCAGACGTGACGGCGATCCCTTTGCGACGGCCGTGGCGGTGGATTAGCGCAGTGGTACTGCTCGGCGTCGTCGGCCTGTTTACGCAGTCCCTGCTGACCAACAAGAACATCGAGTACCCGGCCATCGGGCGCTATCTGTTCGACACCCACATCCTGGCCGGTGTATGGCTGACGCTGGTGCTGACCGTACTTTCCATGGTGGTTTCGACGCTGCTTGCGATCCTCATCGCGGCGATGCGGCTCTCAACCAACCCGGTGCTGTCGACCCTGTCGTGGCTCTACGTCTGGTTGTTCCGTGGCACGCCGCTCCTGGTGCAGATTGTCCTGTGGGGCTACCTGGGCCTTCTGTACAGCAGGCTGTCCGTCGGAATTCCCCTGACCGATATGGTCTTCTGGTCCGTGGACACCAATTCCCTGATCACGGCGTTCGTGGCCGGCTTCCTGGCCCTGACACTGAACGAGGCCGCCTACTCGTCCGAAATCGTCCGCGCCGGCATGCTCTCCGTCGATGAAGGCCAACGCGAAGCAGCATATTCGCTCGGCATGTCACCCCTCTACACCTTCAGCCGGATCCTCCTGCCGCAGGCGATGCGCGTCATCATCCCGCCCATGGGCAACGAGCTCATCTCCATGCTCAAGAACACCTCACTGCTCTCCGTCATTGCCGTCCTGGAGCTCTACACCCAGGCGTCACTCATTTCCTCGCAGAACCTCAAACAGGTCGAACTGCTGGCGGTGGTAAGCATCTGGTACCTGTTTATGACCAGCGTGCTGTCCGTCCCGCAGTACTACCTGGAACGCCGCTTCGGCCGGGGCGCCTCACGGACCCTGCCACCCACCCCGCTCCAGCGTTTGCGCGCCATGGTGGCGGACCGGACCCGACCCACCGAGACCCCGCAGGTGAAGCCTTGATACGAGAATCATCCCCATCCCCGACGCAGCAGTCCGTAAAGCCGCTTGTGCGCATCGAGAACGTCCGGAAGAGCTTCGGCAAAAACGAGGTCCTCAAAGACATCACCCTCGACGTCAACGCGGGAGAAGTGACGTGTCTGCTGGGTCCCTCCGGCTCCGGCAAATCGACGCTACTCCGCTGCATCAATCACCTGGAAAGCATCGACGGCGGCCGGATCTACGTTGACGAAGACCTGATCGGTTACCGGCAGCAGGGCGAGAAGATTTACGAGATGCACCCGAAGGAAATTGCCAGGCAACGCCGCAACATCGGCATGGTGTTCCAGAAGTTCAACCTCTTCCCCCACAAGACGGCCATCGAAAACATCACCGAGGCCCCCACCGGGGTCAAGGGGCTGCCGAAAGCGGATGCCCTTAGGCGGGCCATGGAGCTTCTGGACAGGGTGGGGTTGGCCGACTGGGCCGGCCACTACCCCGCACAGCTCTCCGGCGGCCAGCAGCAACGCGTGGCCATTGCGCGGGCGCTGGCCATGGATCCAAAGCTGATGCTCTTCGATGAGCCCACATCCGCCCTGGACCCTGAACTTGTGGGCGACGTTCTCGACGTGATGCGCTCCCTCGCATCCCAGGGCATGACCATGATCGTTGTCACCCACGAAATAGGCTTCGCCCGCGGAGCCGGCGACCAGGTCGTCTTTATGGACGGCGGGGTTGTTGTCGAGCAGGGCGACCCTGAGCAGGTCATCAGCGCGCCCCGGCACGAACGGACGAAAGCATTCATCGAAAGCGTCCTCAAGTAGCCGTAGGGCCAGCGGGGAGGTGCCGGCTACGGCCGGTACCTCCCCGCTGGAACGCGCAATGGCTACGCTTTCGGGTACCCCGAAATCGACGGAGCCTTCCGGCGCGACAACGTGGTCAGGGGGTACAGGGCCAAAAGGACCGCGGCCGCGTCCCGCGGCTTCTGCAGGTTGAGCCCCGTGTATTTCTCGAACGTCGAGAGCCGGTTCACGATCGTATTGCGGTGGCAGCCCAGCAGCGCCGAGGTCTCCACCAGGCTCCCGGAGTCGAGGAAAGCGGATACGGTCTCCAGGAGCCGCTCCCGTTCCCCCTCTGAGCAGCGGCGCAGATACGGATACACCAGGTGCGCCGGGTCGCACCCGACCTGGGCGAGGCGGTGATGCGTGACGGATTCCCACCGGTCCTGCAGCCGGAAAATGCCGGTGCCGCCCATGGGAAGGTCGGTCATGATTTCCCGCGCGGCAATCACTGCCATGCGCACGCCCGCGAAACCATAGACCGGGGGCGCCACCGCCGCGGCGATGCCGTCGAACACGGATCTTTCCTCGAAGCTAAGATCGGTCCGGCTTGATGTCCGGCGTTGCAGGATGATGAGCGTGTGATGGCCCTGGTCAAAAGCGAAGGCCCGCTCGTCCCACTTTGCGTGCAGGTTAAGGCGCCGCTGAACGGTCAGGCTGTCATCCCGGCTGACGGCGGCGACAAGGAACTCGGCATCCGCGTTGATCCTGAGCGCGCCCACGATACGGGCCATGTCCGGTGGTGACGGCTCCGCGGCGGCGAAGAGCCGCGTCAGATACTGGTGCTGCAGGTCCGCATCTGCTCTTTCAAGGTCTTCGTACTCAACGAGGTAGCTTTCCCTGACACGTGTGGCGAAAATATCCACGACCTGCCACACAAGTTCAGTCCGGTGCACAAGCAGGCCCGGGCTGGCGCCCAGCGACGGCGCCGACAGCGCCTCCCACAACAAAGAGAAGTCGGTCCGGATGGCCCGGACGAGGCTCTCCAGCGGCACGCGCTGCCGTGCCCGTCTGGCACCCAGTTCGGCGGCCAGGGATTCCAACGCCTTCAGGTCAGTTCCGTCCCTGGCCAGGCCCTTAAGCATCGCGCGAAAAGAGTCCTCGCTGCTGCTTCTCAGGTCCTCCATGGTCAGTCCGGATTCCGAGTAGGCCGGATCCACAAGGATCCTGCTGAGGAAATTCTCCGCAAGTTCGGGTACCTGGCCGCTGAGGACCCCAATGATCCGTTGCCAATCTGCGTCGTCGGTCAAGATCGCCTTTCTGGAATTGTCCTGCATCCAGCATGTATCCCCGCCGCCAGAATTCCACTGTACGTTCGTACATTTTCTGCCTCCCGTTCTTCCCCTACCCGTCATGGTCCCGCGCCCGGATCCTTGAAAAAATCAATACCTGTCGCCCAGTGGCGGCAATCACACTTCAGGAGTTTTGCATGAACGCAACAGACCTGGCCCAGGAACGGCCCCGGGCCGTCCGCCCGGACGAACAGGCGGGATACAAGAAGGGCCTGTCCAACCGGCAAGTCCAGATGATCGGGATCGGCGGCGCCATCGGCACCGGCCTGTTCCTCGGAGCCGGAGGCCGGCTGGCTTCGGCGGGCCCCATCCTGCCCGTCGTCTACGCCGTCTGCGGCATCTTTGCCTTCTTCGTCCTCCGGGCCCTCGGCGAACTGGTCCTGCACCGACCCTCCTCCGGTTCGTTTGTGTCATACGCCCGGGAGTTCTACGGCGAGAAAGCGGCCTACGTTTCAGGCTGGGTCTACGCCATCTCATGGGCGCTGACAGCGATCGTGGACATCACCGCCATCGCGGTCTATTTCCACTACTGGACTTCGTTCAGCAGCGTCCCGCAGTGGGTCCTGGCACTTGCTGCGCTGGCTGTGGTCACCGCCGTCAACCTGATCTCCGTGAAGGTGTTCGGTGAGCTCGAATTCTGGTTCTCCGTGATCAAGGTCGGCGCCCTCGTGATCTTCCTGCTGGTGGGCGGCATCTTCTTTGCCGGCAATTTCCCGGTAGCCGGCCACAGCCCCGGGTTCTCCCTCATCACAGACCACGGCGGCCTGCTGCCGAACGGCCTGCTTCCTGCCGTGGTGATCGTGCAGGGCATTGTGTTCGCCTACGCGGGCATCGACCTCATCGGCGTCGCCGCCGGCGAAACGAAGAACCCCGACAAGGTGATGCCCAAGGCCGTCAACGCCGTCATCTTCCGCATCGCCATCTTCTATGTCGGAGCCACGGTCCTCCTCGCCCTCCTGCTGCCCTTCAACGCCTACAAGGCCGGCGAATCGCCCTTCGTCACCTTCTTCGCAGCCATCGGCGTGCCCGGCGCCGGCGACGTTATGAACTTCGTTGTGCTGACGGCGGCCCTGTCCAGCCTCAACGCCGGGCTGTACTCCACGGGCCGGATCTACCGTTCGATGGCACAGACAGGCGCCGCCCCGAGGTTCATGGAGAAGATGAGCAAGGGCGGCGTGCCGTACGGGGGGATCCTCTTCACCGCGGCCATCACGCTGCTCGGCGTCGGGCTCAACGCGGTGGTGCCGGCCATGGCGTTCGAGATCGCCCTGAACGCGACAGCACTGGCAATCCTGTGCACCTGGGCGACGATTATCCTCTGCCAGCTCAAGCTGTTCCGGCTCGCCCAAAGAGGAGTCCTGAAGCGGCCTTCCTTCCGGATGCTCGGTGCTCCCTGGACCTCCTACCTGACCCTCATTTTCCTCGGCGGGGTCCTGATCCTTATGCTCTTCGACTTCCCGGTGGGGACCTACACCATCGCCTCCCTGGCGATCTTCATTCCCGCGCTCATTGCCGGCTGGTTCGCCGTCCGCAAACGTGTCAACGAGCTCGCCCTCGTCCACCCCGGCAGCCACACGCTGCCAGTCATTTCCAGCCCGGCCCAAACCAACAAAACGGAAAGCAGCCTCCCATGAGCACCTCCTCGATCACCACCGGCACTGCCACCGCTGACGCCGAAGCCTTCCTTCGCGATTTCCGCAGCCTCTCGGCAATCGGCGAAACCCCGGGCCACGGGGTGGACCGCCAAGCGGCGACGGCGGCCGACGCCCAGTCGCGTACCTGGTTCACCTCTCTGGCCGAGCAGTACGGATTCCGGACCGAAGTTGACCGGATCGGCAACGTGTTCGCCCTCCTGGAATGGACCCCCGGCGCTCCCTACGTACTGGCCGGTTCCCACCTGGACAGCCAGCCAACGGCAGGCAAATACGACGGCGCCTATGGGGTCGCCGCGGCCCTGCACGCCGGTCGTCGGCTGGCCGAGACCACCAACCCCGACGACGCTCCCAAGTACAACCTGGCCATCGTGGACTGGTTCAACGAAGAAGGCTGCCGCTTCGCCCCATCCATGATGGGCAGCAGCGTCTACACCGGCAAGCTCCCGGCCGGCGAAGCCCTGGCCGTCACGGACAACCACGGCATCACCGTGGCCGAAGCCCTTGACGCGATCGGGCACCTCGGCTCCGGCACCGGTCCCCGGGCTGCCGCCTATGCCGAGATCCACATCGAACAGGGCCGGTCCCTGGAGGACTCGGGCACCACGATCGGCCTCGTGCATTCCTGCTGGGCGGCTGTGAAGTACACGGCGACGGTTCACGGGGAGCAGGCACACACCGGTTCCGCCGTTATTGCCGACCGCAAGGACGCCCTGCTCGGTGCCTCGCACCTGGTGGTGTTGCTCCGCGAGATCGCCAACGCCTTCCCGGGCGCCGTCCTGCATACGTCTGTCGGCCAGCTGAGCGTCTACCCCAATTCACCGGTGGTCGTCCCCAGCAGGGTGGACCTGGTGATGGACCTTCGCAGCGCGGACGAGGACGTGCTCGCATCGGCCCGCCAGCTGCTCCGCGAAGGCATCGCACGGATCGAGCAGGAAGCCAACGTCACCATCGAAACTGCGGAATCCCATGCCTGGGGCGTGCTCCCGTACCAGCCCGCCGGCGTGGACCTCGCGCGCGACTGTGCGCAGAAGCTGGAACTCACCAGCGCGCCGGTCTTCACGCTCGCGGGCCACGACTCCATCAACATGAAGGACATCGTTCCCACCGTCATGCTGTTCGTGCCGAGCGTTGACGGAATCTCCCACAACGAGAAGGAATACACGCACGACGACGACGTCTGCGCCGGCGTGGACCTGCTCACCGAAGTCGTCGCCCGGCTCTGCCGGGGAGACCTGGACGGCGCACAGTGAACACTGCTCCACGCCCGGAGCTGAGGGTCGCGGTCCTGCAGGCCACCGGCCTGGTCAATTCGGCAGCGGAGAATCTCCGGCGCCTTTCCAGCCAAGCCCGTGAAGCGCGGCGGCGCGGTGCCGATCTGCTCGTCACCCCGGAACTCTTCGTCTCCGGCTACGCACCCACCCTCGTCCACACCAAGGACGGCACGGTCCACCGCGAGCAGCTGGCCGCCATTGCCCGGGAGTACGCCATCGGGCTGGTGGCATCCACAGTGGAGCACGAAGGAGGACGGCACTACATTTCGGCGTCGTTCTTCAATGCCGAGGGAACCGAGCTGACCCGTTACCGCAAGCAGAACCTCTTCGGAAGCAGCGAAAAGTCGGTTTTCACTCCCGGGGCCGATGCACCGGCCATCGTGGAGTTCCACGGAGCCAACGTTGCCTTGGGCATCTGTTTCGACGTCGAATTCCCCGAGTTCGTGCGCGCAGCCGCCCTCGCGGGCGCGGAGTTGCTGTGTGTGCCCACGGCGGTTCCGCTCCGGGAATCCGACAGCACCGGCGCGCAGCCGTTCGACACCCGGTTGATCCCCTCTATGGTGGTTCCCACCAGGGCTCTGGAGAGCCAGGTCTACATCGCCTATGCCAACCATGCGGGCCCGCACTTCGCAGGCTTGAGCACCATCGCCGACCCGTACGGACGGCACCTCTCAGCCGCAGCGGCAGACGGCGAACTCATCGTCGCGAACATCAACCTCAATACACTCAGCCAGGCCCGCAGGGATACCGACTACCTGTCCCGGTTCGCCCCGGGCACCGAAGCCAACACCAACGAAGGACACCAGTGAGCATCGCAGCCACAAGCACTCCGACTGCACCCAAAGTCACCATGCTGAACCCGGACTTCCCGTTCCCGTACGACGAATACCTCGGCCACTCCGAAGGCATCGGTTCCGTTCCGGCGGACATGTACGGCGCAGAGGTAGCCGTCATCGGCGCCGGGCTCTCCGGGCTCGTCGCCGCCCATGAGCTCATGAAAATGGGCCTCAAACCGGTCATCTATGAATCCTCACGGATCGGCGGCCGCCTGCGGGCCGGCAGGCCCGACGGCCAGCCCGGCCCCGTCGCGGACCTGGGCGGCATGCGCTTCCCGCGCTCTGGAAAATCCTTCTTCCACTACGCCGACATGCTGGACATCGAAACCCAGCCGTTCCCCAACCCGCTGACCCCTGCGGCCGGAAGCACCGTGATCGAGCTCGCCGGCAGGGCCTACTACGCCGAAACCGCCGCGGACCTTCCGCAGTTCTTCGCAGATGTCGCAGCAGCCTGGGACGACTGCCTCGAAGAACGCGCACACTTCTCCGCCATGCAGGAAGCCATCCGCACCAGGGACCTGGCCACCATCAAGAAGCTGTGGAACGAGCTGGTTCCCCGGTTCGACGACGTCTCGTTCTCCGGTTACCTGGCCACGTCCAAGGCGTTCTCCGCCCTGCCCTTCGAATACCGTGAAGCCTTCGGGCAAGTGGGGTTCGGCACGGGAGGCTGGGACACCAACTTCCCGGACTCCTTCCTGGAGATCCTCCGCGTTGTCTATGTGGACGCCGACGCCGACCAGCACCGCATCATCGGCGGTGCCCAGCTCCTCCCGGAGCGGCTCTGGAACCACGCCCCCGACACCATGGCCCACTGGCCGGCGGGCACCAGCCTCGCCTCCCTGCACGGGGGCAACCCCCGCGGCGCGGTCACTTCCGTCAAACGCATCCTCAACAGCGACGGAACCCCGGGCGACATCGCCATCACCGACAAGTGGGGCGGCACCGCGCACTACCCCGCCGTCATCGCCACCTGCCAGAGCTGGCTGCTCTCCGCACGGATCGACGTCGATGAGTCGCTGTTCAGCCATAAGCTCTGGACGGCCATCGAGCGCAGCCACTACCTGCAGTCATCCAAAACGTTCGTTGTTGTTGACCGTCCGTTCTGGAAGGACATTGACCCGGAAACCGGAAGGCAGGTCATGAGCACCACGCTCACGGACCGCCTGACGCGGGGGACCTACCTGCTGGACAACGGCCCGGGCCAGCCGGCCCTCATCTGCCTGTCCTATACATGGAACGACGACGCCCTCAAATGGCTCCCCCTGGACGCTGACGAGCGCGTGCGCCTGATGCTGCATTCGCTCAAACAGATCTACCCAACGGTGGACATCGCCTCGCACATCATCGGCGATCCCATCACCGTCTCCTGGGAAGACGACCCCAACTTCATGGGCGCCTTCAGCGACAACCTGCCCGGCCACTACCGCTACCAGGAACGCCTGTACACCCACTTCATGCAGGAGGGGCATGAGCCCGCACACCGGGGCATCTACCTGGCCGGCGACGACGTCTCGTGGACCGGCGGATGGGCCGACGGCGCCGTCACCACCGGACTCAACGCCGTCTGGGGCGTCATGACGCAGCTCGGCGGCAAGACCCAGGCCGGAAACCCCGGCCCGGGCGACCGCTTCGAAGAACTCAAGCCCATCCGCTTGCCCTAAGGGCCCTCCGGCCTCACCTGACAGGAAGGTACATTCATGAGCAAAAACCCGTCGTCCAAAAGCCAGACATCGTTTGGGCCGCAGAACTGGAGCGGGCTGGACGCATCAGACGACGTGCAAGTGGTCAGTTCTGACGGCCACAGCTATGCCGCCGTCATCGATGCCAAAACTGCCGACTCCTCCGTGGTGTGGATTCGCCGCCGTGACATCGGAACCAGGCACATGCTCGAACACCATGACGGAATTCTCATCGTCCCCGGTCCCTGATCACGGCGGCTCCTGACCACGGCGGATCCCGCAGCCCAGTGCCGGCGCTAGACCCCGACGGCGGGGCGGCCCAGGGTGCGCCCCTCGCGCAGGACCAGGACGCGGCGGAAGTTGCGGTCCACCACTACGACGTCGGCCCGCAGCCCCGCGCGGAGGCTTCCGAATTCCTGCGACTGGCCGATGATGGCCGCCGGAACGGCGGTGGCTGACAGAACAGCGGCGGCCGGCTCCACCCCGGCGTTAATGGTCCGCCGCACAACATCCAGCAGGGTGGCCGTCCCGCCGGCGAGGGTGCCGTTGCTGAGCCGGGCCACCGCTCCAATGACGGAGACGGCTGCGGGGCCAAGCTCGTAGTCGCCGTCGGGCAGTCCGGTGGCGGCCATGGAGTCGGTCACCAGAACTACGTTTTCGGCCCCCACCAGCTCGAAGACCATCCGGACCGTTTCGGGGTCCAGGTGCGCGCCGTCGGCGATGAGTTCCACGGCAATCGTGCCGGCCCCGGCCAGCCGGAGGCATGCGGCAACAGGCCCTGGACTGCGGTGGTGCAGCGGCGGCATGCCGTTAAAGAGGTGTGTGATGGTGGGGCGCGATGCGGTCCCCAGGCCTGATGCCGCCAGCAGCTCCGCCGCCTCGGTGAGGGAGGCCGCCGTCGTCCGCGCGTCCGCGTCAGTGTGGCCCAGCGACGGCGTGACGCCGTGCTCGGCGAGCATCCGCACCACGGCGTCGGCGCCGGGAAGTTCGGGCGCGTACGTCATGGTCCGCAGGTGGCCGCCGGCCGCGGCCAGCAGTTCGCCCAGCAGGGGGAGGTTCGGTTCGCGCAGGTACCGCGGATCCTGGGCGCCGCATCGCGCGTGGGACAGGAACGGCCCCTCGGAGTGGATGCCCGCGATGAGCCCTTCATCGGCAAGTAGCCGCAGGGTTTCCAGGCCGCGCAGCAGGTCCTCGCGGGACGCGGTCACCGTGCTTGCCAGCAGCGTGGTGGTGCCGCTGCGGTGCAGGAAGTCCACGGCGGTCCTGGCAGCCTCGCTGTCGCCGCTCGGGAAGTCGCCGCCCACGGCCCCGTGGCAGTGCAGGTCCACGAGGCCGGGCAGAATCATGCTGCCCCGCGGCAGTTCGAGTTCCTCAAGGCCGGGCAGCGACGCCTCATCAAGACCGGCGCGGGGCCCCACATATACGATGCGGCCGTCCGCGACGGCCACCACTGCGTCGTCCTGGATCGAACCGTCGGTCAGGACCGTGCCGGCCAGCAGGTAGTTCCCGGGCTCAGCGCCGGTGGGCTGTGTTTGTTCCGGCTGTACTCGTTCCGGCGGCGGGTTCACTTCAGGGCCTCGGCGAACCAGCCGGTGATGGTGGCCGGGTGCGTGATCGCGGTACCGACGACGACGGCGAACGCGCCGGCGTCGAGGCACTGCCGGGCCTGGGCGGGGGAGTGGAGGCGGCCTTCGGCGATGAGCGGCACGCCGAAGCCGGCCGCGGCGATCTGCTTCAGCAGCTCCAGGTCGGGGCCGTGCGTCTTGGGGCGCTCGCCGGAGTAACCGGACAGCGTGGTGCCGATCAGGTCGACCCCGGCCTCGACCGCCGCGGCAGCGTCGTCGAACGAGCCGCAGTCCGCCATCACCAGCGCGTGGGAATCCTGGTGGATGCCCGCCACCGTCTGGGCCAGGGTCAGCCCGTCCGGACGCTCCCGGCGCGTGCCGTCGATCGCCACCACGTGGGCGCCCGCGTTGGCCACCGCCAAAGCGTGCCGGAGTGTGGGAGTGATGAAGACGCCGTCGTGACCGTCCTTCCAGAGCCCGATCACCGGAACCTCCACCGCTGCACGGGTGAACTGCACATCGGCCAGGCCCTGGACACGGACGGCGGAGGCGCCGCCGATCACTGCGGAAGCGGCGAACTGCGCCGTGGTGCGCGGGTCCCGCAGCGGCTCGCCCGGATACGCCTGGCAGGAGACGATGAGTTGCCCGCGCAGGGCTTCAAGGGCTTCGGGGGTCAGAATCACGGTCGGTTCCTCTGGAAGGTTGGCGGAGCGGGCTGAAGATCAGGGTGGGGCGTGGGGCGTGGGGCGTGGGACGACGGCGTCAGGACGGAGTGGTGGTGAGGACCAGTCGCGCGGCGCCCACCATTGCTGCTGCGTTGCCGAGTTTAGCGGGAAGGACGGGGAGGCCGAGCAGCGCGGGCAGGAGTTCGGCGCGCAGGGCGCGTTCCATGGGACGCCACCAGGGCGCGCCGGCGTCGGAGAGCCCGCCGGAAACCACCACCACTTCGGGGTCCAGGATGTTGGCGAGTCCGCCCACGGCCTGGCCGGCGGCAGAGGCGCCCATGCCCACCGCCTGGATGGCTATGGCATCGCTGTCGCCGGCGAGGGCAAAGACGCCGCGGGCGTCCAGCGCCGGTTCCTTGCCGCCGAGCCGCACGTACGCCTCGTGGATGGCGGGCCCGGAGGCGATGGCCTCAACATGCCCGGCGCCGCCGCAGACGCAGCGAATAGCCTGGCCCTCGTGGAATGCGTACGGCGAGGCGAAGTGGCCCACGTGTCCGCCCGCGTAGCGGTGTCCCAGGACCGGGTGCCCGGCCAGGACAAAACTGCCGCCGACGCCGGTGCCGAAAGCCACCAGGAGCGAACTTGCCGTCCCGGCAGCGGCACCTGTCCAGGCCTCGCCGAGGGCGTGCGTATGGACATCGTTCACCGCCCGCACAGCCGCCGGCGGCAGGCCAAGCCGGGCGGCCAACCCTGCGGTCAGCTCTGTCCCGGCCCACCCGAGGATGGCATCCGTAGCGGAAACCACCACCCCGCGTCCGGCATCGATAACGCCGGCCGAACCAACGCCAACCCCTGCAACGTCCAGGCCCGCTGCTTGAGCCCGGACAAAAAGGGAAGAAACCAGCGCCGCAGTAGCGTCCAAAATGGCGTCGCCACCATCCCGGTTCAGAGTCGGAATAGTCTCCGAAAACAAGACCTCCCCGTCCGCGGAAACAACCCCGGCTGCAGTCTTAGTACCCCCAAGGTCAACACCGATCGCGTACATCATTCTCTTCCTAACAGGGGATCTCGACAGGCTCGATCACCTGGGGTCTGGTTGATCACGGAAGCAGCGCTGGACATGGTTCTTTTGCGTAGGCTGCGTTGTTGCGTGAGGAACGAGCGCAGCAGCCGGCAAAAGGAGCATGCCCAGCGCCCCGGCCGCGAAGACTACATCAGGCCGTTGCGTTCCAGGATGGCGCGGATTGCCTTGGTCTCGTCTTCGTCCAAGGAGAGCATGGGCGCGCTCATGACGTTCGTCTTGATGATGCCCATGAGCTGCAGGGCGGTCTTGAAGGCGCCCAGGCCGGCGGCGTTTCCGGACATGCGGCCGGGCTTAGGGGTGTAGACGATTTCGAAGACGTCGGCCAAGCGGTCCTGCTCGGCTGCGGCCTGGGCCCAGTCGCCGGCCTGTGCGGCGTCGAACAGGCGGCGGTAGCCCGCCGGGTCAACGTTGCCGAGGCCCGGAACAACACCCTGGGCGCCGCCCAGGAGGGCGCCGTCCACAACCACTTCGTGGCCGGTGAAGATGTCGAAGTTGGGGATGTCCTTGGCGGCCAGCAGCAGCTGGCGGAACGAGACGTCGTCGCCGGAGGAGTCCTTCACCCCGGCAATGACGCCCTCGCGGCCCAGCTCGACCAGAAGGTCGGTGGGCAGCTTGAAGTGGGTGCGCACCGGCACGTCGTAGGCGAAGACGGGAACGTCGACGGCGGCGGCGATGGAGCGGAAATGCGTGCCGTTCTCCTGGGCGTTGGAGATGGCGTAGTACAGGCTGGTGGCCACGATCGAGTCGGCACCCAGCGCGATGACGCGCTTGGCTTCTTCGATGACGCGGTTGGTGGTCTGCTCCACAGCGCCCACGATCAGCGGCACCTGGCCGGCGTTCACGCCTGCCACGGTCTGCACGACGAGGTCGCGCTCGGTGTTGGTCATGTGGGTGACCTCGCCGGAGGATCCCAGCACAAACAGGCCGCTGACGCCGCCGTCGAGCAGGTGCTTGGTGACGTTTTCCAGCGACGGTACGTCGAT
The DNA here is from genome assembly GCF_001484605.1 of Pseudarthrobacter sulfonivorans. Classification (NCBI taxonomy): domain Bacteria; kingdom Bacillati; phylum Actinomycetota; class Actinomycetes; order Micrococcales; family Micrococcaceae; genus Pseudarthrobacter; species Pseudarthrobacter sulfonivorans. Next base: position 2,066,789 of record NZ_CP013747.1, on the reverse strand, counting down.
GGCGCCATCGACGGTGCGGGGGGTTACGACGGGCGGAATGACGCCCTGGAAACGGGAAGCGACGGTGGTCACAGAGTTCTCCAAATATTGATGGTTAGACGAAAATTTGAGGTGGGAAAGCTAGATGTGGAGCAGGCTCGGGGCGGCGCCCAGGAGCTTTTTGGTGTAGTCGTTGGTGGGGCTGTCGAAGACCTGGGTGGCGGTGCCCTGCTCGACGATCTTGCCGAAGTACATAACGCAGATGCGGTCCGAGACGTAGCGGACGGTCTGGATGTCGTGCGAGATGAACACCATGCCGAGGTTCAGCTGGGTCTTCAGGTCCGAGAGCAGGTTCAGCACCTGGGCGCGGACGGAGACGTCAAGGGCCGACGTCGGCTCGTCCGCCACGATGATGTCCGGGTCCAGTGCCAGTGCGCGGGCGATTGCCACACGCTGGCGCTGGCCGCCGGAAACCTGCGACGGCGTGACCTCGGCCGCGGACTGCGGCAGGCCCACCAGGGCCAGCAGATCCTTGACCTTCGCGGCACGCGTTGCCGCAGTGCCGATGCCGTGGATCTGGAGGGGGTCCGTGAGGATGTCCTGGACGGTCATGCGCGGGTTCAGCGCCGTGGCGGGGTCCTGGAAGACCACGGACACGGAGCGGCCGAATTCCTTGCGCAGGGCGGCGTTCCGCTTGATGGCGGGCTTGCCGTGGAACAGCACCTCGCCCGACGTCGGCGTCTGCAGTCCCACGAGCACGGACGCGAGCGTGGACTTGCCGCAGCCGGACTCACCCACGATGCCCACGGTTTCGCCGCGGCTGATGCTGAAGTCGACGCCGTCGACCGCTTTGACGATGTTCGGGCGGAAGACCCCGCCGCCACGTGCGTGGTGGTAGACCTTGACGTCCTTGAGCTCGATGACCGGCTTGCCGGTTGATTCACTCACTTTGCATCCTCCTTCAGGTGGCTCGCCCAGTAGTGGTCAGCGTCCCCGCCGCCGGCGGCTCCTACTGACGTCAGGACCAGCTGCTGGTCGGGGTCGGCGTCGGACCGCAGTGAACGCGGGGCGAAGCGGTCGCCCGGGGCGAAGTCGCGCGGGGACGGGACGGTGCCGGGGATCTGGTGCAGGCGCACGGCGTCGGCCTCGATGGAGAGGACAGCGCCGAGCAGGCCGCGGGTGTACTCGTGCTTGGGGTTCTGCAGCAGCTCCGAAGCCTGCGCGGATTCCACCACCTGGCCGGCGTACATGACGGTGATGCGGTGGGCCAGGGAGGCCACCAGGGCAAGGTCGTGGCTGACGAAGACCATGGCGAAGCCCAGCTGTTCGCGCAGCTCGTTGAGCAGGTCCACTACCTGCTTCTGGACGGTGACGTCCAAGGCGGTGGTGGGCTCATCGGCAACCACGATCTTCGGTGAACGGGACAGGGCCATGGCGATCAGGACGCGCTGGCGCTGGCCGCCGGAGAGCTCGTGCGGGTAGCTGGCGAGCGTCCGGACAGGATCGAGCTTGACCAGTTCCAGCAGCTCGGTGGGGGTCTTGCGGCCTCCGCGCTTGGTCAGCTGCTCCATCTGGTCCTTGATCTTCATGGACGGGTTCAGGGAGCTCAGGGCGTCCTGGTAGACCATGGCGATCTGCTGGCCGCGCAGGCCTTCGTAGGCCTTGATGCTGCTGTGGCTGGTGGCCGGATCCAGCAGTTCCTTGCCGTCGAACTTGATGGACCCGGTGACCTGCGCGGTTTTGGGCAGCAGGCCCATGACCGCGAGGGACGTGATGGACTTGCCGCAGCCCGATTCGCCCACCAGGCCCATGGTTTCGCCTTCGCGGACCGTGAAGGAGACGTTGTCCACAATCGCGGTGTCGCCGAAGCGGCCCGGGAAGCGGATGGACAGGTTCCTGACCTCGAGGACGTTGCGGGCGCCGGCCGGTACCTGGGGGAGGCGGTCGGTGCGAGTGGCCTCGATGGCGGAGAGCAGTTCCAGTTCCTTGTCCAGCAGCAGGTGCGGGTTCGCCGCGGCCAGCTTCGGATCGGAGAGGATGGCTGCCTCGTTGTAGTGCTCCTCTGTGAGGACGTCGCCGTAGGCGGCGCGGACGCCGTCGAGCTCGTGCTCTTCCACCACTGACGGCTGGGCCACGGAGGTGCCGATCTGGGTGTCGACGCCGGCACCCACCGCTGCGCCGGCCACAGCAGCTGCCGAACCGTCGTCGTCCTTCACTACAGGTGCCTTGCGCAGTTTCGGGTTCACCATGGCGTCGGTGAGGCCCTCGGCGAGGATGTTCAGCGACAGCACGGTCAGCAGGATGGTCACACCGGCGAACGTGGTGGCCCACCAGCCGCCGGACAGGACCAGGTTGCGGCCGTAGGAGATCACGTTGCCCCACGACGGGGCGGGATCCTGGACGCCGGCGCCGAGGAAGGACAGCGAGGCTTCGAGGATGATGGCGTCGGCCACCATCACCGTGGCGAACACCAGCACGGGGGCGGCGGTGTTGCGGACGATGTGCTTGAGCAGGATGTAGAAACGGCCTGCGCCGATCACACGCTCGGCACGGACGTAGTCCTCGCCGTACTGGGAGAGCACGTTGGCGCGGACCACGCGGGCCAGCTGCGGGGTGTAGATGATGGCGATCGCGATGATGATGGTGGGAACCGAGTTCCCGAACGCGGCCAGCAGCACTGCGGCCAGGGCGATGCCCGGGAACGCCATCAGGATGTCCATGAGGCGCATGATCAGTTCGTTGACGGCCTTGCTGGACGTCGCGGCGAAGGAGCCCAGCAACGCGCCCACCAGGATGGCCAGGATCACGGCGCCGAGGCCGATCATGAGCGAAGACTGGGCGCCGAACAGCAGGCGGGAGAAGATGTCGCGGCCCAGCCGGTCGGTGCCGAAGAAGTGCTCGGCGCCCGGCGGGGTGGCGGGGACGAAGGTCTCCAGCGGATCGTGCGGCGCGATGACCGGCGCGAACACGGCGGAGAGGACGATCATGATGAGGAAGAGGAGGGCGATGCGGGAGCCCCAAGGCAGCGCCTTGAAACGGAGGCCCGGGGCACTCAGCCGTTCAGCAAGCTTGCTACGCATGAGCTATACCGTCCTGATTCGGGGGTTGATGAGCAGGTACAGGAGGTCCACCACGATGTTCACCAGAACGAAGGTGACGGAGATGGTGAGCACCACGCCCTGGACCAGGTTGACGTCCAGGTTGGTGATGCCGTTGAGGATCAGCTGGCCCATGCCGGGCAGGGCGAAGATCATTTCAATCACGACGGCGCCGCCGAGCAGGTAGCCCACGCGGAGTCCCAGCACGGTCACCGGGGTCACCAGGGCGTTGCGGAGGACGTTCTTGGAGACCACTTCGCGGTAGGGGACGCCGTTGCCGATGGCGGTGCGGACGTAGTCGCGGTCCAGCTCCTCCACCATCGAGGTGCGGACCACGCGGATCAGCGAGGCGGAGACCGGGATGCCGAGGGCCAGGGCCGGGAGGGCCATCGAGTTGAGCCAGCCGCCGAAGCCGGATTCCGGCGTCGCGATGCCCCCGGAGGGGAACAGGGGGCTGGCGCCGAGGGCGAACCACTGGATCAGGAGGATGCCGAGCCAGAACGACGGCGTGGCGATCGCGGCGATCGAGAAAACGCGGACCAGCTGGTCCTGCCATTTGTCCCGGTACAGGGCGCCGAGGATGCCGAAGGTCAGGGACAGGACGATCGCGATCAGCACGCCCAGGAAGGTCAGCTGCAGCGTCAGGGGGAACGCGGAGCCGATCATGGCGGCCACCGACTTGGCCGGCGGGGTGGTGACGCCGAGGTCGAGCTGCAGAAGCCTGCCGAGGAAGGCGAAGTACTGGATGACCAGCGGGTCGTTGAGGCCGTTTTCCTGGCGGTACTGCTGCTTCGCTTCTTCGCTGGCGCCGTCGCCGAGGGCGGAGCTTGCCTGGTCGCCGGGAGCGGCCTGCAGGACAAGGAAGACGAGCAGGGTGATGCCCAGGATCATCAATGGCAGTGCTGCGAGTCTGCGGCCTAGCAGACGCAATATCGTGACCAATTTGTTCTCCGGTTTGTTTGGTTGTGCCGCGGGGGCCGCGTCACGGGGTGGTGCTTCTCAACTTAGAGGGGCTGTGGCCAGCGGGCCACAGCCCCTGCTGCGTCGAGTTGGTGGTGCCGTCTCCCGGGAGGTCCCGGGGGGGGCGCTCCTTAAGAGGTGCGTCCGACGTCGATGAACGACATGCCGGTGGTGGGCAGCGGCTTGAAGCCGTTGAGCTTCTTGTCGTCCCAGGCGGAGGGCAGCTGGCGGTGGAAGATCGGGTACAGGGGAACTTCGTCGGAGACGAGGTCCACAATTTCGCCGGTGATCTTCTTGGCATCTGCTGCGGCAGCCTGGGAGCCCTTGTTCATCAGTTCCTGCAGCTTGGCGCGCTCCGGAGCGGTCCAGTAGGCGCGCTTTTCCATCCAGGTGGCGCCCGAGTAGAACCAGCTCAGGAGCAGGTCCGCGTCGTTGCCGAAGACTGACGGGTCGCCGGGGGCTGCGACCACTGAGTAGTCGCCGGTGCCGACGCGGTCTGTGTACAGCGCGCCGGACTGGATGCTCTTCACGGAGACCTTCACTCCCGGGATCTTGTTCCAGGATTCGAGGATCAGCGGGGCAACGTCCTTGACCCAGGCGGTGTCCGTGGTAAGCAGTTCGAATTCGAGGCTCGTGACGCCGGCCTGCTTCAGGAGGTCTTCAGCCTTCGCGGCGTCGTAGCCGTAGACGTTCTTGGCCTTGACGTAGTCCGGGTGGCCTTCCTGGAAGTAGGAGCTGGCAGCCTTCGCGTTGCCGAACAGGGCCTTCTTGATGATGGCTTCCTTGTCCAGGCCGTAGTGCAGGGCCTGGCGGACCAGCTTGTTGTTGAACGGCGCCTTGTTGCAGTTGAACATCAGGAACATCAGGCCGAAGGACTGGACTGATTCAACCTTGACCTTGGACTTGAGGCCGTCGATGTCTAGGTAGGGGACGTCCTCGATGGCCTGGACACGGCCGGACTGCACGGCGGTGACGCGGGCGGCCGCGTCGGAGAGCAGGAGCCAGGTCATGCCCTTGGCCAGCGCCGGCTTGGGGCCGTTGTAGTCCGCGAACGCTTCGAAGACGATCTTGTCGTCCTTGGCGGCGGAGACGAGCTTGTAGGGGCCGGTGCCGACGGGCTTGGCGTCGAAGGCCTTGAGGTCCGTGGCCAAGGCCTTGGGGACAACCTTGACCACGGAGATGCGGGGGCCGAAGCCGGGGAAGGCGTACTTGAGGGTGAACTCGACCGTCTTGGCGTCAACGGGCTTGACTTCCTTGATGAACGGGATGAACTGCGAGAACAGGGACTTGTTCGCCGGATCCATCACGCGGGTGAAGGAGAAGGCCACGTCTTCGGTGGTGACCGGGGTGCCGTCGTGGAACTTGGCGCCGTCGCGGATGGTCACCTGGTAGGCGGTGTCGTTGACCTTCTTGGGGTCCGATGCCGCCAGCGCGTTGTAGGGCTCGCGGGTGGCCGGGTGCAGCTCGATGAGGCCTTCAAAGATGTGCAGGTTGACGGCCATCGGCGTGGCGCCTGAGGAGCTCAGCGGGTCGAAGCCGGTGGAGAGGGCGTAGGAGATGCCCGCTTCGATGGTGAGGTCCTTGTTGACTGCCGCGGCGCTCGCCGAGCTGCCGGTGGTGGTAGCTGCCGGGCTGCCGCACGCGGCCACTGAGGCGGTGAAGGCTGCAGCGGCGCCCATGGCACCGGTCAGCTTGAGGAAGTTCCGGCGGCTGGCGTCATTGACCAGCGGCAGGTTCTTGGTGATGTTGTTCATGAGGGCCTCGCCATTCCAGAAGGTTTATCGGATGTAGGACGTCCGAGCTCGTATGTCGACTGTAAGCGTCATCACAGGTTCACGTCAAGCGCCAGTTTCCTCCGACGCTCTCTCACTTCCTGCGGGTTTTCCCCGGACGCTCTCTCAGATCCTGCGGGTTTTTCGCAAACGGTCTCTCACTTCGGCTCGCTTATGTCGCCAGAGACCGTGTCAAACGTGAAAGCACGACGGCGGCGCTCGGCAGTGCCGCCGCGCTCGCCGACCACTTCAAAGACCACGTCCGCGCGGCCCTGTGCCACATCCGCCTCTGTGACGGTGTACCCGGGCGTGAAATAGAGCGCCTCTTGCCCGGGGCCAAGATCCGCCGCGGGGAAGGCATTCGAGCCGGGACCGGACAGCCGGACGGCGGTCACCGGCGAGGGTCCGTCGTTGCGTGCCCTGCCGGTGAAGGCCAGGATGTCCCCGACCTTGTAGCCGGGAATGATGGGGCCGTAATTCAGGTCCTGTGCCTCCCGCGTGCCGATGACCTGCGCAGCTTCGGCCGAGTAGCCCTGGCCGATTTCTTTCCAGGTGTGCACACCCCAGTCCTCACCGGCGGACTGCATGACGTGGAACTCGCCGGCGTTCTGCCAGACCTTCGGGCGGCCGGGCGTGATGGAACGCAGGTCCATGTCGAACACCAGCCCGGCGCCGCCGTCCGGAACCCTCGCATCGGCGTCGGATTGGGGCGAAGCGCTAGGGTCGGCGGCGGCAGCGGGGCGGGCGGTGAGCTGCGCCGTGAGTTGTTCCGCGGGCACCGAGGCGAACACGATTTCCCGGTAGCCCTGGCGCTCGTAGAGGACGCCGATGTTGCCGTCGGGGAGCCGGGCGGCTGTTGAATAGGCCGAGCTGCCCGGGCACAGGACCAGCTTCGCGGGCCAGCTGAGGCCGTCATCGGTGGACAGGCTGATCACCGTGTTCCGCCGCAATGCCGTGTCCAGGTTGTTGGTGGCCAGAAGCCATGAGCCGGTGGCGTCGTCGGCGGGGGAAGCCAGGGACGGCAGGCCGTCGAAGCGGACCAGCGAGCCGTTGTCACCCGGGTCCGGGAGGTCCTCGACCGGACGCAGCGCGCTCCAGGTGGCCCCGCCGTCGTCGGATATTGCGGCAAGGCGGCGCGGTGTGCCGCGGCTGTGCATCAGGAGCCGGCCGTCCTGGAGGGAGGCAACCTTGTTTTCGTTGGGGGCGTGGCCGTGCGTCCGGGCGCCGATGGGCTCCCCGAGCGTCCAGGTGTCGCCGTGGTCGTCGCTGTAAGCGGAGGCGGCCATGATCTCGCCGCCGGCTAGGACCACAAACTGCTGGACCAGGCGGCTGCGGTAAGGGCCGGTGTGGATCTGGATGCCCTGCCCCGCCGCCGCGAAGATCCCGGTGATGGCCGGCTCGCCCGTACTGAGCCCACGCGTGTGAACCGGCTGGCGGATCTTGAGCTGGGCGGTGATCCTGCGGTGCTGCCAGGTCAGGCCGTCGTCGTCCGAGTAGCTGAGGTCGCAGTGCTGGACGTCGTTATCGGGCTCCAGCCCGGCTGCCGCTTCGAAGAATCCGGCACGCGTACCGGCAGCGTGGAACATAAAGATCCGGCCGGTTTCGACGTCCACCAGGAGGCTCGGATCGCCGTAGCCGTTGAGGCCGCCGCCCGTCCTCACTACCTGCTGTTCGCCCCAGGTCCGGCCGTTGTCCGTGCTGCGGCGGAGCAGGAGGTCGATCGGGTTGGGAAGGTCATCGAGGTTGGGGCGGCCGTCGTAGGCGGCCAGCAGGGTGCCCTGCCGCGAGACCGCGAGGGCGGGGATCCTGTATTGCCGGTAGCCGCCGGTGCCGCGGACCGCCAGGACGTGTTCGGCGTCGGGCAGGGCAGCCCTCATTGACTGGAGGACATAGGATGTCATATCTCCATGGTAGGCGACGCGTAACACGCCTGTGTAGGCGGGCGCATCTCTGGCAGAGTATGACCATGCTCACAGTTATAGGCGAGGGCCTTGTTGACGTTGTCCAGCGCGCCTCCGGAATCGAAGCCCACGTGGGCGGCAGTCCCCTTAATGTCGCGGTGGGCCTGGCTCGCCTCGACCATCCCGTGCAGTTCGTCGGCCGCTACGGCCGCGACGCCTACGGGGATTCGGTGGCGGCGCACCTGCGCTCCAGCTCCGTTATGCTGCCGCTGGGCCCCGACGAGCTGCCAACCAGTGTGGCCACCGCCGTAATTGACGACGACGGTGCCGCCACCTACACGTTCGACCTCGCCTGGGAGCTTCCCGGCCTGTCGGACCGCCTCGCCTTTATGCTGCAGGGAACCACCCTGCTGCACACCGGCTCCATCGCCACGATGCTGGCGCCGGGCGCCGCGGCGGTGCTCGCCGCCGTCGAGCACGCCCACCCCGCCGCCACGATCAGCTTCGATCCCAACTGCCGGCCCAGCATCATCACCGACGTGGATTATGCACGGCGGCAGGCGGAGAAATTTGTCACCCTTTCGGACGTGGTCAAGGCCTCGGACGAGGACCTGGAGTGGCTGTACCCGGGTGTGGACGTGCTGGAATCAGCACGCCGCTGGCTGTCGTTGGGCGGTTCCGAGGGGCCTGCCCTGGTGGTGGTCACCCGCGGCGCGGCCGGTCCGTGGGGAATTACGGCCGCCGGTGAAGCCGCGATTGACGCGCCTCGCGTGGAAGTGGCCGACACCGTGGGCGCCGGTGATTCCTTTATGGCCGCGCTGCTTTCGGGGATCGTTGATCGGGGCCTGGACGGCGCGCAGAACCGGAAGGACCTGCGCGAGCTTCCGGCCGAGGGCCTGGCTGAGCTCCTGGCCCACGCTGCCCGCGCGGCGGCCGTCACGGTTTCCCGCCCGGGCGCCAACCCGCCCACGCGCGCCGAACTGAACGCGGTTCCGGCGGAGTAACGCGCGCCGCGTGGCCCTGGCCCCGACGTCCCGGGCCCGGGGCCGTCAGGTCGTCGGGCTGCGCAGGTGCTCCTGGCAGCCCACCGCGTAGGCCTCGCGGAGCCAGGCGGCAAGTTCGCCGTCGACGTCGGATGCCTCGGTCACGCGCACCGTGTACAGATGTGTGTACGGAGACAGCGTTTCGATTCGTCGGAATCTGGGCGACTCAACCCGGCGCGTGAGCCAGAACTCCACATCGAGCCACTTGTTCGCGGGTTTGACCCCGGCGAACCGGACCCGAACCATAAAGGCGACACGGTCCCGGTACGGAACAAGCGTTACCGGGCCGATCGCCTCAACCGTCCGGCGAACCACCTCGAACAGCCGGTGGATGCTGGCTGGCCTGCCGCGGAACGGCTCGTCGAGGGTGTGCTGTGAGCAGGAATGGTTCATGTTCCGTGTGACAAACTGCCGTCCGCAAGAGGGGCAGGTCCACAAGGCGCGGCCAGTGCGCCGGCCCGGTGGCGGGATGTCCGCGCCCAGCACCTGGGCCACGAGCTGTTCAACGCGGCGCGCACGCGTCGACGGGGTCCGAGCGTCCTCGAGGAAACGCATCAGCTCCCGCCGCTGCGAAACGGGCAGCTGCCCCCAGTTGCCAGCCGCTCCTACAGTCGCGTCCAGGGCGGCAGCCAAATCTCCGGGCGGGATGACCTCGTCGGAGCCGAGCGCGTGAACGTCCACTGTGACCGCTTCCCCGACGCGCACGCCCGTTGCCGTCCGAAGGCCGCCGGAAAGATACAGGACGTGCTGGCCGGACCTGCCCGGCATCACCGTGGCGTTGAACTCCGCACCCCTGAGCGTGCCGGTCACCCTGATCCGGCCATGCTCCGCAAGCGGCAGCAGCTCAGCCACAGCTGCCGCCGGGACGTCCACGAATGGGTTGGAGCCCCGCAGCTGAACGTCGGCGGTGAAGCGAACCATAGGGTTATTATCGACCCGGCCGGTCGGCTCGAAAAGGAACCCTGAGGGATCGCGAAAAACCCGCCCACTGTCTGTAATCCGGAGAAGTTGCAGGCAAGCGGGCGGGTTGAACGCGGGCTATTCCTTGCCGAGTCCGGCGGCTGACGTCTTCTGCCCGGTCACCTCGTTCAGGGCCGTCAGGTCAAAGATGCCGTTGATGTCCGCCTGCTTGGTGGTACCGGCTTCCACGCCGTCCTTGAGCAGCTTGGGGTAGGTTCCGGCGAGCGGATCCACCGTGAAGACGATGTTCTTCAGGGACCGCTCGATCACGTCGGCCTTCAGTTCGGCGCCGGCCGCTTCCTTGAGGGCAGCGTTGATGACGCTGGCCTTCTCGGCGGCAGCCGCGCTGTTCAGCCAGTCAACGGACTTGGCGTGGCCTTTAAGGAGCGCCTTTACGGTGTCCGGGTGCTCGGCGGCGAACTTCTTGTTCACAATCAGGATGGTGGTGGGGAACTCGCCGGCCTTGCCGGAGAGTGAGCCGTCCCAGAGGTCCTTTTCGTCCACCAGGACCTTGGCCCCGGCCGTCAGCACCAGGCGGGAGGCCCAGGGCTCAGGCAGCCACGCGCCGTCGAGCTTTCCGTCCTGGAACAGTTTCAGCGTCTGGGCGTTTTCGGTGGGGTTGATGGCCACATCACCGCTGCCGTCAACGTTGGTTTTGTAGCCCTGCGAGCCCAGCCAGGCGCGGAGCGCCACGTCCTGCGTGCCGCCGAGCTGCGGCGAGGCGAGCGTCTTGCCCTTCAGGTCCGCGGCGGAGGTGATTTCCGGCTTGACCACCAGCTGCGCACCACCTGCGGCCGCGCCGGCAATGATGCTGATGGACTCCCCGCCGCTCTTGACGAACGAGTTGATGGCCGGGTTCGGGCCGATGTAGGTGGCGTCGATGGCGCCGGCGTTCAGGGCTTCGATCGCGGCTGGCCCGGCGTTGAAGACCTGTGTGCTGAGCTTGGTATCGCCCAGTTCTTTGGCGATGTGGCCCTGGCTGACACCCACCAGTGCGGGTGCGTGCGTTACGTTGCCGAAGTAGCCGAGTTTGAGCTCTGCTGCCGGGTTGCCGGCCGGTGCGGCAGAGGTCGCTGCGGAGGTGGCGGCGTTGTTGCCGGAGACGGCCGAGGCCACGGCCACGCCGCCGCCGACCAGCGCCAGAATGCCGGCCACGATGCCGATCTTCAGGCCCAGCGGACGCTTCGGAGCGGAAGCCTGGCCGGCCACGATGCGGGTGGCGGCCGGTTGGTTTTGCGGAGTGTTATCCGGGGGAGTTGTCACGGTATTTCCTTTGCTTGCGGACATGTTGAAGATGAGGTTACGGACGGCCCCCACGCCCCACAACGGCACCGGACACGGACGTTCACGCAACGACGTGCAGGCTCAACAGAACGTAGCGCGGCGTCAAAAAACGTCGTCGGGCGACTCCAAGAGGCCAGCCCCAGGGAGGAGGCTTCACGGCCCGGGAAGCCCGCCGCTCCACGTAGACTGGCAGGATGCGGCTGGTAGCAAGTGATATTGACGGAACGATTCTTGGGCACGACGGAAAGATCAGCGACCGCACAGTCCGGGCCTTCCATGCCTGCCGGGACGCTGGCATTGAGCTCGTTTTTGTCACCGGCCGCCCGCCGCGCTGGCTCCACCCGCTGGAGGAACAGCTTGGCCACACCGGCACGGTCATCTGCTCCAACGGCGCCGTGGTGTGGGACCTCGAAGCGGACCGGCTGGTTTCCGCCCGGACGCTGGGCATGGACGCTGTGCTGGAACTGCGGCGGATCATCAAGGAACTGCGCCCGGCCGCTCTCTTCGCCGCGGAAACGCTGAGCGGATTCCATCTCGAGCCCGGTTTCATCGAGAACGGTTCCAGCGAGCTGCTGGCCGAATTTACCCCCGCCCCGCTGGCCGAAACGCTCACCCCGGACGACGCCGTCGTGAAGTTCCTGGCGATTGTCAGGGATGGCACCGCGGACGACTTCCTGGCCGCGGTGCGGCCCGCCGTCGCCCATCTGGCGTCCGCCACGCACTCCGCGCCCACCGTGGCGATGCTGGAACTGTCCCTCCCCGGCGTCAACAAGGCCGTCACCCTGGCCGAATACGCCAACTCCCTGTCCATTGACGCGGCAGACGTCGTGGCGTTCGGGGACATGCCCAACGACGTCGAGATGCTGCGCTGGGCAGGCCACGGGTACGCCATGGCCAGCGGCCATCCGGACGCCATCAGCGCCGCCGGGCAGCAGGCACCCCACTTTGACGACGACGGCGTTGCCCAGATCCTCGAGGCCAGGCTCGCTGCGCTGGGGGTAGAGCTGTCCTGATCCCGGCGCCATAGCCGGAATTCACAGCTTCCGCTCACCTTCCGTTCACGTTTGCCACCTACCGTGGGCTACGGATACACATCCGCGGCTAAAGGGGAAGTCATGGCAAGGAACGGCAATCAACGCGCGGCCGAAGCGCCGCTGCGCCCGGCAGAGCCGGCTGCGCACTGGAAGGCACTGAAAGAGGGCGACCGCGTGCGCGTCCGCCGCGCCCCGGGATACGAAACGAGCGGGTTCGTGGACGCCATCACGTGGGACCACACCGCTGTGTGGGTGGATCTCGACGACGGCCATGGCCGCACGCTGCTGCACTGTAGTGACGGCGTGGAGATTGTGCCGCAGGACGCTTAGCCCAGGGGCTCCGGTACGCTCACAAGCGTGACTGAGCCGTTTTTTGATGCTTCCGGCGGTGCTGCCCGTCCTTCGCATCCCATCGCCATGGCCCACCGTGGATTCTCGCGGGAGGGGCTGGAGAACTCGATGGCCGCCTTCCGGGCCGCCGCCCAACTTGGCTATGAGTACCTCGAGACGGATGTGCACACCACCTCCGACGGCGTGCTGCTGCTCTTCCACGACGACACCCTGGACCGGGTCACTGACGGCCGTGGCCGGATTTCCGAGCTAACCGCCGCCGAGGTTTCCACCGCGCGGATCGGCGGGCGCGAGCCCGTGCCGCTCTTCGATGACCTGCTGATGGCCTTCCCGGCCGCCCGGCTGAACCTGGACGTCAAAGACTGGAACTCCGTGCAAAGCCTGGCCGCCGGCATCGAACGGCACGCCGCACATGACCGTGTCCTGGTGGCAAGTTTTTCGGACCGCCGACGCCGGGCGGTGCTGAAGCTGCTGAGCCGTCCGGTGGCGTCGTCGGCAGGGATGGTGACGAACGCGCTGTTCGTCCTGCTGGGCCCGGTACTTCCGGCCGCGTGGCTGCGCTATGTGCTGCGGGGCCCGTTGCGGGATGTCCAGGCGCTGCAGGTTCCGGTCCGGTACGGGGCCATCCGCGTGGTGACGCCTGCCTATGTCCGGCGGGCGCACGCCCTGGGCCTCGTGGTCCACGTGTGGACCATCAACAACCCTGCCGAGATGCACCGGTTGCTTGACCTGGGCGTGGACGGGATCGTGACGGACCGCGCGGATCTGCTGAAGCAGGTCCTGCAGGAGCGAGGCGAGTGGCAGGGCAGCTGACCCGGGTTGGAGCGTGTCGTTGTCGAGGGTACCGTTTTCGAACGTGCCGGTACCCGCTGTGCCGCCGCGCGGTCCCCGTCAGTCAGCGCCGCCGGGACCGTGGGCGTGATCGGCTGCGGCGGCGAGGCGGCGGAGCCCGTCGGGGTCAAGCGGCGTATTCCATGCCGCCCAATCCTTAGGCTGCACCGAGGGCCGGCCCAGCAGGTAGCCCTGGCCGGCGCTGAAGCCCAACTCGGTGAGGACCATCAGTTCCTCGGCGGTTTCAACACCTTCGGCCACCAGAATACTGCCGATCTGCTCCGCGAAGTCCACCAGGCAAGCGGCCAGGGCGTGCTGGGACGTATCCGTGTCCACGCCGCTGATCACGTTCCTGCCCAGCTTGATGAAGTCGGGCCGCAGATGGAGCATCCGGCTGAGGGCGCCCGCGCCGGGGTGTGAATCATCGATTGCAATGCGCAGCCCGCGTTCCCGGAGCGGCGTAATTGCGGAAACGAAATGCGAGTATTCCTCGTCCGGAATTCCGTCCGTCAATTCGAGCACAATGCGGTCTATTGGCAGCTCGATGTGGTCGAACAATTCGGGCAGCCGGGGATCCAGACATGACGTGGGGGAGATGTTCAGGGCGACATAGACGTGCGGGGGGAGTTTTGCGGCTGCGGCGGCTGCGGACGCGAGTGCCGAGAATTCCAGGTTGGCGCCCAATCCAACGGCGGCCGCCTCGGCGAACCAGAGTTCCGCGCTGGCGCCGTCGTCGCTGACAAAGCGCGACAACGCCTCTACGCCCACAACGGCCTTGGACTCGAGGCCGTAGATGGGCTGGAACGCGGTCATCAGCATCTGGTTTTCCAGTAGCGAGCTGATCCGCGACAGGCTGCGCAGGGAATCCAGCTGCTCGGCCACCTGTGGCGGCATGGCGCTGGGAGGCTGCGGGAAGCGCGCGGTGTCGGGCGTATCCGCGTCTGTGGTGTCCTGTTGCCGGCGTTCCAGAAGATATTCCAGCAGGGCCCGTTCCGGCATGCCGGGGTTTTCCCCCAAGCGGTTGCTAAGGCGCTGACGTATTGCCGCGCCGGCAGGATCGGAATCCGCCAAAACCGCCGCAATAACTCCCCAAGCTTGTACGCGAACCGTCATTAGCAACGCCCCCAGTTGACGAAGTAATGGCTCCTTGGCCCCTTTATTTTCAAATTTCCAGTTGCCTTCGGAATGCGCTACTTCTGATTAATGCCGATCTTCCTGGCCTCGAAGAATCGGATACCGCAACTTGATGGTATATCGGGATGATCCAAAAGCGCAGCCCCTAATCGATCAACCTCTATTACTTTCGGAAGAAGTTTCGGCCAGCAGCGCAGGAATCCGTTCGGGCGGGACGGGTTTGCTGAAGAAATAGCCCTGTGCGCTGAGGCACCCGAGGTTCCGGAGGTGCTCGGCCTGTTCCGCCGTTTCCACGCCTTCCCACACGGCTTCGAGCCCGCAGGCGCGCACCAGCTGCAGGACTGCAGCCACCAGTGCCGGCTGGCTGGGGTCTGTGCCCAGGCCCTCGATCAGGGACCGGTCCACTTTGACCCGGTCCACGGGGAGCCGGCGCAGGTAGCTGATGGAGGAGTATCCGGTACCGAAGTCGTCGATCTCGATCCCGACCCCCAGCCCGCGCAGCCCGCCCAGGGAATACCGGTCCAGGTCGTTGCCCCTGACGATGGCCGCTTCGGTCAGCTCCAGGACAACCTGCTCGGGACGGACGCCTGTCTCCTTGAGCACGGCGCGGACGTCCTCGATGAACTGCAGGCTCTGCAGATCCGTCGCGGAGATGTTGATCCGGACGGAAAACCGGCTGTCCACCAGGTCGGCATCAATCCAGGTGCGTAGCTGGCCTACAGCCGTGTTTAGCACCCACAGGCCCAATTCGGAGATCAGGCCGGCATCTTCTGCCAGCGGGATGAACTCGTCCGGCATGATGCGCCCGCGGGTGGGGTGGTCCCAGCGGATCAGGGCTTCCACCCCTTCAATGCGCCCGGTGCCCAGTTCAACCACGGGCTGGTAGTGCAGCACCAGGCCGTTGCCCTTGATGGCGGCCCGGAGATCCTCAAGGAGTTGGCTGCGGAGCCTCCGGATGAGCAGGAGCCCGGGTTCGAAGACGTGGAGCCGGTTCTGGCCCTCGGCTTTGGAGGCGTACATGGCCACATCGGCCTCCATCAGCAGGTCCTCGGCCCTCCGCCCGGCCGCCCCGACGCTGAGTCCTACGCTCGCCCCGCAGCGGACGGTCCGGTCAGGCAGGTCAATGGGTTCTTTGATGGCGGCCAGGATGCGCTGGCCTACGACGGCGGCCTGGTCGGCGCCCGTGGCCGGCATAACGATGGCGAACTCGTCCCCGCCCAGCCGGGCAACCACGTCGCTGGTACGGACGGCGCTGCGGATGCGTTGCGCCACGGTGATCAGGACCTGATCGCCGGCAGTGTGGCCGAGGGTGTCGTTGATGGATTTGAAGGCGTCAAGGTCAAGGAGGAGGATGACGGGCTGGCTGAGGGGATCGCCGTCGTGGTCCTGGGCGGACTTCAGCGCGGACAGAAGCGCTGAGCGGTTCGCGAGGCCGGTGAGGGGATCCTGCATGGCCATCATCTGCATTTCGCGGTGGGCTTCGTGCAGCAGCTGTGTGCGGACCTCAACGCGCTGCTCAAGCTCTTCGTAGATGATCTGAAGGTCCTCGGCCAGGAGGTTGGTGCCCATGATGATGGCGTCGAGCTCGTCCCGGGCCGGCGATACTTCTATCCGCGACTGGAGGTCTCCGGAGGCGAGCCTGACGATGCCATCGAGCAGCTGGGAGAGCCTGGGGTCATCGTCAGCGAACATCTGGTGCCTCCTTTCCGGGTTCAGGTTCCGTGGGACGCGTGGGCTCCAAGGCGGAGGTTCACGGTGACAGTGGTGCCAACGCCCAGCTCCGAGGTTACGTCAATGCGGCCGCCGTGGCGTTGGACGATGTCCTGCGTGATGGCGAGCCCAAGTCCGGTGCCCGGAACCGCCCCGGACATCGCGTTCGAGGCGCGGTAGAAGCGGGTGAAGATGTGGGCTATCTCGTCGCTGGAGATCCCTATCCCGCTGTCCGAGACGCTGACCGTCGCCCAGCGGGTGCCGTCTGCATCTGCCCGCGTCAGGCTGACGACATCGATCTGTCCGCCGCCTGGGGTGAACTTGATGGCATTGGAGACCAGATTCGTGAAAACCTGCTGCAGCTGAACCTCATCGGCAAGGATTTCCTGATCCTCCGAGGCTTGAGCCATCACAATGGCGACGTTCTGCACTTTCGCGAGCGGCCTGAGCGCAGCGGTGACGATCTCCAGAGTCCGAGCCAGCCGGACAGGGGTCAGGTGCAGCGGGCTTTGTTCATGCCCGTTGCGGGAAACGCTCAGCATGTCTTCGATCAGCAACCGCAGCCGTTCCGTGTTCCTGACCACGATGTCCAGCATCTGGTGGACCTCGCTGGACACGGGATCGGACGTATTCTCCTGGATCATGTCCAGGTACGCCATGATCGATGTCAGCGGCGTGCGGAGCTCATGGTTGACGGTGGCCAGGAAGTCGGTTTTGGCTTTGTCCAGCTGCTGGAGCTGCTTGACCACCTGCTGCTGGCTGGTGATCAGGTGGCTTTGGATCAGGCCGTGGGCGGTATTGCCGGCCACGTGCTGGATCAGTGCCAGCTCGGCCCGCGACCATTCCCTGGGCGAGTTAAGCAGGGCGATCCAAATAATTCCCAGGGACGTGCTGCCGTCCCCCATCGGGACGGCCACGAATGCGGCGGCGCGCAGTTTCGCGAGTTCGGCCGGCAGTTGGACGTCGCCGGTGCCCAGCGGTGCGAACGCTCCGTCCGCCGTCAGTGCCTCAGCCCGCGACCACAGTGCGTCAGCCGTCCTGCGCACCGGGTCTTCGTCCGTGAACAATCCTTCGGGCAGCGGAGCCAGGCCGGGCCGCTGCCACTGGGCGGTGATGGGTGGCACCCTGTCGTCGTCGAATGTGGTCAGCCAGACGCGGTCCGCGCCGAACGTCTCGCCGAACCCCCTGACCACAAAGTCGGCGATCTGTTGCGGATGGTTGGTTCCGCGGACCGCCGCGGATACCTGCCGCAGCCTTTCGCGGAGCGTCTCCGCTTCCTGCCGCGCTTCATTCCGGCGGGAGACCAGGTTGATCAGGGCTGTGGCGCGGTGGACGAGTTCCTTGGCAGCAGGCGGCTTGGCGATGGAGTCCCGTACGCCGGCATGCTCCACTGACTTGACCTCTGCCGGACTGTCGAGATCCACGAGGACCAGCACAGGGGCGGTCGCGTCGACGTCGGAGAGTGAACTGTCCAGGATCAGGACGGAGGGCTCGCGCTCGTCCAGAAGCGCCGACAGACTGGCCGCGTCGCCGCCAGTTTTGACCGTGAAGCCCGCCGCCTCCAGGGCCGCCGTGGTGAATTCCCGGCGCCCGGCGTCGGGGTCCGCAACGACAGCCAGGTATGGCACGGTTGCGAAATGTGGTGTGACCGCTGGCAAACCTGCCCCCTTCGCTCCTGAGTGAGCACCTGCTTGCTCCTGACTGAGTACATTGTAGGGTGACGGAGCACACCTGTTCCTATAAGAATGCGCGGAGGGTAATCGTGACAAGTCAGCCTGAAGAAGCAGCCAAGGCGGACCTGACGCTGGATGAACAGGGTGTTATCCAGCTGAAGTGGCCGCGGGGCGTGTCCATCGCGGAATCCGACGCCCAGGCCGCCATGCAAAACGTGAACGACCTGTGCGGGGCCCGCCGCCATCCCATGCTGGTGGATATGGCCACCACGGCCCAGGTCAGCCGGGGAGCCCGTGCCGTTTTTGGCCGCCCCTGCCAGGCTTCCCGCATTGCGCTGCTGGGGGCGTCGCCCGTGGACAAAGTACTGGCCAACTTCATCCTGGGCATCAACAAACTGCCCTGCCCCACCCGGTTCTTTACGTCCCGCGACGACGCCATGGCCTGGCTGCTGAAGGAGCCCGCGGCCACCGCCTGAACGGACCAGCCCGGCCAAACCGCCGCAGCCTGTTTGACGTCCTATATTTGTACGGTGTCCTCCCCAGCGAAACCGGTGCTCGCCGCCTTGCGGAAGTACTTGATCCTGCCCAAACTGATCAGGCTGTCCTGGTCGGCTCCGAAAAACAGGACCATGGCCTGGGACAGGTATTGGGCCGGAATCGCCAGGACGGGCGCCCGGAGTGACGTGCTGTGGGACTCCGGCACGGATCATGAGCTGCTGGGCTACCGGGACGTCCTGCAGCGGCACTTCGATCCCAGCCTTCCCGTGGTGGATGTGGGGTGCGGGCACGGCGCCTTCAGCCGCGCGCTGACAGCGTTTTCACCCCAGGTCCTGGGTGTTGACGTCTCTGCGAACGCGGTGGCCCGTGCCCGTGACGAATCGGCGGGCGTTGAGGGTGTCAGCTACCTGGCGCGTGACATGACCGAGCCAGGGGCGGCTTCCGGGCTGGTGGGATCAACGGATGCCAACGTCTTTGTCCGCGGTGTGCTGCACGTCCTGACCCCGGCCGACCAGGCCGCGCTGATGGAAAATCTGAGGCAGCTCGTGGGCGCCCGCGGCACAGTCTTCCTGGCGGAGACTAACTTCCAGGGCAACCCGGTGGAGTACGTCGCGCATCTGGGTGCGTCGCTGCGGAGCATCCCGGCCCCGCTGGAGCTCGCGATCCGGACACTGCCCATGCCGGGCCACTTCGGACCGCAGGAGCTCGCCCGTGTGATGCCCAGGGACCGGTGGACGCTGGTGGAGGACGGGGCCGCGACCATCGAGACCAACCCGCTGATGGACGCCGGGGGGAACAGCCGCATACCGGGTTACTTTGCGGTGCTCAAGGCTAAGGATCCCGACGCCGGCCGGTAGGGGGCGTCCCGTGCTGTCCGCATGTCGGATTGGGCAAGCGCTTTCCCGGACGCGGCTGGCATGATGGACGGCATGCGCATTCTCATCGCTCCGGACAAGTTCAAGGGCTCGCTCACCGCCGCGGAGGCCGCCGCCGCCATCGCCGAAGGTGCGCTGCGCGTCTACCCGGACGCCGTCGCCAACCAGTTTCCCATCGCCGACGGCGGTGAAGGAACCCTGGAGGCTGCCGTTTCGGCCGGCTACGAGGAGCGGCTCAACGCCGTCGTGGGTCCCATCCTCGCCCCCGTGGGCGCCGCCTGGGCCATCCGGAAGAACGCCGACGACGGTGCTACCGCCGTCATCGAGACGGCGCAGGCCTCCGGCCTGGCCGAGATGGAGCCCACCCCCGCCAACGCCCTGCGGGCCCACAGCTACGGCTGCGGACAGCTGATCGCCGCGGCCCTCGACGCTGGAGCCACCGAGATTGTGCTGGGCCTGGGCGGATCGGCCATGACCGACGGCGGCAGCGGCGCCCTGCGTGCGCTGGGACTCAAGCCGCTGGACGCCGCCGGCAACGTTGTTCCGCTGGGCGGCGGATCACTCGCCGACGTTGCAGCCCTCGACACCACCGGACTGGACCCGCGCCTGTCCGCCGCCTCGTTCAGGATCGCCGTGGACGTCCAGAACCCTCTCTATGGCCCCACAGGCGCGGCCCACGTCTTCGGGGCCCAGAAGGGCGCCGACGACGAGGCAATGGAACAGCTCGACGCCGGTCTCCGCAACTGGGCGTCCGTACTCCGGGAGGCCACTGGCCGGGACGTCAACATCCCGGGAGCCGGGGCGGCGGGCGGCTTCCCGGCGTCGTTCCTTGCCTTCACCAACGCCCGGCTGGAAGGCGGGTTCGCGCTCGTCGCCGGGCTCACCGGCCTCGCAAGCCAGCTGGACAACGCCGACCTGGTGATCACCGGCGAGGGTTCCATGGACTCGCAGTCGCTGACCGGCAAGGCCCCCATCGCGCTCGCCGACGCAGCCCGGGAACGCGGGATCCCGGTGATCGTGGTGGCGGGGCGGATCCTGGTGACGCCCGAGGACCTCGCGGCGCACGGCGTGGTAGCCGCCGCGCAGCTGCTGGATGTCGCGGCCAGCCCGGAAGACGCCGTCGCCAACGCGGCAAAATACGTGGCCTGGGCTACCAGCCAGGTTCTGGAAGGCGCCTGAAGCCAGCCCCGGCGGCAAGCGCCCCCGGCGGCGCTGGGCTTACTGCCTGGGCTGCGGCTGCCTGGGCGCGCGCCGCTCAGGCCCCGGTCTCGTAATGCGGCTCGGCCACCGGCTTGGACTCGGGTGAGCCCTTTTCGCGGAGGTAGACGGAGGCGCCCACCAGGACCGCCACGGCGAGGAATTCGCTTTGCCAGTTCTGGAAGGACTCGAACCAGAACCGGCTGGTGGCCAAGTACTGGAACAGGGTGACGGTGGGCTGGCCGTGGGTTTGCTGCTCCTCGTTGTAGGCCGACGTTCCGCCGGCGGCGTGCAGGCTGAACGAGGCAACAAACAGCAGCAGCAGGAGTATGGACAGGGAGTGCTCATACAGCTTCAGCACCAGGCCGCCGCGCTTCACCGGCCACGGCGTGGCCTTGCTGATGGTGGCATCGCGCGGATCCTGGTCCTGCGGCGCAGCCTTGCCCACGGGCTTGGATTCGGAGGACCCCTTCTGGAAAAGGAACACGGTCAGGATCACGTACATGGCCATCTGCAGGAACTCGGATTCCCAGTTTTCAAACGTGGCCTCCACAAAATTGCCCGTAGACAGGTACTCCAGAACCGTGACTCCCGGCTGCCCGTGGGCCGCCTGGTCCTCGCTGTACGCGGCAGCTCCGGAGAGGATCATGCCAACAAAAAACGCCAGGAAAAGTCCGGCGTTGGCGAGCAGAAGCCCGTGTTCCTTGGCCCACGTGCGCATGTGCACTCCTTCGAACGAATCCCCCGCAGCTTGCTGACCTGGCTATTGTTCGGCTGCGCGTTTATTGAGCCGCAGCGGGACGTAGACCAGCAGCACCAGAAGGACCGCCAGCAGGATTCCGCCGGCGGTCAGGCCGGCGGTGCGGCCCGCTGTCACGTCGAAGACCAGGGCGGCTGTCCCGACACTGAGCATCCCCACGCCGGCCAGGGCAATTTTGGTAATGGTGTCTGCGCTGGAGACCAGGGTTTCCTTGAGCCTTTGGCGGAAGAGCCGGCGGTGGACGCTGACGGGCAGCAGGATAAAGGCGGTGGTCAGCGTCGCGATCACCACGTTGACGAGGTAGAGGCCCACCTGGAAAACGTCCAGGTCCTCGAACCGCTGCTGGAACGGCAGCGTCAGCAGAAAACCGGCCAGGATCTGGACCCCGGTCTGCAGCACCCGGAGTTCCTGCAGCAACTCAGCCCAGTTCCGGTCAAGCTGCTCCTCGCGGGTTTCATTCCGGCCGGTGCTGCCGGTGAAGTCCTCCCCATCCGACATGTTTCTCCTTGCTCCGGGGCTAGGCGTGTGCTCCAAAACTAGGCTGAAGTTGCGCCAAGGGCAACGTTTGATAAGTTTACTGATTATTTGCCGATTCAAATGATGAGGGCACGTCAGATTCACATCCACAACAAGGAGGAACCATGAGTCAGGACAACCAGCGCACGGAACCGGACGAGGAAGTGGGCGGCTACGGCACGCCGACGCCGGAACAGGAGCTGGGCGGCGCGGAGACCAATGATCCCGGGTTCGAGCCGGGCGAACCGCCCGTCCCGCGCGACGCCGACGTGCCCTCCGCGGAGGCGGAGATCAACGACGCCAACGCCGATTCGCAGGGTTCTGGACCCTTCTCGTCGGAATCGGGACAGGATGCTGCCGGCCTGCCGGACGGCAGCGGAACCGACCGCGCCAAGAACAAATCACCGAACGACGACGGCGACGAAAGTTTCGACGCCGGGTAAGCACTGTTCTGTGCCCGGACTGCGGTTTTTATGTGGCTGGACCACGCCCTGGGGGCCTTCGCCGGACGTATCCTAGAAGCAGGTTTTGCAGTGGGCCACGCGTTTCGAACCTAGGCGTGGAACATGGCCGCGGAGACACCGGGGGAGCCGGGCTGGGAATCGCTTCCCGACCCCCAGGATGTGGTGTTCGACAGCACGGATGTTGAAGACTTCCTTGCTGCGGTTACCCGCGAGTTCATGCGCGACATCGATGGCGATTCCCGCGGGATCAGCTGGGCTGTCACCTTCTTCCGCCCCGGATCGGCCCGAACCGCCGCAGCCGGCACTCCCGCGGCCCGCGCCGCAGACGAAGAACAGTGCTCGTTTGCAGACGGACCCGTGCTTGAGGCCGTGCGCACGGGGAATTTTGTGCACCTGGCCGACGTCGCCCGCGACCGGCGATGGCCGGGCTATGCCAGTGCTGCCGCGGACCACGGCGTCAGGTCGCTGCTGTCAATGCCGATTGCGGCCGCCGCCGGTTGGAGCGCCGCACTGAGCCTCTACGCTTCCACTCCCCACGCCTTCACCAGCGAGGACATCATCAGGACGCGCCGGTATGCGCGGCAGGTGGCCCGGTCGCTGTGGATGGTGGTGCGGGTGGCGGAGCGGGCCGAAGCCGGCGCGCAACTGGCCGTAGCCCAAAGCTCCATGGTGCTTATGGACCTGGCAGTGAGCACCCTCAAATCCGATTACGGACTCGGCCATGAGGCGGCCCTGCAGTACCTCCGGACCGTCGCGCGGCACACCCGCCAGGGGCTTCGTGAGACCGCCTTGAATATTGTGGCTGCCTCGCGCCCGGACCCCGCCGGACGTGACCAGGAAAACGCCCCTTTCCGGGGACTCGCTGGAATTGAAACCTCCTCCCTCAGCGAGGGACCCTACAAAACAGGGAGCACGGCATGAACGTCTGGAAACAGGACATTGCAGCCAAGAAAACCGCTGTGGAACCGGCGCCCCACCCGTGGCACCGCTTCGTGGCACTGGGCGATTCCTTTACCGAGGGCATCGGAGATCCCGAGCCGCGCAGCGAGGGTGGTTTTCGCGGCTGGGCGGACCGTGTGGCCGAGGAGCTCAGTGCGAACCAGCCTGATTTCGCCTACGCCAACCTTGCCGTCCGGGGCCTGCTGGTACAGCAGATCCTCGACCACCAGCTTGCCGCGGCGGTCGCCCTGAAACCTGATCTGGTCACGCTCTCCGCCGGCGGTAACGACATTGTTTTCCGGCGCAGCGATCCTGACCGGCTCGCAGAAAAAATCGACGACGGTGTGGCACAACTGGCAAGGTCCGGCGCCACCGTGGTCCTCTTTGCCGGGCCGGATTGGGGTGCGACGCCAGTCTTCAGCCAGATCCGCGGCAAAGTGGCGATCTTCAATGAGAACCTCCACGCGGTGGCGGCCCGCCATGACGCGGTCATGGTTGACCTGTGGTTCCTGCGCGAACTGTCGAACCCGGGCATGTGGGATCCGGACCGGCTGCACTTCTCACCACTGGGGCACCACACCATCGCCGCGGCCGTGCTGAAGGCCCTGGGTGTCCCGCACACGCTGGAGCCCCTGGCGCCCAAGCCGCCGCTGCCCCGCGGCTGGAAGGAAGCCAGGACCGAGGACCTCATCTGGGCACGGGAATACCTGGTTCCGTGGGTGATCCGGCAACTGAAGCACCCCGCAGCCGGGGAGCTGACCGCCAAGCGTCCCGAGCCGCGGCCAGTCTTCGGCATCGGAACCCCGTCCGGACCATTCATCGGCGGCGGTCACGCGGCCTGACGCAACAGCCGGACGCAGGTGCGGACGGGTCAGCGCTTCTTCTGCGCGCGTTTCGCTGCTGCGTTGACGGCTGCCTTGACGGCGGGAGGCAGGCCCGCCTGCTCCGCTTCCGGTTCAGCCACCGAGCCGCGGACCTTCGCGATGGCTTTCATGCCGTGGTAAATCACCAGGGCGGCGGCCGAGCCGAGGGCGATGCCCGTGAATGTCAGTTCCCCGATGGTCCACGTGTAGTCGGCAATGCCGATGATCAGGGCGACGGCGGCGGTGGTCAGGTTCACGGGGTTGGAGAAGTTCACCTTG
Source organism: Pseudarthrobacter sulfonivorans (assembly GCF_001484605.1). NCBI lineage: Bacteria > Bacillati > Actinomycetota > Actinomycetes > Micrococcales > Micrococcaceae > Pseudarthrobacter > Pseudarthrobacter sulfonivorans. The sequence continues at coordinate 2,042,668 of NZ_CP013747.1, read as the reverse complement.
TTCTGCACCCAGATCTTGACACCCAGGATGCCGATCATGCCGTAGAGCATGGTGGCCGCTCCGCCCAGCACGCCCGGCGGGACCGTGGCAATGAGTTCGCCGAATTTCGGCGAGAAGCTCAGCACAATGGCGAAGACGCCGGCAACCCAGTACGCCGCCGTCGAATACACCTTGGTGGCCGCCATAACGCCGATGTTCTCCGCGTACGTGGTGGTGCCGGAGCCGCCGCCGATACCGGCGAGGACCGTGGCGGCACCGTCGGCCATTAGCGCGCGGCCGGAGACGCCGTCGAGGTTCTGGCCGGTCATGGCCGCCACGGACTTCACGTGCCCGATGTTTTCGGCCACGAGGACCAGTACCACGGGGACAAAGAGGCCAAGCACGCCCACGTGGAACTCGGGGGTCTGGAAGTGCGGGAGGCCGATCCAGGCGGCGGCTTCCATTTTTTCGTAACTCACTTCGCCGCGCAGCATGGCCACGAGGTAGCCCACCACCACGCCCACGAGGATGCTGAGCCGGCCGACGATTCCGCGGAAAAGAACGCTGACCAGGATGATGGTGGCCAGCGTAATGACGGCGGTGACGGGGGCGGCGTCGAAGTTCATTTTCGCCGCGGGGGCCAGGTTCAGGCCGATCAGTGCCACGATGGCGCCTGTGACGATGGGCGGCATCAGCCGGTTGATCCAGCCCGCGCCGAACTTTTGCACGATCGCGCCGATCAGGGCCAGGGCGACGCCGGCGAGCACCACTCCGCCCAGCGCGCCGGGCACGCCGAACTGCTGCTGGGACGCCATGATTGGCGCGATGAACGCGAAGCTGGAGCCGAGGTAGCTGGGAACGCGACCCTTGGTGATCACCAGGAACAGCAGCGTTCCGATGCCGGAGAAGAAGAGGGTGGTAGCCGGCGGCATGCCGGTGATGATGGGCACCAGGAAGGTGGCTCCGAACATGGCTACGACATGCTGCATGCCCACACCGATGGTCAGGGGCCAGGCCAGCCGCTCATCCGGAGCAACCACGTGGCCGGGCTTAATCGATTTGCCGGTGCCGTGGAGCTTCCATTTCATTCCGAGCATGCTCATGGTCGGGGCCTTTCAAGGGGGTTGCCGCTGGGGCTGGGATCTTCCGGTGCAACAATACCGCGCGGCCCGGTCCGGGTCAGCAAGTGCTGTCGAGTGCCTTCCGCGCGATCCTCAATACTTCCCAGGCCAGCTCATTGCTGGGCGCGTACGGGGTGAGGTTTAGCGGTCCAGGTGGATACGCCAGATTAATGGTCAACTGGCGCCTGGCGTCCGGGGTTGTCAGGGCCATCGTTCCGTATCCTGCCGTGTCGCCCGGGTGGCCGTAGTAGAAGCCGCCTTCGCAGGCGTCGCCCCACCGCTCGAGGCCCAGCCCGTAGCCCTCGGGCGCCAGCAGCATCTCTTTGACGGTGGCCGGCTTCAGGAGCCGCCCGTCCATGAGGGCAGCGTAGAACGTGTTCAGGTCGCCAACGGTCGAGACCAAGCCGGCCGCGGTGTCGCCGATGAGCCCGGCCAGGTACGTCGTGTCGACGCGAACGCCGTCGATGGTGATGTAGCCGTGGACCATGGTTGCGGGTGCCGGGCCGGGTCCGGTCAGGTGGGTGCCGGTCAGCTTGAGGGGTTCGATAGTGTCTGACCGGAGGACCTCGGCGATGGGCTGGCCGCGAAGGCGCTGCACCATGAGGCCAAGGGCAATGTAGTTCGCGTTGGCGTACTGCATGCCACCGCCGGGAGTCAGCACCCACGGCACGCTGGCTGTCAGGGCAAGAATTTCTTCAGCCGTGATGGGCTGCGTCAGCGCCTGCTGCAGCGTGCGCGACGTCAACTGCGGGTCGTGATAGTTGGGCATGCCGCTCGTGTGCCGCAGGAGATGCTCCACCGTGACAGGGCCTGGCGGCTTCATCAGGCTGTCGAATTCGGGGAGGTGCCTCCCCACCGGATCCTGGAGCCGGATGATGCCTTCCTCCACCAGTTTCAGGACCGAAACGGCCACCATGGATTTGGTGACGCTGGCGACGTGGACCGGGTCGGTGACCTCGGCCGGCGCCGACGTTTCAAGGCTGCGGACGCCGCCTGCCGACGAAAATGTCTCGCCGTCGATCCGCGCCTCGATCAGGACTGCCGTGGCTCCGAGGTCCAGCATCCGTTTGCTGAATTCCGCCAGGATGGTCCGGTATGTCACGGTCGCCCGGGTGACCTGCACAGGCGCCGGCGGCGCCGCTGTGCAGCCCGTCAGCACTACTGCCACGATGGCGGCCAGAACGGCGGAGAACCGGACCGGTGATGGGCGCTTCCGAGGCTCCGACATGTCTTCACGTCCCTGCTGGGGTCGGGCGGCGCAGGAGCACGATCAGGCAGGCTGCGCCTTTACCGCCCATGTTCCTCAGGCTTTCTGGAGGGGTCAAGCCGCAATCCCGGCTCCGCTGTGCGGAACGTCACCTGCCGTATTGGGAAGATTGCGGGCGTGCTTGAAGTTACAACTATGGAAAGCAGACCGCCGGCCCATCATTTTCGATGAGCGGGCCCAGCGAAAGGTACGCCATGACTATTGCCCACGAAGAAGCGGTTATCGATTCGGCCGCCGTCGACGCCATTTTTGCCGAGGCCCGCACGGCCAACTCCTTCACCGGCGAGGTGACCGAGGACCAGGCCCGCGCCATCTACGAACTCACCAAGTTCGGCCCCACGGCATTCAACTCCCAGCCCCTCCGCGTGACCTACGTCCGCTCGGACGAGGCCCGCGCCACGCTCGTTGACACCCTGGCCAACGGAAACAAGGCCAAGACCGCCTCCGCGCCGCTGGTTGCAGTCCTCAGCTACGACACCGCCTGGGCCGAGCAGTGGGACAACTTCCTCCCCGAATACAACGCTCCGAAGGCTATGTACGACGCCGCCCCGGACCTGGCTGCGTCCACCGGCAACAACAACGCCCACCTGCAGGCCGGCTACTTCATCCTGGCCGTCCGGTCCCTCGGCCTCGCCGCGGGCCCGATGACCGGAGCCGACTTCGGCGCCATCGACGCCGCGTTCTTCCCGGCCGGCGACCAGAAAAGCTTCCTGGTGGTCAACATCGGCCAGGCCGGCGCAGACGCCTGGGGCGCAGTGAAGCCCAAGTTCAGCTACGAGGACGTTGTCCGCACCGTCTAACGCTGTCTCACTAGTCCGAAAATGGAGGGGACGTGACCGCGGTCGGTGCGCACTGTGGTGCACTCCGTCGTGGTCTGGCGGGTGTTGGTGTTGGTATGAAGACGGGGTAGGGTCAGGCTGCGGGTGCGAGGGTGACGGTGTAGCCGAGGGCTTCGAGCTGGCGGATGTGGCCTCGTTTTCTGCTCTCGGGGTCGGTGCGGCGGCTGAAGTAGTCGGGGCCGAGGTCGTTGAACCGGGCGTCCGGGTCTTGGAGCAGGTGCCAGATGATCACGAGGATGGAACGTCCGGTGGCGACGATAGCGCGTTTCTTGCCCCGCCGCCGCGCGATCCTCTGGTGGCGTTCGCCCAGAAAGGTGTGAGTTTTGCTGGCCCCGACGGCGGCCTCGCCCAGGACCCGGGCGAGATAGCGGTTGCCGTGTCCGGTCGAGCCGTTTCCCTTGGTCTTCCCCGCGGAGGAGTTGATGCCCGGGGAGAACTTCGCCCAGGAACACAGGTGCCCCGCGGTCGGGAACCGGGTCATGTCTACCCCGATTTCGGCGATAATAGCGGCAGCAGCGACGGGGCCGATGCCCGGGATCTCATCCAGGCGTTCCGCTGCCGCCGCGAAAGGGGCCAACTGCCCCTCGATCTGTTCATCGACCGCGGCGATATCGGCATCGATGCCGTCGATCCTTGCCAGCATCCGGGCCAGCAGGAAGGCGTGGTGGTCATCAAATTGGCCGGTGAAGGCCTCCTCAAGTTCGCTGATCTTCCCCCGCATCCGGGTCCGGGCCAGCTGCGCGAGCCTACTCGGGTTCCGTTCGCCGGCGATGAGCGCTGCCATCATTTCCCGCCCGGACACCCCGAAAATATCCGAAGCGACGACGGAGAGCTTGATGCACGCGTCCTCGAGGAGTTTTTCGACCCGGTTCTTCTCCGCGGTCCGGGTTCCGACCAGATCAGCGCGGTACCGGGTCAGGTCCCGCAGCCGGCGGATCGGGGCAGGCGGGACGAAACTGGGCCGCAGCATCTGCCGCTCGGCGACCTTGCACAGCCACACGGAATCGAGCACGTCCGTCTTCGGCCGGCCCGGCAGATGCTTCACGTCGCGGGCGTTGACCAGCCACGGCTCGAGCCCGTGCGCCTCCAGGAGGTAAAACACCGGCTTCCAATAGTCCGAAGTCGCCTCCATCACGACCCGCTCGATCCGGAGGTCCACGAGATGGTTGGCCAGCTCCATCAACGACCGCGTCATCGTGGAGTGCGTGGACACCTCCTGCAACCGTTTCCTCCGGTCCCCTTCCGCGGGGACCCGGACACAACACACGAGTTCGGCCTTGCCAATGTCGATCGCGGCGACTCTGGCAATGATCTGATCCTCATCCTGGGTTTCAGCCAGCATGGCTACTGCTCATCTCCTCACAGAGCGGAACTTCTGATTATCGAAGCGGCCGCCCGCGGGGATCACCGGGAAAAATCGGAATCTAGTCCTCGTTCTCGGTAAAAGGAAACAGTGAAGGGCCCACGGCGTGATCCCCGGCGCCCGGCTTAATGACGGACTGAAAGAACCATAGTGACTACGGCGTCGGCAGGCGACCACAGGCACATTTTCAGCCCGGAACGGGCGCCCCGCAAGGGGCATACAGGCTTAATGCGGCTTTAACACCGACGCTCTCTCACTTTCTTGAGGAAAGTGAGAGAGCGTCGGTCATTTAAGCGCATCTAGTGAGAGAGCGTTCGCTTTTGCCTGCGCAGGTTAGGCGATGACGCCGTCCACCAGCGCCTTGGCTTCCGCCTGGACCTGCTTGAGGTGCTCCTCGCCCTTGAAGGACTCGGCGTAGATCTTGTAGACGTCCTCGGTCCCGGACGGGCGCGCGGCGAACCAGGCGTTCTCCGTGACCACCTTGAGCCCGCCGATCGACGCGCCGTTGCCGGGCGCCTCGGTCAGCTTGGCGGTGATGGTTTCGCCGGCCAGTTCAGTTGCGGTGACGTCCGACGGCGAGAGCTTGCCGAGTGCCGCCTTCTGCTCCCGCGTGGCTGCTGCATCAATGCGCGCGTAGACGGGGGCGCCGAACTGGTCGGTCAGGCCCTTGTACAGCTGTGACGGGGACTTGCCCGTGACGGCGGTGATTTCCGAGGCCAGCAGCGCAAGCAGGATGCCGTCCTTGTCCGTGGTCCAGACGCTGCCGTCCAGCTTGTTGAAGGAGGCGCCGGCAGATTCCTCGCCGCCGAACGCGCCTTCGCCGGACAGCAGTCCCGGCACAAACCACTTGAAGCCCACAGGGACCTCAACCAGTTTGCGGCCCAGGCTTTCCGCCACACGGTCGATGATGGAGGACGAAACCAGGGTCTTGCCCACCACCGAGTCGGGGTTCCAGCCGCTGCGGTTGCGGTAGAGGTAATCGATGGCGACGGCGAGGTAATGGTTCGGGTTCATCAGGCCACCGTCGGGGGTCACTATGCCGTGCCGGTCGGCGTCGGCGTCGTTTCCGGTGGCGACGTCGAACGCGGCCGAACTGCCGCCGTCGGACATCCTGTTGATCAGGGAAGCCATAGCGAACGGCGAGGAGCAGTCCATCCGGATCTTCTCGTCCCAGTCCAGGGTCATGAACGCCCACTGGGGATCCACGGTGGGGTTCACCACGGTCAGGTCCAGGTGGTGGCGCTCGCCGATCTCGCCCCAGTAATCCACGGCGGCACCGCCCATGGGGTCGGCACCGATGCGGACACCGGCCTCGCGGATGGCGTCCAGGTTCAGCACGGACGGGAGGTCGTCAACGTAGCTGCTGAGGAAATCAAACTTGCCGGTGCTGTCCGCGGCGAGGGCGTCGGAGACGGGGATGCGCTTCACGCCCCGCAGGTCGTTTTCGAGGAGTTCGTTGGCGCGGTTGGCGATCCAGCCCGTGGCGTCGGAATCGGCCGGGCCGCCGTGCGGAGGGTTGTACTTGAAGCCGCCGTCTCCGGGCGGGTTGTGGCTGGGCGTGACCACAATGCCGTCTGCTTCCGGAGTGCCGGGCTGGCGGTTGTTGTTGTATGTGAGGATGGCGTGGCTCAATGCCGGTGTGGGGGTGTAGCCGTGCCGCGCGTCGATCAGCACGTGTACGCCGTTGGCTGCGAGAACCTCCAGGGCGGAGTTCTGCGCCGGCTCGCTGAGGGCGTGGGTGTCCTTCGCCAGGAAAAGCGGGCCGGTGATGCCCTGCCCGGCGCGGTATTCCACGATTGCCTGCGTGATCGCGACGATATGTTTTTCGTTGAACGACGCCTTGAGGCTCGAGCCGCGGTGCCCGGAAGTGCCGAACGCCACGCGCTGGCCGGGATCACCCAGATCCGGCGTGATGTCGTAATACGCGTCGAGGAGCGCAGTGATGTCAACAAGGTCCTGGGGTTGGGCAACTGTGCCCGCGCGGCTAGCCATGGCACCAGCATGCCAGACGTGGGCTGGAGTCAAAACGCGCGGTCCATAATCCGGTCCCTATGACGCGGAAAAGTCCCCGCCGGACGCTTGGCAGCAAGTAGTTAAGGCAAGTACTGGGCCCAAAAGTACCTATATACCGGCTCCCCGCGGCGCTGCTACGTTCGGAAAAACTCAGGAAAGAATGCCCGACGGCGGGGAGCGCCGCCGTCGGGCTCTGCAGTAAGTGTCTGGCACTGCAGTAAGTCGCACACTGCAGTGAGTTGGCATGCGGGAGCCAGGGGGTAGGTCATGGGGGCAGGAGACGGCGCGGCCGAGCAGTCGAGGCTTGCTGCCGAACGCGTGCAGCGGCTGAAACGCCAACTCGATCAGGCTGAACGCGCCACGAAGTCGTGGGACGCCGGAGCCGTGGGCGAGCGGCTCGTGGCGGACAGCCTGAGCGGGCTCATTCCGCACGGCTGGTACCTGCTGAACGATGTCCGCTGGCCCGGGCGGCCCAAAGCCATCCTTGACCATGTGCTGGTGGGTCCCGGCGGAGTGGTGGTGGTCGATGCCAAGAACTGGACCGGGGAGGTCCGGGTCTCCGCCGGTGTCCTGTGGCAGGGCCGTTTTGCCAGGACGCAGTCCGTGGACGGGGCACTGGCGCAGTGCGCCGCCGTTGCGTCCGTGCTGGCGCCGCCCCACCGGCGGTTCGTCCGCCCGTTGATCTGCCTCACCGGGCAGCCGGACCTCTTCGGCATCACCAATTCAGACGTCGCCGTGGCAGGGGCAGACCGCGTTGTTGCTGCCGTCTTGGCGCTGCCCCCGGTGCTGGACGAGCAGACGGTGGTGGGCCTGTATGCGCACCTCGGCGAGCAGCTCACGCAGGAATCTGCGGCGGAAAGTCCTGCGGTGAACTCGCTGTCCGTGAAGCCGCTGTCCGTGAAGCCGCTGACCGTGAAGTCACCGACCGTAGAGCCGGCGGGCGGAGGGCCGCCGGTGGCTGGGCCGCCGCGGTCCGGGCAGACAGGGGGCCGTAGCGGGCCCCGGCAGCCCGCCTATGGCACCCGCCGTGGGGCGGGCAGCGGCGGCTCGGGACGCGCCAGGAAGTCGAAGGCGCAGCACGACGCGGCCAGTGGAATGACCCGGTTGATGTTCCTGGCTGCCTTTGTGGTTTTTGCTGTCTACGTGCTGCCGTATTGGGGGCGGTAGGACTGGATGAGGGCGGCTGTAGGCCTGTAATGCAGGCGGCGGTAGGCTGGGAAGCGAAGACTTCGAATGGGGAAAATCATGACTGACCAGCCAACTCCGCGCCCTGATTCGCAAGGGTCCGGTGCGGGACCCGGCGATTCGCCGGCAGGCTACGAGCCGCCGCAGTTTGTGCCGCCCCAGGGCCCAAGCATTCCGGCGCCGCCGCCGTATGACCAGAACCCGTACGGCCAGAATCAGTTTGGCCAGGACCAGTACAGCCAGAACCAGTACGGCCAGCCAGGCCAGTACAACCAACCCGGCGCCTACGGCCAGCCTGGCAGTCCGTACGGCGCGACGTATGGCCAGCCTGCAAGCCCTTACGGCCAGGGTGCCAGCCCTTATGGCCAGGCGGCGTACGGGCAGCCCGCCTACTACGGCATGCCCGCCCAGCAGCCACAGGGCCTGAGCATCGCCAGCATGGTCCTCGGGATTTCCTCGGTCATCCTTGGCTGGCTGATGATTCCGCAGATCGCCGCAATCATCACCGGCCATCTGGCCCTCCGCCGTGAACCCTCTGGCAAGGGCATGTCCATCACCGGGCTGGTCCTGGGCTACCTTTGCCTGCTGGGTTACGGGGCGTTCTGGCTGCTCCTCATCATCGGGCTGACGTACAGCTCCACCTACGGCTACTGAGCCCCCGGTCGCAGCTGACCCCGGCTAAGAGACGCTGCGCAGCGGAAAGGCCCCCGTCAGGGGGCCTTTCTTCAGGTGGGCCTGACTCGCAAAATCAGACTCTCTCGCGCCTGCGCTCAGCGGCCGGTTCCTGGGCTTCGTGGGTCCTCCGGCGACGCGGGAAGGCCCAGAAGGTGAAGTCCTGGGCCGTGTAATGCGGCTCCGGACGGTCCGGCGGTGTTTCCTGGCGCGCTTCGGGTTTCCGGTCGGATTCCTTCTTGGCACGCCACCCGAAATCCTCCATCGATGAATAGCACATCACAGACCTCCTCATAATGACTGCCCCTTAATCGTCCTCCGGATCGGCCCCCGAGTCGACACCCTGGAGCAGTTCAAACGGCCATCAGAAGCCGAGTTGCGCCGCCACCTGGAGCAGGAGCAGTTCCGATCCCGCCGGCCCTACAAGCTGGATCCCCATCGGGAGGCCATGCGCGGGTTGCCCGCCGGTCCAGTGCACAGGAATCGTGATGGCAGGCAGGCCGCAGACATTCACCATGGAGGACCACGGGGCGAATTCGCACTGCCGGCGGTAGTCGCCGTCGGCATCCCCGGGCCATTCCGCAGCCGGCCACGGTTCGTCACCGTGCGTTGCCCCGGTAAACCAGCCCACAGGGCGGGGCGTCTGCGCCAGGGACGGCATCAGCATCAGGTCCCAGCCGCCGTACTGCGTGATGGTGTCGCGCTCGAATTGCCGGAGCAGCGCCAGCGATTCATTGAGCTTGGCGGCGCTGCGCTGCTGGGCCCGGCGCCTGAACGTACGGGTCAGCGGGGCCAGAAGCGCTTCGCGGTGCGGGCTGATCCGGGCAGTTCCGACGGCGGCGGTCCACGCGGTGGTGAAGGCGTCCGCGTAGCGGTTGTCGTAGCGGATGGCGGCTTCGCTGACGGCGTGCCCGGCATGCTCCAGCATTTCGGTGCCCGCCTGCAGCGCGGCCAAGGCTTCGGGTTCGGGCGTGAACGGAAACGTGGCGAACCAGGGGCTGTCCAGGGTCAGGCCTATGCGCAGCGGGCGCGGTTCGTGTGCCACAGCGTCGAGATAACTGCTGTCACGGGACGGTGCCAGAGCATCCATCAGCAGGGCCGAGTCGGCTGCGCTGCGGGCCAGGGGCCCCCCCACCACCAGGCGGGCGGGGTCGCCTGAACTCTCGCCCGACGGCACCACGCCGCGGCCGGGTTTGAGTCCCACGAGGCCGCAGGCGGCGGCCGGGATGCGGACGGAACCGCCGCCGTCGGTCCCTGGCGCGAACGGAAGCAGGCCAGCGGCCACCGCGGCAGCGCTGCCCCCGGAGGAGCCGCCCGAACTCCGGCTCGGGGCATGGGGATTGCGCGACGGCGGTGCGATGCGGTTTTCGCTGTACGCCGTCAGTCCAAACTCCGGAACCTGCGTCTTGCCCAGTGAGACCACGCCAGCGGCTTTGAGCGCAGAGGCTAACGCGCCATCGGCGGGTGCCCGTTTGTGGTCAAGTGCAGCGCTTCCGTGGGTGGTCACCACGCCGGCGACGTCGGTCAGGTCCTTGAATGCCACCGGCATGCCGTGCAGGAGCGGCAGGCCGTCCGCGCTGCCTCCGGAGTCCCGCGCGGAGTCGTTCCCGGAGTCTTTTCGGAGCTGGACGAACCGGGCATCGGCGGCGGCTGCGTCGGCCATCGCCTGATCTGCCGTGACCGTGACAAAGGCGCCCAGCAACGGGTTCTGCTCCGCGATCCGGGCCAGGAAATGGGCTGTGGCTTCCCGCGCTGAAAGCTCTCCCGCGCGGAGCGCATCCCGGAGCTGAACGGCCGGCAGGTCGTGGATGTCAGCCAAGGAAGCGAGGCTCCTGGCGCCTCTCGGAAGCGGTGGTTCCATCCGCTCCACCGGCTTCCGCGGTGACGATGTAAGCGCCCTTGCCCCGTACCTCGGCAACCGCTTCCACAAGTTCCGTGCCGTGGTAGACCAGCCCCACGCCGTCGTCCGTGCAGTGCGTTTCCCCCAGTATTCCGTCAGCCACGAGCCGGTGCACCAGCGGGCGCCGCCTTTCCTCTGAGTCGTAATGGACGCCATTGGCGTACGGGAGGAAGGCCAAGCCATTGGTCACTGCACGCAGCTCCGGCCCAAACGAATCAGTGGTGCCGCCCTGGTACCAGCAGATTGATCCGGCCGAAACCCCCGCCAGCACAACTCCGTGCTGCCACACGCGGTGGAGAATGCCGTCCAGCCCGTGGGCACGCCAGACGGCAAGCAGGTTCACCACGGAGCCGCCGTTCACCCACACCACGTCCTGTTCCAGCAGATGCGCCTCCGGGTCTGCGTGGTTTGGCATGGTGAAGAGGTTGAGGTGGCTGAAGTCGAAGCCCGCCAGCCACGCGGCCTCATCCATTTCCGCATTGAACCCGCGCTGATCCCCGGCGGCCGTACCCACGTGGGTGACCCGCGGCGGCCGTCCGCTGGCTCCGGAAAGCTCGACGGCGTAGTGCAGCAGGCGGTCAAACTCCAAGCGTGTTCGAACACCTTGCCTGTAGCCTCCAGACGTGGCCAAAATGGTGGGCTGCTCAGCGGGCAAGGATCCTCCTACGGGTCTTCAACAGCGTAACTTGTCCCTGGTTTCGGGAGCGGCGCGATCGGCTGGCGCTAGGCTGGAAGGAGACCCGTGATTCTCCGAAAGAGGACTCCCATGAGCGATTTTGATACCGTGCCCGTCAACGACGTCCCAGCCGACGCCGTGATTCTGGATGTCCGCGAAGGCTACGAATGGGTTGCCGGACACGCTGAGGACGCTGTGCACATTCCCCTGGACCAGCTTCCGGCGCGGCTTGACGAACTGGACCCGGACCAGGACGTCTATGTCATCTGCCGCACTGGCGGACGGTCCTTCCGCGCCGCGCAATGGCTCACCGGACAGGGCTATACAGCCATCAACGTGGCCGGCGGAATGGACCAGTGGCTCGAGTCCGGCAAGCCACTCGTGTCCGACAACGGCCTCAAGCCGCTCATTCTGTAGTTCAGCCCGAACCTGCGTCCCGTCACCACAGAGGAATCCATGCCCGCGACACCTGTTACGTACACCTTCCTCGGGCCTGAGGGCACGTTCACCGAGGCGGCACTTATGCAGGTTCCGGATGCCGGAGGGGCCACCCGCATCCCGGCCTCCAACGTCAACGCTGCGCTGGACATGGTCCGCGATGGCTCTGCGGACGCAGCGATGGTCCCCATTGAGAACTCGGTGGAAGGCGGGGTTACGGCCACGCTGGACGCCATTGCCGGCGGGCAGGAACTCCGAATTATCCGCGAAGTCCTGGTCCCCATCAGCTTTGTCCTGGTGGCCCGACCCGGTGTGCGAATTGATGACATCCGCCGCATTTCCACTCACGGCCATGCCTGGGCACAGTGCCGTCTCTGGGTGGATGCGAATATTCCAGGTGCAGAATATGTTGCCGGCTCCTCCACGGCGGCGGCAGCGATGGGCCTCCTGGACGGCGACGCCCACTACGACGCCGCGATCTGTGCGCCCATTGTGGCCCAGGAGCAGCCAGGGCTGACAGTCCTGGCGGAGAACATCGGCGACAACCCGGGTGCAGTGACGCGGTTCATCCTGGTGAGCAGGCCGGGCGCACTGCCCGAACGGACCGGTGCGGACAAGACCACGGTGGTAGTCCCGCTTCCGGAAGACCGCCCGGGTGCGCTGATGGAAATCCTGGACCAGTTCGCCACGAGGGGCGTGAACCTCAGCCGGATCGAATCCCGGCCTACGGGTCAGTACCTGGGACACTATTTCTTCAGCATCGACGCTGACGGGCACATCGCGGACGCCCGTGTGGCTGATGCACTGGCTGGGCTTCACCGCATCAGCCCGGCCACCCGCTTCCTTGGCTCCTATGGACGGGCTGACGCCCAAAGCTCCAGCGTCGCGCAACACACCTCTGACGAGGCATTCCGGGCGGCGCATGAATGGGTTGAGCAGATTCTGCAGGGGGAATGAACGCAGCTTGACGCCGCCCGAGGCTTCGCCCACAGCGTAGGGCAAGGTACTTCCGCGGGATAGTTACTGTGCGTATGCTTGCTTGATCCACTTGGGGGATGGCCCCTAATGAAGGGAACAGGTCATGAGTACCAGCAGCACAGACAACGACGGCCAGGGCATGATCGTCAATCCGAAGCCCACAGCCGACAACCAGGACTGGGACGGGGATGACGCTGACCGCGCCGACCGCCTGCGCTTCGAAGAGGAGCAGGCCATGATCCGTGAGCAGTCCGAGGCACGTGCCGCGAAAGCTGCTGCAGAGGCTGGAGCTGCCAAGAAGGCAACTGCCTGAGGCGGGACCGCTCAGGCCGGTTGGCCCTTGACCCTTATCAGGAGCGAGCGCGGTTCCACGCGGACCGTGAGCTTGGTGGCCAGCCCGGACGTGTCGCCGTCGATTTGTGTGGGCATGGGCTCCGGGCACTTTATGACGATTCGGCCGGCCCGGTACATCGTCATGATGGGCAGGTTGCCCTTGTGTTTGAAGAGGATTTTCGCGTACATGGCCAGCCAGCCGATGGCGCTGCGGGGGCTCATGACAACCACATCCAGCATGCCGTCATCGATCATGGCTTCCGGGATGAAATCGATCCCGCCCGGGACCAGCCCACAGTTGGCAAAGAGGACGCTGCGGATGTTCCGGACCTGCTCAGGCTTGTCATCCAGCGCGACTGAGACCTTCCTTCGCCGCCCCGGCAGGTGACGCATTCCGGCTTCGGTATAAGCGAGCCAACCTACGGCTTTCTTTAGGCCGGCATTGGTATCAGCGAGTATTTCGGCGTCCATGCCGATCCCGGCGATCACCAGGAACGCGTGCTCGGAAGAGTGTCCCGTGCGGGAATTCTCGATGCCCATCCGCGCGGTATCGATGTAGCGCTGGTGGCCGAAAAGCGCTGTATGCACGTTTGCGTGAAGGTCGTTGACATCCAGATCCACGTTTCGCGCCAGGAGGTTTCCCGTCCCCAGCGGAATCAGGCCCATGGCCACATCCGTGTGTGCGAGGGACTCTGCCACCACCCGCACGGTGCCGTCGCCACCGCCCACCAGAACGACGTCGGCCTTGTAGTCCAGCGCCGACCGGGCCTGGGAGTATCCCGGGTCCTCGGCGGTGGTCTCCAGGAAGAGGGGTTCGTCCCACCCAGCTGTCAGGCAGGCGCGCTGGATGGCTTCCTTCGCTTCGGGGGCACGTGCCTTGACGGGGTTGAGGATGACGACCACGCGTTGCTGGGTGAGTCCCGTTTCGTGCGCGTCTTCATGGACCGCGCTGCGGATGTGCAGGGCCTTGAGCTTCCGGACGCCCCACCAGCTGGAGACGGCGAAAGCCAGCGCCGCCGCGCTCAGGACGTAGAGAAGCCAGTCGTTCATGGTGCTTCAACAGTATCCCGGCCGCGGCGCCGCGATTCCCCCCCGTCAGGCCGGGCAGTGTTGGTCCCGCCGGATTCGATACTCTTGTCTGGTGATCGACGTAAAAGACCTCAGCGAAAACCCGGACAAGTTCCGTGCCAGCCAGCGCGCCCGCGGCGCAGACGAATCAGTGGTGGACGCGATCATGGCCGCAGACTCCGCCAGGCGTGCCGCCCTGATCCGGTTTGAAAACCTCCGCGCCGAGCAGAACGTCTTCGGCAAGAAGGTGGCGCAGGCCAAGGGCGATGAGAAGAAAGCCCTGCTCGCCGAGGTCAAGGAACTGGCCAACACTGTGAAGGCCGCATCGGCCGAAGCAGACGCTGCCCAGGCCAAGCAGGACGAACTGCTGCGCAGTATCCCGAACCTTATTGAGGGCGGCGTCCCCGAGGGCGGCGAGGACGACTATGTGGTGGTCAAAACCGTTGGAACGCCCCGCGAGTTCCCCGATTTCGAGCCGAAGGACCACCTGGAAATCGGTGAGCTGATCGGCGCCATCGACATGGAGCGCGGCGCGAAAGTTTCGGGCTCACGCTTCTACTTCCTGCGCGGCGTGGGTGCACGCCTGGAGATGGCGTTGCTGCAGATGGCCATGGACCAGGCCATCGAGGCCGGCTTCGTTCCCATGATCACCCCAACCTTGGTGCGCCCCGAAACCATGCAGGGCACAGGCTTTGATGTAAAGCACGACGCCGAGATCTACCGTCTCGCCGAGGACGACCTTTACCTGGTGGGCACCTCCGAGGTTGCCTTGGCCGGCTACCACGCGGACGAGATCCTGGACCTGACGGCCGGCCCGATCCGGTTCGCCGGGCAGAGCTCCTGCTACCGCCGTGAGGCCGGCTCGCACGGCAAGGACACCCGCGGCATCATCCGTGTCCACCAGTTCAACAAGGTGGAGATGTTCGTTTACACCACGGTGGAGAAGGCCGCAGCCGAACACGAACGGCTCCTGGCGTGGGAAGAGGAGATGCTGGCCAAGTGCGAGCTCCCGTACCGCGTCATTGACACCGCCGCCGGCGACCTCGGCATGTCCGCGGCCCGCAAGTTCGACTGCGAAGCCTGGGTTCCGACGCAGGGCGCCTACCGTGAGCTGACCTCCACCTCGAACTGCACGACTTTCCAGGCCCGCCGCCTGAACATCCGCGAGCGTGTGCTCAACGACGAAGGCGTTGCCAAGGGCACCCGTGCCGTAGCCACCCTCAACGGCACGCTGGCCACCACCCGCTGGATCGTGGCCATCCTGGAGCACCACCAGAACGCCGACGGCTCCGTCAACGTCCCGGCCGCACTGCAGAAGTACCTCGGCGGGATGGAAGTCTTCCCCGTCCTCTAGATTTTTGCGTACTGACTCCGGCACCTTCGAGTTTCCGCCGCAACACCTCCGGGTCGGCAACGGCTTTCCAGTCCCAACGGGCAACGGTGTAGCCGAACGCCCGCAGCCGATCCTCGCGCTTTTTCTCCGCCAGAACCGTCTCCCGCGCGCTCCGGCGGTAGGCGCGACTCAAGCCACGGCTGCTGCCCGTGAGGGCGCGTCTGCGGCTGGCAAGGATCAGGGCAGGAGGAGTGGATTCCATGGTCCAATGCTCAACTGGCCGCGAGAGCTCGGCCAGCCCCGCCTGCTCGCATGTGGATAAGTCGCAGCAGTTCCCCTCCGGGTGGGCTTTTCCCCGTGACATGCTGCCGGGGTATTGACCGCGCGGCGGGGGAATCTAGGGCCAGCCAGCGGGAACGGCGTGCCGAAGGTTAACACTCACACCGGGGATAACCCTGTGAGTATTAACCGGGTGTTCATGCGCGCTGTGGCCTGCGTCCTAGCCGGTTTCAGGGGGTCTCTGGTCTACTGGATGTATGACTACATTGACTGAAACCACAGTCGCTGGCATCGATGACCAGCGGATCGCAAGCGAAAACAGCACCACCAAGTTCATGGTTGCCCTGGACGTGGACGGAACCCTGGTGGACCACGACGGCCACATGTCCGTGCCTGTCCGTGAGGCCGCCCAGGCCGTTGTCGCCGCAGGGCACGATGTCCTCATCGCCACCGGCCGTTCCCTGAACGCCACGCTGCCCATCATCGAGCAGATCGGCATCGACCGCGGCTATGCCGTCTGCTGCAACGGCGGCGTGACCCTCCGGCTGGATCCGGACCTGACCGACGGATATGAAATCATCCACAAGGCCACCTTCGATCCGGCCCCGGCGCTCCGGGCATTGCGGCAGAAGCTGCCCACTGCGAAGTATGCGCTGGAGGACGAGGACGGCAATTTCCTGTCCACGGAACGATTCCAGGACGCCAGCTTCGGCGTCGAGGCCATCGGCGTCGACTTCCAGACCCTGCTCGAAGCCACCGCCGTCCGCCTTGTGGTGTTCAGCACCGAAAACACCCCGGAAGAATTCACCGCAACCATCCAGGAGATCGGACTGGCCGGCGTCACCTATTCGGTCGGCTGGACGGCGTGGCTGGACATCGCCGCCGCCGGTGTTACGAAGGCCAGCGCGCTGGAACGGCTCCGCGGCCAGCTGGGGGCTGAACCCCACCGGACCGTGGCCATTGGCGACGGCCGGAACGACATCGAAATGCTGGGCTGGGCCGGGCGCGGAGTCGCCATGGGCCAGGCCCCGGAGGAAGTTATCGCCGCCGCGGATGAGGTCACGCTTTCGGTGCTCGACGACGGCGCCGCGCACGTGCTGCGCAGCCTCATTTAGAGCGTGGCCAGCTGCTCTGGAGCGGCAACCCTAGACTGGGGCTGTGCACTTCGAGGAGTGCCCGGCGCCGCCCGGGCTGCAGCCGTTCGTCACGGGCTTCTGGTTCATCCGGGCCAGCCCCGCGGCACGCTATGAAAAGATCCTGCCCGGACCCTCGGCCCACCTGGTCCTGAACCTCTCGGATCCGTACCGGCTGATCGACCCCGCCGGTTCCGAGGGGCCGGCGCAGGAAGTCGCCGCCGGGTTTTACTCGGGACTCCAGCGCACGTACCTCATCAGTGAAAACCCCGCGCAAATTTTCAACGTGGGAGCCGTTCTCGCGCCCTTCGGCGTGGCCGCATTCACGGAGCAGCCGCCGTCGGCCCTGACCGGACGGGTACTGGATGCGGACCGGATCTTCCCTGGATTCGGCCATCTTCGTGACTCGCTGAGCCGAGGAACGGAAAGCCCGACGCCGGAGCGCGCCTTCGCGGCGCTGGAATCGTTCCTCACGGCGAGGCTCCGTCCCGGTTACCGGTGCGACGAAAGGGCGGCAGCCGCCGTCGGCCTCCTTGCCCGGGACGATATTCCGGTGGCGGACCTTTCGAGGCGACTGGGACTCAGTACGTCCACGTTGGAACGGATCATGATGCGGGACTGCGGAACGACGCCGAAGGGGTTCTCCGACGTGTGCCGCTTCCACCGTTTCGTCAATGCGGCGGCAGCTTTGCCGCCCGGAGCGGCAGCGGGACGGCAGCTCCTGGCCCTGGCCGATTACTACGACCAGCCCCACCTGATCCGCACTTTCCGGCGCTTCAGCGGCTTCACGCCGTCGGAATATCTGAGGATTGTCCGCGAACACGGCGCCGACTACGCCACGTTCGTGCCGGTGGAGGCGGTGCCCGGCCTGAGGACCTGACACTGCGGCATTTTTACAAGACCATACGGATTTCCGCCGCTAGCATCGGGCTATCACCCCTTGAAAGGCGGATGCCCCCATGGCCATCAACATCAACTGGCTGGCCGTGCTGCTGGCCGCCCTGGCGAGCTTCATCGTGGGAGGGCTCTGGTACTCGGTGCTCTTCGCTAAGGTATGGCAGCGCGAGGCCGGCGTGACGGATGAGCAGCTGAAGCACGGGACCGTGCGGGTTTTTGTGGGATCGTTCCTGCTCGCAGCGGTGATGGCCGTGGTGCTCGCGGCGTTTATCGGCGACGGCGGTGCCGGATTCGGTGCCCTAGCCGGGTTGGCTACGGGCGCGGCCTGGGTTGCGGCTGCCCTGGGCGTCAACTACCTCTTTGAACGCCGCAGCCTCATGCTGTTCGCCATCAACGCCAGCTACAACATCGTGACGTTCACGGCGATGGGGGCGATCATCGGCGCCATGCAGTAACGGCGAGGTGAAAGGGATCGTTCAGCGCACCTCAAGGATGAGTGCAAGCAACCGTGCAGCAGCGGGGCGGGCAGCGTGTTCCTCGTTCCATTGGGACCGGGCCACTGCCTTGCTGACGGCCTGGGTGGTGATGCTGAGTTCCTGGGCCACCGCTTTCTGCTGTCCGCGGACGCCGGGGGTCATGAGGTCCAGCACGCGCCATTCAGCCCCGGATCTGTCCCGCACTATATGGCCCAAAAGCCGCAGCACGGCCTCGGCTTCGTGGGCGATGTCCGCCAGCGGTCCTTCCACGGCGACCGGGATGCGTTCTTTGCTGTTCCGGAGCCGGTCCACAGCGCGCCGGGCATAGATCAGGCCGTGGCCGGAGGCATCCTTGATCTGGTTGGGAAGCGGCTCGTTGACCGGCCCGACGCCGAGCCCCACGTACCAGGAGCCGCAGCGCAGGGCGATCAGGGCAGCCTCCACGGCCTGATGCGGGCAGTCCACAATGCCTTGGACTTCATCCTCCACAGACCGGTCGAAATCCAGGCGCGCGGGTATGTGCCGCAGGTCCTTCAGCAGCTGAGGGACGCGGTCGCCGTCGCGCCGGCTGTCGGTCTGGTTGATGGTCAACGTGAACATGTGAAACACAGACTACCCGCTGGCAGCTGGCTCAAGGCAAGTGGGCGACGGGTCTCCAGCACCGCCACCCCCGGGCCGGAGAGCGGGCCCTAGAAACGGATGGCGTCTATGACCTTGACGCGCACAGCCACCAGGGCCGGAATCGCTCCGGCCAGCGCTCCCACCAGCACTGCGGCACCCAGGCCAAGGAGCGCGGCCTCCACCGGGAAGGGCGGGAACTCGGTAAGCCCCGACCCAACCCTGGCCTCGATCCACGGATTCTTGACCACGGCAACGGCAATCATCACACCCACAATGCCCGCCACCGCCGTCGCCACAACAGACTCCATCATCACGCCCACAAAGATGCGTTGCGATGTTGCCCCGAAGCTGCGCCGGATGCCAATCTCCCGCACCCGGTACCTCACGGTGACCATGGAGATGTTCAGCATCCCCACGGCGCCAAGGAGCATCACCAACCCGGCAACGCCCGCCACCCCCAGCTGGACCATCGCGAAGGGATCGCCATGGCTGGCATAGTCCCTCCGCTCCACGTGGGCCTCCATGCCCGGGAATTGCTCCCGGAGGTCCGCGGAGATGGCTGCCTTGAGTGAATCGGCCTGAGTGTCCTGCACCCAGATCTCAAACTGGCTGGGGCCGCCCATGGACACCACCCCGGCACGGGCGGCGGCGTCGGTCAGCATATAGGCCGACGGCGGCATCTGCGGATAGAGATCGGGAACCACCCCGATGATCACCGCAGTGGTTTTCTGCGGACCGGCCAGCGTAACGGCCGGCTGGGTGGTGAGGTTGGGCCGTCCGGCGGCGGTGTAGAAAGCCTCGGAGACCACAAGTGCAGGGGCAAACCGTTGCTCGTCCGTGTCCGCAAACCATGATCCCTGGGACAGGTCCACACGATGGATCACGCCGTAGTCGGGGTCGACCACCTGGACCTGGGCCGACTGGACGCCTCGCGGAAACTGGAAGTCATGCTGGGTCTGCGACACGTTTGTGGAGTAGGTGATGCCGTAACGCTCGCCAATGCCGCGGTACGCCTGGCTGAGCTTTTCCGGGTCCGGCAGCGTCTGGCCGTAGACCCCGAGGCCAAGGGTCGCGGTGCGGCCGCCGCTGCGTTCCGAGGTGGCCTTGTAGCCTTCGCGGACCAGGTTGCCCATGCCCACCACCGAGGTCAGCGCAGCGACGGAGAGCGCCACACCTATCAGGGCCAGCAGGATCCGGGTCTTGTTGATGCGAAGTTCCTGCCAGGCCTCAACAATGGCCGACACGAGGCCGCTCATGACGCCACCCCGGCTGATGCTGCTGCGGAAAATCCCGCTGGAACAGTCGGGGCCATGCCCTCGGGATCCGGGTGGGCCGGGATCTCGGCGCCGGTCAGAACGCCGGATTCCAGCCGGTAGCAGGCGCTGGCAAGCGCGGCCACGTTGACGTCGTGCGTGATGGTGAGCAGCGCCGAGCCGGATTCGGTCGCGACGGTATCCAGGAGCGCCATCACTGTCTGGCCGGTTTCGACGTCGAGGGCTCCGGTTGGTTCGTCCGCAAGGATAAGCCGGGGCTTCCGGACCAGGGCCCGGGCGATCGCCACGCGCTGCTGTTCGCCGCCGGAGAGCATGTTCGGCATAACGTCCGCCCGGGCACTGAGGCCCACCCGGTCCAGCATTTCCATCGCGAGCTCGCGGCGGCGCCAGAAGGCAGTACCGCGGGCATACAGCAGGGGGGTGATCACGTTGTCCAGGGCGCTGCGGCCGGGCAGCAGGTTGAACTGCTGGAACACAAATCCCACGGAAGAGCCGCGAAGCCGGGCCCTGGCGTTGCTGCTCAGGTGGGCCACAGGTTCGCCCAGGAAGCGGACCTCGCCGCTTGAGGGCAGGTCCAGCAGGCCGATCAGGTTCAGCAGGGTTGATTTTCCGCCGCCGGACCGCCCGATGATGGCGGTGTGGTCGCCGGCATGTACGGCAAGGTCCACCCCCTTGAGAATGTGCAGTTCCTGGTCGTCAGGAAGCCTGACGGTCCGGGTGACGCCCGTCAGCGAAACCAGTTCCTCCACGGTTAGCCTCCCGCCGGGTAGGCCATGCCGGGCTGGAGCCCAGGCTGTACCTGCGCCGGCGCGCCCGGGATGAATTCGAGGACAAATTCGCCCTCGGCCAGCCCGGAAACTACCTCAACCCGGGAACCGTCATTGAGGCCCAGCTGGACTTTCCGCTCTTCCGGAGGGCCCGAGGCCACTGCTCCGCCTGGAACGCCAGGGCCGGCAGGGCCTGAAGCGGCGCTACCTTCGCCCGGCGCTGACTGGACTGGTCCGCCTACCGCTGCGCCGCCGTCGGACGGTGAACCATCGGGAGCGGGACCTCCCGGTGCCGGACCTCCGGCGGAGACCCATACGGTGCCGTCCGTAACGGTGCCCCGGACCGCGGTGAGCGGAACGGTAACAACATCCGCCGACTGGCCGGCCGTGACGGTCATGGTGGCGCCGAGCCCGGCAAAGACCTCGACTCCGCTCGGGACAGAGCAACTGATGGTGCCGGTGGGGGTGCCGCCCTCGGCCGGAGTCCCGCCGAGAGGTCCTGCGGCAGCGAACGGAACTCCCCGGCTGGCCCCGCCAGCGCCGCCGGCCCCGCCGGCAGTGCCGCCCGAAGTACTTGCCAGGCTCTTCAACGTCACGGCGGGACAGGTGAAGGGAGCCGGGCCGCCCACCACCGAGATCACCGCTGAACCCGGCTTGGCCAGGAGCCGGTACTGCTGGGCGGCGTCGATTGAACCGCTGACCGTGAACGTACCGGGATTCACAGTTGCTGTCGTTTCCCCTACGCTGACCTGCTGATCGATCAGGATAGTGAGTGTTTCCACCGTCCCTGAGACCGGAGCGTAAACGTCCGTATAGGTGTAAACCGGTGCGCTTCGGACAGGTGCTGCCGGTGCTCCGCCTTCGGACTCTCCGGAAACCCGGGCCGTAGCGGCCGGATCCGGCTGAACCTCGGTGCGGACCTGGTAGAGCGGGGCCTGTGTACGAACCTCCTGGCCCGGCGAAACGAACAGGTAGGTGACGGTGCCCGCCGTGGTGTTCTTCACGGCAACGGCGGCGTCACTGTCCACAGTGGCTTGCACTTCAACCGTGTTCGTCACGGTGGCCCGGGTTGCCTGGACCACCGGGATTGAGACCTCCGCTGACGGTCCCATGAGGCCTTGCTGCGGCTTCATCCCGTCCACGAAAGCGATCTTCACCAGTGCGACGGCGATGACGGCAAAAACTGCCAGCCACGCCACCGGCAACACAATGCGCCTAAAAATCCTCATTACTGCCCCCATCAGTAACTCCCCGCAGACCAGTTTCCGCGGAAAGCGTGCTGCCCACACCCTATACTGAGTACGTAGCCAATTCGCGCAACCCGGGCTCCTACATCGAGCGGTACTCGAGCGCTCCGGGAATCCGGCCCGTCTCACCCAATCCGTCGCCGCGGGCAAATCCGGCCCACAGCCGGCGCATCTCACGGCCAACGGCGTCGATCTCATCCCAGGTTGCGCCCTTGAGGAGCCCGGCAGCGGCCCAGGTCTGTTGGTTTCCGAAGAGCAGCGGCAAATCAACGGTGTGTGCGGCGCGGTAGGAGTTTCCCGGTGCGCCCCAGGACAGCAGGTAGCTGTAGGCCTTGCCCCCGGCGCGGGCGTGACGGCGGGCAAACTTACGGGCGGATCTGCCGTAGACCGCCTCCGTCACCGCCCAATTAATCGCCCGCACGGCAACGCCGCCCAGGCCGGGGATCTTGCCCAACCGGCTGACCACGGGACTGCGGGGCAGGAACAGCCGGGCCTCGTCGGACGTGTGCCCGATCAGCACTTCGATGCCCCGGGCCGTGGCGTTCCAGGCGGCCTCGACGCGTGATTCCGGCGGCAGCGGCGCGTGCCCGTACTGGGTGCCGAACGGCATGGCCGCCATCAGGCCAAACTTCCGGGCCACCTGAGACACGTGGTCTTCGATGGCCACAACGTCCAGCATCGGGGTGTCCTCCGTGACGGCTTCGGCGGCGATGCCCATGGCACGGCTCATCTTGTGCCGGCCGCGGGTGATGCCCAACGGTGCACTCTGGATGATGGCCCGCTGGAACAGGGACGGCGCCTCGGGCGTCGCCATGAGGTGGGCTACGGAGTCGCCGCCCGCGGACTGCCCGAATGCGGTGACGCGCCTCGGGTCCCCACCGAAGGCCGCGATGTTGCGCTGCACCCACCGGAACGCTTCCAACTGGTCCAGCAGGCCGAGGTTCGCGGGCCGGCCGGTTCCGGTGGCCAAATATCCGAACAGGCCCAGGCGGTAGGTCACCGAAACGACGATGACCCGGTTCTCCGACACCAGCGACGTGGCATCAAAGATCGCCAGGTCGCCGGAACCGGACGTGTAGGAGCCGCCGTGCAGCCACACCATAACGGGGACCTGTTCGCCGTCGGCAAGCCCGGCCGGAACGGTGATCGACAGCCGCTGGCAGTCTTCACTGCCGGGGAGTTCGCCGTACCGGGTACCCAGGACGTCGTCCAGGAACGGAACGGGGCCCTGCGGGCAGGCCGGCGCGAGCGTGGTGGCGGCATAGCTGGCGGTCCAGTCGGACGGCGCCACCGGAGGTTGAAAGCGGCCCGCGGTGGCGTAGGGGATGCCCGTGGCGCGAACCACCTCACCGTCCCGCCACCCTGTGATGGGCCCGCACAGCGGTTCAAAATACGGCGGCTCAAAATACGGGGGATTCGAAGGCTCGGAACTCACCCTCCACCTTAAACCACAACGCGGGGTCACTTCCTGCCCAATTCCGGAGGTGGAATGGGCGGGAAGTGACCCCGCGTTGCAGGCGTGCGGATTAGTGCGCTGCCGGCACGTAACGCTTGATGGAGGCTTCCAGTTCGGCCTCGGCGGCGGCGCGGTCGCCCCAGCCCTCAGCCTTGACCCACTTGCCCGGCTCGAGGTCCTTGTATCGGGTGAAGAAGTGCTCGATTTCCTTGATCAGGAATTCGCTGACATCGCTGATCTCCTGGATGTGGTCAAAGCGGGCGTCAACCGGGACGCACAGGACCTTGGCGTCGCCGCCGCCGTCGTCGGTCATGTTGAAAACGCCGATGGGACGGGACTCAACGATGACACCGGGGTGCAGATCGAAGTCCTGCAGGAGCACCAGTGCGTCCAGCGGGTCGCCGTCTTCGCCCAGGGTGTTCTCGAAGAAACCGTAGTGCGTGGGGTACTGCATGGAGGTGAAGAGGACGCGGTCCAGGCGGACGCGGCCGGTCTCGTGGTCAACTTCGTACTTGACGCGAGATCCCTTGGGGATCTCGATGGTCACGTCATGCTTCATGGAATGCTCCTCGGCAATTGCAGGGGGTTCGCGGCACAGGAGACGAACAACAAAAAGGAGTGTCGGTGCCGCCGACTACTATTGAGGATATAGCGAGAGGCCCAGGTTTCAGGAACTTGCGGGGAAATTTCAGGACTTGAGGACCAACAGCAGCATGAAGGAAACATCGGGCCCCGGCGCATTCCGGCACACCCTCCGGCGCGGGCTGCGAGCCTGGCCCACCGCGCTGCTCCTGGCCGTGATCGTTATGCTGGCCCTCCCCGCCGCATGGCTGGTTGCCCCTGCTTTCGTCAGCCCGCCTCCTGCGGCGACACCCGAAGTGCCCGCCTGGCAGCAGGCCCCCACCGCGCTTTCCGCCAGAATGGGCCTTTCTCCGCTCACGGAGTCGGCGCCCGTGCCGCTGCCCTCCGCGGTCGCCGCTCAATTGGACGGATTGTTAAAGCCCGACGGCGACGGCAGCTTCACGGGGCTGGTCCAGGATGCGCTCACTGGCCAGGTCCTGTTTGACCGCAGCGGTTCGGAGAGCCGGATCCCCGCCTCCAATATGAAGCTGCTCACTGCCGTGGCCGCCCTCCGGGCAATCGGGCCGGACCACCGTTTCAGCACCAAGGTCCTGGCCGGGCCCGCTGCCAATCAGGTGGTGCTCACCGGCGGCGGCGACGTCCTCCTGGGCGCCGGAGAATCCGCTCCCAACCAGGTGATGGGCCACGCCGGACTCGCCACCCTCGCGACCGCCACCGTGAACGCGCTCCAAACCGCAGGAACAACCGGCGAGCTGACGGTCCTGGTGGACGACTCCCTGTTCACCGGCCCAACGCTGAACCCCGCCTGGGCAGACGGGGACGTTGCCGCGGGCGAGGTTGCCCCGCTATACCCTCTTGCGCTGAACTCGGCGCGCTTTGACCCGGCCGTGACCACCGGCCCGCGCCCGCAGGACTCGGCAATCACCGCCGCCGAGGCGTTTGCCGCGCAGCTCAAGACGGCGGGTGCCGCTGCGGGATTCACGGTAGCGGCCGGCGTCGAACGTTACACCGCGCCTTCGGGCGATGCGCCCCCGGCAGAAGGGCCGGCGGTCCTTGCCGAGGTCCGGTCCGCCACGGTCGGCCAGCAGGTGGACCTCATGCTGCAGACCTCGGACAACTACCTGGCGGAGGTCCTGGGCCGGATGGCCTCGGCGGCTGCGGGCGAGCCCGCCAGCAACGACGGCGCCACCGGAGCAGTCCGCGCACAGTTCGCGGATTTGGGCATCCCTACGGACACCATGCGGCTGGCGGACGTGTCCGGGCTGGCGCTGGCCAACCAGGTCTCTGCCCGCCAGTTCGCGGAAGTGGTGCGTGCCATCGCCAGCGGGACCGACACCCGTTTGCGGGCCGCGCTGGATGGATTTCCGGTCGCGGGGCTGACCGGAACACTGGACACCCGCTACGTCGATGGCTCCACGGCCCGCGGCGCCGGCCTGGTGCGGGCCAAGACGGGGACCCTGAACTCGGTCATCGCCCTCAGCGGCTACGTGGTGGACGCCGACGGCCGGCTCCTGGTCTTCTCCTTCATCGGCAACGACCTGAAGCCTGGCACCGCCGGGAACCGGGAAGCCCTGGACCGGGCCGCCACGGCGCTCGCCGCCTGCGGCTGCCGCTGACCTGCTCGTACCGCAACCGGGTTCCTACCGTAAGCGGGTTCCTACCGTTACCGCTGCCCTGCGCCGCAATAGCGGTGGGCAGCACTGTTCATGCGGGTCCTGACCGTTGTTATGCGGGCCTGCTCTTTTAGGAGCAAGTACTTGCGGCGCCGCGGGCGGAAAAACAAGTACCGGCTACTCGTGACACTTGACGGAGGCCAGCCCTAGGCTCAACCACACGCGGACTCCGTGTGTTCGGCTACGCAAAGGACATCCGCCATGGAAACGTCATGAAGGGGGAGGCTGGTGTCCATTTCCGATCAAATTCCGTGACGCAGTCCCGACCCACTCCCGCCAAGTCGCGGAAGGCGTGACCTTGTGCTCGAGGCCGCGCGTTCGGCGGCTCGCCGCGCCCCATAGAGGGCGTCTTCGGATCGCCTCAGACCCGGCGCGGTTCCGACAGCGCTGCCCCTCGGTGAGCTCCGAAACGGGGCGCCCGTGGCAGTTGCTGAAAGCAATGAATTCCGACAGCGAAGGCCACAATCATGTTCCAGCCAAGTAGGCGACTATTAGCCCTCAGTTCCGCTTTCACGCTGCTCCTGACGATGTCGACTGTGGCGTCGTGCGCGGCGCCGGATGCCGGGCAGGCGCAGCCCAACTCCACCGGCACTTCGGGGCCGGCATCGCCGTCAGGGTCACCGACAGCGACAGCGACGTCGCAGGCGCCAGAGCTGTGCGGGCCAGGGTCTGCGGTCAACTTCGACAAGACCGCCTTCCAAGGCTCTCCGACGATCGACAACAAGTGGTTTCCGCTAAAGCCAGGCACCGTGTATACCACCACCGGCACGGTCGCCGCTGAAGATGACACCACCGAACGCAGGGTCACACACACCGTAACCGGCCTGACCAAGGTCATTGACGGTGTGAAAACCCTGGTGATGTGGGACCGCGATTACCAGGACGGGGCGCTGGTTGAATCGGAGCTGGCCTTCTTTGCCCAGGATAACGCTGGAGCGGTTTGGCTCTTCGGCGAGTATCCCGAGGAGTTCGAAAACGACAAATTTATTGGGGCGCCGAATACTTTCATCCACGGGATTTCGGGGAGCCAAGCCGGAATTGCAATGCAAGCGCAGCCACGGACCGGCACGCCGGAATATGTTCAGGCTCACGCGGCTTCAGTGGGTTTCCTCGATTGCGCGCGTGCCTACGAGGACAACGTAGCGCTATGCGTCCCCACCGACTGCTACGGAGGCGTGCTGGTGATTGATGAGCACAATCCGCTGGAACCGGACGTAGGCCACCAGCGTAAGTTCTATTCAGCCGGCACTGGGCTGGTAAGGGTGACAGCCGAGGGCGGCGTGAAACAGGAAACCCTGGACCTCGAAAAAATCGAACAGCTCTCCGACGCCCAACTGGCCGACGTCAATGAACAAGCACTTGAGCTCGACCAGCACGGATATGAGGTCAGTAAGGACGTCTACGCCAAGACGGCTCCTGCCGAAGTTGCCACCAAGACTCCGTGACGCGAGTGAAGGACAGCGCAACCGGCCGATTTCTGAAACGAACGACAGGCGCAGCCCCGAGCCGTTCGCCGGTCAGCGAACTTAAGGACCATCCGCCGTCCGCTGTGATGTGATGGGGACTATGGAGTCCACTGCGCGTGATTCGTCAGCCCCGGCATCATCCAGCCCGGCCCAGGCCCTGATCAACTGGGACCTGGCCGCGTCCACGGCCGCCCGGCTGGCCTCGGCGGGGCCAACCCTCAACTCGGCGGAAA
This sequence comes from Pseudarthrobacter sulfonivorans, assembly GCF_001484605.1. Lineage (NCBI taxonomy): Bacteria > Bacillati > Actinomycetota > Actinomycetes > Micrococcales > Micrococcaceae > Pseudarthrobacter > Pseudarthrobacter sulfonivorans. Next base: position 2,015,399 of record NZ_CP013747.1, on the reverse strand, counting down.
TCGGCGAAGCCGTGGACAGCCTTCGCCGCCTCGCGGACGCCTCCGTCCCGCACGTCCACGAAATCACGGGCCTCGAAGCCGCACGGGACCTCCGCGACTCTTCTGTCCTGGTGGTGGACCGGGCCAGCTGGGCCAAGGCAAACACACAGAGCTTCGCCGTGATGCTCAAACCCGCCATGGACAAAATGCTCGAAAGCCGCCGCGGCAACGTCAGCCCGGCGGCGGCCAGCGTCAGCGGCGCCATCACGGGCAGCCAGCTCGGCGCTGTCCTGGCGTTCCTGTCCAGCAAGGTCCTGGGCCAGTACGATCCCTTCGCCGCGTTGGCCGAGGGTTCCAAAGCGCCCGCCGCCGGCCGCCTGTTGCTGGTGGCGCCCAACATCGTGGCTGTGGAGCGCGAGCTCAACGTCACGCCGGACGATTTCCGGCTCTGGGTCTGCCTGCACGAACAGACTCACCGGGTGCAGTTCGCGGCTGCGCCCTGGCTCCGCCACCACATGCTTTCCGAGATCGACAACCTCAGCGGGCACCTGCTGGGCAACGTTGATTCGCTGATGGAGCGTGCCTCCGCCGCCGCGCGTTCCCTCAAGGACCGGACCGCCACCGGCAGTACTCCCGGCCGCGGCGCCATCCTGGACCTGTTGCAGAACCCCGAGGAAAAGGCGTCACTGTCCCACCTGACGGCCGTGATGAGCCTGCTGGAGGGCCACGCCAACGTTGTGATGGACGCCGTCGACGCCAGCATCGTCCCTTCCGTCAGGACCATCCGGCAGCGCTTCACCGACCGCGGCAAGGACCGCGGCGTGATGGAGAAATTCATCCGCAGCCTCCTGGGCCTGGACGCCAAGATGCGCCAGTATTCCGACGGCGCCAAGTTTGTCCGCGCTGTAGTGGACGTGGCCGGGATGGAGGGCTTTAACCGGGTGTGGGAATCCGCGGACAACCTCCCGACTGAGCCCGAAATCCACGACGCCAAGCTGTGGGTCGACCGGATGGGCTTGTAGGTGCCACACGCCCCAAACGTGCCGGACGCCCCAAACGTGCCGGAAGCCCGCACGGCTTCAAGCGGACGACGACGGCCTGGCCGGCTCGCGCCCGTCGTCGGCAAGGCGCGCAAAATGGTCCAGAACGCCCTGGCGGACGCCGGCTATCCGGCCCACGTGCTGGTGGCCTGCAGCGGTGGCCCGGATTCGCTGGCCCTCGCAGCGGTGGCGGCCTATTTCGCCCGCCGCGGCCACGTTGACGGGCACCCACTGACGGTCGGCGCCGTCGTGGTTGACCACCAGCTGCAGGAGGGCTCGGCCCAGGTGGCTGCTGCCACAGTCCAGACACTGAAGGAACTGGGTCTTTCCCCGGTGGACCTCCGGACCGTCACCGTCGCCAGCACCGGGATGGGCCCGGAGGCCGCCGCCCGGGATGCCCGCCATGCAGCGTTGGAGGCTGCGGCCCAGGAGCACCGAGCCGCCGCCATCCTGCTCGGCCACACCCTGGACGACCAGGCCGAACAGGTCCTGCTGGGTCTTGCCCGCGGCTCCGGCACGCGCTCGCTGGCTGGAATGCGGCCTGCCCGCGGCCTGTTGCTTCGGCCGTTCCTCGGCCTGCGCCGCGCAGACACCCTGGAGATCTGCGACGTTGAGGACCTCGAGCCCTGGCACGATCCCAGCAATGCAGACCCGTCGTTTGCCCGCTCCCGGACCCGGGTGGAAGTGCTGCCGATGCTCGAGGAAAAACTCGGGCCCGGCGTGGCTGAATCTCTGGCCCGGACAGCGTCCATCCTGCAGTTGGACGCCGACTATCTGGAGGACGTGGCAGATCGCACATTTGCAGCCTTGGCCGAGCGGTCCGGACCGGAGGTCAGCCTCCCGGAGGAGGCTTTGGGGGAACTTTCCCCGGCCATCAGGTTCCGGGTCATCGCCAAGGCAGCGGCCGACGTCGGGGGTCAACAGCCCAGCTACCAGCGCCTTCTGGCGGCGGAAGCGCTGCTGCGCCGGCAGGGTTCCGCCGGTCCCGTGGAGCTGCCTGGCGGGGTGAGCGTGTACCGGCTGTCCCTCGCCGAGCTGGCCCAGCGGGACGCTGCGGAAATGCGGCCCGACGGTCCCGACGGCGGCGCACCCGTTCCCCGTGAAGCGGCCCGCTGTGGGAAGCTAGTATTCCGGCCTCAAAAACCGCCCCAAGAATAGTCGCACCCCGCATCTACACAGGAGCCATTGGTGGATTCAAACGACGTCCAGGCAGACCTCAAGCACGTTCTCTACACCAAGGAACAGATCCAACAGCGGATCGCTGAGCTCGCTGCGCAGATCGACAAGGACTACGAAGGCCGCGAAATCCTTCTGGTCGGTGTACTCAAGGGCGCTGTGATGGTTATGGCCGACCTCGCCCGCGCGCTCCACAGCCACGTTTCGATGGACTGGATGGCAGTGTCCTCCTACGGCTCCGGCACCCAGTCCTCGGGTGTTGTCCGGATCCTTAAGGACCTGGATACGGACCTGATGGGCAAGGACGTCCTGATCGTCGAAGACATCATTGACTCCGGCCTGACCCTGTCCTGGCTCAAGACCAACCTGGAATCCCGCGGCACTGCTTCCGTGGAGATCTGCACCGCCTTCCGCAAGCCCACGGCCGCCAAGGTGGAGATCGACGTCAAGTACGTCGGCTACGACATCCCCAACGAGTTCGTGGTGGGCTACGGACTGGACTACGCCGAGAAGTACCGCAACCTGGACTTCGTGGGCACGCTCGCCCCGCACGTTTACGAGTAGCCACTCTCGCCGAGATGGCAAGTCACGGCAGTCGCACCAACGGACACTGCCGTGAAATGCCATCTCGCTGCATTGCCGGCGGCGGCCTCCTTGGAGGCCGCCGCCGGCAGTTAACGTGCTAAGGACCTAAGGCGTCGCCCGGAAGTCCAATCAGGGGGCGCCGGGGCGCAGCCCGCTGACCTGGTTTCCTGATCCCCAACGGTGGTGGGAAGTGCCAAAATGTGCCAAAGCCGCCAAAATAAGCCAAAACGATTTATCAGCAGCCGCGCATTAATGTGGGCCCGCCCGCCCGCGGCCGTCAAACAGGCAAAACGTCACACAATGTGACCCTTGACACTTGCCTCAAGAGGGGCATACATTGTTGCCAAGTCGTTTTGGCAAAACGATTTTTCACCCCACAGACCGTCTCGCCATTCCGTTCGAGAGAAAGTGAGTCGACAGCGATGTCCACTCGAAAAACCATCAACAGGTTCGTCACCATCGGCGGCCTCTGCACCGCCGTCGCACTTGCGGCCACAGGGTGCGGCGCAGGGGGCCCGACCAATTCGGGTAGCGCCGCCAGCACCGTCAACGTCCTGGTGGAGGCCGGCGGCCACGCCGTGCTGACAGGCGTGGCCGAGCAGTGCAAGAAAGACGCGGGAATCGACGTCAACTTCGTCGAGCTTCCCTATGACGGCATGTTCAACCGGCTTTCCAGCGAGTTCTCCTCCGGCAACGTCTCCTTCGACGTCGCTGCACTGGACTCCGTATGGCTGCCCAGCTTCAAGGACGCCGTCCAGCCCATCGACGAACTCTTCACCGACGAAGCCAAGAAGGACATTTTCCCGGCCCTCGTCAAGGAAGCCAACGTGGACGGCCACTTCATCGGCATGCCCGCCTGGACCAACGCCGAAATCATCCTTTACCGCACGGATCTCTTTGAAGACGCCGCGAACAAGGACGGCTTCAAGGCAAAGTACGGCTACGACCTCGCGGCACCCAGCACCTGGCAGCAGTACAAGGACATCTCCGAGTTCTTCACCAAGGACGGCATGTACGGAACCGACGTCAAGGGCGGCGTCGAGACCGAATGGCTGGCACACGTCCTCCAGGCCGGTTCCCCGATGGTCATGGACGAAAACAACAACGTGGTCATCGATAATGCGGCCCACAAGGAAGCGCTGGACTTCTACACCAGCCTGACCAGCTATGCGCCTCCGGGTGCCGCGCAGGTGGACTGGGCCGCTGCGCAGAACCTGTTCAACCAGGGCAAGACCGCCATGACCCGCTTCTGGGCCCACGCCTACCGCCAGATCCCCAAGGATGCACCGGTAGCCGGCAAGGTGGGCGCGGCTCCGATGATCGGCGGCAGCGCAGGCGTGGCCGGCGTTCCGGGTCCCTGGTACCTAACAGTCCCCAAGGCCACCAAGAACACGGACAACGCCAAGAAGTTCGTCAAGTGCGCCTACGACTACAACAGCCTGGGCATCGAGTCCAGCCTGGGCCTCGCCTCGCGCATCTCGGCCTTCGAGAAGTACCAGGACAAGGCCGGGTACGAGAGCTTCGGCCCACTGATCAAAACCCTCAACGGTGACGCCACTGCCACCCGGCCGGCAACCGAAAAGTGGCAGCAGATCGTGGACACCGTCCTGGTGCCCCTCCTGCAGAAGGCTGTGGCCGGCGGGGACTCCACCGCCCTCCTGGCTGACGCCAAGAAGCAGATCCAGGACCTCCTCAAGTAAACTCCGCGGCCGGCACCTGCCTCCTCCGGTGCCGGCCGCGGCCCCAACAAGCAGAAGAGAAAACCGTGCGCATCTCCGATCGCCGCTTCGCAACGTTTCTGATGGCCCCAGCGGCGTTATTCCTCGCCATCTTCGTGGCCTACCCGCTGTTCCGCCTGGTGGCCGACAGCTTCTTCAAAATCTCCCCAATCGCCGGCGGAGCCCGCGACTTCGTGGGCATGGACAACTACTTCCGGGCCTTCGCATCGGAGGCGTTTATGGGCGCCGGCTGGCGGACCCTCGCCTACACCCTCGTGGTGGTCACGCTCGAATTCGCCCTCGGTCTGGGCATGGCCTTGCTCTTCACGATGCTGGGCCGCAACTCCCAGATCTGGCGGACCGTGTTCCTGTACCCACTCATGATTGCGCCGATTGTGGCAGGCCTGCTGTGGAAGTTCCTCATGATCGATAACTTCGGCCTGATCGGGACACTTATGCACCAGGCCGGGCTGCTGGCCAACCCCAACCAGATCGGCTGGTTGTCCGACCCCAACATCGTGCTGTTCTCGGTGGCCATCCCCGACATCTGGCTCACCACGTCGTTTATGTGCCTGGTGCTGTTTGCGGGGCTGCAGAACATCCCCGGTGACATTATCGAAGCGGCCCGCCTGGACGGCGCCCGGGCGCCCGCCATGCTGTTCCGGATCATCCTTCCCCTGCTGCGGCCTGTCATCGCCGTCGCGCTGGTGGTCCGTGGCATCGATGCCGCCCGCGCCTTCGACACCATCCTCATCCAGACCAACGGCGGCCCCCAGTCCGCCTCCGAAACCATGAGCCTGCTGATTTACCGCACCATGATCCGCTTCGGCGATCCCGGACTGGCAAGCGCCATGGGCACCATCTACCTGCTGGCCATGCTCGCCGTCGCCTTCTTCGCCGTCTCCACCATCTGGCGGCCAGGAAAGGACAACTGATGAGCCTCGCAGACCGCCGCCTTCAAGGTCCAGCCGCAACGGAGACCACCATGCCAACTACAACAGCGCCTTCCCCACTCAGCACCAAGGTTTCAGGGGGCAACGGCGCGCGCCGCCGTCGCTACCACGCGGAGGGTCTTGAGGCGGGCAAGCGCAGCACCAGGACGCTGCTCTGGATCCTCCTAGCGGCTGCCATGATCCTCTACGGCTTCCCGTTCCTCTACCTGCTGTTCACGTCTTTCAAGACGCCGATCGACACCATCGCCGTCCCGCCCACCATCCTGCCCAGGGAATGGACGCTGGAGAACTACACCAACGCCCTGGGACGCAGCGGGGTGCTGGCCTCCTTCATCAACAGTGCGCAGACGGCTATCATCAGCACGGTCCTGTCCCTCGTGCTGGCGGTTCCGGCCGCGTACGGCATCACTCGCTACAAGACACCCAGCGGCCGCGTTTTCATCATGGCGGCCCTCGTCACCCGGATGGTCCCGCCGGTGGCCATCGGCATCCCGCTCGCATCGATGATGTCGGCAGCAGGACTCGCTGACACCCCCATCGCCCTGTCCATCGCCCACACCACCATCTCGCTGCCGCTTTCCATCTGGCTGATGTCCAGCTTCTTCGAAGCCGTGCCGCAGGACCTTGAGGAAGCGGCCACCGTGGACGGCTGCAGCAGGCTCGGAGCCCTGTGGCGGGTGGTGATCCCAGTGGTGTCCGGCGGCATCGCGGTCACGGCGATCTTCGCCTTCCTCGCCTCCTGGAACGAGTTCCTGTTCGCCCTCCTGATGACCGCCGTCAGGTCCCAGACCACCCCCGTGGTGATCGCAAACTTCCAGACCCAGTTCGGCCTGGACTGGGGATCCATGACGGCACTCGCCGCCGTGTACTCCATTCCGGTCATCCTCCTCACCCTTCTCTTGCAGCGCAAGATCGTCGCAGGCATGACGCTCGGCGCCGTCAAGGGCTGAGAAACCACAACACAAAGGGAAGAACCTGTGTCAAGCAATAACTGCTACGACGTGACTACGTGGCCCGTCGGCAATCCGTCCGAGGACGTCGGTGAAGTAATCAACAGCATCATCGCTGACATCAAGGACCGGCAGACGGTCACCGATGCGAACAATGGCGGAAAGCCAGGCGCGGTGATCTACATTCCGCCCGGGGACTACCACCTTCGTACGCAGGTGGTGATCGACGTGAGCTTCCTCAGGATCCATGGCTCGGGACACGGCTTTACTTCGTCGAGCATCCGGTTCAACGTTCCGGAAGACGAATGGCCCGACTTGCATGAGCTGTGGCCCGGAGGAAGTCGCATTCTCGTCGACATTCCCCTCGGCGGCGACGGGGAGGAATCCAAGGGAGCTGCCTTTTACGTTGAGCGAAGCGGGAGCCCGCGGATCAGCTCGGTCGAGTTCTCCAACTTCTGCATCGACGGGGTGCACTTCAACCCGGATGGCTCGGGGATGCCTTCGGAGAACACCTACGTCAACGGCAAGACCGGTATCTATGTCGCGAACGCCAATGACTCATTCCGCGTAACCGGCATGGGGTTCGTCTACCTTGAGAACGCTCTCACTATCTACAACGCGGACGCGCTTTCCATTCACGACAACTTCATCGCTGAATGCGGAAGCTGCATCGAGTTGCGCGGGTGGGGACAGGCATCAAAGATCACCGACAACTTGGTCGGAGCAGGTTTCAAGGGTCACTCGATCTACGCCGAGAACCATGGCGGACTCCTGATAACCACGAACAACGTCTTCCCCCGTGGTGCGAGCAGCGTCCATCTCGACGGCGTCACGCGGTCAAGCGTCACCAACAACCGTTTGCATTCGTTCTACCCTGGGATGCTGATTCTCGCAGCGAATAGTTCGGAGAACCTCGTGGCCACGAATCACTTTTTGCGTGACCATGAGCCCTGGACGCCCTTCCTGGGAGTCGACAACGGACTGAACGACCTCCACGGACTTCTCTGCGTCAGCGGCAGCAATAACTCTGTCATCGGAAACCACTTCTCCGAGATCATCGACTCACAGAGCATCCGGCCGGCAGGGGCGACGCCTGTCATCATCCGGCTGATGGCGGGGGCTGGCAACTTCGTCTCCAACAACCACGTCGTGGCGCTGGACGTTCACTCCGAGTCAAGTGACTCCTGCTTCTCGGCTCAGGTGGACGCTCTGTTGACGACCGAGGCTTCGGACGCCCTCGCCGTTACGGCCGTCATGGTCGATTCCGAATCAGCTCGGAATACCATCCTTGATTCCGGAAGTGACGCCCAAGTGATCGCAGACAGGGCTGTTAACGCCTTGAGGGCCACACCCACGGTCGGTTTCCAGGCGGCACACGCACTTGTGGCCCAGTAACCCGCTCAGGCCCGGCGAGCCCCCCGGGGATCGCCAGCATCGAGGGCAGGGAAATGATTTACGAATAAGTTGAACGTAGGATCAGCACCAACACCATGAGGACGTGGGAGACCAATGACCAATAGATCAGTCGGTATCAAGGAAGTAGCAGTCGCCGCCGGGGTGTCTGTGACCACGGTCTCCCACGTCCTGAATGACGTGTCGTACGCACGGATCAGCGCGGAAACCAGGGGCAAGGTGAAGTCCGCCGCCGAGCAGCTCGGCTACGGTCCCAACCGCCTGGCCCAGGCGCTCCGCACGCAGCGGACCGGAATGCTTGGCCTGGTCAGCGAGGACATCGCCACCACACCCCATGCAGGACGCATCATCCTGGGCGCGGACGAGGCAGCCCGTGCCCGCGGCTACAACCTGATGATCATCAACACGTCCGGGTCCGCGAGCCCCGAATCCAGGGATGCCGACGTCGAGGCCCTCCTCGAGCGCCGCGTCGACGGCATCCTCTACGCCACCATGTACCACCGCCAGGTGCAGGTGCCGGTCAACCTTGGCAGCGTGCCGTCCGTTCTGGTGGACTCCGTCAGCACGCGCGGCAGCATCACTGCCGTGGTGCCGGACGAGGAGGGCGGTGCCCGTGCCGCCGTCGGAATCCTCCTGGCGGCCGGCCATACCCGCATCGGCTTCCTTAACAACACCGACAACGTCCCCGCAACCCGGGACCGCCTCCGCGGCTTCCGGGCCACACTGACGGAGGCAGGGCTCGACGGCGACGCGGCACCTGTCGAGTCGGAGATCTCCGAAGTGCAGGGAGGCTATGAGGCGGCCAGCCGGATGCTGCGGCGTGAAGACAGGCCCACCGGGCTGTTCTGCTACAACGACCGGATGGCCATGGGCGCCTACCGGGCCGCGGCGGAGCTTGGGTTGTCCATCCCCGGCGACCTGTCCGTGGTGGGCTTCGATGACCAGGAGCTAATCGCTGCAAACCTGTACCCGGGCCTGACCACGGTGGCCCTGCCGCACTACGAAATGGGTGCCTGGGCCGCCGAGAACCTGATCGACGCTATCGAGGGTAAGACGGACCTGGCCCTCATGGCGCTCCACCCGACCATCCTGGACTGCCCGCTGGTGCGGCGCGATTCGGTGGCGGCGCCCGCGCGCTGACCGCTGCTGCGTTACCGCCAGTTACAAGGGCCAAGGCCAGAACCTACCCACACCAGACCAAGGACCCACCACCCATGTCCAGTTACCTTGATGACGCACGCCCCGAGACGGACCCGGCCGGAACGCCGCACCTGCGTCCCGCCCTCCACTACACGGCGCGGGACACCTGGCTCAATGACCCCAACGGCCTGGTGTTCCACCGCGGCATGTACCACCTCTACTACCAGAACAACCCGTATGGGAACGTGTGGGGCAACATGTCATGGGGCCACGCAATGTCCACCGACCTGGTGCACTGGACCGAGCAACCCGTGGCCATCGCCTGCGACGATTCCGAGGACATCTACTCCGGAAGCATTGTGGTGGACCACGCCAACAGCTCGGGCTTCGGCAGCGCCGAAAACCCGCCCCTGGTGGCCATCTACACCAGCGCGTTCAAGCCCGGCACCCCCCATGAAGGCACCCAGGCGCAGTCACTGGCCTACAGCAACGACGCCGGCATGACCTGGACCAAGTTCGCGGGCAACCCCGTCCTGACGCGCGGCTCGGCAAACTTCCGCGACCCCAAGGTCTTCAGTTACCCCGGCCCTGACGGCCTGTGCTGGGTGATGGCCGCTGTCGAAGCGGGGGAGCAAAAGGTGGTCTTCTACCGCTCCGCCAACCTGCGCGACTGGGAGCTGGCCAGCGAGTTCGGACCAGCCAACGCAGCCGGGGGAGAGTGGGAATGCCCGGACCTGTTCCCGCTGCCCGTGGACGGCGATCCGGACCGGACCAAGTGGGTGCTGGTGGTCAACATCAACCCCGGCGCAGTGGCCGGAGGCTCCGGCGGGCAATACTTCGTGGGCGACTTCGACGGCTTCACGTTCACGCCGGATCCGTCGTCCCTGCTTGACTCCCCGGTCTACGGAACCAGCGGTGCGGGCGCCGAGGCTGGACGGCTCCGCGAATGCCGCTGGCTGGACTGGGGCCGCGACTACTACGCCGCCGTCTCCTTCAGCAATGTTCCCGACGGACGGCGCCTCATGATCGGCTGGCTCAGCAACTGGGACTACGCCAACAGCCTGCCCACGTTCCCGTGGCGATCCGGGATGTCGCTGGTCCGTGAGGTCTCGCTGGAAACTGTGGACGGGCGTCCGGCCCTGGTCCAGGCCCCCGTTCTTCCGCCCCTTGAGAGTGTCCAGCGCCTGGACGGCCGCGAGCTTCACGGTGTGCTGCCGCTGCCGGAAATCCTGCCAGGCGAAGCGCAGGTCATCGACGCCGAGATTCTCCCGGGCGCCGCGGGCCGCTGCGGTTTCCGGTTCTGGGAGGATTCCGACGGCGGTGCCGCCATCCTCGCCTACGATCCCGCCGCCGGGGTGCTGACCCTGGACCGCACAGATGCGGGGGAAACGGCCTTCCACCCGGCCTTCGCGTCCGTGGAGTCCGCCCCTGTCCTGCTGGAGGACGGCGTGCTCACGCTGCGCATCGTCGTCGATCATTGCTCAGTTGAGGTCTTCGCCCAGGGCGGGAAGGTGGTCCTGACCGACCTGATCTTCGCGCGCGTTGGAAACAAGGGTTCGTCCGTGTTCGCCGAGGGCGGCGCGGCCATCCTCCGGAAACTGGCTGTAGCCGCAGTCGACTGACCTGCGGAGTTCCGCTTTGCCTCCCACATCCCGCTACGCCCAGAGGGAACTTTTGCGCGGCACCGTGCGTGAATTACTCCGAACGGTGTATAGCTAGTAGCTGATGCAGCACCACACGCGCGTAGACTCACTCGCCGTGCAGCACTACCAGGAGGGACGGGGCCAGCCCCCGAACAGATGAAAGCTAAGAGTTTCTTCAAGGGCCCGGGCATCTGGATCGTTGTTGTGATCGCCATGCTTCTCGTGGCTTTTGCAACACTGGCTCCCGGTGGTGCGGCACGGATCGATACGGACAAGGGCCTTGAGCTCCTCGCCGACAGCGGCAAGGTTGAGCAGGCAAAGATCTTCGACGGCGAAAACCGCGTTGACCTGACCCTCAAGGACAACCTGGATGTCAACGGGCAGGACAAAGGCAAGAGTGTCCAGTTCTTCTTCGTCGACGCCCGCGCCATCGACGTGGTCAAAGCAGTCACCGCTGCCAACCCCGCGAACGGCTACACGGACCAGCCGATCGAAAGCAACTGGTTCTCCGGCCTGCTCTCGCTGCTCATCCCTGTCATCCTGCTCGGAGCGCTGTTCTGGTTCCTGATGACCCGGATGCAGGGCGGCGGCTCGAAGATCATGCAGTTCGGCAAGTCCAAGGCAAAGATGGTCAACAAGGACATGCCGCAGGTGACCTTCGTTGACGTAGCCGGCGCGGACGAGGCTGTGGAGGAGCTCCAGGAAATCAAGGAGTTCCTGCAGGAACCGGCCAAGTTCCAGGCCGTAGGCGCCAAGATCCCCAAAGGCGTGCTGCTGTACGGTGCTCCGGGAACTGGCAAGACCCTCCTGGCCCGTGCCGTCGCCGGTGAGGCTGGCGTGCCGTTCTTCTCCATCTCCGGCTCGGACTTCGTGGAAATGTTTGTCGGCGTGGGCGCGTCCCGTGTCCGCGACCTTTTTGAGCAGGCCAAGGCCAACTCTCCGGCCATTATCTTTGTCGACGAGATCGACGCCGTCGGCCGGCACCGCGGTGCCGGCATCGGCGGCGGCAATGACGAACGCGAGCAGACCCTCAACCAGTTGCTGGTTGAAATGGACGGCTTCGACGTTAAAACCAACGTCATCCTTATCGCTGCCACCAACCGCCCCGACGTCCTGGACCCGGCACTGCTGCGTCCGGGCCGTTTTGACCGCCAGATCTCGGTGGACGCCCCGGACCTGATCGGCCGCGACCAGATCCTGCAGGTGCACGCCAAGGGCAAGCCGATGGCCCCGGGCGTTGACCTCAAGGCCGTGGCGAAGAAGACCCCGGGCTACACCGGTGCGGATCTCGCGAATGTCCTGAACGAGGCAGCCCTGCTGACCGCGCGCTCCAACGCCAACCTCATCGATGACCGCGCCCTGGACGAGGCGATCGACCGCGTTATGGCCGGCCCGCAGAAGCGCAGCCGCGTGATGAAGGAACACGAGCGCAAAATCACCGCCTACCACGAGGGCGGACACGCCCTGGTGGCGGCCGCGCTGCGGAACTCGGCCCCGGTCACCAAGATCACCATCCTGCCCCGCGGCCGTGCCCTGGGCTACACCATGGTGGTCCCGGAGAACGACAAGTACTCCATCACCCGCAACGAACTGCTGGACCAGATGGCGTACGCGATGGGCGGCCGCGTGGCGGAGGAGATCGTCTTCCACGATCCCTCCACGGGAGCCTCCAATGACATCGAAAAGGCCACCTCCACGGCCCGCAAGATGGTCACCGAATACGGCATGAGCGAACGTGTCGGCGCGGTACGCCTGGGCCAGGGCGGCGGCGAACCCTTCCTGGGCCGCGACGCCGGCCACGAGCGCAACTACTCCGACCAGATCGCCTACGTGGTGGATGAGGAAGTGCGCCGCCTGATCGACCAGGCGCATGACGAGGCCTACGCCATCCTCACCGACAACCGGGACGTCCTGGACCAGCTGGCCCTGGAACTCCTGGAACGGGAAACCCTCAACCAGGCCGAGATCGCGCATATCTTCACGGACATCCGCAAGCGTGACTTCCGCGAGGTGTGGCTCTCGAAGGAGACCCGCCCGGTCCAGCAGGCCGGCCCCGTGGAATCCCGCCTGGAGAAGTCTGAGCGCGAAGCCCAGGAGGAAGCCAAGCACGCCCGCCTCGAGGAACCGCTGGACGCGCAGCCGCTGCACCCGCAGGGTGTCCCGGATGACGCCGCATTCCAGGGCGGCATCCCCGACTCGGGGCCTGACGCCACGCACGGCTAAGCTTTCTCCTGTGACTCACTTCGACGACGACGCTCCCGCCTCCGCCGGACACCCGGCGGAGGACGGCTCCCACCACAAAAAGCACGAGAAGGTGGACCGGCCCCGAATTGAGGCGGCCGTCCGTGAAATCCTCCTGGCCATCGGCGAGGACCCGGACCGCGGCGGCCTCCTGGACACCCCCAGACGGGTAGCCAAGGCCTACGCCGAGGTGTTCTCAGGGTTGCACCTTGACCCGGCGGACGTCCTCTCCACCAAATTCGACCTGGACCACGAAGAACTGGTCCTGGTCAAGGACATCCCGTTCTACTCAACGTGCGAGCACCACCTCGTGCCGTTCCACGGGGTTGCCCACGTCGGCTACATTCCCTCCCACGACGGCAAAGTGACCGGGCTCAGCAAGCTGGCGCGCCTCGTGGACATCTACGCCCGGCGCCCCCAAGTGCAGGAGCGGCTCACCACCCAGATCGTCGAAGCAATGGTCAGCCACCTCAAGCCGCGTGGCGCGATTGTCGTTGTCGAATGCGAACACATGTGCATGTCCATGCGCGGTGTCCGCAAGCCCGGAGCAAAGACCGTCACCAGCGCGGTCCGCGGGCAGCTTCATGACCCGGCCACCCGTGCCGAAGCCATGAGCCTCATCCTCGGAAGGTAAGTATCAGACCATGGACTCACTCGCTGCAGCCCCGGGAACCGGGCCCGCAACATCTCCGCTGCCCATCCTGCGCAAACCGCGCCCGGCCGCGAAATTCGCGGACCTGCCCACCGGCCGCACCCTGGTCATGGGCATCCTGAATGTCACCCCGGACTCCTTCAGCGACGGCGGAAAGCACCCGACGGCGGACACTGCCATCGCGGCGGGCCTGCGGATGTTCTACGCCGGAGCGGACATCATCGACGTCGGCGGCGAATCGACGCGCCCCGGCGCGGAGGACGTGACCCTGGACGAAGAGCAGCGCCGGGTGATCCCCGTCATCGAAGCCCTGGTCAAGGCCGGCGCCCTGGTCAGCATCGACACCACTCACGCCGCCACGGCCGCTGCTGCCCTGAAGGCCGGCGCCGCCATCATCAACGATGTTTCCGGGCTGACCATCGAACCTGAGATGGCCGAGCTCGTGGCCGCGTCCAAGGTCCCCTATGTGCTCACGCACCGCCGCGGCGACGCCCGCACCATGGACTCCCTGGCCCAATACCAGGATGTGGCCGGCGAAGTGGTGGCTGAACTGGCCGGCGTCCGCGACAAGCTCTACGCAGCCGGGGTGAGCAAAGAGCAGATCATCATTGACCCGGGCCTGGGGTTCGCCAAGAACGACGCCCAGAACTGGGAGCTCCTGCAGCACCTGGACCAGCTGGACAGCCTGGGGCACAAGGTCCTGGTGGCCGCTTCCCGCAAGCGTTTCCTGGGCACACTCCTCACGGTCGCCGGCAAGTCCGCCGCCCCCGAGGAGCGCGGCGCCGCCACGGCCGCCATCACCGCGATCAGCGCATTCCGGGGGGCCTGGGCCGTCCGTGTGCACGACGTCGCTCCAAGCCTTGACGCCGTCAAGGTGGCCGCGCGGATGGCCGCCGCCCCTACCACCACCTAAGCCGGGCACCCATGGACAGGATCACGCTGAGCGGTGTCACCGCCGTCGGCCATCACGGAGTCTTCGATTTCGAGCGCCGTGAGGGCCAGCCGTTTGTGGTGGACGCCGTGCTGCACCTGGACTTCGCCAAGGCCGCAGTATCTGACGACGTCCGGGACACTGCCCACTACGGCGAAGTGGCTGAGCGGATCAAGGACTGGATCACGGGGGAGCCGCTGAACCTGATCGAGGCCCTGGCCGTCCGGATCGCCGATGGCCTGCTCGCCGAATTCACCATCCAGGCGGTGGACATCACCGTCCACAAGCCCAAGGCACCCATCGAGGTGCCCTTCGGGGATGTGGCTGTCAGCGTGCACCGGGAGCGGCCATGAGCGGCGGGTACACCAAAGCCGTCCTGGCCCTCGGCAGCAACCTGGGCGAGCGGAACGACACCCTGTCCGAGGCCGTTGCCGACCTGGTGGACCCGCCGGAGGTCCGGCTGCAGGCCGTTTCCCCGGTGGTGCAGACCAAAGCCGTGGGCGGCCCGGCCGGCCAGCCCGACTTCCTGAACATGATCATCACCGTGGAAACCACGCTGTCCCCGGCGGAACTGCTGAAGCACTGCCAGGCCGTGGAAAACAAGCACCTCCGCGTGCGTGAAGTGCGCTGGGGGGCGCGGACGCTCGACGTCGACATCATCACCTACGGCGACCTCACCAGTGACGACCCGGTGCTGACCCTGCCGCACCCGCGCGCGGCCGGACGCGCCTTTGTGCTGTATCCGTGGTCGCTGATCGAGCCGGCGGCCACCCTGGGCGGGGAACGCATCAGCGAGCTGGCGGCCCGTGCCCCCGACTTTGACGACCTTGCCCCGTTCGACGGTTTCGGCGATTACGACGGCGTCCCCACAGCCGGGGCGGTCGAGTAACCGGTGAAGCCCATCAACCCTGTCCGCCTGCTGCTGATCGGCCTAGTCCTGACCGTGGCCGGCTGGTCCGCCACCGTGGTGACCACACGCTACAGCATGGCCACGCCGGTTCTTCCGGCTACCGCGCTGGCCACCATGGGCGTGATTGTTGCCATCACCCTGGTGCTTGGCATCCGTGTTCTCCGGTGGCGCAACAGCACCAAACGCAAAAAGGCATTGGACCCGATCCTGGCCGCCAGGACCCTGGTGCTGGCCCAGGCGTGCGCTTATGCGGGCACCGTCCTGCTGGGCTGGCATGTTGGAATCTTCCTGGACCAGCTGCGGATCTGGAACTTGCGCAGCGACCAGGGCATCACCTGGGTGGCAGTCGCGATCGCTGCTGGCGGTCTGGTGATGATCGTCGTCGGCCTGCTGGTGGAGCGGTTCTGCAAGATCCCGCCCGAAGACACCGATGCAACGCCCGGTGAGGGGAAACCCGGCCGCGGGGTACGCGGCGAAGCCGCAGGGGAAGGCGAATATGCGTACAGAGGCGATTGATCCGCCGGGCATCACCTGGCAGCGGGTATCCCCGAAATACGTCACGGTGCGGCTGGTGCAGTGGGCCATCGGGAACCTGGTCACGGTGATTGTCCTGGCACTGCCCCTCATCTTGGTCCTGCTCGGCTGGTGGCGGTGGCCGCCCCTGTGGCTGGCCATCACCGTCCCGGCGGTGACCCTGGTCCTGGCCATCTGGCGGCTGCTGCTGATTCCGCGCCAGGTGCGGGCCATCGGTTACGCCGAGCGCGACGATGACCTGCTGATCCGCGGCGGCATTTTCTTCCAACGGACCATGACGGTTCCCTACGGCCGCATGCAATACGTGGACATCGGCGTGGGCCCGGTGGAACGCGGGCTGGGACTCTGCACGCTCAAACTCCACACCGCCTCGCCCGGAACCAACGCCACCATCCCCGGCCTGCCCGCTGCGGAAGGGGCACGCCTGCGCGAGCAGCTGGCCGCCCGCGGTGAAGCGAGGCTGGCAGGGCTGTGACGGCAAACGTTCCGGAGGCCGGCGCACCGACTGCGGTTCCGGTGGCGCCCGACGGCGAGTGGCTGCGTGTGCACCCGGCGTCCCCATTTGTGCGCGGCTGGGTGGCCTTGGCGGCCATTGGTTTCTTCTTCGGGCGGGACTTTTTCGAACGGTTGCTGCAAGGCCGTCCCCTGTTCGAGGAGGACTTCGCCGGCCGGGCACCCTGGCTGGTGGCCGGCGGCGGCATCATCCTTGTGGTGACCGTGCTGGGCTTCATCCTGACCTGGTACTTCACCAAGTACCAGGTCGCCGAAGGGTACGTCCGGGTCAACTCCGGCTTCCTCTTCCGCCAGCAGCGCCAGGCCCGGCTGGACCGCGTCCAGGCCATCGATATCGTCCAGCCCCTGCTTGCCCGGATCTTCGGCCTGGCCGAACTCAAGTTCGAGGTGGCCGACGCCGGTGAATCGGCCGTCAAACTGGCCTACCTGCGGATGGACGACGCCCGCCAGCTCCGGGCCACCATCCTGGCGCGGGCCGCAGGCGTGATCCCGGACCCGGCCCGGCCGCAGGAGGCCGCGCCGGAGGCGCCCGAATATCCGGTCCTGTCCGTGCCGCCGTCGCGCCTTATCGGTTCCCTGCTGCTCAGTGAGCAGAGCTTTTTTGTGGTGGTGGGCGGCATCGCCTCCGTGATCCTGTCCGTCGTGACGGACAACCGCGGCTTCTTCTTCTACCTGATCCCGGCGGTGCTGGGCCTTGCCGCCAGCTACTGGGGGTCCTTTAACAAGGGCTACAATTTCACCGCGGCCATATCGCCGGACGGGATCCGGCTCCGCTACGGGCTCTTGGACACGCAGGCGCAGACGCTGCCCCCGGGCAGGGTCCAGGCGCTGAAAGTGGCACAGTCCCCACTATGGCGGATCTTCGGCTGGTACCGGATCCAGGTCAACGTGGCCGGGTACGGCGCAGTGGGGAGCAACGGCGAGACAGCGTCCCGGACCACGCTGCTGCCCGTAGGCAAGCTGCCCGACGTGATGTCCATGCTCGCGCTCGTGCTGCCGGATCCCGGCACACCGGAGCCCGGACGCACCTTCGCTGCGGGGCTCTCGGGATTGGATTCCGACGGCGGATTTGTCACCACGCCGCACCGCGGCAGGTTCCTCGCGCCGCTGGGCTGGCGCCGCAATGGCTTCGCCACCACTGACACCGCCCTGCTGATCCGCTCGGGCCGGTGGTGGCGGGAACTGGTGGTGGTCCCGCACCAGCGCACCCAGTCAATGGCACTCCACCAGGGTCCGCTCGCCCGGCGGTTCCGTGTGGCGGACCTTGTCCTGCACACCACGGCGGGGCCGGTCTCGCCGCGGCTCACCCAGGCCGGACTTGACGAGGCCCGGGGCCTTTTTGATGCCCAGTCCGCCCGCGCCCGGCTCGCCCGCAAGCGGCAGACCAGTGAACAATGGCTGGCAACGGTGGCGCCCGCTGCGGTCGTTGAGCCTGGGGCCACGACCGCAGGGTTCCCTGACCGAGCTCGCGAGGTTAGGGAGCGGGTGGGGAGCGAAACCGCTAGTCCGGTGGTCGAGCCCGCTCCGGTGGTTGAGCCTGTCGAAACCTCGGTGGTTGAGCCCGCCGAAACCAGTCCCCAACAGGAAGGCCCGCAACGTGGCTAAGCCCGGGCGCCTTGGCGTCGGAATCATCGGTGCCGGGAAAGTTGGCGCCGTCCTTGGCGCGGCGTTGCGCTCGGCCGAGCACGCCGTCGTCGGGGTTTCCGCGGTGTCCGAGGCCAGCCGCGAACGGGCGGAGACGCTGCTGCCCGGCGTGCCCATCCTGGAGATCCAGGAGATTGTGGAACGGTCTGAACTGGTGCTCCTGGCCGTGCCCGACGACGCCTTGGCCGTACTGGTGGACGGACTCGCCAAACTCGGGGCGTGGCAGCCCGGACAGATCGTGGCGCACACCTCAGGCAGGTTCGGCGTGGGGGTGCTGCGCCCGGTGCGCGCCGCCGGAGCCATCCCCCTTGCACTGCACCCCGCCATGACGTTCACGGGCATGAGCCTGGACCTGACACGACTGCTGGATTGCACCTTTGGCGTGACCGCTGATGCCGCGATGCTGCCCATTGCCCAGGCGCTGGTAGTGGAGATGGGTGCCGAACCCGTGGCCATCGCCGAGGGGGACCGGACGCTTTATCACACGGCCCTCGCCCATGGCTCGAACCATATGGTCACCCTGGTGGCACAGGCTTCGCAGCTGCTCCGCGACGTTGGCGTCGACGCGCCGGAGCGGATGCTGGGGCCTTTGCTGCGGGCCACGCTGGAGAACGCGCTCGCCTCCGGCGAATCGGCGCTGACCGGGCCGGTGGCCCGCGGCGATGTGGGGACAGTGGCGGCCCACGCCGAGGCGTTAAGGGAGTACGACGCCGGTGCGCACGGCGATGTGCTGGAGGCTTACCTCGCCATGGCCCGCGCCACGGCACGGCGGGCCAGCAGTCGGGGGCTGCTCAAAGAGGATCAAGTGGGGGCCCTCCGCGCGGCCCTGGAAGAGGGAAACTGACATGGCCACGCAACTGGTGACAACTGCCGCAGAGCTCAGGGAGGCGAGTGCCCGGCTGCTCGGGCAGAAGGCGGGCAGGTCGCAGGGCCTGGTGCCCACCATGGGCGCGCTGCACGAAGGCCACGCCCGGCTGGCGCGCACCGCCGTCGAACAGAACGACGTAGTGGTGGCGTCCATCTTTGTGAACCCGCTCCAGTTCGGCGATGCGGTGGATCTGGACCGGTACCCGCGCACGCTCGACGCCGATCTTGCCCTGCTTGAGGAACAGGGCGTGGACCTCGTGTTTGCGCCTCCGGTGGAAGAGGTCTATCCCGGCGGCGAGCCGCTGGTCCGCGTGACCGCCGGCTCCCTGGGGGAAAAGTGGGAAGGCGCCTCACGGCCGGGCCATTTCGACGGCGCCCTCACCGTGGTTGCCAAGCTGCTGCACTACTGCATCCCCGGCTCAGGGCTTCCGCCGGCCGGTGCGTTTGCCTCCGGCGGCGGGGGACTGCCGGCCTATCGGGCCTATTTCGGGCAAAAGGACGCCCAGCAACTGGCGCTGGTGCGCCGTATGGTGGCGGACCTGAATTTCCCCGTCGAAATTGTTGCCGTGCCCACCGTCCGGTCCGAGGACGGGCTGGCCCTTTCCAGCCGCAACCGGTTCCTCTCCGCAGAGGAGCGCGAGGCCGCCCTGGTGTTGTCACGGGCGCTGCGGCTCCTGGCGGAGCGGGCAACTGCCCACCAGCCGCTTGATCTGGAATCGGCCCGGGCCATGGTTGAATCGCAGTCGTTGGTGGGACTGGACTACTTCGACGTCGTGGATCCGCTCACCCTTGAGCCGCTGGCCGAGAACTGCCGGAAAGTCCCGTTCCGCGGCGAAGGCCTGGCTCTCATCGCCGCCAAGGTGGGGCCGGTCCGGCTGATCGACAACGTGCCGCTCAGCAGCTGATAAGTAGTGCGCGCCAGTGCGGCGTTCGTCAAGCTCACTGACACGCTGGTGGCCGACTACGACGTCGTGGATCTTCTGCATATCCTGGTGGAGGAATCCGTGGGTCTCCTTGACGTCGCAGCCGCGGGTCTGTTGCTTGCCGATCCCAGCGGAGAACTGCAGGTTGTCGCATCCACCAGCGAGCAGAGCCAACTCGTCGAGGTGCTCCAGCTTCAAGCCGGAGCCGGTCCCTGCGTTGAGTGCTACGTGACCGGGTCGGCAGTCTCAGTGGACGACATTGCCGGGCTTACCAAGTGGCTGGGCTTCCGCCAAGCCGCGCTGTCGCAGGGCTTCCGCTCCGTGCATGCTGTGCCCATGCGCGTTCACGGCAGGATTATCGGGGCCATGGGGCTGTTCGGCGCCCGGGAGGGTTTCCTGACTGCAGAGGATGCCGCGATCGGCCAGGCGCTTGCCGACGTCGCCACCATCAGCCTTATGCAGGAACGCACCATCCGGGAAGCGGTACTGGTCAACGAGCAGCTGCAGCTGCCTTGAACACCCGGGTGCTGATTGAGCAGGCCAAGGGCGTCATTGCGCACACTGCCGGAGTGGATATGGACGCAGCATTCAACCTGCTCCGGAACCATGCCCGCGCCAACAGCCAGAGCCTGCATGTGACCGCCGGGCGCATCGTGGACCGCAGCCTCACGTTTTAAGGCCAGCCGTTACTGCGTTGATTCACCCTGCGGGTCGCGGTTGAGCATCAGCTGCTGAAGCAGGGCACGTTCGGGCTTGCCGGGGTTCTGGGCGACGCAGCGGCGCAACCGGGCCCGGGACAACTCCTCGCCGGGAACTGTTCCGCGGAGCACCTCATCAATGATTTCCTGCGCCTGCCACCGCAAGGATTCCCGGGCGAAGTGCCGGACCTCGGCGGACGCAGCGGCACTCTCCATCCACGGGTCAGTGTCATCGCACTGGATAAAATCGTAGGTTCGCTCTGCTGACATCGGGGCCTCCTTGCACCAAGCCGACGGGGCCTTTACGGGGTCCCATCGTCGTCATAGCACTGCGTCTGGGAAAACATTACAACGAGTAAGACCGGTCTGTCTGCACCTGGGAGTAAACTATTCCTACGATGATTTCCGATGCAGACCACACTGCAGAACCCGCGCTGTCTCCGGCGGATTTACCCGCCGAGGCGGCAGTTCTGCCTGCCGATTCCCGGAGCCGGATCCTGGCTGTGGCTTACGAACTCTTTTCCCGCCGCGGTGTGCGGGATGTGGGTGTTAACGAACTGATCGAACGTTCCGGCGTGGCCAAGGCAACTTTTTACCGGCACTTCCCGTCCAAGGACGCGCTGGTTCTGGCGTTCCTGGAGCAGCGGGACCAGGTATGGACAGTTGATGCCATCGTTGGCCAGGCCAAACTGCGCGGCACTACCCCCACTGAACAGCTCCTTGCCATCTTCGACGTCTTCGGCGACTGGTTCCTGCGCGACGACTTCGAGGCCTGCTCCTTCATCAACATCCTGCTGGAAATGGGCCCGGCCCATCCGCTGGGCCAGGCCAGCATCGACTACCTGGCCAGGATCAGGGGCCATGTGCAGGCCCTCGCGGAGCAGGCCGGGTTGGACCGCCCGGAGGATTTCGCCCGGTCGTGGCACATCCTGATGAAGGGGTCCATCGTCTCAGCCACCGAAGGGGACACCCAGGCGGCCAAGCGGGCCCAGCAGATGGCCGGCTGGCTGATCGAGCACCACCGCAGCTGACCACCCGGCGCGAACGGATCACTTAAGCCCCCGGCGCGAGCGGACACTTAAGCCCCCTGCCCGCGAATGCTCCGTTCCCTCGATGCCGAGCGCCGGATTGCAAGGAGTCAGCAGGAGCTCGGTTAACCCGCGGGAAAGAGCGTCCCGACGACTGCCCGCGTCAGATCGTGGATCATTTCAGTGCGTTCGGCCTCGTCGGTGCTATCGGCGCCTTCCGTGAAGATCACCAGCGCATACGTTGTCCCGCCATGTTCCAAGAGGGCTGCGTCATGGAGGTTTCCTCCAAGCTGGCCGTATTTGTGATAGACGGTAATCCCGGGCCCCGAGGCGGCGGGGATAAGTTCCTCGTTGTTGGTTTCCTGCATGTACCCCAGCAACTGCGCGGTGTCATTGGGGTTAAGCAGCTGTCCGGCGTAAAGCTTCGTCAGGATCTGGGCCACTTCCCCGGGAGTCAGCCGGTTGTCTTCGGGATCGTAGGCGATGCCAATCGAGGCTGCGTACCGGATCAGCCGCTGGTAGCCGATCCTGCCCATCAACAGGAGCCAGGAATCATTGTTGCTGTTGTTGATCATGGACTTGAGCTGGAAAGCGGCAGTGTAGTTCCCCAGCGTCTCATCGAGTCGCGCTTCACCGGCCGCCACAAGCCTGAGATAGGCCGCTGCGGTGATGAGCTTGGCAGTGCTGGCCGCAGTATAGGCCGCCGTGTCGCCAAAAGTGCGGACCGGTCCGCCCGCTGTATCCGCGACGGCCACGCCAACGCGGAAGCCGGAGACCCTGCTGATAATCCTCGCGACGCTTCCGTCCTCGGCGTCTGCACCAACCGCGGCCATGGCGTCAACCTCGGCGCCTGCACCAACCGCGGCCATGGCGTCAACCTCGGTGCCTGCACCAACCGCGGCCATGGCGCCAACCGGCCCGGTCCCGGCGAAAGCCGCATTCACGGTTCCGGTAACGCCCTCAGAGCGGACCACGGCCGAAGTGACGGCAGCCAGCAAAACCATCAAAGCGGCAGCCACCGAAAGAACCAGGGACAACGGGCTTCGGCCATCGCCGTGGTAGTGGCGCCCTGCCGGATATGCGGGGGAGTACGCGTCCAACTGGGGCTCCTGCCTGACCGCTTGCGCGGTCGAACATCACTAGAGGCCCCAGCCCCGACTCATAACTCAGTGCGCTGATTAAACCACACCGGCCAGCCAAAACGACCGCTCAGAAAAAGCCCGTGCCGAAGAAAAATCCTGTTCGCCGGAATTACTCCGGCCGGTAGAGTGTTTGAATCTGCAGCGGCGATGCTCGCGAGCCACTTCATTCTTACTCCCTGGGGGAACACCCATGTCTACAGAAGTCTCTTCGAACGCCTCCGGGCGGCCCGGGCCGGTTGCGGCGCCGAAGTCCTCCGTGCCGGAGAAGATGTCCCGCGAATCGGTGACCATCATCGCCACCTTGCTCGTGGCGACCTTTGTGGTGATCCTGAACGAGACCATCATGAATGTTGCCCTGCAGCGGCTGATGGTTGACCTTGGCGTGGACGCGCCCACCGTTCAGTGGCTCTCCACCGGCTTTATGCTCACCATGGCCGTGGTCATCCCCACTACCGGGTTCATCCTCCAAAGCCTGTCCACGCGGGCCGTCTTTATGCTGGCCATGGGACTTTTCGCCGGCGGCACCGCCCTGGCCGCAGTGGCTCCCGGTTTTG
The DNA here is from genome assembly GCF_001484605.1 of Pseudarthrobacter sulfonivorans. NCBI lineage: Bacteria > Bacillati > Actinomycetota > Actinomycetes > Micrococcales > Micrococcaceae > Pseudarthrobacter > Pseudarthrobacter sulfonivorans. The sequence goes on along the minus strand of NZ_CP013747.1, from coordinate 1,992,165 downwards.
AGATCCTGCTCCTGGCCCGCATCGTCCAGGCCGGCGGCACGGCCATCATGCTTCCATTGCTAATGACCACCATCCTCACCCTCGTCCCGCTGGCCAAGCGCGGCGCTGTGATGGGCAACGTCAGTATCGCCATCTCCGTGGCACCGGCCATGGGGCCGACTGTCTCCGGGCTGATCCTGGAGCACTTCACCTGGCGCTTTATGTTCGTCTTTGTCCTGCCGGTCGCCCTGGCCGCGCTGGCCATCGGCGCCAAGTACCTGACGAACGTGGGCGAAACCGAGAAGACCAAGCTCGACTTCCTCTCCGTACTGCTTACAGTTCCTGCCTTCGGTGGCCTGGTGTACGGTCTCAGCCAGATCGGCGGCGGCCAAAGCGGTCCGAGCGCCGTGGCCATCGCCGCGCTGGTCATCGGCGTCGCCAGCCTGACGGTCTTTGTGCTCCGCCAGCTCCGGCTGCAGAAGGCCGAAGCCCCTCTGCTGGACCTCCGCGCCTTCAACTTCAGGATGTTCACGGTCTCCGTCCTGCTGATGGTGGTGGCCATGATGGCGCTCTTCGGCGGCGTGATCCTGCTGCCGCTCTACCTGCAGGAAATCCGCGGCCTGGGTTCCCTAGAGACCGGGCTCGCGTTGCTTCCCGGCGGCCTGGCGATGGGCCTGCTGGGCCCGTTCATCGGCCGGCTCTTCGACAAAGTGGGCCCGCGGCCGCTCACCGTCACTGGTTCCGTGCTCATGGTGCTGGCCCTGTGGCAGTTCTCAACGCTCGACGCCGGCACTCCGGTTTGGTGGATCGTCACCCTCCATGTGGGGCTCAGTTTCGGCCTGGCGCTGCTGTTCACGCCGGCATTTACCACCGGCCTGAACCCGCTGCCGCCGCATCTCTACTCGCACGGTTCGGCGATCATGAGCACCACCCAGCAGGTGGCCGGTGCCGCCGGCACAGCTCTTCTGGTGTCCATTTTCGCAGTGGTCTCGGCCGCGTCCGGGCTCGTTGCCGGCATGAGCGCAGCGTTCCTGACGGCGACCGTCATAGCCCTCGCCGCCGTCGTGCTTTCCGCGATGATGCGCAAAACAGAAGGTGCCGCCCCGGGCCACGGCGCCCACTAGCGGACACCTCCAATCCAACGCGGGGTCACATTTCGCCCTTCCGGACCGCCGGATGGGGCGATAAGTGACCCCGCGTTGCAGTGATGGAGGCTAGCCGGCGAAGAAGTCGCTCAGTTCGGTGATGAGCTTGTCCGGTGCGCGGAGGACACCGTCGTGGCCGGCCCCGTGCAGGATGGTGTAGCTGGAGCCGGACAGGACATCGTGTATCTGGCCGCAGGCAACACCGAAGTACGCCGGGCTCTTCTCGCCCACAATAATCAGCGTTTCCAGGGGCAGTTCCAGGAACGGCTCGGCCGGCATGTCCGCGGCGATGATCGCCTTGATTTCCCGGACCCCGGTGCGCATCAGTTCGCGCATCTGCTTGCCCACGTGGGTGCCGGCGGTGAGCTTGTTGGCGATGGTGAGCATGGACAGCGGCATGCGTGAGAAGGCGCCGGCCTCCAAGCCCTTGGTGAGCACGGCTAGGGCGCGGTCGTCGTCCCCGGCAGCCGTGGCGCGTTCGTATTCAGTGGTCCAGTCGGCCTTCACGCTGTGGTTCACGGACACGGCGGGGTCATACACGGCGAGCCGCTCCACCGGAAGGGTCCGGGCCGCGTGCAGGGCCACCGCGCCACCGAAGCTGTGGCCAAACACGTCCGTGCTGGACGTGTGTTTCATCACCGCGTCCAGGTCCCGGATGTCCGCGTCCAGGATGTAATCCTCGGCCTGCGGCGACGAAGAACCCCGGCCCCTGCGGTTGAACGTGTGCACCGGGCGACCCAAGGCGGCGCTGAGTTTCTGGGCGAACTTTGTATAGTCGGCGGCGGTCACCATGGAGGCCGGGACCACAACCACGCCGGAGCCGGCGGAGGCCAGTTCAGCACCCGTGGAGTAGAGCTCCAGCGTGCCGCCGTCGGGGGTCTTGATGTTCTCGCTCGTCATGATCCGAGCCTAGCCGAGCAACCTGCGGAATGCCTTAGCCCTTGAAGTATTCGGCGATGTCGGTGACGAGTTCCTTCACTGCGGCCGGGATGGAGCCGTGGAAGCCCTTGGGTGAGAGTTCGAACGTGCTCCCCGGGACGGCAGCATGAAGGCGCTGGGCCGTGACCTTGTAGTAGCTCGGGCTCTTGCCGCCCACCATAAAGTGCGTGTTGGCGGGAAGGACGGCGAAGTTCCTGACATGCTCGGCTTCGTCATACGCGGCGCGCAGTTCGCCCACGCCCGTGGGCATCAGCTCCCGGAGCATCTTGTTCACCTTCGTGCGGGAAACCACGGCCATCAGCCCTGCCAGGACCGGCTCGGGGACCTTTGAAAGTGCGGTGCCCGGCTGCATGCCATTTTTCATCCGGGCCATGGCATGCCCCACCTTGCCGGCGTTCACCGCGGCCTCGAAATCGTCCAGCCACGACATGTCGATGCTGCCGTCGATGTTGACCGCAGCATCGTAGACCGCCAGCTTGTCCGGTTCGTAGGGGGTGCCCGCGAACTCCTGGACGGCGTTCAGCGCCACCGACCCGCCCAGGCTGTGGCCCAGGACGTTGCGGGCGCCCGTCGCATCCATGACCGTACGGACATCGGCAATCTCCGTGGCCATGGAATAGTCGGCCGGCTGCTCGGTGGAGTTGCCCCTGCCCCGCCGGTCATAGACATCCACGGCCCACCCGTCGCCCAGCCCGTCGGCCAATGCCATCGAGAACGGCCGGTAGATCAGGGCGGTGAGGAATGCACCGCCGATGACCACCACCCGGCGCTCGCCCGGCGCATCCTCGGTTCCGTAGCTGTACAAAGCCAGCCTGCCGCCGTCGTGCGTGGGGACTTCCTGCTCTTTCACGCTCCCCATCCTAGGCGCGCCCCCAGGCACCCCACCGGCAAAGTGACCTACCGGCGCCTCCCTAGCTTCCGGACCTGGCCGTCGCTGCCGTTGATGAACCGGGCCATCCGCACGGCCAGCCCCTTGCCCGGGCGGATGGGTCCCTCGTGCAGCTGGCCGGGGACCACCTGGAAGCTGATGGACGGCACGGCGGCGGCCAGTTGCCGGCCGGTCTCGGCAAAGTACGCCGGACTCCAGCCGCCGCTGAGCATCAGGATGGGAGTGGTGAGGGCGGTGAAATTCTCCAGGTCGGCGTCCGCGTCCAGTACGGCGCGCATTTCGGTGACGGCCGTGGGCAGCAGTTGGCGCATCTCCGCACCCAGGTTGGTCCTGGCCGAGAGGATGCTCAGCATCCGCAGTGCGCCGAGCGGGAGGTAGGACAGCGGACCGGCCGTGGCCAGGCCCTGGACCAGGTGCGCCCAGGCGTGGTTGAGCTGGCCCGCGCTGACGGCATCCTCAAGCTCCGGCCGCCAGCGGTGGGTCAGGTTTCCGGACACGGACACGGCGGCGTCATACGTCACGAGACGGCCGATCGGCAGGGTCCGCGCGGCCTGCAGCGCCACGAAACCGCCATAGCTGTGGGCCACCACGTCCGCGGAACCGGTCTCGCGCATGACGGCCGCAAGGTCGCGGACCTCCGTCTTCACCGAATAGTCCTCCGGCTGCGGGGCTGACCCCGCCCTGCCGCGCCGGTTGTAGCAGTGCACCGGCCGGCCCAGCAGGACGCTGAGCTTCCGGGCAAAAGGCCGGTAGAGGGCGTCGGTTACCAAAGTTCCGTGGATGAGTACGACGCCGGGAGGTCCCGCCGTCGTCGGGTCCAGCCGCGCGGGGGTGCGGAAGGAGTGCACGTCGAGGCGCCCGCCGTCCTCCGCTTCAACTTTCCACGTCTCCACAGCCCGAGTCTATGCCTGGGCGTCCGCCGGGAGCCGGCGGCGCGAACTCCCGGTAAACTTGGGGATTGTGACTTCCCAAAACACCCCCACCCCAAAAAATGCCCCAGAGCCGCTCGACGCCAGCGAGCAGATGCGCATCCGCATGGACAAGCGTGCAAAGCTGATCGAGCGCGGCACCGAGGCATATCCGGTGGGTGTGGAACGCACGCATTCCCTCACGGAGATCCGCGAAAAGTACGCGCACCTTGAGGCTGACGACACCACGGGCGACGTTGTAGGCGTCACCGGCCGCGTGGTTTTTGTGCGCAATACCGGCAAGCTCTGCTTCGCCACGCTCCAGGAAGGCGGCGTTGACGGCAAGGGCACTCGGCTCCAGGCGATGCTCAGCCTGGCCAACGTGGGCGAGGAAGCGCTCGCGGACTGGAAGGCGCTGGTGGACCTCGGCGACCACGTGTTCATCAAGGGCGAAGTGATTTCCTCCCGCCGCGGCGAGCTGTCCGTGATGGCCGAGTCCTGGTCCATGGCTTCCAAGGCACTCCGTCCATTGCCGGTGCTGCACGCGGAACTGAACGAGGAAACCCGCGTCCGCCAGCGCTACGTGGACCTGATGGTGCGCGACGAAGCCCGGGAAATGGTCTACACCCGCGCCGCGATTACCCGTTCCATCCGCGAGAGCCTGCACCGCCACAGCTACGTCGAGGTGGAAACCCCCATCCTGCAGCTGGTCCACGGCGGCGCCCTGGCACGCCCGTTCGAGACGCACATGAACGCGTTCGACCAGAAAATGACCCTCCGCATTGCCACCGAGCTTTACCTCAAGCGTGCCGTTGTGGGCGGGATCGACCGCGTCTACGACATGGGCCGGGTCTTCCGCAACGAGGGCGTGGACTCCACCCACAGCCCCGAATTCACCACCCTTGAGTGCTACGAAGCCTGGGCGGACCAGTTCGTCATGGCCGAGCGCATCAAGGAGATCATCCTCGACGCCGCTGACGCCGTGGGTGTGGGCCGCACCCTCCAGACCGAAGCCGGCGAGATCAACCTCGACGGCGACTGGGCCTGGGTTTCGGTCTACCCCGGACTGTCCGACGCCGTTGGCCAGGAAGTCACGCCGGACACTTCGCTTGAGGTGCTGCGCCAAATCGCAGAAAAGCACGAGGTCAAGGTGGACCCGAAGTGGGACACCGAGAAGCTGGCCGTGGAGCTGTTCGGTGAAATTGTGGAACCCACGCTCCTGAACCCCACGTTTGTGTACGACTACCCGCCGTCTGCCCAGCCGCTGGCCCGCCCGCACCGTGAGGACGGCCGGCTGATCGAAGCCTGGGACCTCATCATCGGCGGCATGGAACGCGGCACGGCCTTCTCCGAGCTGATCGACCCCGTCATCCAGCGTGAGCGGCTGACGGAACAGTCGCGGCACGCTGCCGCGGGCGATGTCGAGGCCATGCAGCTGGACGAGGACTTCCTGCGGGCCCTCGAATACGGCGCGCCGCCCATGGGCGGCATCGGCTTGGGTATTGACCGGCTGGTGATGTTGTTCACCGGAGCCGGAATCCGCGAAACCATCCTTTTCCCGCTTCTGAAGCCCGAAGGCCACTAATCATGGAATATGTAGCCGTACTCCTGCCCTCGCTGGTGGTTGGCCTGCTTTTTTGGTTTGCCATGAAATCCATCTTCAATGCCGATAAGTCCGAGCGTAAGGCCGAAGCCCGGGCCCAGGCCGAGGCGGAATCGCGTTCCGCAGCGCCATTGAACGAACAGAACCCGGAAACGGACAAATAGCTCGAAGGAGCTTTCTGCGGGTTCCTGTGGATTTCCACAGGAACCATCCGACGCTTTGACGCGTTGCCATTAAGAGGTTCATACTTTTAATAGGAACATCCTCATTTTCTGACAACCGAACCTTTCCAAGAGGAAGACATATTTAATGGCACAGAAAGTAAACATCATCCTCGTCGATGATCTGGATGGGGGATCTGCGGACGAGAACGTCCGTTTTGGCCTCGATGGGGTCAGCTACGAAATCGATCTGTCCTCGGCCAACGCGGCCGAGCTCCGTTCTGCCCTGGAGCGCTTTGTTGCCGCCGGGCGCAAGGCCTCGGCCGGCAGAGCAACCCGCACCAAAGCGGTGGTAGGCCCCCGTACCAACGACTCCGCGCAGATCCGTCAATGGGCGCGGGATAACGGCTACACGGTTAACAGCCGCGGCCGAATTCAGGCTGAAATCCAGGAAGCCTACCAAAAGGCAAATTCCTGACCTGCGCCTCTCTGACGGCGTATTAGGCCCTGTCTTCACCTTCGGGTGGGGGCAGGGTTTTTTGATGCCAATTTTGAATGCGCAAGACGGACTTGGGTATGCGCAAAATCGTTGCTGACTAACAGCCTCCGGGCGTACCGTTGGGCTAATCGTCGCGCAATTTCCTTGGGATGAGCCGGCGATTCGGTTTGAGCCTTCGGTCTGGGACGCCCGCTCGAATTTGCCCACTCGAATGTATGCGTGGCGGGAGTGTGGAATGTCTGGAATTAGCGGGTCTCGGCGATTTACGGCAGTCCTGGCGGCACTCCTATTGTTATTGGCGGCACCGCTCGGTGCTCCGGCCTACGCGGACCCGAGCCGCGTGTCAGTCAGCGTCCTCCTGGATTCCCCGGAAGTCATGGTCCTAATCAACGACAGTTCGCCTCTGTCACGCCACCGGACATTGTGTATGAAGTGTTTGATGCGACCGGTGACGGCCAAGAGCCGGTGGACACCCAGACGGCTCCCGGGGGCTTCGGCGAAGTCGTTTCGTTCAATCTTGCAGACGGATACTACAAGATCAGGGCCACCGCCGACGGTTACCAGGAGAGCTGGCACACCTCATCATCGGGCCGCTACTCAGATTCCTTCCGGGAATTGCTCGGCTATCAGGAGCGGAAGACCTTCGAGACGGCGGACGCGATTGTGGTGGACTCCGTAACCGGCACGTCCAGCTGGACTTCCGCAGGCTGGACGGTGCTGCACCCCTCGGAGTCATCGATCTCCGGTGGAGTGGGCAACGACGTTTCGGCTCAGCAAGGATCCTTATTGGCGGACGTGGCGGTGGAACTCTACGACGCGGCAGCGCCGGATCCGGGGGCCGGGCGGGTCGCTTTCACCGAGACCGACGGCAACGGTTACTACACGTTCCAGGACGTCGCCCCCGGGGTCTACAAGGTGCGCTTCAAGGCCGGAAACGTTGAACGTTGGTGGCCCGAAACCCCTAACCGTGCCGAGGCGGAACCCATCACTCTCGATGGCGCCAACCACTTCAACCTTGCCTACGCCTTCTTCCTCGACACTCCTGCGGCTGTGGGTCCGTTGCACGTCCTGACCCTCGCGGGTGAACCTGCCGTTGGCGCCACTCTGACAGCGTCGACCGACTACGTTGAGGGTGGTTGGGGTCTTGAGGGTTGCCTGCACCGGTACAGCTGGTACGTCGGCGGCCAGCTGGTCGGAGGCGCGTTCGGACCCACGTTTGTGGTGCCTCTTGCGGCGGACGGGAAGTCCGTGACCGCGCGCCTGGACATCGCCGGCGTCGGATGCTCCTACACTGCCTTTGCGAGCAACGCCGTGGGGCCGGTGGATCCAGGCCTCACCATCAGTGGAGCGAACGTTGTGGTGGCGCCCGTGGACAACGACGGAAGGACCGATGTGGCCCTGAAATTCGCTGACGTGGGAACACCCGGCACCACCACTGTCACGCGGCTCGGGTCCGGAGATGCCTACCCCGACGGCGGATTCTCCTCGCTCACTAGCCGTCCGCTGTACTACGACATCGAAACCACCGCGGTCTTCAGCTCAACGCTCGGGGTCCTTGTCTGCATCACGTTCGACACCTTTGGCATGTCAGATGACCAGGCCGCGGGCCAGCATCTCTACCACTACGTGGGTGGGGCGTGGGCTGACATCACTGATACCGCACTCAGCGGAACTGGCAAAGTGTGCGGCCGGACCACTTCCTTCTCACCATTCGCCGTTGGCCAGCCGCGTTGGCCGTTCCGCGGGTTCCTGCAGCCGGTGGATAACGGCGGCACCCTGAACGCCATGAAGGCCGGCGCTGCCGCGCCAATCAAGTTCGGGGTCGGCGGGAACCGGGGGCTGGATATCCTGGCGGCGGGAGCGCCGTCGTCGTCCGCTATTGCCTGCCCGGGCGGCGCAGCCCTGGACGACATCGAGCAGACTATGGCCGCGGGAAGCAGTTCGCTGAGCTATGCGGCCGGCTCCGATACGTACACGTACGTGTGGAAAACCCAGAAAGCCTGGGCAGGAACGTGCCGGCAATTCACCCTGGGATTGAATGACGGAACAACTCACACGGCGCTGTTCGACTTCCGGAAGTAGCGCACTGATGCAGCCTCAAGGCTGACCCAACGCTGCCCATGCAACGCTGAGCGCTACCAGCGCGGCCAGCGCCAGCCACGTGCGGTGGATGTTCCACCGGGTCCACCGGCGTTCGAACGATTTCCTGGCGGCCGCGGCATCTCCGGACGCGGCCGCCAGGTCCAGAGCGTTATTCAAGGGGATGTTCACCCCGAAAGTGATGACCAGCGTTGCCGTATAGCAGGCGAGGGCCACAGACATAGGCAGCGCGCTGGCAAGGCCGTTGGCCCATGAAAAGGCTGCCGAGCCCGCCAAGGCGAGGAAGGCGCCGACGAAGCTCAACGCGAACACTGGATTCTGGATGGCGGTGTTGATCCGGGACATGGCGCTGACGAATGTCGCATCATCAGTGGCGCGCAGCCCCGGCATCACCGAGCAGGCGAAGGAGTAGTAAAGCCCCCCAATCCCGGCGAGGGCTACGGTCGCGGCGGTCATGAGCAGGGTGATGGCTTCCATGACTCTGGTCCTGTTCCGGGGCGGGCGCCCATATCGGTAGTTGTTTGGAAACGAGCAAAAACCCCTCATTCCTGACGCTACCTTCAGTATGGGTTTCAAAACCGCCTGTGTGTCCACCAGCCGGGCAGACCGATACGGGAACGAATGAAGTTGAGTGGCGCGCGTATGTCGGACGGTCAACGTCCTTGGTTCGATAGGACCATGGAAAACCACAAGCCCACCATGGCATCGAACTTGACGGACAACGGCACTATCCTGGTCATCGGCGGCACGGGCAAGACGGGGCGACGGGTCGCGGAGCGGCTGACGGATCTCGGCATTCCCGTCCGCATCGGATCACGCTCCGGAAGCCCGGCTTTTGACTGGGAAGACGCCGGCACCTGGGATGCGGCCCTCGACGGAATCACCAAGGCCTACGTCACCTATTACCCGGATCTTGCGTTCCCCGGTGTGTCCGAGTTGATTGCCGAGTTCGCTGCGGCAGCCGTGGCCCGCGGCGTCGAGAAAATCGTCCTGCTGTCCGGCCGCGGTGAGGACGGGGCTGTAGCCAGTGAGGAATCGGTCCGCAGGTCAGGCGCGGCCTGGACCGTCGTGCGATGCAACTGGTTCAACCAGAACTTTAACGAAAGCTTCTTCTTGGGCCCTGTGTTGGAAGGCGTTATCTCCATCCCGGCAGGAGATGCGGTGGAGCCCTTCGTGGACGCTGAGGACATCGCGGACGTCGCCGTTGCAGCCCTGACTCAATCCGGCCACGACGGCCAGGTTTACGAGCTCTCCGGGCCCCGGCTCTTGGGATTCCACGAAGTCGCCCGGGAGATCAGCGCTGCAACCGGCCGTGATGTGGTCTACAGCCCGGTGACGGCGGCGCAGTATGAAGCCATCCTGGCCAAGGAAGGGCTGCCCCGGGATTTTGTTGACCTATTCACTCTGATCCTCGACGGGCGCAACGCCACCCTGACTGACGGTGTGCAGCGCGCCTTGGGCCGCGAACCCAAGGACTTCCGTGAATTCGCACGTGAAGCCGCGGCCACAGGGGTATGGGCCGTCGCAGCGGAGCCGGTGGCACGCGCAGTTTCAGGCGTCAGTTGACGGAGCCGTACGAAGACTGTTCATTATCTGAACAGCAAAACGCATATTCGACGCTCTAGGATTTCCTTATGGATCCGTTGGCTGATTTTCTTGATGGGCCCCGGGCGCGGAACGCCTTCCTGCTGCAGGTAAAGATGTCTCCGCCGTGGTCCATCAGGGTGGAGGACGACGCGCCACTCACCGTAGTTGCCATGCTGGGCGGCTCGGCGTACTTCCTGCAAAAAGAGAGCGAACCACTGCTGCTGGAGCCTGGAACCGTTCTGCTGATCCGGGATCCTTCGGCGTATGTCCTCGCCGACAATCCTCACGAAAAGCCCCAATATTTCATCGGGGTGGACCAGACCTGCTCGGGATCCAACGGCGAGGATCTTGCCCAAGACCTCCGCACCGGGTTGCGGACGTGGGGCAATGATGCGGACGGCAGGGATGCCATGCTCGTAGGCACTTATCGAAGCAGTGGCGAAGTGGGGGACATTCTGCTGGCCTCCCTGCCACCGCATCTGCTCGTAGAGGCAGCCGATAGTCCGATCGTCACTGTACTGATGCAGGAGATCGGACGCGACGGCGTGGCCCAGGCCAGCGTCCTTGACCGGCTTCTGGACCTTCTGTTCATCGGCGCTGTCCGGACCTGGACCGCCCAGGATTCCAACGCCGAGCACAGTTGGCTCACAGCGGAGCGGGACCCCGCCGTTCAGCAGGCCATCCGCCTCATCCACAGCTCGCCGGAGAGGGCCTGGACGGTGGAATCCCTCGCAGGAAGCGTCGGGGTCTCCCGGGCGTCACTGGCGCGCCGCTTCCATGAACGTGTCGGCAAACCGCCCATGGCGTACCTGAACCAGTGGCGCCTTGCAAAGGCTGCTGACCTGATGAGCGATCTGCGGCTAACTCTCTCCGCCATCTCGCGCCAGGTGGGCTACGGAAGCCCCTTCAGTTTCAGCACTGCCTTTAAGAAACGGTACGGCGTAAGCCCCCAGGAATACCGACGGCGGCAACCGGCAGCCCCAACTTTGGAGACGCCGCGCGGCCGCTGACCGTTCAACGTGCACCTCTACCGCAGACTCGATGCCGGCCATTGAACGCGTCATGTTTCCCCTGTGGCGAACACGCTCCCCAATAGTGGGTCTGCCACGTAGCATCAAAGTACGTCGTAGCTAGGAGTGTGGCGAAATGTTTGAGCGATTTACGGACCGTGCCCGTCGCGTAGTTGTGCTTGCCCAAGAAGAGGCACGCATGCTGAACCACAATTACATTGGTACCGAACACATCCTCTTGGGTCTGATCCATGAAGGTGAAGGCGTTGCCGCCAAAGCTCTTGAGTCCTTGAGCATTTCGCTCGACGGCGTGCGCGAGCAGGTACAGGAGATCATCGGCCAGGGCCAGCAGGCCCCGTCCGGTCACATCCCCTTCACCCCGCGCGCCAAGAAGGTGCTGGAACTCTCGCTGCGCGAAGCCCTGCAGCTGGGCCACAACTACATCGGCACGGAGCACATCCTGCTGGGCCTCATCCGCGAGGGTGAAGGTGTTGCCGCCCAGGTGCTGGTCAAGCTTGGCGCAGACCTCAACCGCGTCCGCCAGCAGGTTATCCAGCTGCTCTCGGGATACCAGGGCAAGGAAACCACCGGCGCCGGCGTCGGTCCCGGCCAGCCCGAAGGCACTCCCGCCGGTTCCGTGGTCCTGGACCAGTTCGGCCGCAACCTCACCCAGGCTGCGCGCGAGAACAAGCTGGACCCGGTGATCGGACGCGAGTCCGAGATGGAACGCGTTATGCAGGTCCTTTCGCGCCGCACCAAGAACAACCCTGTCCTGATCGGTGAGCCCGGCGTCGGCAAGACCGCCGTTGTCGAAGGCCTCGCCCAGGCGATTGTCCGCGGCGACGTCCCGGAAACCATCAAGGACAAGCAGCTGTACACCCTGGACCTCGGTTCACTGGTGGCCGGCTCCCGGTACCGCGGTGACTTCGAAGAGCGCCTGAAGAAGGTCCTCAAGGAAATCCGCACCCGCGGCGACATCATCCTCTTCATCGACGAGATCCACACGCTTGTGGGTGCCGGTGCTGCTGAGGGTGCCATCGATGCTGCGTCCATCCTGAAGCCCATGCTGGCCCGCGGTGAACTGCAGACCATCGGTGCCACCACCCTGGATGAGTACCGCAAGCACATCGAGAAGGACGCGGCACTCGAGCGCCGTTTCCAGCCGATCCAGGTCAAGGAGCCCTCCGTCGCGCACGCGATCGAGATCCTCAAGGGCCTGCGTGACCGCTACGAGGCGCACCACCGCGTCACCATCACCGACGGCGCCCTCGCGTCGGCCGCGAACCTCGCCGAGCGCTATATCTCGGACCGCTTCCTGCCGGACAAGGCTATCGACCTGATCGATGAGGCCGGTGCCCGGTTGCGCATCCGCCGGATGACCGCTCCGCCGGAGCTGAAGGCCATGGATGAGCGGATTGCCAAGCTGAAGATGGAGAAGGAATCCGCCATCGACGCGCAGGACTTCGAAGGCGCCGCTTCGCTCCGGGACAAGGAGCAGAAGCTCATTACGGAGCGCTCCGAGAAGGAACGCCACTGGAAGTCCGGCGGCATGGATGACATTTCCGAGGTGGATGAGGATCTCATCGCCGAGGTATTGGCCAACTCCACCGGCATCCCGGTCTTCAAGCTGACCGAGGAAGAGTCCACGCGCCTGCTGAAGATGGAAGACGAACTGCACAAGCGTGTGGTGGGCCAGAATGAGGCCATCAGGTCCCTGTCCCAGGCAATCCGCCGTACCCGTGCAGGCCTGAAGGACCCCAAGCGTCCCGGCGGCTCGTTCATCTTCGCCGGCCCCACCGGCGTCGGCAAGACCGAGCTCGCCAAGGCCCTGGCCGAATTCCTGTTCGGTGACGAGGACGCCCTCATCACCCTGGACATGTCCGAGTACTCGGAGAAGCACACTGTTTCACGGCTCTTCGGTGCCCCTCCGGGCTATGTCGGCTACGAAGAGGGTGGCCAGCTCACCGAGAAGGTCCGCCGTCGTCCGTTCTCCGTGGTCCTGTTCGACGAAGTGGAGAAGGCGCACGCTGACCTCTTCAACTCACTCCTGCAGATCCTGGAAGACGGCCGCCTGACCGACTCCCAGGGCCGCGTGGTGGACTTCAAGAACACCGTGATCATCATGACCACCAACCTGGGCACCCGGGACATCTCCAAGAGCGTTGCCACCGGCTTCCAGTCCGGCACCGACACACAGACCGGCTACAACCGGATGCGCGCCCGTGTGACGGAAGAGCTCAAGCAGCACTTCCGTCCGGAGTTCCTGAACCGTGTGGATGACGTTGTGGTGTTCCCGCAGCTCACCCAGGACGAGATCATCGAGATCGTGGACATGTTCGTTGGCCGCCTGGAGAAGCGCCTCAAGGACAAGGACATGGGCATCGAGCTCACCACCGCGGCCAAGGTGCTCCTGGCGACCCGCGGCTACGATCCCGCCATGGGTGCCCGGCCGCTGCGCCGCACCATCCAGCGCGAGATCGAGGACCAGCTCTCCGAGAAGATCCTGTTCGGCGAGCTCCACGCCGGCGACATCGTTGTAGTGGACGTGGATGGCGAAGGCGACGACGCCAAGTTCACGTTCGCCGGCAACGCCAAGCCGCGCATCCCGGAGATCGCGCCGAGCGTCTAAGGCAAGACAGCAAAGGCCCCGCCCGCTCCCCAAAGGAGCAGGCGGGGCCTTTGCGTTGTTCGGGTCCTCGTCCATGCCATGACCCCGGCGCAGTCTGCGCAAGACACCAGGCCTTCAGCTATCCACCGTCGTCATGATTCTCGGCCTGGTCCTGGAGGACTGATCGTCGATACGTGCTTGGTGTGAATCCTAGGTACTTTTGGAAGTCGTTCGTCAGATGGGCATGATCGGTGTAGCCGAGTTCGGCAGCTATCGCCGCGAGGTCTGTCGCCGGGTCGGTCCGTGACCGGTCAGCGGCCTCTTGCAGGCGGCGCCTCCGGATGAGCGCGGACGGGCTCAGGCCGATGTACTTCCGCGCTACCCGTTGCAGGGTTCTCGGCGAAACAAACAGACGCGCGGCAACGTCTTCAATGCGGGTCACGTCGGCGCATGTTCCGATCATGTCCATCATCGCGTTGGCAAGGATGCCTTCCTCGGACACCCCTGGACTCTGCGTTACCAGCCAGCCAGTGAAAGCCTCCACCGCGCGTTGTCGACGTTCCCGTGGATCAGTTCCCCTCATCGCCTCCGACACTGAGGCATGCAGATCCGCGAGCGGTAGTGGCAGCTGGGAATCCCGCAGGCTCCCCGGATCATCCGTGAAACGTGGAACCAGCGCGGGACACAGGAGGGCCCCAACCGCCCAGCCCCGGCCCGTGAGATCGCGATGCGATCGACGGGTTGTTGGGCCTGCGAACTCAACGAGATCCTTTTGGACCACAAGGTTGGACGCCGGGAACGCGATCACGTGCTGGCGGGACGTGTGCCCTGGCTCAATGTCCCACTCGGGGATCCAAAACCACTGCACCAGGTTCGTGACGCACTCAGGCGCGGGCACACGGTGAAATGTGGGGAGCCGGGCCGGGTAGAGGATTCCCTTGAACGAACCCACCATGGGAGGACACTCCTTATCCAGGCTGTCGCAATTCTCCAAGCCGCTGAGCCGACCTGTGCGTACCGTAAGATCCATGACTGATACTACAAGCCCCGAACTGACCAACGCCGCCGATGGCAAGCACACGAAATCCGGTATCCCGCACGGCTTCACGAGCCTCACGCCGTTCCTTGCGATCCCTTCTGCCAAGGAGGCGATCACCTTCTACCAGGACGTCTTCGGCGCGCGCACAGTAAATGTCACCGAGATCGGCGGAATCGTCGTCCACGCCGAACTGGACTTCGGTCAGGGGCGACTCCAAATTGGAGAGCCCAACCCGGACTACCACCTCGTTCCGGCGCCGAACGGCGACGATGATTGCTACTCCATCGGTTTCTACTGCGCCGACGCGGACGCTCTTATTGCGCGCGCCGAGCGGATAGGGGCTACCGTTCGGGAGCCGCTGTCCACATTTGTCTCGGGAGACCGATTCGCTAGCATCCGGGACCCCTACGGTGTGCGCTGGTCCATCATGACTCGGGTGGAGGACCTCTCCGAAGAGGAAAGCACCCAGCGCGTCGCCAACTGGGCCGCCAAGCAAGGCTGAGCTCTCGCTTTACCCTCCCTCCCGCTGGTGAGTCCGGCGTCGAGCAGCAGACATTTGCCGGCGCCTGCTCCTTCGTCGCTTTGACGGCGCCTACACAAATGCCTGATGCTCGACGCCTCGTGCGTTGGTACGGGAGCGCCCAAACCAGCGGGGCTGCCACCGTAGGATTATGGGGTGACCGACTCTGACTCCTTCCATATCCGTTCTGCACGTACCAGTGACGTGGCCGCCATCAAGCGCCTTGTAGCGCCGCTGGCGGAGCAACGGATCCTCATGGCGAAAGAGACGGTTGCCTATTACGAGAGCCTCCAGGAGTTCCGGATCGCCGAAGCCGACGACGGCGAGGTCATCGGCTGCGGGGCCCTGCACGTTATGTGGGAGGACCTCGCAGAAGTCCGCACGCTGGCCGCATCGGACGCGTGGCGCGGCAAGGGCGTAGGGCACGTGCTGGTGGAAAGCCTGCTGGCCGAGGCCCGTGAACTGGGTGTGGCCCGGGTCTTCTGCCTTACGTTCGAGGTAGATTTTTTCAAGCGCCACGGCTTCGAGGTCATGGCCGACCAGACGGCCGTGGACCCTGTGGTCTACTCCGAGCTGCTGCGTTCCCATGACGAAGGCGTTGCCGAGTTCCTGGACCTGGCGCGGGTCAAGCCCAACACCCTGGGCAACACCCGCATGATCAAGACCCTCTAGGCACCCCCAATCACCCTGCCGCGGACAATAGCGGCAAGAAGTCACCCTGTGACATAAATAGCTTTATATCGAATTGATGGATAAACTAACAGGGTTGCAGTGTGGGGCCTGCCGTAAGGGACAGTCATTGGGGGCTGTCCCTTACCGCTTCCGCCGCATCGTCGCAGGCTACCGGACTTCAGGCGGCGGTAGTAGGGTCAAAGTGCATCCTCCAGGAAGCACCCACACCCCAGGAGTTCTGCCATGAAAAAGCTCATCAATGATCCTCGTTCCGTGGTTGACGAATCCGTCGAAGGATTCGGTCTGGCCCACGCGGGACTCGTCACCGTCACTGCCGATCCGAAGTACGTCACGCGCAAAGACGCGCCGGTGGCAGGGAAGGTCGGACTCGTTTCTGGCGGGGGAAGCGGCCACGAGCCACTCCACGCCGGATTTGTCGGGCTGGGAATGCTCGACGCCGCCGTGCCGGGGGCGGTGTTCACCTCGCCGACGCCGGACCAGATTCTTCCGGCGACGCTCGCCGTTAACTCGGGCGCTGGCGTCGTCCATATCGTGAAGAACTACACCGGCGACGTCCTGAACTTTGAGACCGCAGCGGAACTGGCGCAGGCCGAAGGTGTGGACATCCGCACGGTCCTGGTGAATGACGACGTCGCGGTGGAGGACTCCCTGTATACCGCAGGCCGGCGCGGAGTGGGCGGCACCGTTCTGGTGGAGAAAATCGCCGGCGCCGCGGCTGAGCGGGGCGATAGCCTCGATGCCGTGGCCGCGATCGGTGACCGCGTCAACAGCAACGTCCGCACCATGGGGGTTGCGCTGTCCGCGTGCACAGTACCGCATGCGGGAACGCCCAGTTTCGACCTGGCGGATGATGAGATCGAGATCGGCATCGGCATCCATGGCGAGCCCGGCCGGCACAAAATCCCGATGGAGAACGCTGACGGCATCACGGACCGCCTGCTGGACCCGGTCCTCAGCGACCTGGGCATCACCGGCGGCGAGAAAGTACTGCTGTTCGTCAACGGCATGGGCGGAACCCCCCTGAGCGAGCTGTACATCGTCTACCGCCGCGCTGCACAGGTGATCGCAGAACGGGGGGCCGCCGTCGAACGCTCGCTGGTAGGGAACTACATCACGTCCCTGGAAATGCAGGGCTGCTCCATCTCGGTGCTCCGGCTCGACGATGAGCTGACGCAGCTGTGGGACGCTCCGGTGCACACCGCAGCCCTGCGTTGGGGCGTGTAACCGTGGTGCTGGACGTGAAATGGGCCGTCAGATGGCTGACTCTCTGCGCCCAGGCCATGGCGGAAAACCGGGTGTGGCTCATCGAACTCGACCGTGCGATCGGGGACTCGGACCACGGCGAGAACATGGACCGCGGCTTCCAGGCGGTGCTGGAGAAACTGGCTGAAGCGCAGCCTGAGACGCCCGGCGCGGCCCTGAAGCTGACTGCCATGACCCTGATGTCCAAGGTGGGCGGCGCCGCGGGACCCTTGTACGGAACCGCGTTCCTGCGCGCCTCCACCGCTTTGGGCGATGCCGCCGAGATTGATCCGGGGCGGCTCGCCGACGCGCTCGTGGCTGCCCGCGATGGGATCGTGGCCAGGGGTAAGGCCGAGTCCGGCGACAAGACCATGGTTGATGCCTGGACCCCCGCCGCGGAGGCTGCGCAGGCCGCCGCGGCGGACGGCGCAGGCACCGTCCTTGGAGTTCTGGTCGCAGCCGCTGAGGCGGCTGAGGCCGGCGCAGTGGCCACCGAGCCCCTGGTCGCCCGCAAGGGCCGCGCCAGTTATCTGGGGGAGCGGAGCGCGGGCCACCGCGATCCGGGCGCCGCCTCCAGCGCCCTCATTCTGCGGGCCGCCGTTGGGGCCGCAGCGTGACGGTGCGCCTGGTGGTGGTGTCCCATAGCGAGAAAATAGCCGACGGCGCCGTGGAGCTTGCCGCCCAGATGGCGCCCGACGTCGTCATCCTCGCCGCCGGGGGCACCGCCGACGGCAGGATCGGAACGAGCCTGGAAAAAGTCATGTCTGCCCTGGACAAGGCGGCCGGCGGCGATGGCGTGGTGGTCCTGACGGACCTGGGATCTGCAGTGATGACGGCGGAATCGGCCCTGGAGCTCGTGGAGGAGCCAGCCGGCGTGCTCCTGGCGGACGCGCCCCTGGTGGAAGGCCTCGTGGCTGCCGCCGTGGCCGCACAGGGCGGCGCCGACGTGAAGGCAGTCAAACGTGCCGCCGAAGCGGTCTACGGATTGGGACCGGAGGTGGCGGCCGCTTCGCGGGTGCTCGCCGAAAGCACCGTGGCTGAAGGGTCCGTCACCGGTTCAGGGCCGGACTTCACCGGCGACTTCGAACTGGTGAATGAGGCCGGCATGCACGCCCGCCCGGCCGCCAAGATCGCGGGCGGTCTGGCGTCCCTCAACGCCGAGGTCACGGTCAACGGCGTGGATGGCGCGTCAATGACATCCCTGATGACCCTGGCGGCAGGCAAGGGATCCTTGCTCCATATCGAGGCTTGGGGGCCCGACGCCGAGCGTGCCCTGAACTACGTCGGCGGCCTGGTGCAGGCAGGCTTTGGCGAGCCGTAGGCCGTAGCCTGAGTTGCCTATTTTACCTGGCGGCTGCGGCCCAGACTAAAGGACCGCTTGTCCACGAGCAGGTAAGTGCCGGCTCCCATCAGCAGGAAACCGCCGACGCCGACCGCGATGATCTGCGTGCTGACCCCGACAATAAGCAACACCAGCCCGATCAGGCATGCGATGGCACCGAGGTAGATATGGCGCCCAAACCTGAGGCCCACGGAGCCGGTCGAGAGTTCCTCGGCGAGCCTCGGATCGTCTGCCGCCAGGCCCAATTCCAGCTCCTCGAGCTGTTTCCGCTCCCTATCTGAAAGTGGCATCCTTACCCCTTTCCGGCGGGGAACCTGTGCTAAATCCAACGTTGCCGATGCTGGTAATACAGACCGTAGGAGTGTCCTGAGTGGAAGTCAAGGGCGGGGTTTGGCGGGGCTTATTTGTCGCCAGCTAGGGCGGTCAAACGGCTTGTCGCAGTCCCTCGGCGTCGAGAATCACCGAAGCCGTGACGAACCTCCCGCAATGCTCACCGTAGGGATACGCGCCGCGGGGCCGGAAATCCAAGGTGCGCACAGGGAGGGCGGATCCGCCAGCCGAAGTACCCGTGGCGGTCAGCGCCATCGGGGCCTCCGTGAGGGACTCAAGCATCAGCATCCCGATCATGGTCCCGTCCGGGGAAGCCGTGGCAGAGCAGACCCCGTCCGGTGCGCAGCCTTGGTCGATCGAGGCAGTGCCGGGAAAAAGCTCGACGGCGGCTTCCTTACAGACACCGTCCTGGCAGGCCTTCAGGCGCAACGACCCCACCTGCGCCACGTACTCCCGCGCCACTGTCACCGAGACGGCAGTGGCCTGGGCGATGGCAGGGCACGGCGGCGGGACGGGGTAGTAGTAGTAGTAGCAGCCGGAGGTGAGAACCGCCGTCGTCATCAGTGCCAGAAGTACCCCGGGCTTGCCCATACTTCAGCGTAAATCCGGAGCCGGAAGCCCGCATTGCTACCAGGAAAGTGATGCAAACATTGTTATGGCCGTGGCCCCAAAGATCACCATAACGAGACCTGTGGCCAGCCGGCCTTTGGCAACAGCGAAGACCGGCAGCGTGGATTCGGCGGGATTGGCCGGGTTGTAGACCACGGGTATGTGGGTGCCGATGATCGCCTGGTCCTGGCTGTAGATATCGGCCTGCCCCAGCCAGCGTTTTCCCCCCGCGTCCGCGAATTCGTAAGACGGCGCAAAGCGGTTCCGGCCGTTGCTTCCGGGTCCGTCCGTGCCGTGCAGGTTTCCCGTGACGGTGGCCGAAGCCTCCTGCCACCCCGCCATGGCACGTTTCCGTCGGAAGGACGCGGCCAGGGACAGCCCCATCAGGATCAGGCCCGCGGCAAGGAAAAGCCCGGGCAGGACGATGAACAGCAGTTTCAGGGAGTCCACGGTTCAGCCCAGCGGGAAGGCGCCGGCGGCCCAGAACAGCAGCAGGGCGAAGAATACGAAGACCGGCATGAGGCACCCGATCACCATTTTCGATTCGGACGCCACCTGGAACGACTGGTTGGGATTCGCCGGGTTATAGGCCACTTCCAGGAGCGATCCCGGCACCTGCTGGTTGGCGTACGAAACCTCGGATTCGCCGGCATACAGGGTCCCGTTGGGGTCCGCGAACTGGTACGTGGGGTAGAAGCGCCGGCTCCGCGTTGAGCCGCCTCCGCCATGTGTCCAGCCCGCCACGTTGCCGGTGACGGTCGCCTGCACCTTCGGCCAGCCGGCGATCAGTTTTTCCTGCCGCTTGGTTTTCCGCAGTGAACGGACCAGCGCAAAAATGACGCCCGCAACAAACAGCGCCCAGATGACGTACAACACGATTCTCATGAATTTCCCCCGGTTTGAGTCACCAGAAAGTATGCCATCCGGGCGCGGGCCACCCTAAAGGCGGCTCAGGCAGGCAGTCGGTAACCGCCCTGGTGCAGCTCGGCCAGCCCGTCGCCAAGGAGGCCGGCAATGGCACGTTCGAGCTGTTCCGGCGCGGAGTTCAGGCGGTGCAGTGCGGACAGCGGCACGCCGATTCCGTCCGCCGCGAAGCCCAGGTCAGCAGGCTCCCGCTGGAACATTTCCGCCGGCACGGGTGCGTCCGCAAGCCGGAGCACAGCCATCACGGCACCCCGGACCTGCCGGTCAGTTCCGTGCCACGCCTGACCTTTGGGAACGTACGACGGCGGCGGCTCGCCGGCTGCCAGCCACGCACAGGAGTCCCGCACCGGGCAATCCGCGCACTTGGGCGCACGCGCCGTGCAGACCAGCGCCCCCAGTTCCATCACCGCAGCATTCCAGTGCACGGAGGTCCCGACGTCGTCCGGCAGCAGTTCCGCCGCGAGCCGCATCTCCGCAGCGTTCAGCGATGGTGAGGGGAGCGCGACGCCGGATACCAGGCGCGCGTGCACACGCCGGATGTTCGTGTCCACTACAGTCTCCCGGCGTCCGAAGGCAAAGGCGGCAACGGCCGCGGCCGTGTAGCTGCCCACCCCGGGCAGGGCCAGCAGCTCCGTGTAGTTGCCGGGGACCCTGCCGCCGTGGTCGCTGACGATGGCAGCGGCGGCTGCGTGCAGGCGGAGTGCCCGGCTGGGGTAGCCGAGCCTGCCCCAGGAGCGGACGGCTTCCCCTGCAGGCACGCCGGCGAGGGCAGCGGGGGTGGGCCAGCGCTCGAGCCATTCCCGCCAGACAGGCAGCACACGCACCACTGGGGTCTGCTGCAGCATGATCTCGCTGACCAGGACTCCCCACGGTGAGCAGTGGCGTTCGCGCCAGGGCAAGTCCCTCGCCGTCTCAGCGAACCAGCCGGTGATCCTGCGGTGCAGCGCGGCCAGCTGGTCGGGGCGGAGTTCATCCGTGCCGGACTGGGCCGTAACTGGGGCGCCGTCCGCGGGCATGGCTGGGGAAAGGGTTGTAGCGTCGATCCCAACACTGTAGTGGATTCCCGGCAGCCCACGCGAAGATGCCACGGACAAACTGTGACCTTGGCGTTGGCCGGGGACCGGCGTGGTGGGACGGCAGAATCCGGCGTGTTCTCTAGCCTAGAAGGATGGGCAGGCAAGGCAATTCATCACCACGCAAAACGGCATCCGCATCCGGTTCCCGGGGCGGTTCCGGCGCTACCCGGCAGCCGAGTGCAGCCGTCTACCGCCGCCGCCGGCTTTTTGTGGGAACGGCCCTGCTGATGGCCGTGGCGCTCACGTTCGGTGGCTTTGCCGTGGCAGGCGCCTTCAGCGGCACCGAGCAGGCATCCTCCACCGACGGCGCCAGCGAATCCGCCGCCGTCCCCGCCCCCTCGCCGTCGGCAACTGCAGGCAGCGAACCCACTGCCACACCCACGCCATCCTGCAACCAAAACCTGGTGACGGTGTCCGCTTCGACCGACAAAGCCGCCTACGGCCCCGAGGAGAACCCGCTGCTCACCCTGAAGGTGACCAACGGCGGAACCATGCCGTGCGAGGTGAACATCGGAACGTCCCAGATGGAGTTCCTGGTGACCAGCGGCGCGGACAGGATCTTCTCGTCCAAGGACTGCCAGGCCAAAAGCGAAGACCTGGTGAAGACGATTGCCCCGGGCGCCAGCGAAACGGCGAACTTCCCGTGGGCCCGGAACCGCACGCTGGAAGGCTGCAGCCCCATTGAGGCCAGGCCAGGGGCCGGCGGGGCGTACTACATTTTCACGGCCAAGCTCGGCTCGAGGGCCAGCCCCAAGGCAGTGTTCCAGCTCAGCTGATCCGCCCTATCCTGGTCCCACTCCGGTGGGGATTAGAGGAAGCGGTCCAGCAGGCTGGCTTCGGCCATGCGGCTCAGGCCTTCGCGGACGGTGCGGGCGCGCTGGTCGCCGATGCCGTCAACTGTCATGAGGTCGTCGATGGTGGCCGCCATCAGGAACTGCAGGCCGCCGAAGTGGTCCACCAGGCGGTCGGCAACAGCCTTGGGGACTGCCTTGAGGCCGGACAGCAGCCGGTAGCCGCGCGGCTGAACCACGGCGTCGAGGTTGGCCTCGCCGCCGGCAAAACCGACGATCCCGGAGATCTTGCCCAGGTCGATCAGCTCTGTGGGGCCGAGGTTCACCAGCGCACTGACGGCCCGTTCGATGTCCTCGGGGGACGCGTCCGGTCCGGCGTAGTCGCGGATGATGACGTCGCTGCCCGGGCCGCGGCCCACCGTGAGCTCATCGAGCTGGAGGGACAGCAGCCGGCCGTCCTCGCCAAGCTCCAGGACATACTGCGAGATTTCCTCGGAGATCCGGCGGACCATTTCCTGGCGCTGCAGGGTGACCGCGACGTCACGGACGGTCACCATGGCCTCGATCTCCAGGGCGGACAGGGAACTGGTCACCTGGTCCAGCCGCGAACGGTACCGTTCCAGCGTGGCGAGGGCCTGGTTGGCACGAGCGAGGACCTTCTCGGATCCCTCCAGCACGTGCCGGAGCCCGTTCACGTACAACGCGATGATCTGCATGGACTGGCTGACGGAAATCACGGGAACGCCGGTCTGGATGGCCACACGCTCCGCCGTGCGGTGCCGCGTGCCGGATTCCTGGGTTTCGATGCTTGAGTCCGGGACCAACTGGACCGCGGCGCGCAGAATGTTGCCGGCGTCCTTGTCGCAGATGATGGCGCCGTCCATCTTGGCCAGTTCGCGGAGCCTTGTGGGGGAGAAATCGATGCCGATGTCGAAACCGCCGGAACAGATGGAATCGATGGTCCGGTCCGAGCCCAGCACGATCAGCGCACCGGTCCGCCCCCGGAGGATGCGTTCCAGCCCATCGCGCAGCGGCGTGCCTGGAGCCACTCTGCCCAGAGTCGCCTTGAGCGATTCTTCGGGGCTCCGAGCCATAGGTGTTCCCTTCAAAGGTGCAGACTGCCGCCCGCAGGTATGCCGGTTTTACACTCCGCCGGCAGGATCAAAAGTACTCAGTTTCCCGCAAGCTCCATGATAGAGGTAAGAAGCGGCAATAACCGCACGGACAAGCCCCAAAGTGCCTCGTTAGGGGGTGCCGCGAAGTGCCTCGGGAACGCGTTCGACGGCGGCCGCCCGGGAGGCATTTGTGGCCTGTTTGGGTGGTCGTCACATCAGAATGATGAAACGAGGCGGGAGAGCGGCGGGGGTGCCTGCCCAGCGGGCAATGCGTCGATGAGTAGACCTGCGTATCGGACCTTGTTGCCGCTGCGTCCCCCGAAGAACCGGCGCAACTGCGCCGTTATCGGCCGCTCTCGCTGTGAGGGCTGGCGTTGGAGGATCCGGAACGACGCGAGCTCGCCCTGAGCCGCGATGACGTCGAGCACGCCATCGACCCCAAGGCAGCGGATGAGTTCGTCCTCCAGGTCGGCGTGACAGACGTGGAACCCAAGCTCGGCCAGCGAACCGGACCCGACGCCCGCCCGGCGAGCGCTCGAGCGATGCCACGAGACTCCCCTGCATCACACAAGCCGAGCAACCGGTGGCCTGCGCCGTCCGGGCCGTAACGGTCGAGGAAGTGGACGATACTGGTCGCGCCTCCCATCGGCACGACCGTCACTCGCTCGGCTGTCAGATCATGGCCAAGGCGAAGGGCCAGTGTCTCGACCGCCATCCGGTCACTCTCGCCCTCGACCAACACCGTCGTCGCCTGCATAGAACCAGTATGATGAACGCCAGCCTGGGAGGCACGCGCGCCGTCAGCGGCAGATTTGGCACGGTCCGGAAAAATCCGACTCCTAGGCCTGGGGGCCGAAACGGCAATGCCCGACGATGCCCGAAAAGGACAAACGCCGACGCGCGGCGGTTGGTGACGGCGTCCCCCATCTGATGCGTCGTCTCCGTCCCGTTTGGGAACCCTTAGCGGCCACTGACTACGCGCTGAGCAGGCATTCTCTTAGATAAGGGTATGAGGAGGTTCGGTACGGATTCACGCTGAGGGTTATGTGGTCTCGCCGGTGCGTTTGGTGGCGCGGTAGAGCGTTGAGCGCGCCACCGCGAAGAGTTCGGCAAGTTCCACGGCAGTGTGAGTCCCTGCCCGGTGAACGCAGACCAGGCGGTCCTCCTGCTTCTTGGAAAGCTTGGGCTATTTCCCCCGGAGGCGACCTTTTGCTTTTGCGACCTGCACGCCCTTGCGGGTCCGCGCCCTGCACTCGGCCAGCGCTTCCCTGAGTCCCGGCCGTGCCCGGTTGGCGCCGGTAAGACTCTGGCCGGTGAAGGTCTGCTCCGGCGTTACCCCCAGAGCGGCCAGGGCGTTTTTCTGGGCGGTGAGCGCTTGGTCGTTGGTGGATACGCGGGCGTATCCGATGAGGAGTCCGGTCATGATTGAGAAGGTACCGTTTATCCCCCGCGGGATTCTATCGATCGAAGCAACACCTTCTTCAAGGTGGTTCGATATGCTTCCTCGTTCTTCGTCTCCGGCAGGGGTCCGCTTTCTTGCCTCGATCAAGCAAGGAAATAGTCTCAATTCTTCCGCCCGGGCGTCCGGCATCCATAAGGAGGTCGGTTACCGCTGGTTGCGTGAGAGATATTTGCAGTTACGCCAGGATGGATCAAGTCCCGCGGAGGTGACGGCGTTACTTGGATTCACCACCGCCAAGTTCCCAGCGTGGGAAGCAGCAGTAGCCGAAACTACGGGTCGCCACCATCTACAAGCAAACATTGAGGACGAAGCCATATTTTGGGAGGCCTTCGACCGCGGCCAAAGCCCGTCCCAGTCGGCTCTACTGGCCGGGGTTGGCCGTTCCACGGCGTATCGATGGCTTCCCGAGCGGTTCGAGATGCTCCGGAGCCAGAAGGTCACCCCGAAGCGTTGCCAAGCGCTTCTGCGGCTGACTGATCAGCGCTGCCACAGTTTCGAACGCGAACGCCTCTCCCGGCTGGCAAAGGAACGGAATGCGGCGATAGCTGCCCAGCACGCAGCCATCTTGTCCTCGAGCCGCTACGCAGATCAGGTAGCGGCCTCAACAGTTTCCGAAGCGCAACGACGCCGCACGGAACGGGACTCGAAGTACTGGCAGCTGATGCGCGAGGGCAAAAGCAACGCCGAAGCATGCAGACTCCTCGGTATGCACAGACGAACAGGCACGGCACTCCGGCGCGCCAACAACTACCAGATCCCCTCCCTCACACCTGTGCCAGCAGCGACGGGCCGCTACCTCCAGTCCCGGGAACGGCTACAGATCGCCGACCTCCTGGGACTGGGACATTCAATGCGGGCAGTGGCCCGTGAATTGGGCCGACACGCCTCCACCATCAAACGAGAGTTGGACCGCCATCGAGACGTTGAAGGCCGCTATCTGCCCCGCACGGCCGATCACGACGCCCGGGCGCAACGGGCACGGCCCAAGACCCATAAACTCGCCACGAACCCCCGCCTGCGCGGGCTCGTGCAACGTAAGCTCAACCGATGCTGGTCTCCGGATGAAATCAGCGGATGGATGAAGAAAACCTACCCCGACGACCAGAGCCTGCGGCTCTGCCCCGAGACGATCTACCGGGCCTTGCTGCTGCGCGAGAGCCGAGGACTGCACAAGCGCTACGCCACCAAACTGCGCACCGGTCGAAGAATCCGAAAGACCCGCTGGCGCACCCGCACAGGGCAGGGCTCACGGATCCCCAACATGACCATGATCGACCAACGGCCAGCAGAAGTCGAAACACGATTGGAAGCCGGCCATTGGGAAGGGGATCTCGTGATCGGGGTCGGTTCCGTCTCGGCGATGGTGACCCTGAGGGAACGGAAAACCCAGTATGGAATCATCGTCAATCTGCCCCGCGACCACACAGCTGCAAGCGTCAACGACGCCATCATCGGCGCATTCGCCAAGCTGCCGCCTGCTTTGAAGCGAACACTGACGTGGGACCAAGGGATCGAAATGGCCAGGCACGAGGAACTCACCAAGGAAACCGGGGTCCCGGTATATTTTGCCGAGCGATCCAGCCCCTGGCAGCGCGGCGCGAACGAGAACTTCAACGGACTCGTCCGCCAATACTTCCCCAAAGGAACCAACCTCGCCGTTCACAGCGCCAAACACGTATCTCACGTGATGCGGGAACTGAACACACGGCCCAGAAAGACCATGGCCTACGACACCCCGGCCGCACGCTTCAAGGCCGAACGCAACGCGCCAACCGCCATTTGGGGGTAGCCTCAAAACACCGGGAAAACGCACCCATTTCATTCAACTGTTGCGTCGACCAATGGAATCCGCCCCCCCGTCACCGGGCATTTTCTCGGGCGGGTCATACGGGAATCGAGCGGCCGCGGAAACTCGGCGATCGAGATTCAAAAAATTGTGAGCGGGCTTGTGCCGGTGGGGGACCGGCTTACGGGACGAGCCTTACCGGGAAAATCGGGCCCACCGGCTGTTGCCTAAGGTGCGTAACTCCGGTTCGTGAACTGGATCTGGATGCGGTTCAGCTCGGCGGGTGGAAGGATTCGTCATGGTCCTCGGCCATTGCACGGAGATACTGACGTTCGGTGGGGACGCCCTTTGCCAGGGGGCTGAAGAATCCTGCATCGAGTTTGTTCCTTGCCAATTTGAATGGCCACCCGGGCATCATCGAGATTTAGGTAGCACCACGGCGGGAGCGGAGCCGGCAGACTGCTACTCCAAGCCTCTTTCCGGGTGGGTTTCGGGCGGATTCGGGTCATCGCGTTCCAGAGGCAGCTGGGTTTCGATACGGCGCCGGTCCTCCTGCGCCGACTCGCGCAGTCGTTTCAACCGCGTCCCTCCCCTGGAAATCACTATGACACCGGCTATGACAATGAGCAGTGCCACGATTGCGATGGCCCAAAAAGTAGCGGGATCATCGGCATTGGGCCTGATGATGACTAGCACGAGAATGGCTACGAGCATGAGGATATTGGGGACCTGAAACGAGCCGAACATGGAGAAAAGAACGCCCCAGGTTGCGTTACTAGTCCGCTTCTTCATACCAAGTCGCTCCCTGTTCCCTGAACTCCCGCATCCGTATTGAACTTAAGCTTTTTTCGGATTCCCCCGTCCCCCAAAGGTAACGCTCCAGGCCCGCGTTCAAGTGCAGCACCGGTGGCCCCACGTCATAATCGCCACGTGTCGGCAAACCAACAAACGTGCCCGACGAGCGTCCCGCTCAAGGATCCTTCACCGGGGCACTCTGCAGGCTGGACGAGAGCTACGTGTGCCTCCCGCGGCGCCGGACAACACATTCGCCCGCCTCAGTGCGCCCGCTCTATGCGCGGCGCGGTCAGGCGGCATTGCCGCGAAGGGGTAGCGCAGTAGACTGTGGGAGTGGCCGTAGTGCAGGTGTCTGTCCGCGTTTCCGCCATCTCCCTTGCGGTGAGTGGTGCAGTCACCGCTGCTCTCTTACCTTTGCACCCAAGCATCTTTGACCGTCCCGTTGATGAGGTTGTACGGGACACTGAGGTGTGGCAGCCCATCCATGTCGCGAGCATCTTTGTGTTTGCATTGGCGTTCATCGGTGCTGCCGGCCTCGTCGCCGTTCACAACGGCCAGCTACGCCGGTTAGGGCATGTGGGATTAGTGTTCTCCTTCGCCGGCGCAATAGGCGGTTCCGCCATTGGCTTCTTCGAAGCGTTGGTTTTTCCTGTGCTGGCGGACAGAGACCCACAGTTGTTGGAGCTCAACGGGCCGATGTTCACATCGTGGCTGGCTATTGGGGCCGGGCTGCTAGCGCTCGGGTGGGTGCTCGGCCTGGCGGTCATTGGAGTGGCCGCCGCGCGTGCGGCAGTATTTCCTCGCGCGGCCGGAGTGCTGCTGGCCGTCAGCGGCCCGGCGTACCTGGCTCTGGGCGGACCTTTCATTCCCGTCGCCGGAGTGCTCTCCGGGGCGCTGTTCGGAGCGGTTCAACTGTGGTGGGGATGGCTGATCTGGAAGTCCCCCGCCCAGCCTGCAGAGGCCCATCGCCTGACGGTCGAGCGACGGTGACCGGGTCTCCACACTAGTTGTCCTCGAACGGCAGCTTCTGCCGCACGCGTCGACCCCGTATAGTCCGATGAACGTGTCGGTAGACGTTCCTTCAACGGGACGGCAAACCGCCATTCAAACTGTGATTTAACCGCCATTCCCGGTTAACAGTCACAACCATGGCCGAAGCCAAATACTTGGCCGAGGAATGGAAAGCTATCTACAATCTTGAACGGCCCACGGATCCCTGGACGGCATGACGCCGATCCGCTACTGGGATACGTGGACGCAGGAAAACCAGTCAGCCATCGCATAGCCGCTGGACTGCTAACGGGGGCCCAACCACCGCCTCTACTTCGCATCAGCACGCCTATCAAACTGATCAAGAAGTCTCTCAAGTTGGTCCCGGCGACCAGGAGTACAACAAGACGGGGCAGCCCCTTCCAAGCACAGTACCGTGCCCCTTAATTCGGCCTGTCTCCAAAAACATGACGAGCGCACGCTCCCGACAGAAGGTCTACCTCGACCCGCCCGCCCGTGGAAGTGCGTCACCCTCCGGACAGCGTCATGCGGAGCGAGTCGATCTTGGGAGCCAGTCGCGATGCTCCACCCGCCCGGTCCGATGTGGGGCCGGCGGGGCATCGGTCGCGTCGGGCTCTCAGTGGCAGTTGAAGAATTCGTTGACCGTGCCGTTCGGTCGGACGTTGAAGTGTTCGTTGACATGGTTCTTGAATGTCGACCCGTCAGATCCTGTCCCGCGCACGTTGAAGGTGAATGTGCCTTCGACGACCTTGCCGTTGTCGTTGAAGCCGCCCCAGACCGTGAACTTGCCTGTGTAGCTCGGAAGGCCCGCCGTGAGCGGCACGGCGACGAAGGTCCCTGTCTGGGTGAACGTGGAGTGAACCCGGCCGTCAGCGAAGATCGTTTCGTGGAGCACGAAGTTGCTGGTGGCAGTGATCGTGTAAAGCGGCCCGCCCCCTTCGCAGCTGGGCACCACGTCAACGAAGGTCTCGACGAGACCCTTCTCGTTGATGGTCTCCGTTATGGGTCCGGCGGCGAAGGCCGGTGCTCCGACCCACATCAGGGCTGCGGCCAGAAGTACGACAAGCATGCGGCGAACCATGGTAATCCTCCTAGTTTGTGATCCAAACCTGCCTAGGGGCGCCATGCGACAATGCGCCCCAGCTGGACTACTGCTCAGGCTCCCAGTTATACTCCGGCCCAACACGTCGCGACAAGACTCATCTAAAGTGCTCGCGAAAATGGGGTGCGTGCCTCATCTGATAAATGCTCGCGAAATGCCGGCCACCGTCCGGGCGCTGCGGTGGGCTCGGCGGATGGGTCAGTCATCGTCGATGGGTGCGCGCCGGGAGATCACGAAGAAGCACGCCGCGGAGTACGCCAAGGCGTCCAAGAAGGCCAAGGGTGTGATGCTGGACCATCTGGTCGCGACGACGGGCTGGTCGCGGCCAACGCGCGGCGGGCCTTGACGGCGGCCAGGAAGGCAAGGGCCCGGCCAAGGCGGGGGCGCGCAAGCCGCGGCCGCGGCCGTACGGGTATGACACGCTCACGGCCCTGATCCGCATCTGGAACCTCGCGGGCCGGCCCTCCGGGAAGTACCTGGCCGCGACGATGGACCTCTGGCTGCCGAGGCTGGAGGAACACGGCGAGCTGGGCCCACCGGGTTGGACGGGCACTGTGTCGCAATGCCGACAGTGCCGGAAAAGACGGAAGGCAACTGCCGACCGGCAACGGTCGCATTCGCTCCGCCCATAAAACTGTCCGTTCAGCGTTCCTTCAACGGGACGGCAAATCGCCATACACGCCCGGCCGCTTGGACACAGCGGCTGCCGTCCAGCGGCTCACCTACGGGTCAGCGTGCCCGACGGCGCAGGAGCCACTCAAGGTCCCGGCTCCCGGATCATGCGCCCAAGCTAGCCGGACGGGTTTCGCAGTCTTGAACTGCTGGTTTCGGGGGCGACAAGCTGCCACCTTCGGAGCCAGCCCGCACTGCGATAAACTTGGAACTTGGCTGTCACAGAGCCATGCTTCCCCTTGAGGCCTGCCGAGCGCCTTGGGGTAACCCCACCGCAGCGAAAGTAGCACCGTGTCCCAAGATGTCCTTAGCCCCGCCCGGGTCAACGAGATTCACAAACAGGCGGCCCGGCGTCGGACCTTTGCTGTCATTTCGCACCCTGACGCCGGCAAGTCCACCCTCACCGAGGCCCTGGCCCTGCATGCGAAGGTGATCGGAACCGCCGGCGCCTCCAGCGGCAAGGCCAACCGCAAGGAAACGGTCTCGGACTGGATGCAGATGGAAAAGGACCGCGGCATCTCCATCAGCTCCGCCGCCCTGCAGTTCTCCTACCGGGACACCGTCATCAACCTGCTGGACACCCCCGGCCACGCGGACTTCTCCGAGGACACCTACCGGGTCCTGGCTGCCGTCGACTGCGCAGTGATGCTCGTGGACGCCGCCAAGGGCCTGGAAACGCAGACCATGAAGCTGTTTGAGGTCTGCAAACAGCGCAACCTGCCCATCATCACCGTGATCAACAAGTGGGACCGGCCCGGCCTGGACGCGCTGGCGCTGATGGACGAGCTCACCGAGCGCACCGGCCTCCAGCCCATGCCGCTGACCTGGGCCGTGGGCATCTCCGGTGACTTCCGCGGTGTCTGGGACCTCCGCCAGGACCGCTTCGCCCGCTTCCAGCGCAACAATTCCGGCGCCAACATCGCGCTGACCGAGTACTTCACGCCCGAAGAGGCCGCGGAGACGCAGGGCAACAACTGGACCGACGCCGTGGACGAGGCCGGCCTGGTCATCGAGTCCAACCTCGAATTCGACGTCGACGCCTTTCACGCAGGCACCGCCACCCCCATCCTGTTCAGCTCCGCCGCCCTGAACTTCGGCGTGAAGGAACTGCTCGACGCCCTGGTGGACTTCGCGCCGCACGCCGCACCCCGGCCCGACGTTGAGGGCAGCCCGCGCCCGGTTGAATCATCCTTCTCCGGCTTTGTCTTCAAGGTCCAGGCCGGCATGAACAAGGCCCACCGCGACCATGTCGCCTTCATCCGCGTCTGCTCCGGAGTCTTTGAACGCGGCATGGTGGTCACCCAGACCCGCACCGGAAAGTCCTTCGCCACCAAGTACGCCCAGCAGGTGTTCGGCCGCGAACGCGAGGTCATCGACGAGGCCTACCCCGGCGACGTCGTGGGCCTGGTGAACGCCTCCACACTGCGCGTGGGCGACAGCCTCTTCCTCGAAGGGGCCGTGGAATACCCGGCCATCCCGCTGTTCGCCCCGGAACACTTCCAGGTGGCCCGGTCCAAGGACCCCAGCAAGTTCAAGCAGTTCCGCCGCGGCATCGAGCAGCTCGAGCACGAGGGCGTCATCCAGGTGCTCCGCTCCGACGTCCGCGGCGACCAGGCGCCGGTGCTTGCCGCCGTCGGCCCCATGCAGTTCGAGGTGGTGGAGGACCGCATGGCGCACGACTTCAGCGCCCCCATGCGGCTGGAACGCCTGCCGTACTCCATCGCCAGGATTTCGACGGCGGACGCCATGCCCGCCCTGGCCAACGTCCCCGGCGCCGAGGTGCTGTTGAGGTCCGACGGCGAATACCTCGCCTTGTTCAACGACGTCTGGGCCCTGCGCCGGATCGAGAAGAACCACCCCGATCTGACCCTCGTGCCCATCGGCACCCACAACCCCGCAAAGTAGCGACCAATGCCTGCAGACCAACCCCGCGCGCTGATCACCGGCGCCGGCACCATCAACCCGCTCGGCTCCAGTGTGCCGGAAACCTGGACCGGCCTGCTGGCGGGACAGTCCGGCATCGCCGCACTGGACGAGGACTGGGCGCAGCAACTGCCCGTGCGCATCGCCGGACAGGTCACCGCGGATCTCTCGGAGCACCTCACCACGCGCGAGCTGAAGCGGATGGACCGGTGCGGGCAACTGGCGCTGGTGGCTGCCCGGGAAGCCTGGCAGCAGGCCGGGGCGCCCGACGTCGACCCCGAACGGTTCGCCGTGGTGATCGGCTCCGCCTACGGCGGCCTCGGCTCCACCCTCGAACAGGACCGTGCGCTCACCAGCGGCGGCCCGCGCCGGGTCTCGCCGCACACCCTCACCCGGCTTATGGTCAACGGCCCCGCGGCCTGGGTCTCCATTGACCTCGGCGCCCGCGGCGGAGCCCGGACCCCGGTCAGCGCCTGCGCGTCCGGCGCGGAAGCAATTGTCCAGGGCGCCGAAATGATCCGCTCCGGCGCGGCCGACGTCGTGATTGCCGGCGGCGTGGACGCTTCCGTCAACGACCTGGTGATCACCGGTTTCTCCCAGATTCGGGCACTCTCCACGCGCAACGGCGAACCCCAGCTCGCCTCGCGCCCGTTCGACGGCGGCCGCGACGGCTTTGTCCTCGCGGAAGGCGCCGGCATTGTGGTGCTTGAGAGTGAAGCCCACGCCCTGGCGCGCGGCGCCGCCATCCTCGGCGCAGTGGCCGGCGGGGCGGTAACCTCCGACGCCAACGACATCGTGGCCGCGGACCCTGCCATGCAGCGGCGGGTCATGCAGAAGGCCCTGGAGTCGGCCGGAATGCAGGCTTCGGAGATCGGCTTCGTCCATGCGCACGCCACCTCCACCCCGGTAGGGGACCGGCTGGAAGCCCAGGCCATCAACGCCATTTTCGGTGCCGACGTGCCCGTGACCTCCACCAAAGGCCACACCGGCCACCTGCTGGGCGGTGCCGGTGCGCTCGCGGCGGTTGTGGTGGTCCAGGCCCTGCAGACAGGTCAGCTCCCCGGAACCGCGAACGTCGAGGCGCTGGACCCCGAAGTGAACCTGAACATCGTCACTGAGAATGCCCACACGCTGGCGCCCGGCTCCGCCCCCGCCGGCCTGGTGAACGCTTTTGGCTTCGGCGGACACAGCGTTGCCCTGGTGATCACTAAAGACTGAACCGGCCTGTGGAAACGACGTCGGTCCTTAAGGTCCACAAACTGCGGTATCTCACGCCAGCCAATGAACAGGCGGCCGGGAACTAGCCGAAGAAGCGGGTCACGACGCCGGCAGGACGAACGTGGCGGTGGTGCCTGCGCCCGGTGCGCTGGAGAGGCTCATCGAACCGCCGTGCCCTTCGATGATGGTCTTGCTGATGGGCAGGCCCAGACCGGCTCCGGGGATGGCCGTGTCGCGGGACCGCGCGGAGCGGAAGAACTTGGTGAACGCCTGCTCCTGGTCCTCCTGGCTCATGCCGATCCCCGGGTCCGTGATGGAGCAGACGAGGTCCGCTCCGGTCCGATGCACCCGGGCCGTGATGCGGCCGCCGTCGGGGGAGTATTTGATCGCGTTGGACAGGAGGTTGTTGACTACCTGGCGGATCCGCGCGGTGTCCATCCTGGCGGGGAGCGGATGCTCCCCGGCTTCGATCACCAGCTCCAGGCCCCTGGTGGCCGCCTTGGGAAGCGCGGAATCCACGACGTCGGTCAGCAAGCGGGCGAGATCGGCCTCTTCCAGGCTCAGGTCCACCCGCTCGGAGGCGACGGCTATCAGGTCGTTGACGAGGCCCAGGAGATGCGCGGCGTTGCGATGGACCACTTGCAGTTCAGCTTCAATACCTTCCAGGCCCGGCTCATCCATCACGAGCTCCAGGTAGCCCAGGATGGACGTGAGCGGCGTGCGCAGCTCGTGGGAGACGGTGCCGACGAAGTTGTCCTTGGCCGCCAGGGCAGTTATCAGCGCCGTCACGTCCACGAAGGTAATGACGCCCCCGGTGTGCCCGCCGTTTTTCGGTTTCATGGGATGGGCGCTCACCGAGTAGGCCCGCTGGTCTCTCCCGCGTCCGGCCCACATCAGCTCGTCAGTGAACCTCTCTCCACGCGCCAAGCGGGCAGCCGGGAGCATTTCCGCCGGTACAGGCGTGCTCCTGTCGCCCAACAGCAGGGCGGGACCGCCCTCCGGGTCGGCGAGCCCGGCCAGGGCCGGGTCGGTGCGGAGGGCCCGGTTGGTCAGGATGTCGTTTCCGTCCTGGTCAACCACCCAGACGCCCACTCCGACGGCGGCCAGCACGGCGTCCAGGAGCCGTTGGCGGTCCATGCTGTCGGCGAGCGTTTCCGCAAGTGCCTGGTCCTTCAGGACCAGCGCGGTCCGCTGCCGGTGGATGGTTCCGGACACGAGGTGCGCTGTGACGGCGACCGCGGACAGCACGAGGGGCAGGAAAATCACGCGGATCATCGACCCCTGCGCAGGAGGTGCACCGCCCAGCACTGCGGGCGGGACCACTGTGGCGAGTACTGTTGCCAGCACGGCCAGGACCACCCTGCTGCGCTGGCGGCCTACGGACAGCCAGATGACCGGGAACACCAACATCAGGCTCAGCACGTTGAAGGCAGGGCCGCCGGTTTCCCTCGTGAAGCCGATGGCAATACAGTCAAGGACCGGAATGATGACGAAGGCCCCCTGCGGCAGCTTCTCCCACGGCACGGCCAGGCAGGCGGCGAAGACAGCGGCATGGGACAGCAACGCCATCCGGAACTGAAGCTCAGCCAGTGTGGACGGGCTGAAAACGGCGGCGGCCAAGACAACAAGCAGCACCGTCACCGTGAGGGGCAGTTGGCTCATGACCACCCGGCCGCGGACGCCGAGGCCACCCGCGAACGCATCGATTCTCCCGGCGAACAGACTGCCCGCCGGTCCCTCGTCCTGTGTGGTGTCGCGGGTCGGTGTTCGGTTTGTCACTCTGGGCCCCCAGCGCAGCGGTGAAAACCTCCGGCTGCCTGAAGGTCGTGCCGTCAGCCTACCCCAGCCACGGGGCGGCGAAGCGCCCCCTCCCACACGAGTTTCACGGCGGCGTGCACGCGGGACCTCGTTTCCTCGTCGTCGGAGTCGGCGCGGACCACAAACTGGTAGTAGTACAGCCCGTTGATCAGGTCGATCATCGCCTCCACGTCCACGGACGGATCCAGTTCGCCCGCCTCGATGCCCCGGCGGATCTCGGCGGCGATGGGTGCCCGCCGCCGGGACACGTGCCTTTCCCAGGACAGCGCCCGGAGCGACTCGTTCTCCAGGCCCAGCGCCACCCGCTTCTTTACCAGCTTCCCTACTCTGCCGTCCACCGCAACCGCTGCCTGTTCGTAGGCGGACAGGATGGTCTCCAGGCTGCTGCCGCGGCGCGTCAGTTCAACACCTGAGCGGACGCTGTCCAGGGCGGCAGCCAGCAATTCTTCGCGGCTGGCCCAGCGGCGGTAGACAGCGGCCCGGCTGACCCCGGACCGCTCCGTGATGGCGGCGATGGTCACGTCCCGGGTGTCGCCTTCCAGGAGCAGGTCCACGGTGGCGGCAAGGACAGCGGCCTCCAGCGTTGTATCGCGCGGCCGGCCGGGTGCCCGGCCGGAGGCCGTGTCTTCAACCGTTGCCGTCTCAACCACCGGCAACCACCAGCCTGTTCCGGAGCTGGGCAATGGTTGCGTCACTGAGCCCAGCGCGACGAAGAGGTTCGATCACGCTGCCGTGGCGTTCGGCCAGGACCTGCTGCATCGCATCCATTGACGCAGCGTGCGCGCCCATCATCGCACCCAGCTCCGCGGTCTGCATCGTGACGGGAACCTCGGGCATCAGGCCGCCCATGATCGCCCGGAGCCTCGGAAACAGTTGCGGAAGGCGGGTTGCGGTCACCGCGTAATCCGCGGAGACAGTTTCCGGGGAGGCGCCCAACAGAGAAAGTACGACGGCGGCGAACACGCCTGTGCGATCCTTCCCGGCCGCGCAGTGAAAGACCGTGGCGCCCTCGCTCATCGCGACCAGCGTGACTCCGAGCGCGAGCTGCCGGGCCTGGGTTTCGAGGAGGTTCGCGTACCAGGAGCCCACGAGTTCCGGAGTGGCCGAGGCCGACAAAAGCTCGCGGCTGATGTCTTCGGGCATGGACACAGAGGCCGTCAGGGCAAGGTGGTGGTAGTTCACCCCGGGTACGGTCAGGGGGCCCCGCCCGGTGAGTAGTGCCTCCTCCGGTGAGCGGAGGTCGATAACGCTGCGGACGCCGTCGTCGACCATTTTCTGTGCGAAAGCGGCAGGCATGACGGAGACGTCGTCGCTGCGCAGAAGCACTCCGGTGCGGGTGACGCCGCCGTCGACGGTGAGGCCGCCCAGGTCGCGGAGGTTGACTGGGGCAAGGTCCACGGCCGGCTCAGGCATAGTGGCAACAGATGATTCGTGCATGTGGGATTCCTAACTGAGCTTGGCGCGGATGAAGGCGCTGATGCGGTCGATGATAGTGACCAACACGATGATGCTGATGATGATGGCGCAGAGGTGGCCGTAGTCGTACATGCGCATGGCGGTGGTGAGTTCCAGGCCGATGCCGCCCGCGCCCACAAGTCCCAGGATGGTGGCGCCCCGGACGTTGCCTTCGAAGAGCAGGAGTGTGTAGCTCACGAGCAGCGGGGCGGCCTGCGGGAGGACCGCGTAGCTGATGATCTGGCGCTTGTTCGCACCCACCGCAGTGAGCGCTTCGACCGGTCCGGGCTGCACGGACTCCATCGCCTCGGCGTAGACCTTGCCGATTGACCCCACGGAGCCCAGCACTATCGCCAGGATGCCGGCGAATGGGCCCAGGCCCACGGCGGAAACGAACATCAACGCGAAGATCAGTTCGGGAATGGAGCGCAGGACGTTGAGGATACCGCGGCAGGCTGTGTACACCCAACGCGGGGAGACGTTGCTGGCTGCGCCGAAGCTGAGCAGCAGTGACGCGAGGGCGCCGAGCACCGTCCCCACCAGTGCCATCTGCAGCGTTTCGATGAGGAGCTTGGCGATGACGCCGAATTTGTCGAACGTGGGCGGGAAGAGCCGGGCCAGGAAGTCGCCCATGTTCGGGATGCCGCTGAGCAGCTTGTCCGGGTTGATGCCCGCGCCCATGCCTGCCCAGACGAGGACGACGGCGATGATTGCCCAGAGTGCGGCGCCCCGGGGAGTCGGGAGGCTGAAGGGGCGGGAGAGACGGAGGCGCTCCGCCTCCGGGAGGTGGGTGTTGATCTGTTTGTCCCGGGTTCCCGGGGTCCCCTTCGGCTCTGCGGTGTCAGTTTTCGAGGAGCTCAGTGTCGGTGCCATAGATCTGGTGCACCTCCTTTTCGGTGAGATGGGCGGCCGGGCCGGCGAAGACGAGTTCGCCGGAATGCAGGCCGATGACGCGGTCCGCATAGCGGCGGGCGAGGCCGACGACGTGCAGGCTGACGATGACGGGAATGTGCTCCTCGCGGGCAATGTTGCGAAGAAGGCCAAGGATGTTTCCAGCGAGCCGGGGGTCCAGGGACGCGACGGGTTCATCGGCGAGGATGAGCCGCGGCTCCTGCATGAGGGCCCGGGCGATGGCCACACGCTGCTGCTCGCCGCCGCTGAGGCTTCGGCAGGCCTGTTTCGCCTTGTGGGCCAGCCCGACGCGGTCCAGGAGGTCAAGCGCCTTTGTGCGCTGGGCGCTACTGAAGGTGCCGAGCACGTTCAGCGGTCCGGCGGCGTGCAGGCCTCCGGTCAGGACGTTGGTCAGGGCGCTGAGCCGGGGGACCAGGTTGAAATGCTGGAATACGTACCCGACGTCGGAACGCAGCTCCCGCAGGCCAGTCCCCGTTTGTGTGCCGACTTCGCGGCCAGCAACAGTGAGTGCGTCCGCGGTGAACGGGGCGATGCCGGTGAGGGTCTTCATGAGGGTCGACTTGCCGGATCCCGAGTGGCCCAGCAGCGCGACGACTTCGCCCTGGTGGACGTCAAGGTCGACGCTGCTTAGTGCCACCTGCTCGCCGTACTGGACGCGCAACTTTCGCGCGTGCACGGTGGGCGTCGCCGACGGGTCGAGTGCTGCCGGTGACAGTTCCGGCCTTTCTACCGTGGGGCTGCTCATCGGAGGTCCTCGAGGTCCACCCCGACGGACTGGGCCACATCCACCAGGGGAGCGTAGGTGCTGAATTCGGGGTCCTTGGTGGGTTCTCCCTTGAGGCCGAAGGTTTTGGCGAGCTTTTCGTTGGCTGCCATCAAGGCGGGGAGCTTGTCCTTGAGGCTGGTGCGGGCGGCCTCGTCCAGGTCCTTGCGGACCACGATGGAGATTCCCACCGGGATGGGATCGGACTTTGCGATGACTTTGACGTCCTGCTCGGTGAACACGCCTTCTCCACGAAGGTTGGGTACAGCTGGCGGGCCGTGCAGGCCACGTCCACGCTGCCGTTGACCATGGCCATCACCGCGGCGTCGTGGTTGCCGGCGAAGGTGCTCTTGTAGTCCGTGCCATCGACGAGGCCGGACTTGGCCAGCAGCGATTTCGGCATGAAATAACCGGTCGTTGAACCGGGGTCAACAAAGGCGACCTGGCGGCCCTTGACGTCGTCCAGCGTGTTGACGCCACTGTCAGTCCTGGTGAGGCAGAAGCTGGCTGGCTCGGTGCTGGCGCCCCAGACCAGGAGCGGGTCCACACTGTCCGTCTTGTAAGCGAGGGCAGCGGAGAACTGGCTGAGGACGGCGACGTCCACGGAGCCGTTGCGTACGGCCTCCACCACGCCCAAGTAGTCGGCGGGCTGGAGGTTCTCCACGGTCCGTCCGGTGGCCTGGCCGACCATGGCGGAGAGGTCGCCCATGATGGCCTGCTCTTCAGGATCGTCAGTACCGGGCGGGGTGGCGAAGACGAGTTCGGTTGAGGGGGAGTCCGGCGACGCGCTGGCTCCTCCGGCGCAGCCTGAGATGGCGAGCAGGCCGATCAATGATGCGGCGATGATTCCTGCACGAGCGTGCATTGTGGTGCCTTCCGTCAGTGTTGGGGTGACGGAATTACGAAACCACCGGTATCTGAATCGGAATTACGAGACTGCCGTACCTTGAATGGCGCTCAGGTAAACAGTTGCCTCCTGCACCTGCGCCCTACCCGATCAGCAGGCTCAACGCCTCCGTGAGGTGCTCCACTTCCCGGACGGAGAAGCCCGCCGGCACAGGGCCGGGCCCGTTGTGGCTGGCCGGAACCACGGCGTGGGTGAAGCCCAGGCGGTGTGCTTCCTGGATGCGCTGGTTGATGCCGGGCACGGGCCGGACCTCGCCCGCCAAGCCCACCTCGCCGAACGCAATCAGCCGGATGGGCAGGGGTTTGCGGGCCTTCGCGGACGCGACGGCCAAAGCAACAGCCAGGTCGGTGGCGGGTTCGCTGAGCTTTACGCCACCCACCGTTGCCACGTAGGAATCGTCCTTGTGCAGCAGGCAGCCGGCACGCTGCTGCAGCACTGCCAGGAGCATGGACACCCGTGAACTGTCCAGGCCGCTCGTGGCCCGGCGGGGCTGCGAGTTGGCGCTTTCGGCAAGCAGCGATTGCACCTCGGCAAGCAGCGGCCGCCGCCCTTCCATGGTCACAGTGATGCAGGTACCGGAGACCGGCTCCTTCGTGCGGCTGACAAACAGCCCGCTGGGGTCCGTGAGCCCTTCGATGCCGTTCTCATTCAGGTCAAAACAGCCGACGTCGTCCGTGGGCCCGTACCGGTTTTTCACCGCGCGCAGCATCCGGAGCCGGGAATGCCGCTCGCCTTCGAACTGGCACACCACATCCACGAGGTGTTCGAGCAGCCGCGGCCCCGCGATGGACCCATCCTTCGTCACGTGTCCCACCAGCAAAGTGGTCATGTTCCGGCGCTTGGCAGCCGCGATGATGGAAGCGGCAACCTCACGCACCTGCGAGACGCCGCCGGCGCTTCCGTCCACGTCGGCGCTGCTGAGCGTCTGGACCGAGTCCACAATCAGCAGCCGCGGCTCGATTTTCTCCACCTGCCCCAGTGCCTGCCCCAGGTCCGTTTCCGCTGACAGATATAGGGAATCGGCGACGGCGTCGATCCGTTCGGCGCGCAGCTTCACCTGCGCGGCGGACTCCTCGCCCGTGACATACAGGACGTCCTGCGCCGTGCGGGCAAACTTGGCCGCGACGTCCAGCAGCAGCGTGGACTTGCCCACGCCGGGTTCTCCGGCCAGCAGGATGACCGCGCCCGGGACCAGGCCACCGCCCAGCACGCGGTCCAGTTCGTCCACGCCGGTAGGCAGGAAAGCCGCCGTGGTGGCATCCACCTCGGCAATCCGGCGGGCCGGCTCCAGAACTGTGGTTGCCGCCGTCGTACGCGCTACAGCGGCGCCGGTTTCCTCAACCGTGCCCCACGCCTGGCACTCGCCACAGCGCCCCACCCACTTGACCGTGGTCCAGCCGCATTCGGCGCACTTGTAAGCCGGCGCTTTGGACGCCCGGGAAGTCTTTGTTGCCATGGGGTCCACCCTACTGGCGGGCACCGACAGTATTGGCCCGAGAGGGCAGCACGCAGCGCGGGGGGTGACCTATTTGGAGGGCAGCCACCACCGGGTGATGGCCGGGGAACGCGCAGGAACGCTCAAGACCCGCGAGATGACAGCACATGCCGATGTCAGGCCTCGGGACTGGCGCGAAGTGCCATCTGGGCGACAGCGCTACAACCCCGGCAGCACGTCCCGGGCCTCGCGCGCATCCATGCCGGTGGCCTCCAGGAGGTCCACCATGAGCGGCCGGAACAGCATCACCACAGTCTCACCCTCAAGCCGCTCGACCTCCAGCAATTTGGGGTGCAGCCGCAGCGCGATCTCGCTGAAGTCCTGCCGGGCCGTCCGAAGATGGGCGCGGCGCACGCCGTCGTGCGTTTCCGCCAGGCCGAGCGACAGTTCATCAATCGCGGCCGCGGTTTCCTGGAGCACGTCGGCAATGTTCGCGGTGGCGTTGTCTGAAAGCGCGGCGTGGTTGATGGCGCTGGTCAGCCGGCGGGCGAAGACGCGGCTGTTCCTGAGCGCAAGGTCGATGAAGTCAAGGGAATTCTCAAGCCGGTCCAGCTCGTCGCGGTGCCGGCGGTGGGCCGGCGCGAGCGTGGCCACTTCACCGGAAGCGCGCAGGGAATGGCGCATCGCGTCCACGAGCGGCTGGCAGTTCCGGCCGCGGATCAGCGCGTGCCAGGCCTGCGTGGAGTCGCTTTCGGTCAGGGCGGCGGCACATTCCCGCAGCACTTCGGCCAGTTCGTGGAGCAGCTTCCGGACATCCTTGCGGGGCTCCCGGCGTGGATCCTTCGGAATCAGGATGGTCACCAGGAGGGCGAAAAGGCCACCCACCACGGCGTCCAGGCTGCGCGTGAAAGGCCCGCCGTCCGGCGCCGGCAGCAGCACCACCAGCAAGGATTGCAGCCCCAGCTGCGTGGTGAAGATGTTGCCGCTGTCCAAGAAACGGGCCAGCAGGATGGAGAACAGAAGTACGACGGCGGCCTGCCAGATTCCGCTGCCCAGCCAGTGCAGCAGCAGATCACCGACGGCGATCCCGATGGTGCAGCCGAGGCCCACCTCCATCACCCGGCGCAGCCGCGGGTCACGCGAGAAGCCCAACGCGATCAGTGACGATGTGGCCGCAAAGAGGGGTCCGGAGTGCCCCAGGACGTACTCGGCGAAGGCATACGCCCCCACCGCGCACGCCGTCATCTGGACGGCGGGGACCAGGGAATTCCGGCTCCGGACCAGGCCGGTCCGGATGCGTCCGCGCAGGAAACGCCTGCTTGCTGAGAATCCTGTTGCTGCGGCCATGCCCTCAAGTCTATTTGCCGGCCCGGCACCTACGCCCGAAAGTGTGACGTGCGCAATGGTGACGCTGCAGTTGTAAGCCAATATGCTGCCGTCGTTAATCTCCTGTTCATCTGTGGCCGCCCATCCCGTTACCTGCGGCCCATAGATTCGTTGAAGGTACAAAACGTACGCATCGCGCTGCAGGGCGTCTCCGGTCCTGCCGCCGCTGAATATCCCTGGAAGGGGTACATCTAGTGAAGGCACTCCGTTTCGGCCGCCACGCGGCTATCGCTGTAATCGCAGCCGGCGCACTCGCGCTCACCGCCTGCGGTTCAGATAACGCCACTGGCAACACGCCTGCAGGCAACCAGACTTCTGCCGGCCCCAAGGTCACCGGCACGCTGACCGGCATCGGCTCTTCCGCGCAGGGCGCAGCGATGGACGCCTGGAAGACCAGCTTCGCCGCCGCCAACCCCGGCGCCACCGTGCAGTACTCCCCGGATGGCTCCGGCGCTGGCCGCAAGGCGCTCGTGGACGGGTCAGCCCAGTTCGGCGGCTCGGATGCCTACCTGAAGGACGAAGAGTTCGCATCCTCCAAGACCGTCTGTGGCCCTGACGGCGCCATCAACATCCCGGTCTACATTTCCCCGATCGCGGTTGCCTTCAACCTCCCGGGCATCACCGAGCTGAAGCTTGACGCCGCCACCGTGGCCGAGATCTTCCGCGGCGAGATCGCCAACTGGAACGATCCGGCGATCGCCGCCCTGAACCCGGGAGTCTCCCTCCCGGACCTGAAGGTCACTCCCGTGAACCGCTCTGACGATTCCGGTACCACCACCAACTTCACCGAGTACCTTGCGGCTGCTGCTGCGGATGTTTGGAGCGACAAGGCTTCCGGCGTTTGGCCTGCAAGCCTGCAGGGCGAGAACGCCAAGGGAACCTCCGGTGTTGTCAAGACCGTCACCGATACCCCCGGCGCAGTGACTTACGCAGATGATTCCGCAGTCAGCGGCAAGCTCGGCGTTGCTCAGATCAAGGTTGGCGAGTCCTTCACCAAGATCTCCGCTGACGCAGCCGCAAAGGCTGTTGATGCAGGCAAGCCCGTTGAAGGCCGCACCGCCAACGACCTGTCCATCAAGCTGGACCGCAAGACCACAATTGAAGGCGCATACCCGATCGTCCTGGTCTCCTTCCACGTTGTCTGCGCCACCTATGACAAGCAGGAGACCGTTGACCTGGTCAAGGCCTTCGAGAACTATGTAGTTTCCAAGGAAGGCCAGCAGGCCGCCGCCGATTCTGCCAAGTCCGCCCCGCTGTCTTCGGCCCTGGCCGAGAAGGCCGTCAAGGCCATCGAATCCATCAAGGTCAAGTCCTAGTACCTGTCCCTGAACCATGTTCCCCGCCACGCCGAAAGGCGGGGCGGGGAACTTTGGCTTGTAAGCTCGATTTAGGCACCGCCCACAACCGAAGGGTCTGGAATGACCGCCACCCCCCTGAGTAGTTCCCAGGGCGCAGGCCGCGCCGGGGATAAGATCTTTTCCGGCGCCGCCCTGACCGCCGGGTGCCTCATCCTCGCCGTCTTGTTCGGCGTGGCACTCTTCCTTGTCGTCCAGGCCATTCCGGCGCTCACCGCCCCGGCCGCCGAGATCCAGGGCGGCGAAGGCTTCTTCGCCTACATCTGGCCGATCGTTATTGGCACCCTCATTGCGGCCACCATTGCCCTGGTGATCGCGACACCCATCGCCATCGGCGTGGCCCTGTTCATCTCTCACTTCGCCCCGCGCGGACTCGCGTCGGGCCTTGGCTACGTGGTGGACCTCCTGGCCGCCATCCCGTCGGTGATTTACGGTGCCTGGGGCGCGGCGTTCCTCGCCAAGGAAATCTCCCCCGCCTACAACTGGCTGGCCGAGAACATGGGCTGGCTGCCCATCTTCCAAGGTCCCGCCTCTGCCACCGGCAAAACCATCCTGACCGCGGGCATTGTGCTCTCGGTGATGGTCCTGCCGATCATCACGTCCCTGAGCCGCGAAATCTTCCTGCAGACGCCCAAGCTCCATGAGGAAGCCGCCCTGGCTCTCGGCGCCACGCGCTGGGAAATGATCAAAATGTCGGTCCTGCCGTTCGCCCGGCCGGGCATCATCAGCGCCGTCATGCTGGGCCTGGGCCGTGCGCTGGGCGAGACCATGGCAGTTGCCCTGGTCCTCTCCTCCGGTGCCCTGACAGCCAGCCTGATCACGTCCGGCAACCAGACCATCGCCGCGGAGATCGCCCTGAACTTTCCCGAAGCCAGTGGCCTCAAAGTCAGCACGCTGATCGCTGCCGGCCTGGTCCTTTTTGTGATCACCCTGGGAGTCAACATGATCGCCCGCTGGATCATCACCCGGCACAAAGAATTCTCGGGAGCCAACTAAATGTCCTCCACTCTTACCCCCGTGCGCAGTAAGCGTTCAGCCCTCACCAAAGGCCAGCTACCCAAGTACGCGCCGTACGTTGTCCTGGGACTCGCGCTCATCGTGGGCGCG
The DNA here is from genome assembly GCF_001484605.1 of Pseudarthrobacter sulfonivorans. Lineage (NCBI taxonomy): Bacteria > Bacillati > Actinomycetota > Actinomycetes > Micrococcales > Micrococcaceae > Pseudarthrobacter > Pseudarthrobacter sulfonivorans. Next base: position 1,947,949 of record NZ_CP013747.1, on the reverse strand, counting down.
GCAATCCTGGCACTGATCGGGTTCAATGCCTTTGGCTGGGGCATCGTTTCGGCCATCATCTTCACTGCCGGCCTGGTGGGCTGGAGCGCCGCGGTGGAAGGCTCCCGCAAAGCCAAGGACAAGCTGGCCACCTGCCTGGTGGTCGGCTCGTTCCTGGTCGCGCTGCTCCCGCTGGTCTCCGTGATCTGGACGGTGTTGGTCAACGGAGTTCCCGGCGTCATCGCCCCGGGCTTCCTCACCAGCTCCATGAACGGCGTCACGGGCGTCTACGACAATAAGGCCGTTGAAGAGGGCGCCCCCGTTATCGGTGGCATCTACCACGCCCTGTTGGGTACCATCCAGATCACGCTGGTAGCCACCGTGATCTCCGTGCCCGTCGGACTGCTGAGCGCCATTTACCTGGTGGAGTACGGCAATGACGGCCGTTTGGCCCGCGCCATCACGTTCTTTGTGGACGTTATGACCGGCATCCCGTCCATCGTGGCCGGCCTGTTCGCCGCAGCGTTCTTCTTCGCCGTGGTGGGTCCCGGCACCAAAACCGGTGCCGTCGCCGCCGTCGCGCTTTCGGTCCTGATGATTCCTGTAGTGGTGCGTTCCAGCGAGGAAATGCTCAAGATCGTCCCCAACGAACTGCGCGAAGCGGCCTACGCGTTGGGTGTGCGTAAGTGGCGCACCATCCTCAAGGTGGTTATCCCGACGGCGATCTCCGGCATCGCGTCCGGCGTCACTTTGGCGATCGCCCGCGTTATCGGTGAGACTGCGCCCATCCTGGTCACCGCCGGGTTTGCCACCAGCATCAACAACAACGTGTTCGGCGGCTGGATGGCCTCGCTACCCACGTTCATCTACACCCAGATCCTGAACCCCACCTCGCCGGCCAACCCGGACCCGTCCTCGCAGCGGGCCTGGGGCGCCGCCCTGGTGCTGATCATCCTGGTAATGGTGCTGAACCTTGGCGCCCGGCTGATCGCCAGGGCCTTTGCCCCCAAGACCGGTCGGTGAAATTTTTTCAGCAGGCCATTCCGGTCCTCGCGGCCAAACCATAGACTTCAATCCGTACCCCAGCAAGTGAAGGAACACCATGTCTAAGCGCATCGACGTCAAAGACCTGAACGTGTACTACGGCGATTTTCTGGCCGTGGAGGATGTCAGCATCAACATCGAGGCCAAGTCCGTAACGGCCTTCATCGGTCCCTCAGGCTGTGGCAAGTCCACGTTCCTGCGCACCCTGAACCGCATGCACGAGGTTCTGCCCGGCGCCCGCGTCGAAGGCGAAGTCCTGATGGACGGCGACAACCTCTACGGCCCCGGCGTGGACCCCGTGACGGTGCGTTCGCAGATCGGCATGGTCTTCCAGCGGCCCAACCCGTTCCCCACGATGTCCATCCGCGACAACGTGCTGGCCGGCGTCAAGCTGAACAACAAGAAGATCTCCAAGGGCGAGGCCGACGTCCTCGTGGAGAGGTCCCTGCAGAGCGCCAACCTCTGGAACGAGGTCAAGGACCGCTTGGAGAAGCCCGGATCCGGCCTGTCAGGCGGCCAGCAGCAGCGCCTCTGCATCGCCCGTGCCATTGCGGTGGAACCGCAGGTGATCCTCATGGACGAGCCGTGCTCCGCGCTGGACCCGATCTCCACGCTGGCCATCGAGGACCTTATCAACGATCTCAAGGACCAGTACACCGTGGTGATCGTGACCCACAACATGCAGCAGGCCGCCCGCGTTTCGGAAAAGACGGCGTTCTTCAACATCGCCGGTACCGGCAAGCCGGGCAAGCTGATCGAATACGGGAACACCCAGACCATCTTCAACAACCCCAACGTGAAGGCCACCGAGGACTACGTCTCCGGCCGCTTCGGATAGTCCCCAGCCGCTCCCGCCGGCTCCCAGCCACAAATACGCATCGATTGCTCCGGCAGCGCCCTTTTGACAGCTCAGAAGGGCGGGGTGGGCCCACGCCGGCAGGGTGCCCTGGCCGAGCTTGCGAGGCAAGGGAGCCGGTGGGGACAGTCGATGCGGCGTTTAAGGCTTGAGCTCAGCCCGCGAAAGGTGACATCGCCAGGGCCAGCACGAAGGCTCCGGCCGCGGCTGCCGCGGGCGTCAGGACCCACAGGGCCAGGATCTGCATGACCAGTTTCCGGTTGGTGACCGAGAATTGCTGGTTCTCGCCGGCCCCCAGCACAGACGCGGTCACAGTGTGGGTAGTGGAGAGGGGCCACTGAAGTGCGATCGCCCCGAGAAAGAGCATGGCGGCGCTGAAGGTCTGGGCCACGGAGCCCCGCAGGGGATCCACCCGGGTGATCTTGTAGCCGAGGGTGTGGGAGATCCGCCAGCCGCCAAAGAGTGTTCCGGCCGTGATCATCACGGCGGAGACAAGCGCAACCCACAGGGGGATGCTCTCGCCGTCGGAATAGCCCGCCGCGAGCAGGGCAAGCAGCAGCACGGCGCCCACCCGCTGGCCGTCCTGCAGGCCATGGCCGAACGCCACGGCACCGGCCGCGACGGCCTGGCTGCGGCGGAAGCGCTGGTTGACGACGTTGGGCTGGGCATACCGGGCTGCCCAGGTCACCGGGAAAACCAGCAGGTATGCGCCAACGTAGGCAACGGCAGGCGAGAGCAGCAGCGGCAGGACCACCTGGAGCAGCAGGGAATGGTTAACTCCTCCCACTCCCACCCCGCCCACGGCGAGGCTGGCGAGCCCGGCCCCGGCGAGCCCGCCCACCAGGGCGTGCGTGGAGGACGCGGGGATGCCGCGCCACCACATCAGCAGGCCCCAGACGCAGGCACTGGCCAGGGCTGCCACCAGGATGCTGAGCCCGCTTTCGCCATCCGGCAGGTGGATCCAGGTGTGGCTGACGGCAACCACTGCGGTGGCGCTGACCAGGGCGCCCACGAAGTTGAAAAAGGCGGCCAGCAGCACGGCCACACTGGGCGTGAGCGCCCTGGTGCGGACGGCCAGCGCCACGGAGGTGGAGGCATCCCTGAAGCCGTTGAGGAAGGCAAACGCTGCGGTCAACAGAACCACAACGCCGAAAATGACTGCTGTCACGTCAGGATTCCTTGACGATGATGCTGCCTACCTGGGTGGCGATGCGCCGCATGTCCTTGGTGACTTCCACCAGCTGGTTGGCGACGTCGCGGTTACGGGAATACTGCGCCCACTTCATCTCCCGGATCATGTCCGCCACCCAGACCCGGTGGGTCCGTTCCGCGCGTTTGGCCAGCCGCAGGATCTCGATCCAGTAGTCCTCGAGGTCGTCGAGGTTGTCGAGCCGGCGCATGGCATCGACGGTGAGTTCGGCTTGCCGGCTGATGATCTCGAGCTGGTCTGCGGCCCGCCGCGGCAGGCGGTCCAGCTTGTACAGCGACACCAGTTCCGCGGCGCCATCCAGTTTCTCGAGGGCTTCGTTGAGGTAGCGGGACAGTGCGTACATGTCTTCGCGGGGGAGCGGGTTCACAAAGCTTGTGCGCATGTGGGTGAGCAAGGCAAAGTGCAGTTCGGCGGACTTTGCTTCGTGGTTGTGCATGTCGTCCACGAGTTTGGCGTGCTCAGTGGCGGGTACGCCCAGGATTTCGGCCATGGTGGCGCTGGCAAGCACGATTTGCTGGGCCATCTGGGCTAGCAGGGTCAGCCCTGCGGGCTCCTGGGGAAAAAGGCGCAGCTTCACGTTGGGTACCGGTCTCCGGGGATGTACTGGGGTCGGGGGCCGCCCACTTGTGACTTGACGCAGGCCAGCAGCTGTGTAGATTCTACCGGCCCGTGCCTTCAGCCTGTAAACAGGCAGAAAAATGGTGCCGAACCGGATACGCCTCTCGGCGGTAGGCCGCTCTAGGCGGCTAATTGTTGAAGCCCGGGGGTTTCGCGGCTCGACACCAGTTTCAGTGTTCTACGTTGCTTGGCCCAAGTCAACATTGACAGATCGGCGCCGGTGGTTCAGTCGAGCTCGCCCAGGCGCCAGGCATTTGCCGCATGTTCAAGGTCCTCGGCCGTCTTCACGAGCTGGTGCGAGTTGCGCGTGAGCTTGCTTGCGTGGGCCTCGTTGCCGTGCTCGGCACCGTCGGCGATCGTCGCCTGGCCGAGCGCCACCACGCGGCAGAACGCGGCGGAACGTTCCAGCGCGACGTCGAACTCGCCGTCGAACGCTCCGGAGAGAATGGCGTCAGCCATGGTTCGCATTTCCTCGGCTCCCGGCGGTTCAGCGGCGCCGGCCACCACGTTGGAAACCTGCGCGGTGTCCTTGCCTGCCCGGAAGTACACGGAGATCCGTTCGGGGTCCTGGACGGTGGCGGCGCGCAGGGCGTACAGCCGCCAGAGGGCGCCGGGCAGTGAACGCGCCGGGCTTTCCGCCCACATCTCCGCGATGGCCTCCAGGCCCTGCTCGTCGGTCAGCTTGACCAGGCGTTCGGTGATGACGGGATCGTCGCTGTCGCGTCCGTGGCGCACCAGTGCCTGGGCGGCGAGGTGGGCGGCCTCGGAGACGCGCGCAGGATCGGGGCCGCCTGCGAACGGCTCAAAGTCGATGGGGGCGAACGGCTTGGGCTTGTGATGCCGGTTGGCTCCGCCGTAGTGACTGGGTCCTGCTTGTTCGCTCATGCCCCCCACGCTACTCCTGTGCCGCGCGGGAAATCGAGTACTGTTTGCAGCCGGGATGGACCTTGCCGGCGCCGGTGACGCTGTGCGGAATTCGGAACATACGACGGCGGCGGACAACCTGCGTGCCAAAGCCGCCCCGTGTGTGGGGTAAAGTATTTTACGTCCAGAAATGGACTGGGCTGATCGGTTGTTTGACCGTCGGCTGGGGCCTTTAGCTCAGTTGGTAGAGCATCGGACTTTTAATCCGTGGGTCGTGGGTTCGATCCCCACAGGGCCCACCCACGCGGAAGACCAGAGACACTTCGTCTCTGGTCTTCTTTCGTGTACACCCAGCACGGGCATTGGCGGTGGCCAACGTGGATGACCTGAGGAAGCTTAATGCTCGAAATGCGTGTCCGGTGCTCCGCCTGGCAGGTTCGCCAGGATGCCCTCAGCCACCTTGCGGAGCTTGATGTTCCGGTGGCTGGATGCCTTGGCGATGATGGCAATTGCGTCGTTGTAGGAGCACCTGTTCTGCGCCATGATGACGCCGCAGGCAATGTCGATGGACGTCCGGCTTTCCAAGGCTGACTGCAGGTCCGACGCCCTGGTGCTGGCCGACTCCAACTCAAGGGCCAGCCTGAGGCCGCGGGACGCGAGGTCAGTGAAACTGCGGGCCTCGGCGATGACGTGCAGCGGGAACGCCTGGGGGCTGGCTGCGAAGAAGGCGAGGGCGGCCTCGATGCCCTCATCCAGGGAAAGCCGCAGGCCCAGGACGCTGTCGAACCCGGCGTCCTGCAGGTGCGGCCTGTAGCGTCCCCAGCGGAAGTCGGAGGCCACGTGGTTCATGGCCGCGGTCCCTGTGCCGGTGAGGGCTTCGGTCAGGGGGCCTTCGCCGACCTCCTTTTCCAGCCGGGCCAACGTCGCGGTCCGCGTGCCGGTTCCAGCGGTGGCTCTGGAGCGTTTGGCCCGGCTCAGGACCAGGGCGCATTCGATGGGAACGCCGGCGATCCGGCTCAGCGTGGCCGCTCCCAGGCGGGCCAGGATCTCCAGGGAGTCAGACAGGTCCTTCGAGCCGGTGACCAAGTCGGGGATAAGCCCGTCGGCGCCGACCATCCCGATGGTGAACGCCTTGGCTGCCGGTTCCGCACCAGGACGATCGCCCTGCGCCGGGATGGGCCTGCGGTCCGGGATTGCCGCCGGCCCCGGATGCGGGGCTGCATGCTGGGTGGTGTGTTGGGCCGGATGAGCGGGCGCTGGTCTCCTGCCCGCCGACGCGTGTGCCTGGGAAGCCTCGGATCGGGAATACTTCACGTCCGCCTCCCGCCGGGACACCAGGAACTGATTGGAAGCGTTGGATGAATGTGAAGCGTGGAGGACAAAGGGCCGGCGACGGCTGGGGGAGAGGCCTTGGTCTCTAAGACCTCCTCGTCGCCGGCCCCGCTTACTTCCCGGACCCCTTGGAGCGGGAAAACGCGGCTGCCGAGTCGTGTATTCATCCTTCCCACAACCCCCTAGTGAGACATCCAAACCAGTGCGATTTGCGAGTCTTAACTCATTAGTCGAACGTAGTTCTGGCATGGTCCCCGGCAACCGCGTAATCGGTACTTGTTTTTAAAATTAGGTAGTACTTGGTTTTTCGGAAGAACTACTCAACTCCGCGCTGATGAGTCCTCCTCCGCCGGCACGATCACCATCGAGCCGGCGTTCAGCGTCGGACCCCTCCGGCGACGGACTTTCGGCGCCTTCGTCGAACACCTGGAACTGACCCGCGAACTCGGTGTTTCGACGGTCCGGTACCGGGCGGCAACTTCGTGTCCGGACCCGAGTTTTTGTCCAGGTAATGCGCGCAAAACGACGGCGAAGTCCCATTACGTGGACAAAAACTCCAGGTCATGACGCCGGCCGCGGGAGGTGGAAAGATGAGGGCCATGGAACTGCATATCACCGGCGACCCGGCCGCCGACCAACTGCTGACCGATGACGCGTTTGCGCTGCTGACAGGCATGCTGCTGGACCAGCAGGTAACCATGGAATCCGCCTTTGCCGGGCCGGAGAAGATCCGGGCCCGGATCGGGTCCATCGCCCCGGCCGCGGTTGCCGCGTACGAACCTCAGGCATTCGTCGACGTGTCAAGGAACGGCCCGCGGTGCACCGGTTCCCCGGCTCGATGGCGGGACGTGTCCAGGCGCTCGCCGAGACGGTGCAGCATGACTGGGACGGCGACGCGACGCTGATCTGGACCAAAGGCGACCCGGACGGCCCGGAGGTGCTCCGCCGCCTGCAGGCACTGCCAGGATTCGGGGAGCAGAAGGCAAAGATTTTCCTTGCGCTCCTGGGCAAACAGCGCGGGCTGAGCGCGTCCGGCTGGCGCGAGGCCGCCGGCCACTACGGCCAGGAAGATGCCTTCCTTTCGGTTGCCGACATCGTGAGTCCGGAGTCGCTCGCCAAGGTGCGGGCCAGCAAGCAGGCAGCAAAGGCGGCGGCCAAGGCTGCCAAAGGCTGACCACTCATGGCAGTGACCATGAACGATGTGGCCCGCGCCGCCGGGGTTTCGCTCAAGACCGTGTCCAACGTGCTCAACGACTACGAGTTCATCCGGCCGGCCACCAGGCAACGGGTCCAGGACGCCATTGCCGAACTGGGCTACGAGGCGAACCTGACGGCCCGCAGCCTGCGCTCCGGGAAGACCCACATGCTGGGCCTGGTGCTGTCCGACCTCGCCGCACCGTACTACGCGGAGCTGGCCTCCCGACTGATGACGACGGCGGAGCGCCGCGGCTACCGGGTGCTTGTGGAACAGTCCGGCGCCCTGGAGGCCAACGAACTCGGTGCCCTGCAGGATCCGTTGCGGCAGCTGACCGACGGCCTGTTGTTTACGCCACTGGTCATGGGGGCCGATGCCGTCGTCTCCCACCGCGGCACCAAGCCGGTGGTGTTGCTCGGTGAGCACATTCTGGGTCCCCGGCTGGACCTGGTCACCATGAGAAACCAGGACGCCGCCCAGGCCCTCACCGCCCACCTGCTGGCGGGGGGCCGCCGTCGTATTGCCGTGCTCGGCGCCCAACCTGGCGAGTCAGCGGGCTCGGCCGGGCTGCGGCTCAATGGTTACCGGAGCGCATTGGAGGACGCCGGCGTCCCGTTCGACCCGGCCCTGGTGGCACCCGGTGAATGGCGCCGCGACGGGGGAGCAGCCGCCGTCGCCGGCCTCCTGGAGCGCGGCGTTCCGTTTGATGGCGTGTTCGGCCTGAACGACGCCCTCGCCCTGGGAGCCATGCACGAACTGCTCGTCCGTGGCGTGAAGGTGCCCCGAGACGTTGCGGTGGTGGGCTTTGACGACATCGACGAGGCACGGTTCTCCTCGCCGTCCCTCACCACGGTGGCGCCCGGCATGGACGAGATTGCCGAGCGGTCCATCGGGTTGCTGATCGACCGGATTGACGGGCTGGAAGCGAGGGTGGACGGGGTCCACGCGGAGGCGGGCTTTGTCCTAAAAATCCGGGACTCAGCGCCCTGAGGGCTGCCGTCGGACATTGGTTTTTCAGACCGCGACGGCGGCAGTCGCCGTCGTTCCTTGGCTCACCTGCGCCCCCGGCAGGTCAGTTTCCGGCAGGTCGCCCGCCAGCTCGTCGGCCGTGGGCGGGTTCGCGCCCGGCCGGCGGACGGTGATGGCGGCTGCCTTTGACGCCATGCGCCCGATAGTGGTCAGGACGTCCTGTCCCAAGCCTTCGGTGCGGCGCGACAGCAGGCCGAAGATCAGGGCCGCCATGTACGAATCACCCGCGCCGATGGTGTCCGCCACCGTGGACCGGATGGCGGGGATGAAAAGCTGGGTGACGGGCGTCGCCAACAAAGAACCTTCTCCGCCGCGGGTGACCACTGCCAGTCCGGCGCCCAGCCGCAGGATCCGTTCTGCCGCGTCCTCGAGGCGGACTCCCGGGTACAGCCAGGCGGCATCCTCATCGCTGAGCTTGACCACGTCCGTCAGCGGAACCAGGTCCTCGAAAATCCGCACGGCCTCTGCCTGGCTGCCCAGCAATGCGGGCCTGATGTTTGGATCGTAGGTGACCAGGCACTCGCGGTGCGACTGTTCCAGAAGCGCCCGCACCGCCGTCGCGCCCGGTGCCAGGAACGTGGCGATGGATCCCGTGTGCAGAACTTTGGGCAGGTGGGAAGGGGCGGCGGCCGGCAGTTCCCAGCTGATGTCGAAGTCGTATGAGGCGGAGCCGTCCGCGGCGAGGGTTGCCGTGGCGGACGCGGTTCTCGCCGCGGACTTTGAGCCCGGCAGCAGTTCGACGCCGGCGCTTCGCAGGTGCGCCTCGATCGCCTCGCCGCGGGCGTCTGCGCCCAGCGACGTCAGCAAGGCGGTGGATACGCCGAGTCGTCCGAGGCCGTAGGCCACGTTCATCGGCGAGCCGCCCGGATGCTCGATGGGGCCGTTGGGTGAGGCGACAACGTCAACGAGCGCTTCGCCCACGACCATGACGTCAAGAGTCTGGTGAGCGTCGTGCCGGGCTGTTTTGAGGTAATCCATGGTCTGTCTCTCGTGGGAAGCTGATGGTGAGGGTGGTCCAAGCCACGTCAGTCCGCGGACCGGTGATCTGGTCTGCGGACTGACGTAGGGACAGCTGTTGTTCAGGCGGTGGCTGCGCCGGTCATGATCGCAACTGCATCGGTCATGGTGTGGGACTGCGGCGTGATGGTGGCCGCGCACTTGCCGAGGCGCTGGATGTGGATCCGGTCCGCCACGTCGAACACGTGCGGCATGTTGTGGCTGATCAGGATGACGGGCAGTCCCCGGTCCCGGAGATCCCTGACCAACTGCAGGACCTGGTTGGACTCCCGGACGCCCAGGGCCGCCGTCGGCTCATCCAGCACCACAACCTTTGAACCGAAGGCCGCGGCGCGGGCCACGGCGACAGCCTGGCGCTGGCCGCCGGAGAGGTTCTCCACCGGCACTGTCACGTCCTGGAGCGTGGAAATGCCGAGCCGGGTCAGCTCCTGTTTGGCCTTCACGCGCATGCCTTTGGTGTCCAGCATCCGGAACACGCTCCCGAGGAGTCCCGCACGCCGTTCCTCCCGGCCCAGGAACAGGTTGGAGGCGACGTCCAGGGCCGGGGATACGGCCAGGTTCTGGTAGACGGTTTCGATGCCGTGGACGCGGGCGTCCTGCGGGCGCTTGAAGTGGACCGGTTGGCCGGACACAAAGAGCTCGCCGGAATCGGGAATCTCGGCCCCGGTGAGGCACTTGATCAGGGTGGATTTTCCCGCCCCGTTGTCGCCGATGATCGCCAGGACTTCGCCCGGGTAGAGGTCCAGGCTGACGCCGTCGAGCCCCACCACCCGGCCGAAGGTCTTGACGAGGTTCCTGGCCTGCAGGATGGGCTGGCGGAGTTCCGTGCCGGCGGATTCCAGCTGGGACGCGGTCATGACTTCACCTTTCGGATCCACTGGTCGATGGACACAGCGAGGATGATAAGGACGCCCACGGCGAGGGTCTGGTACAGCACGTCCAGGCCGGCAAGGGAGAGTCCGTTGCGGAAGACTCCGACGATCAGGGCGCCCAGGAGGGTTCCCCACACCGAACCGCGCCCGCCGAAGAGGCTGGTCCCACCGATCACGACGGCGGTGATGGAGTCGAGGTTCAGGTCCACACCGGCGTTGGGGCTGGCCGCGTTGGTGCGGCCGATCTGGATCCAGGCGCCGATGGCCAGGACGGCGCCGGCGGCGAGGTAGACGCTCATGAGGACTTTGTTCACGGCGATGCCGGCCAGACGGGCGGCTTCTTTGTCATCGCCGACGGCGTAGACGTGCCGGCCCCAGGCGGTTTTGCCCAGGATGAACGCGATGGCGATGTAGAGAAGCAGCATCACGACGACGCCGGTGGAGATCCGCACAGGGCCCACCGGGAAGGTGCTTCCCGTCCAGGTCAGCAGGTCCGGCATTGCCGAGCCGCGAACTGTCGCTCCGTTGGAGTAGAGCAGCGTCAGCGCGATGAAGATGTTGAGCGTGCCCAGGGTGACGATGAACGGGGGGAGGCGGAACCTGGTGACCAGGAACCCGTTCAGGGCGCCGGCGGCGAGTCCGACGACCAGGCCTGCGAGCAGCGCAACGGGTGCCGGCAGTCCGTTGTTGACAGCGAGCTGGGCGACGACCATTGAGGAGAGGATCATGACGGCTCCGACGGACAGATCGATGCCGGCAGTGAGGATGATGAGCGTCTGGGCGATGGCCAGGGTGCCCACCACGGACACCTGCTGGGTAATCAGCGAGAGGTTTTCAACCCGCAGGAACCTGTCATTGAGCAGGCCGAACACGACGACGGCGATGAGAAGGACGAGGGCGGGGCTGACTGCGGGGTAGCGGTGCAGGATGTTGCGTATCCGGCTGAGCGGCGTCCTGCGGTCGAGGAATTCTTCGGCCAGGTCGGTCTGCTTCCCTGCGGCGGGCGGACCGGCGGTCTGTTGCTGGGTCACGGTTTCTCCTGAGATCGTTCTGCCCTCTTACTTGCCCCAGCAGATGTTGCTGGCTTCAGTCGTGGTGATGCTCTTGACGCCGTCTGCGGGCTTGTCGGTGACCAGCTCAACGCCGGTGTTGAAGAAGTCCAGGCCCGCGGTGTTGGCAGGCTTCTTGCCCGTCTTGGCCAGTTCGACGATTGCCTTGACGCCCATTTCGGCCATCTTGACCGGGTACTGCTGGGCGGTTGCGCCGATGACGCCGGACTTGACGTCGTCCACGCCGGCGCAGCCGCCGTCGACCGAGACAATCAGGACGTCCTTCTCTTTGCCGGCGGACTTCAGGGCTTCATAAGCGCCCGCTGCTGCAGGCTCATTGATGGTGTACACAACGTTGATGTTGGGGTTCTTGGACAGCAGGGTCTCCATGCCGGTACGGCCACCGTCCTCGGCGCCCTGGGAGGCCTGGCTGCCGACGATCTCGTACTCGCCGCCCTTGGCGCCGGTGTACTTGCCGGTCTTTGCTTCGTCGCCGTTCTTCTTCTTGTCGGCGGTGTCGATGCCGAGTCCGGTCAGGAAGCCCTGGTCGCGGTTGTAGTCAACGGAGACAACCTTGTCGTCAAACAGATCCAGCAGGGCGATGGTGGCCTTCTTGCCGCCAAGCTGCGCGGCGGTCCACTTGCCGATCAGCTCGCCGGCCGCGAAGTTGTCGGTGGCGAAGGTGATGTCCGCGGCGTCGGCGGGGTCCGGCGGGGTGTCAAGGGCAATGACAAAGAGTCCGGCGTCCTTGGCCTTCTTCAGGGCATCCACCACGGACGGGCCGTTGGGGGTGATCAGGATGCCCTTGTCGCCCTTGGAGATGGCGTTTTCGATGGCCTGGATCTGGGTGTCCTCGTCGCCGTCTGCCTTGCCGGCGGCGAGCTTCAGGTCAACGCCGTCTGCCTCCGCCGCCTTCTTGGCGCCTTCCTGCATGGCGACGAAGAACGGGTTGGACGTGGTCTTGACGATCAGCGATACGCCCACTTTTTCACCAGAGGCGGTGCCGGAGGTGGCGGGGGAGTTTCCGCCGCAGGCCGTGAGGCTCAGGGTGCCGAGGGTCAGGACGGCGCCCACGGCAACCAGGCGGCGGGCGATGGTGCGCGGGGTCTTGGAAGTCAACATTGAATCTCCTGTGTTCGTGGCACATCCCGTGCCTGACAACGATGTCAGGCATCATGTAATCAGCGTCACACGCTATAGTCAAGGTAAATTCGATGATGAAGGACTAAGTCATGACAACGATGTCTAATCGTTACCAAGCATCGCCGGCTAAGGATCGGCCCACCATGCGCCATGTCGCTGCGCTGGCCGGGGTGGGCATCAAGACCGTCTCCAGGGTAATGAACGACGAACCGGGCGTGTCCGAGGCCACCCGTCAAAGGGTGCTGGGGGCATCCCAGCAGCTCAACTACCAGCTGGACATGGCGGCGGGAAGCCTCCGCCGCACGGGCCGCCAGACACTCTCCATCGGGCTGCTTCTGCCCAGCGTGGCCAACCCGTTCAGCAGCGAGATCCACCGGGCGATGGAAGACGCGCTGGCGCCGCGGGGCATCGCCGTGTTCGCGGCCAGCCTGGATGACGACCCCGAGCGCGAGAAGTCGCTCGTGGCCGCCTTCCTGGGACGGCGCGTGGACGGCCTCGTGCTGACCCCCATCGCCCGGAGCCAGGCCTACGCCATTCCGGAGCATTCCCGGGACCTGCCCATGGTCTTCATCGACCGCGAGCCAGTGGGTGTCGAGGCCGACGCCGTGGTGACGGACAACGCCGTTGGCGCCGCGCGCGCGGCCGCCCACCTCATAGGGCATGGCCACACGAAGCTGGCGTACCTGGGCGACCGCCCGGACATCCAGACCGCCCGGGAACGGCGCCGCGGCTTCATCGAGGAACTGGGCCGGGCCGGGCAATCGACGGCCGCTGTTCCGGTCCGGGAGGGACTGCACAACGAGGAGTCAGCCCGGCAGGCTGCCCTGGAGATCCTCACGGCAGAGAACCCGCCCACGGCCATCTTTTCCAGCCAGAACCTCATCACGTTTGGCGTCATGCGCGCACTGAAGGAACTTGGTGCCAGCCGCCGGGTGGCACTGGTGGGCTTTGACGACTTCACGCTGGCGGACATGATGGAACCCGGGATCACCGTCATCGCACAGCACCCGGAGCAGATCGGCAAGCTCGCCGCGGAGCGGCTGCTGGCCCGGATCGACGGCGACGGCAGCGCACCACAGACCTACGTCGTTCCGTCCGAGCTCATCCAGCGCGGTTCCGGAGAGCTCCCGCCGCCTGCAGGCTGAACGCGGCAATCCCAAGTACCAGCAGACCCGACCACCAGCAACTCCAAAGCACCAGCCAAGCAATCCAGAGGGGACCACCATGACTAAAACGCTCTACGCCGAATTCACCGTCAAGCCCGGCAGCGAAGACCGGGTGGCGGAGATGATGCGCCAGTTGACTATCGACGTCAGAAAGGAGCCTGGAAACCAGCTGTTCCTGCCCTACACCCGGGAGACGAATCCCCGCGAGTACTTCGTGTTCGAAGTCTACGAGGACGACGCCGCCTTCCAGGAGCACATCAGCGCGGATTACGGCGCACGGTTCAACGGCGAGCTCGCGGAACTGATCGAAGAGGACGGCTCCATCCTGACTTGGCTCCAGCCCGTCCACTGACCACCCGGTCCTCAGGCCACCGCCACAAACGCCAAGTCCCAGGCTTGTCCGCGATTCCTAACCTTCAAGGCAGGGATCCGCGGACAAGCCCGGGACTGTGCACCAGAGACCCCGGAACGGGTAGCTCCGGGGCGGTTCAGCCTACTTCTGGCGCTCCTTGACCGGGTTGGTCAACGTGCTGAACATCGACTGCGCCAGCGGAGTCACGGTGATTGACTTCAGCTGCGCCGTGCCGCCGTCGGCGAAGAGCGCCACCTGGTTAGCCCCCGCTTCAGGGAACACCTGGTCCGTGATGGTCCGCTGCCCGCCCTGGGTGAAGACCTCTACGGAAGACCTATCGACATACACCCGCAGGGTCACCGTGCCGTCCGCGTCCAGGGTGACGGGCGCAGAGTCCACCGACGTGAACAACGGGTGGAAGCCGGTGTCTCCCGAGTTCTGCCGGTCCACGTACACCTCGCCGGTGGTCCGGTCGTAGCCGATTTTGGTGGCGGTGCTGCCGTTCCCGAGCACAGTGATTCCAGCCCGTGAAGCAGTGCCCGGCGCGAGCGTGACGTCGATCCGCTGGACCTGGCCCCAGGCCGCCGCCGGCAGCGCAGTGGTGCCCGGGGCTATGTCCCGGGTGCGCTTTTCGGCGTAGCTGGGCTTCGCGGCAAGGTCATCCACCTGCTTGACGGCCTTCTGGGTGAGCCGCGGTCCGGCGGGAGTCTGCGTCAGCGCGACTTCCCTGGGCAGTGACATGGCGCTGCGCCAGGGCGAGGTGGGAATGGCCTGCGCGTAGTCCCAGTTGTTCATCCAGCCGAGCATGACGCGTTTGTCCTGCGGCATGTTGGCGAAGGAGACGGAGGCATAGTAGTCCCGGCCGTAGTCCAGCCAGTCGTAGGTCTGGATCCGCGGTGTGGCCGCCTCCTCCGAAGCCACGAACTCATCCGCCAGGATGTGGCCCCAGCCGGACCGGTTGTTGTCCACCACCCTGATGCTTGCCTGCCGGCCCTTGAATTCGGCTGTGTTCCAGGACGCCCAGTCCAGGACCTCGCTGTTGGCGCCGGTGGCCGTCCGGACCACCTGGCCGTCCACCACCAGGTTCACTGTGGTCTCGTCGGACCGCGGCACCGCGGCCTGGTCGGTGAGCATCACATGGTCCAGTGTCAGGTGGCCCCAGCCGCCGGTTGCCTGGTCCACGATCCGCAGCTGGGCCTCCTGTCCGGCGAACTCGGAAACGTCCCAGCCCTTCCAGTTCAGGGCGCCGGCGTCGTCGCCAGCCAGGCTGCGGACAACGTTGCCGCCCACCAGCAGCTGGACCTCCAGCTGCTGGCCGGAGCCCGCGGCCCGGTGTCCGCCGCCCACCAGCATGCTCATGAAGTCCCGCGAGAGCGTGAACGACGGCGATTTCAGGGTTCCCTGCCTATCGTCGCCCGGTGCGCCGCCGGTATCAAACGTATTGATCCGCTTGGCGCCGATGAAGAAGTCACCGCCGGATGTGGCGGGCTGGAACGAAGGTGCCAGGTCGGCGGTACCCGTCCAGCCGGCGTCGGCCATGGACGTTCCGTCCGGAACCTCGAACCCGTTGAACAGGAGGTCGCCGGCCGGCGGGGTGTTGTCCAGCTTGTCCGAGACGCGGGGGTGCTGGCCGCCGCCCACCAGGAAATTCAGGTAGTCGCTGGTGACCGTGAACTGCGGCGATTCCGCGGTGCCCACGGGCCAGTCGCCGTCGTTGAAGGAGTTGATCAGCCCGGCCCCGGCAAAACCGCTCACCGTGTTTTGTCCGGGGAGCGATCCGGTGGCCGGAGCATCTGCGAACGGGCCGTTCTTCCAGTTTCCGGGTTCGTTGGCCACGGTCCAGGCGTCGTAGGTGCCGTTGCTGAAGCCGGCGAGCGGGGCTCCGGCGGGGAGGGCATCGCCGGCTTTGGTGGTCTCGGAGGTGAAGGTGGTGCCGTCGAAGCCGCCAACAAAGTACTGGCCGGCCGATCCGCCCGCGACGCCGCCGGGGTTGATGTTGACCACCATGACCCACTTGATGTTGGCGGGGTCGCCGTCAACGGCCAGCGGGAAGAGGTCCGGGCACTCCCAGAGTCCGCCTGTGGCGTTGGCCGGTCCGAATTCGCTCAGGAGCGTCCAGTCCTTGAGGTTCCCGGATTTGTACAGCAGGACCTTGTGGACTGTGGCCTCGACGGCGGCCATCACCCAGTAGCCGCCGCCATCAGGGGTGCTGTACCAAAAGACCTTGGGGTCGCGGAAGTTTGCCGAGTTGCGGTTCAGTACCGGGTTGGCGTCGTACTTGGTCCAGGTCTGGCCGTCGTCCAGACTGTAGGCCAGCGACTGGGCCTGCAGTCCCTGGTGGGGAGAGCCCGGCTTGTACGCGCTGGTGAAGACGGCCACCAGCGGCGGGTTCTCCGCGGTTCCGAACCCTGTGGTGTTGTCCTTGTCCACCACCACGCTGCCGGAGAAGATGTCCTGCTGGTCATCGGTGGCGATGGCCAACGGCTGCTCTGTCCAGTGCGTCAGGTCCTTGGAGGTGGCATGCCCCCAGGACATGTTGCCCCACGCATTTCCCGATGGGTTGTGCTGGTAATACAGGTGGTAGACGCCCTTGTGGAAGACCATTCCGTTGGGATCGTTCATCCAGTTCTGCTTCGGCGAGTAATGGAAGGCCGGCCGGTACTGTTCGTCGCCGACGGGCGTTCCGGAGCCGGCGTCAGCGTCGGAAACGGTTCGTGAGGCTGGTGTGGTTGCCGGTGCTGCCGTGCCCCAGGCCGGGGCCGAACCGGCGAGCGTTGCCGTGAGGCTGAGGCCAGCCAGGGTGAGTGCCGAACACGTAAGGAGCGTTCGGGATTTGTTGATCTGCATGGATAGGGGTTGCCCTTCATCGCGCGTGCCTAGTGGATAGACAACGTTGTCAGTGACAGGAACGGTAGGGGATGTCCACAAGACAAGTCAACGGTTCGAAGCGGCGTTGGAGCAGTCCGGGGCGGCCCTGCAATAATCGGAGGCAAAGTGTGTCCGGGCGCAGCGAAGCTCCGGCGTGCAAAGCAGCAATGTAAGTTCGGGCCCATCACACCAGACGAGGCGGACATCCATGAAGGCTCCAGACCAGCAGCACGCTCCAATTTTCGGCACGCCGGTTCCAACGGGCCATGGTGATGCCGCCGGTCATGGGCCCGTGGACAGGCACCTGCTCCAACGCCTCGCCGACGTTCACGGCGTGGGGACCTCGTTCCACGGCTGGGACGGGCTGCCGCACAGCGTGGCCCCGGAGACGCTGACCAAGGTCCTGGCGGCGCTGGGCGTCCCGGCCCACACGAACCAGCTGATCGAGGCTGCCCTGGCCGAGGCGGAAGTGGCGCCGTGGCGGCGGATGCTGCCGCCCGCTGTCGTGGTCCAGCAGGGCCAAACCGCACTGGTTCCCGTCCACGTCCGGGACGGTTCGACAGCGCGTCTGACAGTTGTGCTCGAGGCCGGTACGGGCGAGCCCGTGGAAGCTGTCCAGCAGGACGTCTGGGTGCCGCCCCAGGACGTTAACGGCGTGGCCACCGGCCGGGCCACCTTCGCCGTGCCGGCGGGGTTGCCGCTGGGCTGGCACACGCTGCAGGCAGAGTCCGACGGCGTCACAGCCGAGGGCGCGCTGGTGGTGGTTCCGGCGCGGCTCACCACCGCCGATTCCTTGGTGGAGCGTCGGGGATGGGGCCTGGCCACGCAGCTCTACTCCGTGCGGTCCAAACGGTCCTGGGGGATCGGCGACTTCGCCGACCTCGCGGATCTGGCCACGCTCAGCGGCGCCCGTGGTGCGGACTATGTGTTGGTCAACCCGCTGCACGCCGCGGAACCTGTGCCGCCGGTCCAGCCCTCGCCCTACTCGCCGTCCACGCGGCGCTTCTTCAACCCGCTGTACATCCGTGTGGAGGCCATCCCCGAAATCGCCTACCTGAAGCCGCGTAAGCGCGCGGCGGTGGACAGCTTGCAGGAGCAGGTCCAGGCCCTGAACAAGGACGGCGAACGGCTGGACCGGAATGCCGTATACGCCGCCAAGCTCCAGGCCCTGGAACTTCTCTATCACGCCCGGCGCTCGCCGGCGCGGCAGGCAGCGTTCGACGAATTCTGCCGGATCTCCGGCGCCGGGCTGGATGATTTCGCCCTGTGGTCCGCCATCCGGGAAGACCTGGCACCGGACCATCCGGTCTGGACGGACCCGGACTGCGCGCTGGGTTCCCCTGAGGCGGAGTCACTGCGCGGGAAGCTTGCGGACAGGATCGGGTTCCACCGCTGGCTGCAGTGGATCTGTGACGAGCAGCTTGAGAACGCGCAGCAGGCTGCGCGCCGGGCGGGGATGCGGCTGGGCGTGGTGCACGATCTTGCCGTGGGCGTGGACCTCAGCAGCGCCGACGCATGGACCCTCCGCGGTGTCCTGGCGCCCGGGATCAGCGTGGGGGCGCCGCCGGACATGTACAACCAGCTCGGCCAGGACTGGAATCAGCCGCCGTGGCATCCAGCCCGCCTGGCGGAGGCAGGCTACGCGCCGTTCCGCAACATGCTCTCCACCGTGCTCCGGCATGCCGGCGGCATCCGGGTGGACCACGTGCTGGGCTTGTTCCGCCTCTGGTGGGTGCCGGCCGGCAACTCCCCGCGCGACGGCGCCTATGTCACGTACGACCACGAAGCACTGATCGGTATCCTGGCACTGGAGGCCCAGCGTGCCGGCGCCGTGGTGATCGGGGAGGATCTGGGAACCTTCGAGCCGTGGGTGCGCGACTACCTCGCTGCCCGCGGCATCCTGGGCACCTCCATCCTCTGGTTCGAGAACGACGGCGATTCACCCCTGCCGCCGGAGCGGTACCGCACGCAGGCCCTCGCCAGCGTCAACACCCACGACCTGCCGCCCACCGCCGGCTACCTGGCGGGTGACCACGTGGCCCTTCGCAGCAGGCTGGGCCTCCTGGAACGCCCCGAGGCGGAAGAGCGGGCGGAGCACACGGCCACGCTGGAAAAGATGATGGGGCTGCTGCGGGAACGCGGCCTGCTGCCTGATGGTGGCGTCTCAGCCGACGGTGGCTACGGCAGCACCGGCAGCGAGGAACGCACCATCGAGGCGCTGCACCGCCTGCTGGCCCAGACGCCGTCGGTCCTTCTCGGGGTGGCGCTGGTGGATGCCGTGGGGGAGCGGCGCGTGCAGAACCAGCCCGGTACCACCGAGGCGCTGTACCCGAACTGGCAGGTCCCGCTCGGCGGTCCGGACGGTAAGCCGGTGTTTATCGACGACCTTCCCGGAAACACGCGGTTCAACGCCTTGCTGGGTGCCGTCTCGGAGGCGTTGGGGGATTCCCAATGACCGACGGGCCCGTCCTCGTAGTGGGAGGCACCGGCATGCTGGGCCGCCAGGTTGCCACGGAGCTGCTCAAGCGCGGGAAGCGGGTGCGGGCGCTGGTGCGGCCCGGCTCGGATGCCTCCGTGCTCGAGGCTGCCGGGGTGGAGATCGCGCGAGGCGACATGATGGATCCCTGGTCGTTGCTGCGGGCCATGGAGGGCGTCGACGCCGTGATCACCTCGGCAGCGGGCTATACCAGGCACCGCAAGGGGGACACCCCAAAAACCGACACGTTGGGCAACACCAACCTGGTGGAGGCAGCCAGCCGCTCGGGCGTCCGGCGGTTTGTCCTCACCAGCATCCTCACGTGCGACCAGGCCCCGAAGGTTCCGCACTTCTGGCATAAGAAGCTGACCGAAGACAAGCTGGAGGAACTCGGTGTCCCGTTTGTGGCGCTTCGGCCGGGCGCGTTCCTGGACCAGGTCACCCGGTTCGGCGGCGACCCGTTCAGCAAAGGGCGGCTCAGCTGGATCGGATCGCCGCGGATCCCGCTGACATTCGTGCTCACCTCCGACCTCGCCGGCTATCTTGCGGAGGCGGTTGACCTCCCGGATCTGGAGGGCCGGCGCATCGACATCGGCTGGGACCGGCCAGTGGCCATGCAGGACGTCGCGGACATTGCGGGCCGGCTCACCGGCCGGCCCCTTCGTGTCCGGTCCGTCCCCGCCGGGGTTGTCCGGGCTGCGGGGACCGTGCTGGCGCCGGTCAGCCCCATGGCCAAGGACCTGGCTGCCATGATCGCGTGGTTCCAGACCGGCCGGTACGTCGCGGACACCACTCTTCAGCGGCAGTTCTTCGGCGAGCCGCCCACTGCCGAGCTCGCCATCCGGCGGTTCGTCACGGGCCTGGGGCAAACGGTACGCACCCAGGCCCGCGACAAGCCCTAGCCAGCCGCGGCTATCCCGCCGTGAGGAGGTGGGTGGCGTGGTCGTACCGGAAGGTGACCGCGCCGCCGTCGTGCGTGTAGGAGATGTTGGCCCCGTTGGGCACCCCGTCAGCCCCGTAATTCACGTCCCAATTGCGGTTCAGAGCCGCCTTGAACTCATACGTCCCGGCCGGCAGGTCCGGCACGGACAGCTTCCACACCAGCGTTGCCGGGTCCAGCGTCAGCTGGGCCTGGTCGCAGGTGGGTTCCCAGTCCGCGCCGCACCCGAGTTCGTTGTCCAGGCTCCCCGCGATGGCGACAGCGCCCGGCTGTTGGGAGGCGTACCCGGCGCTGAGGACGTGTGTGCTGTTGTCGTAGCGGAATGTGACGGCCCCGCCAGGATGGTCCAACACGATGTTGCTGCCGTCAAGGACTCCGCCGGCGCCATAGTTCACGTCCCAGTTGCCGTTGAGCGCGGCCTTGTAGTCGTACGTCCCGGCTGGCAGGTCTGCCGTGAGCCGCCAGATGTTGTCCGCCGGGTCCAGGGTCATGAACGCGGCTGGGCAGGCCGGGCCCCAATCTCCAGGGCAACCCATCTCGGAGTTCAGCGACCCGGCCACGGTCACCGAATCCGGCTGCGGAGCCTCGCCCACCGTGACCGTCCGCAACTCGCTGACCACGCTGAAGCCGGGGCCGCTCATGCGGGCGCGGTACTGCACCTTCGTGCCGTCCGCGAGCTCCAGTACCGCCAGGTCATCGGTGACCGAATACACCGGCGAGGAGCCATCGGAGCCTACGGCCGTCCACTCGCCGCCGGCCACGTTGCGCTCGAAGGACACCACGTGGTTGGACTTTTCCGGATCGGCCGTAGCGCTGAGCTCAACGGCCCCCTCCACGCTGCTTCCTTCCAGAGGCTTCTGGATCGTGAGGACCGGCGCCGGAACTGAGGCTGCCCGGGGCTGGCTGGTGGCCCGGTGGCCCCCGTTGTCCAGCACTGTGGCACGGTATTCGACGGCGGTGCCTGCTTCCAGGGCAGCAACATCGTGGAACACCTGGTACGGCGCGGTGTCGTCGGTGCCGATCGGTGCCCAGCCACCGCCCGCCGTCCTGGCCTCAAAGGTGACCTCGTAGAACGAAGCACCGCCGACGTCGGCCGTCACGTTGATCCGGCCGTTATCCGCCGGTGCCGCGGCAGGTTCCCGAAGTGCGACAGCGGGAGCCGCCTTGGAGTGCGGAATGCGGCCCGATGACTGGTAGACCACGGCCGACAGCGGCGGGACGGTGACCGTCAGCTTTCCGTCCGCTGAGGTCTCCACACTGTCCGCGCCCGCACCGTAAATCTGCGTGTAGCTGCGCTTGTCGATATAGGTGGGCACGTCGGCCGTCTGCGGCTGTTCGCTGTTGTTCAGGGCTACGACATACTCACGCTGGTCCTCCGCGTCGGTGCGGGAGAAGGCATAGATCCCTGGCCCTTCGGAGGCGTAGCGGTGCTGGTGGGCGCCGTCGCGCAGGGCCGGGTGGTCCTTGGTCAAGGCCGCGAGTTCACTGATCTTGGAATACAGCAGGTGGCCGGCGTTGAAGTTGTCGGTGGCGTGCGTGGCATCGGTGCCCAGCAGGTCGTCGTCGAGGTACTCCGGCACCTGGCTGGCGAAGAGCGTCTGCCGGGCGTCCTGGTCGCCGCCGGGGCCCGTGAAGCCCTGCTCGTCGCCGTAGTAGATCACCGGGTTGCCGCGGGAAAAATACATCAGCTCGTGGGCCAGTTGGTCGCGGGCCACCTGCTCCGGGTCGGCTGAGCCCGGGTTGTCGGCGGCGATGAAGCTGCCGATGCGGCCCATGTCGTGGTTGCCCAGGAAGGTTGGCAGTTGGTAGACGTTGGAATCGGCGTCGGTGTACCAGTCGTCGCCGGCGAAGAATGTTTCCAGCGAGCGGGTGTCTTGGCTCTTGGACGCGAAGTTCCGGGCGGCCTCCTGGAACGGGAAGTCCAGCACGGCCTGCATCTGGTTGCGGGTGGTGAATTGCGAGGTGAAGGACTTGGACGTGTCGAAGACTTCGCCGAACATAAAGAACTCGTCCTTGCCCTGCGCCTTGGCGTAGCTGAGCACCTCCGGGCCGAATTCCTGCCAGAACTCGTTGTTGACGTGCTTCATGGTGTCGATCCGGAAGCCATCCACGCCGAAATCGCCGATCCAGGTCTTGTAGATCTCCGCCATGCCGTCCACCACTTTGGGGTTCTCGGTGAAGAGGTCATCGAGACCGAAGAAGTCGCCGTAGTAGGAGTCCTCGCCTACAAAGGTGGTGTCGCCGCGGTTGTGGTACAGCGTGGGATCGTTCAGCCAGGCGGGGACCTTCAGGTTCTCCTCGGCTTTATCCAGAACGGGGACGTAGGGGAAGGACGTCTTGGCATCAAGCTCCGGGAAGTCGTCGGAGCCTGCTAAGTCGCGGTCGTCGAAGGCCTTACCGGCCGCGGTCTTGTACGGAACCTCGTCCTTGGAGACGTAGCTCTTGCGGGCGCCCTGTTCGTAGCCGATCACGTCCGCGGTGTGGTTGGTGATGATGTCGAAGTACACCTTCATGCCGCGCGAGTGGGCTTCGTCGATGAGGGCCTTCAACTCGTCGTTGGTTCCTAGATGGGGGTCGATCTGGGTGAAGTCCGTGATCCAGTAGCCGTGATAGCCGGCCGAATTGTCCTCGGGCTGTACCGCCTTGTTCTTGAAGCTGGGGGTGAGCCAGATGGACGTGGTGCCCAGGCCCTGGATGTAGTCGATCTTGTCGAGCAGCCCGGCCAGGTCGCCGCCGTTGTAGAAGCCCTTTTTCGTCGGGTTGAAGCCGGACACCATGGGGTCGCTGCCCAGGCCGCCGTCGTCATTGGTTGTGTCACCGTTGCTGAAGCGGTCAGCCATCACAAAGTAGAAATTCTCGTCCGTCACCGGGGCTCGGAGGGAGTGAAGGGCCGACGACGACCCTGGGTCTTGCGGGCCCGGCGCCGCGTGCGCCGGGAGGACGGAAGTGGAAGCAACTACGGCTGCGGCGAGCAGTCCCAGCCATGGCGATATCGGATAGTTGAGGCGTTGGATTGAGCTTCTGCGGGTGCGTGTTTTCACGTCAGGAGACCTTCCTGGTAGCGGCGGTGCTGTTCAGGCTGCTGTGGAGATGCGAGTGGGGCGGCGTCAGTTGGCGGTCAGGGGTGGGGTTCGCGCTGGCGATCAGGGATGATCGCCAGGTGAACCACGGCACACTGTAAGCGCTTGCACTGAATAAATCCAGTCTTTTGGGTTGGGCCGGCAGAGGCTATCTTCGCGTACATTCAGAGGCGGGCGACGGTGCTCGGCGCCCATCAGTTCGCGGAAGGTGTACGCATGTCAGCCACTGAATTTCATGTTGAGTCCCTTTTGGGGATCGCTGAGCGGCTGCGCTCGGCCGGGTGCGTCTTTGCGGAGGAGGAAGCCCGGCTTCTCCTCGCGGCGGTGTCCGGCCCGGCCGAAATCGCTGCGGCGGTGGAGCAGCGCGTTGCCGGGTACCCGCTGGAGCACATCCTGGGCTGGGCCGAGTTCTGCGGACTCCGGATTGAGCTCGATGCTGGGGTTTTTGTTCCGCGCCGCCGCACTGGGCTCTTGGTGAATGAGGCCGCAGCCCTGCTCTCGGCGGACCCGAAGCGGGAGCACCGGGAGGGTTCGGAGCCCGTCGTTGTTGTGGACCTGTGTTGCGGGTCCGGTGCGGTGGGGGCCGCCATCGCCTTCCGGATTCCGGGGCTGGAGCTCCATGCGGCGGACATTGACCCGGCTGCGGTGGCCTGCGCCCGCCGGAACATTGGCCGTGTGGGTGGTGAGGTCCACCAGGGCGACCTGTTTGAGGCGCTGCCGCCCGCCGTCAGAGGGCGGATCAGTGTAATGGTTGTCAACGCCCCCTATGTCCCCACCGGTGCTATCGATTCCATGCCGCACGAGGCACGCGAGCACGAACCGTTGTGGTCGCTCGACGGCGGCACTGACGGACTCGAGTTCCACCGCCGCGTCGCTGCGGAGGCCAGCGAATGGCTGCGGCCGGGCGGGCATCTCATCATCGAAACCAGCGAGCGGCAGGCCGGAGGGACGTCGTCGATCCTGGCGCATGCGGGCTTCGCGGTGAGGACGGTCCGCTCGGAAGAACTGGACGGCACCGTTGTAGTCGGACGCGCCCGGCCTTAGTAAGGGTGCGCCGGCAGGTACCTCTTCCTGCGGGGGTGGCTGCCCATTCGCGTTGTGGCTGCCTTATCGCGCTGTGGCAGTGTCTATTCGCGTTGCTGCAGCGTTTATTCGCGTTTGGGTGGTGGGGGTGGTGGTTTGAAGTAGTGGTTTTGTTGGGTTTTTTGGGTGGGGTCGATGTGGCGTGGGGGTGTGAACCAGGGGACGCCGTTGCGGGTGTGGATGGTCCATTGTTCTTTGTGGATGAGGTGGTGGTGATGGGAGCAGAGGAGGGCTCCGTTGCTGACCATTTGTTAGTCTGACCCCATGAAGCAACCCCGCTCCGCCGCGATCTACGCCCGCATCTCCTCTGATCAATCTGGCGAGGCGTTGGGCGTGACACGCCAGCTGGAAGACTGCCACAAGCTCGCCGCCGATCACGGCTGGACGGTGGGCGAGGAGTACGTCGACAACGACATCAGCGCCTACAAGGGGAAGCCTAGACCCCAGTACCAGCGGATGCTTGACGATTTGGCCGGAGGCTACCGCGACGCAGTAATTGTTTACAACATGGATAGGCTGACCCGGCAGCCGATGGAGTTGGAACAGTTCACCCGATTGTGCGAGCAGGCCGGGGTGACGCAGGTGAAGTCGGTAACGGCCGACATTGATCTCGGTAACGATGACGGGCTGTTTATGGCCCGCATTTTGGCAGCCATCGCATCCAAGGAGTCCGGGCGGAAGTCGCAGCGTCTTCAGCGCAAGGCCCGGCAGACGGCCGAGCAGGGACTACCTAACGGGGGCCACCACCGCCCCTTTGGATACGAGCAGGACCGCATGACTGTAAACGAGGCCGAGGCTGAGATTTTGCGTCAGGCCGTGGCCCGATTCCTGGCCGGGGAATCCTCGCGGTCCATCTGTGTCTGGCTCAATAGCGAAGGCGTGCAGACCACGGCGGGCGGCCCCTGGCAGACCATGACCCTAAACACCCTCCTGAAATCAGCCCGCATCGCAGGGCTGCGCGAGCACAAAGGCGTTGTGGTGGCGGATGCTCAATGGTCCGGGATCATCACACCGGAGCAGCGGCAGCAGATACTTGGCCACTTCGAAACCAAGAAACGGACCAATACCCGCGCGCCGAGGCGGTACGTGCTGTCCGGCCTTTTGCGGTGCGGCAAATGCGGAAACAAGCTGTTCTCCGCCGTCCGAGTGAACACCCGCCGATACGTCTGCCTTTCCGGGCCAGACCATGGCGGCTGCGGAGGCATCACGGTCGTGGCCCCTCCGCTGGAAGAGTTTCTCGCCGCTGCGGTGCTCATGCGACTGGACACCACGGAGATGTCGGATGCTCTCACAGGGCGCCGGGCGGCGGATCAGCGGCAAAGCAGCCTGCTGACGGAGTTGGAGGCAGACCGGAGCCAGATGAAAGAACTGTCCGAACTGTGGGCAGACAAGGTAATTTCGTCCGCGGAGTGGAAAGCGGCCCGCGGCCCCATTGAGGCAAGGATAAAGGCCACGGAGCGACAGATGGCAATGGCGTCGAACTCTACAGCCCTGGACGGACTCGTGGGCACCGGCGGGCAATTGAAGGACACCTGGAAGACGCTGAACCTGGACAGGCAGGCTGCGATCATCAAGGCGGTCCTGGACTACGCGACCATTCTGCCGGGGACACCGGGAGCGCGATCGCTGGACCCGGCACGGATTCAGCCCGTTTGGCAGCTATGACGCCGCGGCGGTACTCCGGCCGCTGCCGCGTCCGTCCGTTCCGGGCGCGGCACCCATGAGCACGCCAACCCGGGCAAGAACACCGGGATCGGTCACACGGACCGGAACGCCCTGGGCACCACAACTGGCCTCCACCCATGCAGCAAGCACCCGTTGATCCAGCATCATGCACCCCACTGCGCCCAGATTGCGGGAGCACCAGCCCAGTCCTCCACGGAAGCGGACGACCACTGGGTCACCGGAGGCCCGTTCAAGTAGTCGGAGGCCTGCGCCAGAACATCACCGGGGGAGTGACCGCTGAGCGCGAGCTTGATCGGCTGGAAGCCCTGAGCGACGTCGTAGCGGTGAAGCCCCAATACTTGGGACCCTGGGTCCGTGAAAGTCTTCGAGACGTACTTTGACAGATACCCGGCTGCCGTGCGTGCCTCGAACAACGCCCCCGACCCGACAGGTAAGTCACCCAGCAGCTTGATATGGACGTGCCCGCGGCCCCAAGCCTCTTTGATGAGACGCTGCTTGATGTAACGTCCGACCGCGAAGTGAGCGTGCAGTCCGTGGTCCGTTTTGTGCCACTCCGGAACCCAGGCATACGGCAATGGGGCACCGCCTAAGCCCGCCCTGAGATCCCGGAAAAAAGCGCCGAGATGGGAGCGTAGTTCCTGCGGGTCATGGCAGGACTCGGCATAGGTCAGCGTTCCGAGACGGTTCAGCCTGTTCGCGGCACAGTAGCGGCGCAGCTTGGACCTCGCGCGCCTCCCGGCTTCGGCAGCAGCGCGTTGAGGATCGGCGGCCGAGCCTTTGGCGACAAACGCACGGTTGGGCTTGTACGACGAGCGGAACCCGCCGCCGCCCTCGCCGGCGTCCAGATAGAGCGAGAAAAACCAGCCGGCATCGGCAGCGATGAGCCGCCCAAGTGACCTGTTGACAGCAGACGTGGACATGGGACCCCAAGAGAACGAAACCGACAGGAATCGCCAAGGTCCACTGACAAAAGGAAAAGCAGCAATTGATATGACAGGGGCCTCAGCATCCGGTCTCGCTCCGGTGGGCCCAACTCTGTCGTTTAACCGTGAGCATTCTCTGGACGCGGGCCTACCACGCTGCTCGACCCCTCAGGAAGGCCACCTGCTAAGTATCTATTCCGGCCCTGAGTTGGTTCTGCCGGCTGCAATGCGCCCATCTTGCCATATGAATTACATGGCTGTCACTAGCTGCCGCGCGACCGTTCGTCCTCGGACGCGGAGCGTCCTGCGGGCGCTGCGTCCCTTGCCACCGTCTGCCCGCTAACGTGGCAAGTACCAATTCGTGGCTTTAGGGGGGCATACATGGCTGGCCAAGCGCTGTTGGCGGGTTCACTTTTGGTGCTTATGGGCATGTTTGCTTTGGCCATGTCCGGCCCCCTGTCCAGTTGGGCGACGAACTGGAATCTATTTCTGCGGACTGAAGATATGGCTACATACAGAACGAAGAAGCGTCGCCGAATCCGTCTCTACGCGAAAATCTTCCTGGCCGCTGGAGTCGTAGCGATCCTGGGTGGGTTTATTGGGTGGGTTTCGCGTCTGGGCTAGCTCGCAGCACCACGGCTGGTGGTTCAGCGCCAGATCCAATCACTCCGAGTTATGTTGCTATTTCAAGTAAAGCCGCGCCTTCGGCGCGGACTGCGTCTCACACCTTATCCTCATGGTAGCTATCAATTTATGGAGGATTTGTGGCCGAACTTAAGAGCATGCCCATCAGAACGCTTCTCGCTCACGTGCACAGCGGACAGATTAGAATTCCAGCGTTTCAGCGTGCATTTGTGTGGGATTCAGAACGAATTGCTCATTTTATGGATTCAATTTACAAAGGATATCCCTATGGTTCAATGCTTTTCTGGACGACCCAACAGCAGTTGGACGCCGATCGGCAAATTGGACCATATGCCCTGCCCGAGCCGGAGGGCACTAATCCTGTTACATATGTCCTCGATGGACAACAGCGTGTCACATCATTATTTATGACCTTTCAAACCGAACTCACCAGGCCTGCAGGCGACGAATATCCAGATGTTTATTTTGACCTCACGGCCGAGGCTAGTGCGCAGCAATCACAATTCCTCGCACTCGCTGAAAGCGAAGTCGATCCACAAGCTCATTTTCCACTAAAGGCACTTTTTGATTCGGCAGCATACCGGCGGGCAACGGACCCTTTCAGCTCCGATGAGGACAAGCTCAATCTGCTTGATGACCTACACAGCCGCTTCAAAGAGGCAATGATTCCCGTTCAAGCGATCGAGACGGAGGATAGGGCGACTGTCGCCATCGTGTTCGAACGAATAAACCGACTCGGAGTCGAGCTGAGCCCCCTGGAGCTACTGTCGGCATGGACGTGGAGTGAAGACTTCGACCTTCGTCAGAAATTCTTGGACCTGGAGGATGAACTAGAACTGTTCGCCTTCGGCGATGCAGTTACCGGCGGGGATCTAGTACTGCGCGCATGCGCTGCCGTCTTGAAGGGCGACCCGACGGTGGAGGCACTGATGAGTGCCGATGGCGACGAAATACGGGCGGCCTACGACCGTGTGGTCAACGGGATAAAGGGAGCAGTTGAGTTCCTAAGTAAGCAGCTCAACGTCGAGACTGTGAAGACCCTTCCCTACCCGTTGATGCTTGTTCCTCTTGCAGTTTTCTTTGCGGTTGACTCGGGACAGCTACCCCGCCACACTTCGGCCCAGACTGCGCAATTGAAGAAGTGGTTCTGGAGGGCTTGTTTTTCTGAACGCTATAGCGGACAAACAATTCGAGCAGCCAAAGCCGATATTATCGAAATGGCAGCACTACGCGACGACGGTTCTGCCGACATTGCTAAATTCTCGGTTTCAGTGTCTGACGACTTTTTTCTCACCAGTAATTTCAGGATGAATTCTGCGAGAACGGCAACCTTTGTGAATATGCTCGCTAGTCAAAACCCCCGCAGCTTCTTGTCGGGCAACAAGGTAGACCTCAAAGCCGTTCTGCAGGCCTACAACAAAAGCGAATTTCACCACATTTTCCCTAAGGCGCACCTGGAGGACCTTGATGTTAGTGCATACGAAATAAACAGCTTTGCGAACTTCTGTTTCCTGTCGCGCGACGACAACAACAAGATTCGTCGCAAGGCGCCTGACGTATACAGGCAGCTCATGCCGGACGACGAAGAGATTCTGGGAGAAATTCTGACCTCGGCATTTCTTGAGGACGAGGATTTTGCGTCTGACTTCGACACGTTCCGCAAGGCTCGAGCGTCCCGACTGGCAACCTACGCACGCTCCCTCTGTGGTCTCCCCGAGCCGAAACAGGATTCCTGACCGAGGTAAGGGGGGTTAGATTAACAACTTGTGCCGTTGCCGACGTTGGTGGGGCCTTGTTGTGACCAGTAGGTGATGTGGTGGGCTTCGCACCAGGGGGCTGGGATGGTGCAGTTGGGGAAGGTGCAGCCTTGGTCGCGGGCGCTCAGGGCCAGGCGTTGGGCGGGGGTGAAGAGCCGGGTTTTGCGGCCTTGGTCCAGGATTTCGCCGCTGGTGCCGAGGAGGACGGGGATGATGTCGGCGTCGCAGGCGAGTTTGCGAAGGGTGGTGGCTGCGACGGGCCCGGTGAACGTGAAGCTGCCCGAACCTGTGCTGGGTTCCGAAGCGGTACTGCTGCTCGCGGTCCCAGACAGATTCCCTGCCCCAGTACCCGTCTCCGTGGCTGCGCCTGCGCCTGCGCCTGCGCCGGCGCTGGTGTCCGGGGCCGGAAGGTGGGGGAGGAGGTCTTGGTAGTTGATGGTGGCGAGGATTTGGGGGCGGTTCCCGCCGGTGGTGGGCAGTTGGTTGGTGCTGAGGGCGGCTTTGAGGGCGCCGATGATGCCGTCGAGTTGTTTCTGGGAGCGGGTGCGTCGGTCCAGGTCGAGGTCGTTGTCCTGCCAGACGTTGTCGCCCTGCCCGGTGTCGGACCCGGCTTCTGTACCGGTGGCTGCGCCGGTCCCTGTGCCGGTCTCTGTGGCTGTGGTGGTGCGGGGGTTGGTGGCGGCGTTCATGACGGTGGCGAGGTGTTCGTATTGGTCGGTGGTCGCGAAGATTTCGAGGTGGTGCAGGCCGTGGCGGGGTTTGCGGATGAACGCGCCTTGGGTGTGGCGGAGGGCTTCTTCGGTGGGTTCGGTGCCGTCGGCGTCGAGGGTGTCGGCCCAGCGGCGGGCGACGCGGGCGAGGAAGTCGGGGTCCGCGGTGGCGGCGGTGTGGGTGAGGTCGTGTTCGATCCGGTCCAGGTTCTCCGGGGTGGTGTGGTGTTTGAGGCGGTCCAGGGTGGCGCTGATGATGGTCCCGGCGCGGGAGGAGACCACGGGCCCCGACCCTGTCACGGCCTGACACGGGGTTACATCGGCGTCGTCGTCGGCGCTGGTCTCTGCCGGGCTGCTCGTGGCGCCGGCGGTCGGGGTGAGGGCTGCGGCGAGGTGTTCCCTCAATGGGCGTGCGGGGTCTCCGGTGAGGGTGGTGGCGGGCAGGATGGTGTGGGCGAGGTGGATGCGGCGGTGGGCTTCGCTGCGCCCGATCCGGAGCCGGAGGCGCAGGAATTCGGCGGTGTTTTTGCAGCCGTCATCGGCCGGGGACCGCGGAACAGTCCGGGTGCTCCCGGTGGCTGTCCCCGTGGTACCGGCGGGCCAGGCGGCGTCGGTTTCGTTCAGGGTTTCAACGCCGTTGTCCCACCCGGTGACCCAGTCCCGGGTGGTGCGTGTGGTTGCGGCGGCGGTGATGGCCTGCGTGCGGGTGCGGTCCACGGCGTCCGCGGCGAGGATCTGGAGGTAGTCCACGGTCCGGGAGAGCTCCTCAACCAGTCCGGCGAGGTCGGCGGCTTCGACGTAGCTGGCCATCGCCAGCGTCCCGGGAGCAGAAGCGGCGGCAGCGTTCACCGAGGCGATCACCGGAGCCAGTCCGGCGTCGGCCGTCAGTACGGCGGTGCCGCCGTCGTCCGCGAGCTGATCCCCGAAAGCTTCCATGGGAATACTCTGCCAAGGGGGTACGACATTTAAGCCAGTCCTGCGGTTGAGCTCCAAAAAGCAACAAATTCCGGCTACGGCTGATCCGTTGCGCCAGTCGCCGGATACGCGGACGATGATTCCATGAGCGGAAAGTCCATGAGCCGAAAGCAGAGTCCAAACCGACGCCGGACCTGGATGATCGCTGCGGCGGCCGTTGCAGCGGTGGGTCTGGTGATTGGACTTGTGCTGTTCAAGCCCTGGCTTCTCTTTGTGGACGTGAGAGTGGATGAACAGCTCCCCATCGTGGCCAGCAGTCCAGCGCAAGCACAACCGACTCCGCCTACACCCCTGGCGCCGACTCCGGCACCCATGCCTGCAGGCCCGGTGCAGCTTGCTGTGGGTCCGCTGATCAGCCATGAACACGCCACCACGGGAACTGTCCGGATCGTACAGCAGCCTGACGGCGCCAGGCTGCTCACGCTCGAAAACCTGGATACGTCCAATGGTCCGGATGTGCACGTCTGGCTGAGTGCCGCTCACGTGGTGGAAGGGACGGCCGGCTGGTTCACCGCTGGCTCCGCAGATTACTACGACCTCGGCCTGATCAAAGGAAATCAGGGCAATCAGGTTTACCGGATTCCCGCCGACGTTGACCTGTCGAAGTACCCGTCAGTTGACCTGTGGTGCGTTCAGTTCAGCGTGTCGTTCGGTGCTGCCGAGCTGGTCACCTGAGACGGCATCTGGCCATGACCTGAGACGTGGCTGGCCGCCGCGTCCCCCAAGGAGCGCGGCGGCCAGCAACGACCATTTTTAGCACAATTTCAACGTGGCTTCCGTGTCACACGGCGAATCCCGCGTAACGTCCCGGCAACGATCCCCGATCATTCCCGTCGGGGGTCAACGTTCGTGGCTGCGCCGGCAGCAGTGGCGCCGCCTTCACCGGACCAGTCCTGGCCCTGGTTGTCATTGAACGCGGGGTCTGACTCAACGTCCGATGTCCCCAGGTTCACCGTTTCCGGGCGCGTGCTGTGGGCGGGAACGTGATCGCCCACCGCAGTACTGCCGGCCGCAGCGCTGCCAGCCGCAGCGGTGCCGTAGGCACCCACCGAGGCGCCGGCGTCGGACGTTTTGGATTTGCTGGCACCGGACGCGGCGTCGTGGTGGACGGCCGAGCCGATGACGGTGCCCGCCCGGCGCGCGGCCTCACCGAGCTGGTCCGCCACCTCGGGAGCCTTCTCCTTGATGGCCGAAGTGGCGGCACTGACCTTGTCCTGGACCGGCTTACTGTCCCAGATGCTCGCCGCCCTGGCCTTGAGCTTGTCGTACGCTGCCCGGCCGGACCGCGATCCCAGGACGTAGCCTGCCGCGATGCCAATACCTAAAAGAAGTTTGGATTTCATAGTGAACTCCTGCTCGTTGAGAAGGTGTCAGTCCCCGATCCGCTTGGCCGGGGGAAAGAAGAACCGGCCCCGGGATGTTGGTCCCGGGGCCGGTATTCATGCCGGTGACGACGCTAGCTGCGAACGCTCCGCTTGGTGACCATGCTGTAAACCAGCAGCACGATGATCGAGCCGGCGATCGCGAGCAGCCAGGTCTGCAGCGAGAAGAACTCCTGCAGCGGCGCGTTGAAGAGCAGCCCGCCAAGCCAGCCGCCGAGGAACGCACCGACGACGCCCAGGATGAGGGTGATGATCCAGCCGCCACCCTGCTTGCCCGGAAGGATCGCCTTAGCGATCGCGCCGGCAATAAGGCCAAGAATCAAAAATGCAAAGAAACCCATTTTGTCGTTCCTTCTTTCCTACATCAGGGAGGCGCCCGGATCCCGG
Organism: Pseudarthrobacter sulfonivorans; assembly: GCF_001484605.1. Taxonomy (NCBI): domain Bacteria; kingdom Bacillati; phylum Actinomycetota; class Actinomycetes; order Micrococcales; family Micrococcaceae; genus Pseudarthrobacter; species Pseudarthrobacter sulfonivorans. The sequence goes on along the minus strand of NZ_CP013747.1, from coordinate 1,915,311 downwards.
GCGCGCTTCATCCCTCTGCCCCAATACTAATCATGCTTACTTTCTTTTCGCCACTCTAAATCTCCGCGGAAAGCCTGTTGGGGCCCTCTCAGTGGCCTGTCGCGTCTGAATCGTTGCCGGCGCCGGGCCCCTCGTCCAGGATGGCAAGTTCCGCGAGATCCTGCCGATCCAGGGAGAAATCGAAGATGTCCAGGTTCTCCCGCATCCGCTCGGGATTTCCCGATTTTGGAATGACTACAAGTCCCTTTTCAATATGCCAGCGCAGCACCAGTTGAGCCGGGGTCTTGTCGTATTTTTCGCCGAGCTGCGCAAGGAGGGGAGCGGTCAGCAGGCTGGCCCCCGACCCGCCCAGAGGGCTGTACGATTCCGTGACAATTCCATGCCCGGCGTTGAACTCCCGTTCCGCCTCGCGCGTAATCGCTGGGCTCAGCTGGATCTGGTTTACCGCAGGCACAACGTCGGTTTCGGCCAGCAGCCGTTCCAGGTGTGCCGGCTTGAAGTTGGAGACGCCGATGGACCGGACTTTGCCCTGCGCCTGCAGCCGCTCAAACGTTTTCCACGTCGAGACGAAATCATCACGTCCAGGGAGCGGCCAGTGGATCAGCAGCAGGTCCACGTAGTCCAGCCCCAGACGGGTCAGCGACCCCTCCAAGCCCGCCACCGCGCGGTCCTGGCCCTGGAATTCGCCGTCCAGCTTGGTAGTGACGAAGATTTTGCTCCGGTTCACCCCGCTGGCGCGGATGCCGTTCCCAACACCTTCCTCATTGCCGTATTTCACTGCCGTATCGATGTGCCGGTAACCGGCTTCCAGGGCATGTACGACGGCGGCAGTCACCTGTTCGTCGTCCAGCGGCCAGGTGCCGAGCCCCAGTTGCGGGATGCCGTGGCCGTCATTGAGCGTGATGAGCGGTGAGAGAGTCATTTCAACAGTCTGCCGTGCTTTCGCGTTCCTAGCCTTCCAATGCCCGGAGAATATTTCCGGCCTGGTAGTCGAGTACTGTTCGTGCCACGTCGGATACCTGATCGGGCTTCTTTTGCTGGTCCAGGAACTCCACAAAGCGCTGGATGGCCTGTGCCGCCTGGGAGGCATCGCCGTCGTCCACTGCCTTTGCCGCCTCCTGCACACCCGCTGCCAGCTGCCTCGCGACCGGGCCCGCCACGTCGCCGGACTCAATCAGGTCCTCCACAGCCTGCTGGAGGGCTTTCACACTGCCCGGGAGCCAGGCGGCCCGCAGCGGCACATCATCGAAGTGCATGTCCGAAGCGAAGTAGAAGTCCGTGTAGGACGGCTGGTTGTACGTGGTGTTCTGCCGGGCAACTTCAGCTCGGTACTGCGGGTCGTGCATGAGTGTGTAGAGCTCGTGGTTGGTCACTTCAGTGCTCAGGTACATTCGGAGCGCTGAGCTGTCCGCCGTCCGGACCAGCATTTCCTCGCGCCAGTCACCCACTACGTCTGCAACGAGGCTCGGTGTGCCTTTGGTGCCGTTGTTGGTCCGGGTGTCCGTGGCGGTGATCAGCCTGCCGCGCTTCCAGTCGTCAATGGAGGGGGTCTGGTCGCCGGAGCCGTTGATGATCTGGGTTGTCATGTCGGCAGCCCATTTGATGCTCATGTTGGTGCCCGGGGAGGTCGCGGAAAGCTTGTCGCCGTCGGCCGACTGCATGCCAATGGCCCAGTTTTCGATGCCGGGGACAGCCGGATCCACGTCGCCGATCATGCCGCGGCCGGTGTCCTTCCCGGAGTAGGCGCCAAACAGTACCTCGCCGGTGGCGGCGTCGCGCATGGCGTAGCCGTACGGGGCGTAGGTGCCGCCTTCGTGCACCGTAAAGATCTCCTTGCCGGGGCGGGCGGGATCAATGTCCGTCACATGCATGGCATCGCCGTGACCCAGACGGGCCTCCTCACCCGGGGTGGCGCTGCCGGCCGGCATGGTGTCGGACGAGCTGTACAGCAGCGAACCGTCGTCGTCGATGGTGGCCGAGCCGTACACAATTTCCTGCTTGCCATCACCGTCCACGTCGGAGGCGCTGAGGGAGTGGAAGCCCTGCGTGGTGAGGGTGCCGAACTCGGGGTCCGTGCCGTCCCGGCCGTGCGGGCTGTCGTTGAAGGGGTTGGTCATGGGCGTCCAGCCCGAGTCGACGTTCCAGACCGGGGAGAGGTCGGCGCCGTCCCACGTGTACGCAGCCAGCGTGCTGCGGGTGTAATAGCCGCGGGCAAACACGGCGGCGGGCTTTTTGCCGTCCAAATACGCGACGCCAGCCAGGAACCTGTCCACGCGGTTGCCGGGCTCGATCCGGGCCATTGCGTAGTCGCCCCACATCAGGCCGTCGTCGTGCCTGCCTGGCTCATACGCGACCGTCTTCAGTTCCTTGCCCGTGGCGCCCTCAAAGACGGTGAGGTATTCCGGGCCGGAAACGATGAAGCCCTCAAAGGCGCGCAGGGCGTTCCGGGCGCTGCGGGCGGGCGCGTAGACATCCATGAAGTAGTCCGTCACCGCTTCTGCATCAGTCCGGGACAGCGGGTACTGGTACTGCGGGGCGATGCCGAAGGCTTCTTCCAGGGTGGCGGGCCAGTTGCCGGCCTTGACCTCGGGGTGGTCCCTCCAGCCCAGGAACGTGTCCATCATGTGCTGGTAGTAGTCGGCGGCGCTCATCCGGTAATCGTCGGAGTTGGAATAGCCGGCGTCGAGGTCCTTCTGCAGCAGCGAGATGAAGGACTCTGCGCCCACGGAGCCGTCCGGATTGTAGGAGATGGACTTGGTGCCCGGGGCTGTTTTGAACATCATTTCCGAACGTCCGTCGCCGTCGAAATCGTTCACCAGCATCTGCGTATAGTGGGCGCCGGACCGGATGTTGACGCCCAGATCGATGCGGTGCAGCAGCGTGCCGTCGGCCTTGTAGGTGTCCACGTAGGTGTTGCCCGTGTAGCCGGCCTGGGAGACGTCCTTGGAGTTGTTCGGATCCCACTTGACCACGAACTCGTACTGGCCATCGCCGTCGACATCTCCCACCGAAGCATCGTTCGCCGAGTAGGTGTACGCCTGGCCGGCGGGCGTCACGCCGTCTGCCGGCTTCTTCAGCGGGATGTCCTTGAAGTTGCCGCCCCACGAGGTGGCAGTGGCGCTCCGGTCCAGTTCAACGCCGCCGACGACGGCACGCACGTCATATGCCGACGACGCAGTTCCGCCGGCGTCAAGGTAATTCGTGCTGTCCGTGACGGATGCGAGCTTCTGGCCGTCGCGGTACACATTGAAGTCGGTGCCGGTGAGGCCTGTGGCGGACGAGCCCGTTGCCTCGTGGCCCAAGAGGCGCCAGCTCAGGAAGACGCCCTCGGATGTGCCGGCGGCAACCAGCCCGCGGTCCAGATAATCCAGCTGTACGCCCGTAGCGGGCATCGTGGAAGGCTCGACGGCGACTGCCGGGGTGGTGAGGCACCCCACGGTCAGGGCAAGGCCCGCAGCTGTGGCCACCGAAAAACGGCGCACGGATATCCTGTTCGGATTCATCAGTGAATCCTTTCAATTTTGGATTGGGAAAACGCTTCCCCAGTAACTTAGTGGGGGTGTGCACCAGAAATCAACCCTTGCGCCCAGTGGGAATCCCGAGTATTTAGAACGTTGTAAATGGCATGGCCGGGCGGATTTCCGGATGACCTGTTCAGGGGGGCGGCCTCGGGTCTGCCCCCCAGTTAGGCCGTCACGTCGTCCGCTTCCCCGGGCTCCCAGCGCAGCAGGTCCCCGGGTTGGCAGTCGAGGACGTCGCACAGCGCCTCAAGCGTGGTGAAGCGCACGGCTTTGGCGCGGCCATTCTTGAGGACCGCCAGGTTGGCCGGAGTGATCCCGATCCGGTCGGCCAGCTCACCCACGGGCATCTTTCGCCTGGCCAGCATCACATCGATGTCAACGACGATCGGCATCAGATCACCTCGCCCAGCTCGGCGCGCAGGGTGTTCGCCTCGGCGTCGCGGGCCACCGCCTGGGCCAGCAGCGCCCGGAGTACGAGCACTATGAGGGCCACTCCTGCGATCAGCAGCGACGCACCGCAGATCAGCAGCACAGCGCCGGGGGCGGCGTCACCCGGCGCGAGCATCACGGCGAGCGCGAACACCAACACGGACGCGGCCGCAACGGCCCAGAAGATGACATCCACGTAGCGGAAAGCGGCGTGCGAGAACACTGTTCCGCGCCGCACCATCGTCAGCAGGCGCCAGACGCACACCAGGGTGACCTGGACGGCGGCGATGCCCAGGACCACGATCGCGAGGGTCAGCATGCGCACGCCTGCGTCGGTGCCGGATTCCTCCAGGTCGATGGACAGCAGCGGCACCATCCAGACCTGGACAAAGAGTGAACCGGCAAGCGCAATCGCCAGCACGGCGCGCAGGGCGAGGGTGAGCAGCTTTCCCAATGGATCTCCTAGGGTATCGAATAACAACGTAAGGCTATCGATATTCGATTGATCCGGCAAGTACTTGGCAAGAGCCAGGCAAGGACCTTGGCAAGGGAGCAAGGGGCCTCGGCTCAAGACCGCGGCCCTGAGTGCGTTCCCGCCCGGTTGCTCCGGGACGAGGCCGGCAAAACCGCTCCGCGCCACGGCATGTCGGCAGGTTGGCCACAAGCAACTGGGCAGGAGCGCACAGGCCTGCGGGGAGAGGAGCCGCCCACCGTGGTGCATGTTGGATTTCAGGAGCACAATGCAAGAGTTAGCCGTCCCCAGCATCGTCGAGGAATCAGGTCAACATCGTGGTTGAAGCAAACGCTAATGAGAACGTGGTCAACCGGCTGATCGAGTGCATCAACGACCGCCGCATTGAGGTCATGGACGAACTGTTTCACCACGACGCGGTGATGCACTGGCCGCAATCCGGGGAGCTTGTGCGCGGGGCGGAAAACCGGCGGGGAATCTACAACGCCTTCCCGCAACTGCCCACCATCACGCCACGCCGGATGCTGAGCGGCGGGAACCTGGTGGTGGCCGAAGCCCTGCTGGACTACAACGGGCCGCGGTACGAAACGGTGTTCATCTTCGAATTCCGGGACGGCAGGATCGCCAAGGAGACGGCCTACTGGAGCGAGGCCTTCGAGGCGCCCGAGTGGCGGGCCCGGTGGGTTGAAAAGGCCTAGCACCGCGCCGCGGCCGGCCTAGTGCCGGGGCGCCACAGGATGCGCCCCGGCGCTGCCGTCAGTCAGCCGCCCTTCGCGCCCACCTGATCAGCCGATCACTCAGATCCATGAACGATTGGTCCACCACCTGCAGCTCGGGGTGCCTGTCATGCCACTGAACGATCTCCCGGGTCCCGTCAGCGAAAGGGATGGTGGCGGCAAAGCCAGGCACCAGGGCTTTGATCTTGGCATTGTCGAACACCACCGAGTGGGCGCGGTCGCCCAGGAGGCTTGGCCCTAGATGGGGGCTGTGCCCGGCACCGTGTGCGGCGATGGTCTCCGAGGGCACATGGACCAACTCGGGATCGGGAACCCCCGCCGCCCGGGCAAACAGGCCGTAGATCTGGTTCCAGGGCAGGTATTCGTCGGAGGTGATGGTGTAGCTCTCGCCCACCGCCTGCGGCCGGCCAAGCAGCCCCACGAAGGCCTTCGCGAAGTCCCTGGCGTGGGTCACCGTCCAGAGCGACGTGCCATCACCATGCACCATGACGGGCTGGCCGGTGCGCATCCGGTGAATATCTGTCCAGCCGCCCACCAGGCCCACTCGCGTGCGGTCGTAGGTATGGGAGGGGCGCACCACGGTCACCGGGAAATCGTCCGACCGGTACGCCTCGAACAACAGGTCCTCGCACGCGATCTTGTCCCGTGAATACTGCCAGAACGGATTTTTCAGCGGAGTGGATTCCAGGATCGGCAGCCGGGTGGGCGGCTTCTGGTAGGCCGACGCTGTGCTGATGAACACGTACTGGCCGGTCCGGCCGCGGAACAGTTCCATACTGGACCGCGCCTGGTCCGGAGTGAAGGCAATAAAGTCCGCTACGGCGTCGAACTCCCTGCCCTGCAGCACCTCCCGCACAGCGGCCTGGTCGCGGATGTCCGCGTGCAGGACCTCTGCGCCGTCCGGTGCCGGCTTGCCGGATTGGCCGCGGTTGAGGATGGTCACCCGGTGTCCCAGTACGACGGCGCGTTCCGCCGCTGCGGCGCTGATCACGCCGGTGCCGCCCAGGAAGAGGAGGCTCCGTGGTGCCACGGTGTCGGCCGCGGAATCCAACGCGGCCGGATCAAACAGAGTCACCATGCGTAGTCCTCCGGTGCCGGACGGTGGCCCGGGAAGATGTCGTCGAGCCGCTTGAGCGCGTCGGCGTCAAGCGTGACCTCCAACGCCCGGATGCCGGCGTCGAGCTGTTCCTGCGTGCGCGGCCCCACGATCGGTGCGGTGACAGCAGGCTGGTGCAGCAGCCAGGCGAGCGCGATGTCGCCGGGTTCATGCCCCAGCCCGTTCGCGAGATCCTCGAACTGCTGGATCTGGTCCCGGTGCTGCTTGAGCGTTTCTGCGGCGCGCCCTTCGGTGCGCCGGACGCCCGCGCGTTCCTTCTTCAGGACGCCGCCCAGCAGCCCGCCCTGGAGCGGCGACCACGGGATCAGGCCCAGGCCGTACTGCTGTGCGGCGGGGATGACCTCCAGCTCCACCTCGCGGCGGAACAGGTTGTAGATGGACTGCTCGCTGACCAGCCCGGTGTAGTTCCGGCGGCGGGCGGCTTCCTGTGCCTGGGCGATGTGCCAGCCCGCGAAGTTGCTGCTGCCCGAGTAGAGGATCTTGCCCTGCTGGACGGCCACTTCGATGGCCTGCCAGATCTCGTCCCACGGCGTATCCCGGTCAATGTGATGGAACTGGTACACATCGATGTAGTCCGTCTGGAGGCGCTTCAGGCTGGCATCCAGGGCGCGCCGGATGTTCAGCGCGGAAAGCTTGGACTCGTTGGGGCGGTCCGTCATGGTGCCGTACAGCTTGGTGGCCAGGACGGTCCGTTCGCGGCGCTCGCCGCCCTTCGCGAACCAGCGGCCAATGATTTCCTCGGTCCAGCCCCGGTGCCCGCTGCCGCCATAGACGTTGGCTGTGTCGAAGAAGTTGATGCCGGCGTCCAGTGCGGAATCCATGATGCGGTGCGCGTCAGCCTCGTCGGTGTGCGGGCCGAAGTTCATGGTGCCCAGGCAAAGCCGGGAAACTTTCAGGCCCGAACGGCCCAGGTGCGTGTACTGCATAGGGAGGGATCCTTCGCTGGTGGTTGGACGTGGCGGAACCCGGTGACCGAGCCCGCCGTAATCGGTGCCGGCAGGCTCGGTCAGCGTTGGCTACAGCTGTGTGAAAGCGGCGACGGCGGGATCGGAACCGATGCGCGCGCCCCGCTCGAGGGCGGTGATGGAGGCGAGCTCGTCGTCGGTCAGGGTTAGGGAAGCGGCCGCGAAGTTTTCGCGGATACGGGACGGGTTAACCGACTTGGGGATGACGATGGTGCCGGCGGCCAGGTGCCAGGCCAGGACCACCTGCGCCGTGGTGGCGTCGTGTGCCTTCGCAACGGCGGTGACGGCGTTTCCGTTGAGGTCCCCACCCTGGCCCAGCGGGCTGTAGGCCTCCACCGCAATCCCGAGGGCACGGCTTTTGGCGGCTAGTTTGGCCTGCTGGTAGCTGGGGTGCAGTTCAATCTGGTTCACGGCGGGTACGACGTCCGTGGAATCGAGCAGGGTGTCCAGATGGTCGGAGAGGAAGTTCGAGACGCCGATGGCACGGATCGCCTTGGCGGCATACAGGGCCTCCAGTTCCTTCCAAGCCTGGACGTAGAGGCCCTGTGACGGGACCGGCCAGTGGATGAGGTAGAGGTCCACGAAGTCAAGACCCAGCGCCTCGCGGGTGTCCTGGAATGCGTCCCAGGCCCGGCCCTGATCGCCGTTGCGGAGCTTGGTGGTCACGAAGATTTCCTCGCGCGGAATGCCCGAGGCTGCGATGGCAGCGCCCACACCTGCTTCGTTGCGGTATCCGGCGGCGGTGTCGATGTGGCGGTAGCCGGCTGCCAGGGCATCCTCAACGATCCGCTGGGTGTCTTCCGGCGGAACCTGGAAAACGCCGAAGCCGAGCTGGGGGATAGTGACGCCGTTGTTCAGCGAGATTTCTGACATGGGTACTCCTCGTAGTGCTGAAGGATGGTTCCTGGCTCGGGATGTCCGGCAGGAAACCGCTTTCGGGAACTGCTCCGGTACGAGCCTATGCACTTTCGCGCCGATAGTCAGTCCTTGACCGTGTCCCTGTTTTTCCTAGGACCGGCAGTCCTACCTTCGTTGTAGGAAGTGCCTGGCAGGGCCGTGCCGAATGGCTGAACAGTGATGGCCGAACAGTGATGGCCGCGCCCAAAGGACGCGGCCATCACTGTTCAGACCTTGGAGGGGTCAGCCTTCGTGGCGGAAACCGAGCTTGATCCGTACCTGCCAGTCGGCAACCTTGCCGTCTTCGAGGTGACCGCGGATTTCCTTGACCTCGAACCAGTCAAGGTTGCGCAAGGTCTTGGCGGCCTCGGCGATCCCGTTCCGGACGGCCGCGTCCACACCCTCTTCGGAGGTGCCGACAATTTCAGTAATGCTGTACGTGTGGTTGGACAACTTCGCTCCTCGTGATCGCCTTCGATTCCCGGTTGCGGGCCGTCCTTGAACACTAGTGGCAGTTCTCAGGCGTGGCCAGACCCAATACTGCGGAATGGACGCAGGTCAGGGCGCTTCGAGGACCAGGTTCTTGAGGTCATCCAGGGTCTGCTGCATGTGCAGGTCCATGGCTTCCCGCGAACGGCTCGGATCGCGCGATTCCAGTGCCTCGGCGATGTTCTGGTGGTGCCCGATGGCGTGCTCCTGGATGGTCGGCACAGCCGATGTCTCGGCCCGGCGCTTTTCGAGCACCCGGTGCAGCGGCGCGAAAAGGACCGCCACAAAAACGTTCTCCGAGGCGAGCAGGATCAGGTCATGGAATGCCAGGTCAGCCTCCACAAAGGCGGCCACGTCATTGACCTCATGGGCGGCCCGCATCGCCGCTACATGGCCGAACAGCGCCTGGATGTCGGCGTCACTGATCCGGGCGGCCGCGAGTTCGCACGCCCCGGTTTCCAGCATTCGGCGCAGTTCAATGAGCTGAACGGAGGCGGCGGCTTCGTTCTGGCCCTCAGACGCGGCCCTAAGGACAGCTTCCAGCGAAGCCCAGCGGTTCAGCGGGTTTACGAACGTGCCGCGGCCGCGTTCCACGCTAAGGATCCGCTGCGCTTCCAGGGTTTTCATGGCCTCGCGCACGGTCATCCGGCTGACCTCGTGCCTGGCGCTGAGTTCAAGCTCTCCGGGCACGCTGGATCCTGCCGGAAACTCCCCGGCAATGATCCGGTCCAGGAGCTCGTCTGCAACAACGCCCACCAGTGATTTCCGTGCCATATGTCCCCCTTGCCGCCGTCGCCAGATATGTCTGACAAGTCTACTTGCGCGTTTCTATGTCCTGTGCCACACTATTTGAAATGTTAGATGTCAGACATCTTACAGTTACCAATACTTAGAGATTTCCACACAACGGAGTGCACTGTGACGCTTGAAGCAGACATCCTGGCCGCCTTCCCGGCCGAAGTCCGGATTCCCGCCCGCCTTGTTGCCGACGCCGTCGCCGCGTCCAGCGCGGAGACCCCCCGGATGCTCGTAGTGCTCGACGACGACCCCACGGGAACGCAGTCCGTTGCGGATCTGCCCGTGCTCACCCGCTGGGAAGTGGAGGACTTCATCTGGGCCTTTGGCCAGGCGAAGCCCGCCGTGTACGTGCTGACCAATACCCGCAGCCTGGACCCCGCAGAAGCCGCAGCCCGCAACGAGGAAGTGGTCCGCAACGCACTGGCCGCCGCCGGCTCCTCAGATGCCCTGCGGCTGGGGTTCGTGAGCCGCAGCGACTCCACCCTCCGTGGCCACTACCCGCTGGAGCCCGACGTCATTGCGGCCACTGTTGCTGACGTCAGCGGAGAAGCCACCGACGGCGTTGTGCTGGTGCCGGCATTCCCCGACGCCGGCCGCGTGACCATCGGCGGCGTGCACTACATGCGCGGCACCGGGGACGACGCCGGCAAGCTCACCCCCGTGGCCGAGACCGAATTCGCCAAGGACGCCAGCTTCGGCTTCGCCAGCTCGGACATGACCAAATACGTGGAAGAGAAGTCGCGGGGCCGCTTCGCCGCGGAATCCGTGATTGTCCTGGACCTGAACATCATCCGCGCCTCTGCCGATCCGCAGATCACCGCCAAGGCCATTGCCGACGCCATCGAGCCTGCCACCAACTCCACGCCGATCGTCGCTGACATCGTCACGGAGAACGATCTCCGTGCACTGTCCCTGGGCCTGGAAGAAGCCGAACGGCGCGGCAAGAAGCTCCTCTACCGCGTGGGACCGCCGTTTGTCCGCGCCCGGATCGGCCAGGAAATCCGCACCGAGCTCACTGGCGCCGAAGCCTACGCCGGCAACACCCCGTCCGAGGCCGGCGGCCTGATCGTGGTGGGCTCCCACGTGGGCGTCACCACCCGCCAGCTCAAGGCCCTCACCGAACAGCACAGCGCCGCGCGCATTGTGGAGATCGACGTCGAAAAGCTGCTGGGTGACAACGCGGATGCGTACCTCGACCAAATGGTGGGAACCGTAGTGGACGCGCTCCACGGCGGCGACGCCATCGTCCATACCAGCCGCCTGCTCATCAAGACCGAAGACCCGGTCGAAAGCCTGCGGATCGCACGTACGGTGTCCGCCGCCGTCGTCGCCGTGGTGAACCGCACCCTCAAGACCTTCCCGCCGCGGTTTGTCATCGCCAAGGGCGGCATCACGTCCTCCGACGTCGCCGCCCACGGTTTGGAAATTCGCCACGCCATTGTCCGCGGTCCCATGCTGCCGGGCATCGTCTCCCTCTGGGAACCGGTGGACGGCCCGGCTAAGGGCATTCCCTACATCGTGTTCGCCGGCAACGTAGGCGACGACGACTCCCTCGCCCAGGTCACCCGCAAGCTCAGCAACACCTTCTAAGACTCCAACCTCAACAACACGTATTCAACGGAGAAAACAATGTCTGCAAACTACAAAGTCACAGTTCTCGGCCTTGGCGCCATGGGCCTTCCCATGGCCACGCGCCTGGCCAGCCAGCTCACCGTCCACGGCTTCGACATCGCCGAGCCGCGCCTGGCGCTCGCCGCGGAAGCCGGAATCCACACCTTTAGCTCCGCCCGGGAAGCGTCGAAAGGCGCCGACGCCCTGCTCCTCGCCGTCCGTAACGGCGAACAGCTTATCGACGTTCTCTTCGGCGAGAACGGCGTGGCCTCCGTGCTTGAGCCGGGCGCCGTGGTGATCCTCGGCAGCACCGTCGGCACGGAAGCCATTCCCGCCACGGTGGACCGGCTGGCGGAATACGGCGTCGAGCTTGTTGACGCTCCTTTGTCAGGCGGCCCCAAGCGCGCCGGCGAGGGCGACCTGCTGATCGTGGTGGGCGCCTCACCCGGAGCCCAGGAAAAGGCCCGCCCCGTGCTGGAACTGCTGGCCTCCACCCTGACCATCGTGGGCGACAAGCCCGGCGACGGCCAGGCCCTCAAAACCGTCAACCAGCTCCTGTGCGGCATCCACATCGCCGCCGCCGCTGAGGCCATGGCCCTTGCCGACGCGCTCGGACTGGACCAGGCCAAGACCCTCGCAGCCCTCGAAGCCGGCGCGGCAGGTTCGTTCATGCTCTCCAACCGCGGCCCGCGCATCCTCGAGGCCTACACGGAGGAAGGCGCTGAAGTCCTCAGCCGCCTGGACATCTTCGTCAAGGACATGGGAATCGTAGGCAAGGCCACCCGTGCTGCCGGTCTCGCTGCCCCCGTTGCCGCCGCTGCCGAACAGCTTTACCTCCTGGGCCAGGCCCAGGGCCTCGCCGCCTCTGACGACTCCGCCGTCATCAAGGTTGTAGCGCCCACGAAGCGCACTGCGAGCTAGTCAGTTCCACCCACCAGACCCGACGACGGCGGTCCCCCCTCCGCCGTCGTCGTACCTCACCTGAAGTCCCCAAGCAGAAAAAATAACCGCCCGATTGCCCGTCTTCTGGAAGACTGGCTTGTCAAAGGAGACACTCCAAAATGAACCCCCTGATGAACTCACTGATGGTGCGGGCGGCTGACGCCCCCGCCATCAAACCCGCGGTGGAGCTGGGTACTCCGCTGCTGCTTACCATCGCGGCGATCGGCATCGCCGTCCTGCTGGTGATGATCATCCGCTTCAAAATCCAGGCGTTTGTGGCCCTGCTGACCGTGAGCATCGCCGTGGCCGTGGCCTCGCAGATCCCGCTGAAGGACGTCTTCACCGTTGTCGCCAGCGGCGTGGGCGGAACCATGGGCAAGGTGGCCCTGCTCATCGCGCTCGGCGCCGTCCTGGGCCGGATGATCGAGGTTTCCGGCGGCGTCCAGTCGCTCGCGGCGCACTTCACCGAGAAGCTCGGCGCCAAGCGAGTGGCCGTGGCCCTCACCGCCGTCGGCTTCCTGGTGGCCATCCCGGTGTTCTTCGAGGTGGGCATCATTGTGCTCGTCCCGATCGTCTACGCCTTCGCAAAGATCGCCAATGTGCATCCGGTCAAGTTCGGACTTCCCATGGCCGGCATCATGCTCGCCATCCACGTCGCGGTTCCGCCGCACCCGGGCATCGTGGCCGGCGCCGGTGTATTCGGTGCCGACATCGGCCTCATCACCCTGATTTCACTGCTGATCTGCATCCCGCTGGGCTTCCTCTCCTACTGGGTTGCCAGCATCATGAACCGCAAGGAGTACGAGCTCCTCCCCGGCGTCAAGGCCCAAGTGGACGAATTCGGTTCCGACTCGCTGGTCAAGGTTGGCCACCAGGGCCCCGGTGCCGTCGGCATTGCCCCGCCGCGACCGGCCCTGATCATCTTCCTCATCGCCGCGCCCATCCTCCAGATTCTTATAGGCACCCTGGGCACGCTCACCATCCCCAAGGACAACTCCTGGTACGGCCTGGCTGCTTTCATCGGCAACCCGTTCTTCGCCCTCCTGGTGGCCGTTGGCCTGTCCTTCTTCCTCCTGGCGGTCCGCCGCAACTGGTCGCTGAAGGAAACCGGCGAGATCTTCGAAGGCGCCCTGCCTCCCATCGCGTCCATCCTGCTGGTGGTTGCCGCCGGCGGCGTGTTCGGCGAGGTGCTGCGGACCTCCGGAATCGGTGCCGCACTGTCCCAGACGCTGGACCAGCTTGGCCTGCCGGTCATCGTGCTCGGCTTCGTGATCTCCCTCGCCCTGCGTGCGGCCCAGGGGTCGGCCACCGTCGCCATCGTCACCACCACCGGCCTGCTCACCTCCGCCGTGATGGAAGGCGGCTACTCACCGGCACAGATCGCCGTCATCGTGATCGCCATCGGCTTCGGCTCCCTGGGCCTGTCCCACGTGACCGACGCAGGTTTCTGGACCGTGGTGCGCTACTACGGCCTGACCGTGTCCGACGGCCTGAAGACCTGGACCGTCCTGACCACCGTCCTGGGTCTGGCGGGCTTCCTCCTGACCTACGTGGCCTGGATCCTGGTGGGAGGCCTGGGCGTCTGATGCGCACCGGACTCGACCACCTGGTCACCTCCGCCCTGCAGCAGGGCTCCGCCGTCCCGGCATTCACCTGCTACGACTTCACCACCGCCCTGGCTGTTGTGGGCGCGGCCGAAAACGCCGGCCATGGGGTCATCCTGCTGGTTGCACCCAGGACGGCCGCTACGCCCAACGGACTCCGGCTGATCGCCGCGCTCCGCGGTTTGGCGGACAGCGCGTCCGTTCCGGTGGCGGTGCAGCTTGACCACGCGGTTGACCTCCAGGTGATGGTCGACGCCGTCGCCGCGGGGGCGGATTCCGTCCTCGCGGACGGTTCGTCCCTTCCGTATGAGGACAACATCGCGCTGGTCCGGGCGGCCCGCGCCGCCCTGGGTGCCGGCGTCGTGCTTGAAGCGGAACTCGGGGGACTGGCCGGCGACGAAGACCGGGCCTTCGGTGCCGACGAAGCCGGTGTGGCCGTGGCCGGCCTGACGGACTCCGCGCAGGTGGAAGACTTTGTGGCCCGGACCGGTGCGGAACTGCTGGCTGTTGCGGTGGGCAACGTCCATGGCAAGTACAAGGGCGAGCCGCAGCTGCGCTGGGACGTACTGCAGGACATTGCCGTGCGGACCCACATCCCGCTGGTGCTCCACGGCGCGTCCGGCATTCCGGCGGGCGAGCTGGTCAAGGCCTCCGCCATGAACGTGGGCAAAGTGAACTTCAATACCGAGCTCCGCACCGGCGTGCTGTCCACGCTCCAGGAACAGCTTCCGGCGCACCGGGCCGACGGCGAGAACCTCCAGGGCTTGCTGGGCCACTGGAACACCTCGGCCAGGGAATTCGCCACGTCGGCGTTGGGCATGCTCACCCGCTGACGCTCCTTGAGCTTTGGGGAGGCTAGGATCAGCACATGATCCTGGCCTCCCTGCTTTTTGCCTTCCTCGCCGCCGCGCTCCACGTGTACATCTTCACCATGGAATCCCTCACCTGGACCACGCCGGCCACGTGGAAGCGCTTCGGCCTCGCCTCCCAGGCCGACGCCGAGACCACCAAACCCCTCGCCTACAACCAGGGTTTCTACAACCTGTTCCTGGCCATCGGCGGGTTTATCGGGGTGGGCTGCGTGGCGCTTGGCCCTGACGGTTCGGCGCAGCACGTGGTGGGCTGGACGCTGATCTTGAGCTGCTGCGGCTCCATGCTGCTAGCCGCAGCGGTGCTGGCGCTTAGCGGGAAGAAGTACCTCCGCGCCGCGGTTCTGCAAGGCACGACGCCGTTGCTCGCCGTCGTGCTTGGGTTGCTGGCCGTTGCTGGCTGACTGACGCTCCTGAGGCGACCACTGCTGAGTTGACGTTGTGCCCGTTTCTGGCCGGGAGCACGCTTTTCTGGCCGGGAGCGCATCGCGGGCGGACAATTGAGTGAACAACAGCATCGGCGCATGTAGGGACTGCACGTGAGTGGTGTGAAGGAGCCGGGGCCGGCCCCGCATGGTGAACAGGCGGTCCAGCGCGACCTCGTGATCGACCTTGTCCGGTTCGTCTGCCTGGCCCTGGTGGTGGTGGGCCACTGCATGATGGTCAGCCCCGTCCTGCAAGGGGACGGCACCGTGACCTCGGAAAATACGCTGGGCGAGCAGCCCTGGTTTGTGCCCGTCATCTGGATCTTTATGGTGATGCCGCTGTTCTTCGTAACCGGCGGCACCACCGGGCTGCAGTCGTGGCAGCGGCTGAAGGCCCGCGGCGGCACCGGCATAGAGTTTGCCCAGGCCCGGCTGCTGCGGCTGGTCCGCCCGGCGGCGGCACTCCTGGCGGTGATGTTCCTGGGTTTTTCGGCGGCGCTCCTGCTCGGCGTGGACCCCCAGGTGGTCCAGTTGATGGCCACCGGGGCCGGCATGCCCCTGTGGTTCCTCGCCGCCTACCTGGCAGCCCAGCTCAACATCCCGCTCCTGGCCCGGTTCCACGAGCGCGCGCCCTGGCTGACCATGACCGTCCTGGCCGCACTCGTGGTGGCCGTCGACTGCTTCCGCGGAGCCCTGCCCATGCTCGCCTACGCAAATCTTGTTTTCCTGTGGTGCGCCGTGCAGCAGCTTGGTTTCCTGATGGCCGACGGTTACTTCGCCAGGCTCACGCGCTCCGGCCTGGTGGGGCTCATGCTGGCAGCCAACCTGGTGCTCGGGCTGGTCACCGGCCTGGGTCTCTACTCCGGAAATATGCTGGTCAACCTCAACCCGCCCAACCTCTGCCTGCTGCTCCTGGGCGTGTCCCAGGCTGCCGCGCTCCAGCTTTTCCGGCCGGGGCTCGGCTGGGTTTCCGGGGTGCGCTGGATCCGCGCGGTGGTCATGGTTGCCGGCAGCCGCTCCATGACCGTGTACCTGTGGCACCTGCCGTTGCTCGCGGCCATGTCCGGGCTCCTGCTCCTCACCGACTTCCCCAAGCCCGCGGCAGGCACCGCCGAATGGTGGTGGGCGCGGCCGCTGGTCCTCCTGGGGGTTGTGGCCCTCCTGCTCCCGGTGCTGGCCGCGTTCGGCCACCTTGAGGAACGTCCGACGGCGTCTGTCCACACCCGCGGCCGGCCCGCCGCCGCGGTGGTGACGGCCGCCGTCGTCGTCTTCATTCCGGTGGCGGACGCTGCCCTCAACGGCCTGACGCTGGGCCTGCTCGGAGGCGGCGCAGCATGCTTTGTGTTGGCCGTCCTGCTGCTGGGCCGGATGCCCGAACGTGTCCCCGGCGATGTCGGTGCCGAACGCGCCGCCCACGATGGCAGCCAGTCTGACGGGCCATTGCCAGCGGGGCCAAGTAGTGCCAATGTCGAACCATGACTGAGAACATGATTTCCACAGAGGACAAGTTCAGCCCCGACGTCTCGCTGTCCAGAGATGACGAGCATCACCGCTACGAGCTGCGGGTGGGCGGAAAGGTCGCCGTCCAGTCCTTCTTCCGGGACCTGCCCGGACACGTGGATTTCCTCCACACCGACACCGTCGAGGACTTCAAGGGCCAGGGCCTGGGCAAGGTGCTGGCTCACTTCGCGCTCGACGACGTGGTGGCTTCGGGTAAACGGATCATCCCGCATTGCCCGTTCATTGCCGGCTACCTCCGTGCCCACGAGGGCTACGAACAGCACATCGACTGGCCGGACAACTAGCGCGAACGGTCATTTAAGCCCCCGGAATCTCCCTCCGGAGGGCCTCAAGTGTCCGTTCGCGCGGAGTATTTTGCACCCGTTTCGCGATCGGGGCCAGTCAATGACGCGCCCGCGACCTGAAGAACGCCCGTATTCCCGCGGCTTAAGATAAATAAGTCACTAAAGTTTGACGAAAAGGTTCACCTAAGTAAGGCTTACCTTGCTAAAGACAACCTCAACGTCGAACTAAGGATGACCACTGTGCCGCTGCTGCCCCGTGTTGAAGAGATGTACGTGGATGAAAATCGGGTGGGCGAAACCCTGCCCGGGCAGGATTTCGGCTCCCGCGTGGAGCTGGCCCTCGCTGCCACCAACCATCTGTTCAACACCAGGAACTCCACCCGGTACGTGGCGCAGGTGCTGCAGGGCGTCAACGCCGTGGCCACCAAAATCGACCGCACCACCCGGCCCTTTACCGGCGTCGGGCCCGACGAAATGAAGGCGCGCATCGGCGCCGTTGACCTGGACCAGCCGCTCCCGGACACCGCCGCGGCCCTGGAGGAGCTGGAGACCGTCTACCTCCGGGACGCCATCTACTTCCACGATGCGAAGTACGCGGCACACCTGAACTGCCCGGTGGTGATCCCGGCGCTGGTAGGGGAGGCCATCCTGTCCGCGGTGAACTCCTCGATGGACACCTGGGACCAGAGCGCCGGGGCCACCATGATCGAACGCCGGCTCATCGACTGGAGCGCGGAACGGCTGCAGCTGGGGGCGGCAGCCGACGGCGTGTTCACCTCCGGCGGCAGCCAGTCCAACCTGCAGGCGCTGCTGATCGCGCGCAACCACGCCGTTGCCGGGCTGCGGCAGGAGCCGGCCAACGCTGGACTCCGGCTGCCCGCTCTGATGGAAAAGCTCCGGATTTTCACGTCAGCAGACAGCCACTTCAGCATCCAGAAGTCCGCGTCCATGCTGGGCATGGGTTTCGACGCCGTCATCTCCGTCCCGTGCGCGGCGGACCACAAGATGGACCCAGCTGCGCTCGCTGAGGCCATGGCGGAAACGCACGACGCCGGGCTGGTGCCGATGGCGGTTGTGGCCACCGCCGGGACCACCGATTTCGGTGCGGTGGACCCGCTCGCGGACCTCGCCGCCCTGACCCGCGCCTACGGTGCCTGGTTCCACGTTGATGCGGCTTACGGCGGCGGGCTGATGGTTTCCGGCCGCTACCGCCACCTGCTGGACGGGACCCGCCTGGCAGACTCCGTCACCGTGGACTTCCACAAAACGTTCTTCCAGCCCGTCAGCTCCAGCGCCCTGCTGGTCCGCGACCGCGCCATGCTCCAGCACGTCACCTACTACGCCGACTACCTGAACCCGGAAAGCGCCGCCCTGGCCGAGATCCCCAACCAGGTGGACAAAAGCATCCAGACCACCCGGCGGTTTGACGCGCTCAAGCTGTGGCTGACCCTGCGCATCATGGGCGCGGATGCCATTGGCGCCCTGTTTGATGAAGCGATCGATCTCGCCGCCCGGGTGGGATCAGTGCTGGCTGCCGACGACGACTTTGAGCTCGCCGCCGCTCCGCAGCTCAGCACACTGGTCTTCCGGTACCGGCCCCGTGTGCCCGGAACTGCCGCTGCCCTTGCCGGCGTCGGTTTTGCCGATGTCGGCCTCACCGACGCTCACGGCCGGCTTTCCGAGGATGCGGCCGACACGCTCAACCCGGCCATCCGCGCAGCGGTTTTCGCGTCCGGGCAGGCCGTCGTGGCCGGCACGAAGGTGGCCGGCAGGCACTATCTGAAGTTCACGCTCCTCAACGCCGAAGCAACCCTGGAGGACATCAGCGAGATCATCGAGCTGCTGCGCCGCACCGGCGTGCAGCTGCTGGCCAGCGACAGTGCCAGCGCCAGCACCAGCGAGGTGTCCGCATGAGCACCTCCACCGAACCGCGCATTTTCGACTTCGCCGGGATCGGCGTCGGACCCTTCAACCTGGGCCTCGCCGCCCTCAGCGAGCCGGTGGACGGGCTGGATGGCGTCTTCCTGGAGCAACGGGAATCCTTTGACTGGCACCCTGGCATGATGCTGGAGCCGGCCCACCTCCAGGTGCCGTTCATGGCGGATCTGGTGACGCTGGCCGATCCCACCTCGCCGTATTCGTTCCTGAATTTCCTCAAGCAGACCGGCCGCCTCTACCGCTTCTACATCCGCGAAAACTTCTATCCGCTGCGCGCGGAGTACAACCAGTACTGCCAGTGGGTGGCCGGCCAGCTGCGGTCCGTCCGTTTTAGCACGGCTGTGCTGGATGTAACGTACGACGCCGGCGTGTACCGCCTTTCAGTGGAAGGTCCGGACGGGCCTGAGGTGCTGCTGGCGCGGCGGCTCGTGCTTGGCACGGGCACCTCGCCATACGTGCCGGCGTCCTGTGACGGAATAGTCGAGGCGGCTGCGAACGGCGGCGGGGGACTCGTCCTCCACAACGCCGACTACCTGTCGAGGAAGAGTGAGCTGCAGGCCAAGCGGAGCATCACCATCGTGGGCAGCGGCCAGAGCGCCGCGGAAATCTACAACGATCTCCTGCAAGACATGGACACCTACGGTTACCAGCTGAACTGGGTCACCCGGTCCGGGCGGTTCTTCCCGCTGGAGTACACCAAGCTCACCCTGGAGATGACCTCGCCGGAGTACGTGGACTACTTCCATGGGCTGCCCCAGGACCAACGCGACGGACTCATCAAGAGCCAGAAGAACCTGTACAAAGGCATCAACTCCGAGCTGATCGACGCCATCTACGACCTCCTGTACACGAAGAGCCTCTCCGGCATGGTGGACACCCAGCTCCTGACCCATTCGTCGCTCACCGGCGGCGCTTGGGATCAGGCCACCGGTTCCCACACGCTGCAGCTCCGGCACGAGGAACAGGGCTCGGATTATGTGCTGGACAGCGACGCCGTGGTCCTGGCCACCGGTTACACCTACCGGGAGCCGGACTTCCTGGCGGGCATCCAGGACCGGATTGCCAGGGACTCCGCCGGCCGGTTCGCCGTGGCGCGCAACTACAGCACCGGCGTCGAACCTGGCGAACTTTTCGTCCAGAACGCCGAGCTGCACACGCACGGCTTTGTCACCCCGGACCTGGGCATGGCCGCCTACCGCAACTCGTGCATCCTGCGTGAGATCACCGGCCGCGAGGTTTATCCCGTGGAGCGCAGCATCGCGTTCCAGCAGTTCGGCGCGCCGGATAGTGTTCCGACTGCTGCCGGCCCGGTCTCCGCTTCAGTCTCCGGTCCGGCCGGACGCAGCGCCGAGCCGGCTCCCACCCAGACGGTGGAGGTGTCCGCATGAGTTTCACGTTCCGCTGTGTTGACGCCGCGGCCGATGCACCCCTCCTCCACAGCTGGGTCACCCAGCCGTACGCGTCGTTCTGGGGGATGCTGTCCTCCACAGTTGACGGCGTTGTGGAGGAGTACTCGAAAATCCAGGCAACGGGGCATCACCACGCCTTGCTGGGGATCAACGACGACGGCGTCCCCGCCTTCCTGATGGAGGAATACCTGCCAGCCGCCTCGCCGCTGGCCGCGATCTATGCCGTGCAGGAGGGCGACATCGGCATGCACCTGCTGGTGGCGCCGCCGTCGGGAGATCCCCAACCGGGGTACACGGCCGCGGTGATGGATGCCGTGCTGGAGCGGTTGTTCGAAAAACCGGGCGTGGAACGCGTGGTGGTTGAACCAGACGCCAGGAACTCCAAGATCCATGTGCTCAACGAGCGGCTGGGCTTCCAGCCGGCGGGGGTTGTCACCCTGCCGGACAAGGAAGCGCTGCTCAGCTTCTGCACACGCCAGGACTACCTCGCCGCCCGCGCAGCCCTGGGCCACCCTCGAGTCCATTCCCATGACCTTTCCACCCCGATCCTCCAGGGAGCATCACTGTGACCATCATCGAGCTGGACCCCGCCGTCGTGCGGGAATCCGCCCCCGTTATTGACCCCGCCGACATTGACACTGCCTCTGTCATTGGCGTCGCCGCCGACAGGCCGGACAGCACCGCCAACACCGTTCCCCACCTCGCACCCGAACGCTGGGCGGCGGCCAACCGCCACCTGGTTCGCAAGGCGCTTGCAGAATTCCTGCACGAACGCATCCTGGAGCCGCAGCGCCTGGGCTCCGGCAGGGGTGCCACGGGTCCGGACGAGCCCGCGGTGTACGTGGTCCGCAGCGACGACGGCCTCACGGCGTACTCGTTCACGGCCCGCGTGCTTGAGCTGGAGCACTGGTCGGTGGACGCCGCTTCCATCCACTGCACACGCAGCGGCGAGGATGCGGCCCCGGACGCCCTGCGTTTCATCACCGAGTTC
Source organism: Pseudarthrobacter sulfonivorans (assembly GCF_001484605.1). Taxonomy (NCBI): domain Bacteria; kingdom Bacillati; phylum Actinomycetota; class Actinomycetes; order Micrococcales; family Micrococcaceae; genus Pseudarthrobacter; species Pseudarthrobacter sulfonivorans. Next base: position 1,894,292 of record NZ_CP013747.1, on the reverse strand, counting down.
AGGGGCACTCTGGGCATCCGCGAGGAGATGCTCCCGGTCTACCTTGAAGAGATCAGCAGCACCCTGGCCAGCCACTCCTACAAGCAGTGGCTGGGACAGCCGTCCGCCGAGGAACTCGCGGCAGGAGTCACCGGCGGCACGGACCCCGCCGCCGATTTCCAGGCCATCGAACGCAGCATGACGGAGGGCCACCCCTGTTTTGTGGCCAACAACGGCAGGCTGGGGTTCGGCATCAGTGACTACCGGGCGTTCGCGCCGGAGACCGGAGCCCCCGTCCGCCTGGAATGGATCGGGGTCCACCGCAGCAAGGCTGTCTTCACCGCCAGCGCCGGACTGGACTACCGCGCCCACCTGGAGGCCGAGCTCGGCGCCGCCGCGCTGCAGTCCTTTGACACCGAATTCACCGCCCAGGGTGTGGACCCCGCCCAGTACTTCCTGATGCCGGTGCATCCGTGGCAGTGGGAGAACAAGCTCACTGTCACGTTCGCTGCCGAAATCGCCCAGCAGCACATCATCCATCTGGGGACCGGCGCAGACAGTTACCAGGCCCAGCAGTCGATCCGCACGTTCTTCAACACGGCCGCGCCCGCCAAGAGCTACGTCAAGACGGCGATGTCCGTACTGAACATGGGCTTTATGCGGGGACTCTCGCCGCAGTACATGAAGGCAACCCCCGCCATCAACGACTGGCTGCAGGACCTGATCAGGTCAGACGAAGCCCTGCAGAAACGCGGACTGGCCATGATCAGCGAGATCGCTGCCATCGGCTACCACAACGGCTACTACGAGGCCGCGTCCGCCAAGGGCTCGCCGTACCGGAAGATGCTGTCCGCGCTGTGGAGGGAAAGTCCGCTCCCGCTGCTGGAGGACGGCCAGCAGCTTGCCACCATGGCGTCCCTGCTGCACGTCGATTCGACCGGCAAACCGATGGTGTCTGCCCTGATTGAGCGCTCCGGACTGGAGCCTTCCGAATGGCTGCGCCGCTACTTCGAGGCCTACCTCGTCCCGTTGGTCCACTGCCTCTACCGGTACGAACTCGCCTTTATGCCGCATGGCGAGAACGTGATCCTCGTGCTGGATAACGGTGTGCCCGTCCGTGCGGTGATGAAGGACATCGCCGAGGAAATCGTGGTGATGGGGCGCCGGCTGGACCTGCCCGAGGAGGTATCGAGGATCCAGGTTGATATCCCTGACGGCGAAAAGGTGCTGGCCATCTATACGGATGTATTCGACTGCATCTTCCGCTTCCTCGGTGCCCTGCTGGTGGAGGACGGGAAACTCGGCGAGGAGGAGTTCTGGGGCACGGCCGCGCGGGTCATCCAGGACTACCAGGCTGAACACCCGGAGCTGGCGGACCAGTTCGCCCGCCACGACCTGTTCGCCCCTGACTTTGAACTGTCGTGCCTGAACCGGCTGCAGCTGCGGAACAACCAGCAGATGCTTGACCTCACGGACCCGTCCGGCGGGTTGCAGATGGCCGGCCGGCTCGCCAACCCGCTCGCCAGGTTCGCTGCCGGCTGTTGATCCAACGCAGTTGATCTGGCGCGAACGGACACTTGAGGCCCTGCGCGGCGGGGCCTCAAGTGTCCGTTCGCGCTCGGTGCTGGACCGCGGCCCACCCCCGGGTCAGCTGAGCTCGTCCACCTTGCGCTGCAGCACCGCGCGCTCGGCGGCGTTCCCGCACAGCGCCACGGCCTGCAGGAGTGCGGACCGTGCGTCGTCGCGCCTGCCGAGCCGGGTGAGCATCTCGCCACGGACCGCGGGAAGAAGGTGCGAGCCCGCCAGTTCTCCGCGTGCGGCGATCGCCTCCACCAGCTCCAGTCCGTCCGCCGGGCCGGAGGCCATCGCGACGGCGACCGCTCGGTTGAGTTCGATGACGGGGGACGGGGCCAGCCGGCCGAGGGCTTCGTAGAGGATGACGATCCGCTGCCAGTCCGTCTCGGCAACCGAATGAGCCACCGCGTGGCACTCAGCGATGGAAGCCTGGAGACCGTACGCACCCAACCCGCGTCCGGATCCCGCGGCCCGCGCCAGCGCCGCACGTCCGCGCCGGATCGCGGCCTGGTCCCACCGCCGTCGGTCCTGGTCTTCCAGAAGCACCGGGCGGCCCGACGCGTCGAGCCGGGCCGGGAACCGCGCAGCGGTAAGTTCCATCAGCGCAATCAGCCCGAACACCTCGGGCTCCGGCGAGATCTGCACCAGCACCCGGGCAAGGCGGCGGGCTTCGCCGGCCAGGTCCGTGCGGATCCACTCCGCGCCGCCCGAGGCAAACGAGCCCTCCGTGAAGATCAGGTAGATGACGTTGAGCACCGAGCCGAGCCGTTCAGCCCGCTCGTGCGGCTCAGGCACCGCGAAAGGCACCTGCGCGGCGGCCAGCGTCTTCTTGGCACGGGTGATGCGTGCCTGGATCGTCGCCACCGGGACCAGGAAAGCCTTGGCAATCTCGTCGCTGCCCAGGCCGCCCACTACGCGCAGCGTCAACGCGATCCGGGCTTCCTTGGCCAGCACCGGATGGCAGGAGATGAACATCAGGGCGAGCACGTCGTCGTCGATCGCCTCGGGGTCGAACAAGGCGTCCGCTCCTGGCTCCTCCGCCGCGAGGTCGCTGGCCAGCAGGGCGTACTTTTCGTCCCGCGCCGCCCGCCGCCGGAACGTATCAATCGCACGACGGCGGCCTGTGGTGAGGAGCCAGCCGGCGGGTTCGGCGGGTACACCGTTGACGGACCACGAGACGAGTGCCTCGGCGAGGGCCTCCTGGGCGAGATCCTCGGCCAGCGGGAAGTCGCCTGTATAGCGGGCCAGGGCGCCGACGATGCGGGCAGACTCCATCCGCCACACCGCCTCGACGGCGCCCCGCGCCTCAGCACCACTCACCGTCGGGTCA